>OY970075.1:0-825000 GCA_963705385.1 uncultured Cytophagales bacterium
GAGTCTCTCCATTCCTCTGCTATCAGTCTCTTAGTACATGCCTCTGCTACTGCCCATTTTAGACGTCTAAACTCCGTTTTTCAGTAAAAATTATAATTCCCTTTTGAGCTTCTCGAGCTCATCAAGCCGCAAACCAGTAACAGATAAGATGGTGTCAAGCTCTATGTTTTGCAGCAGTAACCTTTTTGCTATGACTACTTTCTCTTGCTGTATACCTTTTTCTAGGCCTTCTTTGATGCCCTTTTCTAGGCCTTCTTTTATACCTTTTTCTAAGCCCTTCTGCTCTGCAGTATCTATGGCGTCGTTGTAGGTGGCTATTTGCTTATTATAATTTATGTATTCATTGCGCATCTCCGTAGTCATGTTCAAGATGCTCAGCCGCGCTGCTACTTTGCTCATGTAAGGCGATTTGAATTCTGGCCTTACATCTTCATGTTTCATGACATAAAGCCATTCATCCATTTCTTTCTCCAAATGATCATCAAATTGGGGAATAGAGATAAAAATATATTCAGGAAGAATATCTATAGCATCATAAATCACCTGGCGCTCCTTGTCTTCAATATGAAAGCTCAGTTTTTCTTTACTCTCAGTTTCATGGAATATCGTTTTACCATGGTAGATTGTGCCGTTGCCCAATCTGAAATAGAGCAAAGAGATATGAAATACCTTTTTGATATTCAGATAATCTCTAGGGGCATCTAGCTGATCGACAATGAGCCTGGAAGTGTTAAAACAAGACTTATGGATGAAGCCTTTGGTAGTTTGCCGCTCAATCTCAATAATATATTTGGCATGATCAGTATCTTCGACAATCAGGTCAGCTAGGCTCTTCTTTTGCTCAAAGGTTTCTTTGTTACTCTCTGTATCAAGCAGCGCCAATATCTTGACTGGTTTATACCCCTGGTCAACGAGTAGTGCTGAAATAAAGCCTTCAATGATATCGTAATTGCCTTTATCACGCAGTAGATATTTGATGGCAAAGTCGAAACTGATCAGTTTATTCATGGTATGTAAAGATGTAAAACTACCGTGGATATAACCAACTATATCCGGCTCATTTGCTGCCAAGCTTGGAAGGCCCTATTGTCACCCTAAGCCCCTAGCAGCCCCTGCACCCTGCTGTGCACGGGCTGCTGTTTGCTAACTCTTGGTGTTCTGAGTTGCCAAACTCAGAACTTTTACTTCCTCTGCTATCAGTCTCTTAGCGCATCCCTCTGCTCTGCTACTGCCCATTTTAGACGTCTAAAACTCCGTTTGTCAGTAAAAACTACAATTCCCTTTTGAGCTTCTCGAGCTCATCAAGCCGCAAACCAGTAACAGATAAGATGGTGTCAAACTCTATGTTTTGCAGCAGTAACCTTTTTGCTATGACTACTTTCTCTTGCCGTATACCTTTTTCTAGGCCTTCTTTTATGCCTTTTTCTAAGCCCTTCTGCTCTGCAGTATCTATGGCGTCGTTGTAGGTGACTATTTGCTTATTATAATTTATGTATTCATTGCGCATCTCTGTAGTCATGTTCAAGACGCTCAGCCGCGCTGCTACTTTGCTCATGTAAGGCGATTTGAATTCTGGCCTTACATCTTCATGTTTCATGACATAAAGCCATTCATCCATTTCTTTCTCCAAATGATCATCAAATTGAGGGATAGAAATGAAAATGTACTCAGGAAGAATATCTATAGCATCATAAATCACCTGGCGCTCCTTATCTTCAATATGAAAATTCAGTTTTTCTTTACTCTCAGTTTCATGGAATATCGTTTTACCATGGTAGATTGTGCCATTGCCCAATCTGAAATAGAGCAAAGAGATGTGAAATACCTTTTTGATATTCAGGTAATCTCTAGGGGCATCTAGTTGATCGACAATGAGCCTGGAAGTATTAAAGCAAGACTTATGAATAAAGCCTTTGGTAGTTTGCCGCTCAATCTCAATAATGTATTTGGCATGATCAGTATCTTCGACAATCAGGTCAGCTAGGCTCTTCTTTTGCTCAAAGGTTTCTTTGTTACTCTCTGTATCAAGCAGTGCCAATATCTTGACTGGTTTATAGCCCTGGTCAACGAGTAGTGCTGAGATAAAGCCTTCAATGATATCGTAATTGCCTTTATCACGCAGTAGATATTTGATGGCAAAGTCGAAACTGATCAGTTTATTCATGGTATGTAAAGATGTAAAACTACCGTGGATATAACCAACTATATCCGGCTCATTTGCTGCCAAGCTTGGAAGGCCCTATTGTCACCCTAAGTCCCCAGCAGCCCCTGCACCCTGCTGTGCACGGGCTGCTGTTTGCTAACTCTTGGTGTTCTGAGTTGCCAAACTCAGGACTTTTACTTCCTCTGCTATCAGTCTCTTAGCGCATCCCTCTGCTCTGCTACTGCCCATTTTAGACGTCTAAAACTCCGTTTGTCAGTAAAAACTACAATTCCCTTTTGAGCTTCTCGAGCTCATCAAGCCGCAAACCAGTAACAGATAAGATGGTGTCAAGCTCTATGTTTTGCAGCAGTAACCTTTTTGCTATGACTACTTTCTCTTGCTGTATACCTTCTTTTATACCTTTCTCTAAGCCCTTCTGCTCTGCAGTATCTATGGCGTCGTTGTAGGTGGCTATTTGCTTATTATAATTTATGTATTCATTGCGCATCTCTGTAGTCATGTTCAAGACGCTCAGCCGCGCTGCTACTTTGCTCATGTGAGGCGATTTGAATTCTGGCCTTACATCTTCATGTTTCATGACATAAAGCCATTCATCCATTTCTTTCTCTAACTGATCATCAAATTGGGGAATAGAAATGAAAATATATTCAGGCAGAATATCTATAGCATCATAAATCACCTGGCGCTCCTTGTCTTCAATATGAAAACTCAGTTTTTCTTTACTCTCAGTTTCATGGAATATCGTTTTACCATGGTAGATTGTGCCGTTGCCCAATCTGAAATAGAGCAATGAGATATGAAATACCTTTTTGATATTCAGATAATCTCTAGGGGCATCTAGTTGATCGACAATGAGCCTGGAAGTGTTAAAACAAGACTTATGAATAAAGCCTTTGGTAGTTTGCCGCTCAATCTCAATAATATATTTGGCATGATCAGTATCTTCGACAATCAGGTCAGCTAGGCTCTTCTTTTGCTCAAAGGTTTCTTTGTTACTCTCTGTATCAAGCAGCGCCAATATCTTGACTGGTTTATACCCTTGGTCAACGAGTAGTGCTGAAATAAAGCCTTCAATGATATCGTAATTGCCTTTATCACGCAGTAGATATTTGATGGCAAAGTCGAAACTGATCAGTTTATTCATGGCATGTAAAGATGTAAAACTACCGTGGATATAACCAACTATATCCGGCTCATTTGCTGCCAAGCTTGGAAGGCCCTATTGTCACCCTAAGCCCTCAGCAGCCCCTGCACCCTGCTGTGCACGGGCTGCTGTTTGCTAACTCTTGGTGTTCTGAGTTACCAAACTCAGGACTTTTACTTCCTCTGCTATCAGTCTCTTAGCGCATCCCTCTGCTACTGCCCATTTTAGACGTCTAAAACTCCGTTTGTCAGTAAAAACTACAATTCCCTTTTGAGCTTCTCGAGCTCATCAAGCCGCAAACCAGTAACAGATAAGATGGTGTCAAGCTCTATGTTTTGCAGCAGTAACCTTTTTGCTATGACTACTTTCTCTTGCTGTATACCTTTTTCTAGGCCTTCTTTTATGCCTTTTTCTAAGCCCTTCTGCTCTGCAGTATCTATGGCGTCGTTGTAGGTGGCTATTTGCTTATTATAATTTATGTATTCATTGCGCATCTCTGTAGTCATGTTCAAGACGCTCAGCCGCGCTACTACTTTGCTCATGTAAGGCGATTTGAATTCTGGCCTTACATCTTCATGTTTCATGACATAAAGCCATTCATCCATTTCTTTCTCCAAATGATCATCAAATTGAGGAATAGAGATAAAAATATATTCAGGAAGAATATCTATAGCATCATAAATCACCTGGCGCTCCTTATCTTCAATATGAAAATTCAGTTTTTCTTTACTCTCAGTTTCATGGAATATCGTTTTACCATGGTAGATTGTGCCATTGCCCAATTTGAAATAGAGCAAAGAGATATGAAATACCTTTTTGATATTCAGGTAATCTCTAGGGGCATCTAGTTGATCGACAATGAGCCTGGAAGTGTTAAAACAAGACTTATGAATAAAGCCTTTGGTAGTTTGCCGCTCAATCTCAATAATATATTTGGCATGATCAGTATCTTCGACAATCAGGTCAGCTAGGCTCTTCTTTTGCTCAAAGGTTTCTTTGTTACTCTCTGTATCAAGCAGCGCCAATATCTTGACTGGTTTATACCCCTGGTCAACGAGTAGTGCTGAAATAAAGCCTTCAATGATATCGTAATTGCCTTTATCACGCAGTAGATATTTGATGGCAAAGTCGAAGCTGATCAGTTTATTCATGGTATGTAAAGATGTAAAACTACCGTGGATATAACCAATTATATCTGGGTCATTTGCTGCCAAGCTTGGAAGGCCCTATTGTCACCCTAAGCCCACAGCAGCCCCTGCACCCTGCTGTAGCAGCGGCCGGGCTGCTGATTTTTGAGTCCAGCATAATATTAAGAAAATCTGCATTTAGGATAGAGTACACTTCTTCTACTCCAAATTCCTCATATTATTTCGTACCCTTTAAATCTCAGGGTAGTTAGGGCTGCTAGTAAATAGTTGCTCGTATATACCCAGCACCTCTCTGTAGTATGCAAGCGCTCTTTGTGACTTCCCCTAGATTAGCATAGGCACTAAACAGTTTGGTACATACACCCCAAGTTGTGGTAGATGCCTCTTCTTACATCCCTGAGTGCTACCGATAAGATTTTGAGCGTTTCTTCCATAGTTACGTATAGCCCCTTCTGTACCATGCTGTGCATAGACTCCTTCAGCTGCTTGAGAACTACTCTCGATAAGCCGAAAATCTCTCCTGGATAGCAGCTGCGGCTAAGGGATACCGATCCATCAGCTGCCCTAGCAGACCCTCTGGAGTTTGCTGAGCCTGAATGGCTTAGACTAGCTCCGCATCACCTAGCTGAAGGCCTACCTCCAAAGCTGCCAAGAGTTCTTTAGTGTTGAGCTGACGTTGGGAAAATCCCTGCTTGTAGGCTTGATAAGATCCTTCAAAGGAGGCTACATCTCTGTAAGAGAGCTCTCCGAGATGGGGGTGATAGCAAAGTTAATGTATCACCTTGCCTTTACTCATAAGCAGCCTGAGCAGGCGTACTGCCCTTAGACGTTTGCACAAAGGTGCGTAGCGTCTGCATCGAGCGAACGCCTCGTCAGGATCGGGTCCTTCAGTGCCCCATAGTGCAGGGGATAAATTCCCCTGTTATTGGGCAGGTTAGGATTCCAGCCTAGCTTTAATACTTGTGTTATGGTATTGACCAACGCATGAAGAATTGTGTTATGGGAGCGAGCAGCTCATGCTGGGCCATCCAGCGGATCAGAGGATTCCCTTGGGTGTCGTGCGGGTCTTTTGCAAATGTGTCCATAGGCATACTTGCTGCCAAACTATCATTTCCTGCCCTACATGCCTGGAGGAACGAATCGCTCTCCCCTACTTGCTGAGCTGAAATTTTCCTTAAGTTTTGCTCCATTTGCTGAATGGAGGGGTGATTAGCAGGGTAGACCGCCCGCATCATCTCCAGAGCTTGTTCTAAATACCCCAACCCTTTCTTGGCTTCCCCTAGCCTCTCGTAGGCTATACCCACGTTATTCAGGGAACCCGCTACATCAGGGTGGTTACCGGGATAAAGAGCCTGTCTCATCTCCAGGGCTTGCTCCAAATACCCTAGCCCTTTCTTGGCTTCCCCTAGCGTCTCGTAGGCACTACCCACGTTATTCAGGGAATTCGCTACAGAGGGGTGGTTCCCAGGATAAAGGGCCCTATACATCTCCAGGGCTTGCTCATAATACCCTAGCCCTTTGCTGGCTTCCCCTAGCCTCTCGTAGGCTATACCCACGTTATTCAGGGAACCCGCTACATCAGGGTGGTTACCGGGATAGAGCACCCGCTTTATCTCCAGGGCTTGCTCATAATACCCTAGCCCTTTCTTGACTTCCCCTAGCGTCTCGTAGGCTATACCCACGCTATTCAGGGAACCCGCTACATCAGGGTGGTTACCGGGATAAAGAGCCTGTCTCATCTCCAGGGCTTGCTCATAATACCCTAGCCCTTTCTTGGCTTCCCCTAGCGTCTGGTAGGCCATACCCACGTTATTCAGGGAATTCGCTACAGAGGGGTGGTTCCCAGGATAAAGGGCCCTATACATCTCCAGGGCTTGCTCATAATACCCTAACCCTTTGCTGGCTTCCCCTAGCGTCTCGTAGGCACTACCCACATTATTCAAGGAATTCGCTACAGAGGGGTGGTTACCGGGATAAAGGGCCCTATATATCTGGAGGGCTTGCTCTTTATACTTTAGCCCTTTGCTGGCTTCCCCTAGCGTCTGGTAGGCTATACCCACGTTATTTAGGGACATAGCTACATCAGGGTGGTTACCGGGATAGAGCACCCGCTTTATCTCCAGGGCTTGCTCATAATACCCTAGCCCTTTGCTGGCTTCCCCTAGCGTCTGGTAGGCTATACCCACGTTATTCAGGGAATTCGCTACATGAGGGTGGTTACCGGGATAAAGAGCCTGTATCATCTCCAGGGCTTGCTCATAATACCCTAGCCCTTTGCTGGCTTCTCCTAGCCTCTCGTAGGCATTACCCACGTTATTCAGGGACGTAGCTACAGAGGGGTGGTTACCGGGATAAAGAGCCCTATACATCTCCAGGGCTTGCTCTTGATACCCTAGCCCTTTCTTGACTTCCCCTAGCGTCTCGTAGGCTATACCCACGCTATTCAGGGAACCCGCTACATCAGGGTGGTTACCAGGATAAAGAGCCTGTCTCATCTCCAGGGCTTGCTCCAAATACCCTAGCCCTTTGCTGGCTTCCCCTAGCGTCTGGTAGGCATTACCCACGTTATTCAGGGACGTAGCTACAGAGGGGTGGTTACCGGGATAAAGAGCCTGTCTCATCTCCAGGGCTTGCTCATAATACCCTAGCCCTTTCTTGGCTTCCCCTAGCCTCTGGTAGGCTATACCTACGCTATTCAGGGAAGCTGCTACAGAGGGGTGGTTACCGGGATAAAGAGCCTGTCTCATCTCCAGGGCTTGCTGAAAATACCCTAGCCCTTTCTTGGCTTCCCCTAGTGTCTCGTAAGCACTACCCACGTTATTCAGTAAATCCGCTACATCAGGGTGGTTACCGGAATAAAGAGCCTGTATCATCTCCAGGGCTTGCTCATAATACCCTAGCCCTTTCTTGGCTTCCCCTAGCCTCTGGTAGGCTATACCTACGCTATTCAGGGAAGCTGCTACAGAGGGGTGGTTACCAGGATAAAGAGCCTGTCTCATCTCCAGGGCTTGCTGAAAATACCCTAGCCCTTTCTTGGCCTCCCCTAGCGTCTGGTAGGCTATACCCACGCTATTCAGGGACGTAGCTACATCAGGGTGGTTACCGGGATAAAGAGCCTGTATCATCTCCAGGGCTTGCTCATAATACCCTAGCCCTTTGCTGGCTTCCCCTAGCGTCTCGTAGGCTAGGCCCACGTTATTCAGGGACGTAGCTACATCAGGGTGGTTACCAGGATAAAGAGCCCTATACATCTCCAGGGCTTGCTCTTGATACCCTAGCCCTTTCTTGGCTTCTCCTAACGTCTGGTAGGCTATACCCACGCTATTCAGGGACGTAGCTACATCAGGGTGGTTACCAGGATAAAGAGCCTGTATCATCTCGAGGGCTTGCTCATAATACCCTAGCCCTTTCTTGGCTTCCCCTAGCCTCTGGTAGGCGCTGCCTACGCTATTCAGGGAACCCGCTACATCAGGGTGGTTACCGGAATAAAGAGCCTGTCTCATCTCCAGGGCTTGTTCATAATATCCTAGCCCTTTGCTGGCTTCCCCTAGCCTCTGGTAGGCACTACCCACGTTGTTCAAGGAGTTCGCTACATCAGGGTGGGGTTGGTCCCCATAGAGCGCCTTATTCATCTCAAGGGCTTGCTCAAAGTATACGAGTGCTTTTCTGGCGTCGCCTAGCGCCTGATGGGCACCTCCCACCTTACCCAAGGAAGCTGTCAGATCAGGGTGGGCTTTGCCCCCATAGAGCGCCTTATTCATCTCAAGGGCTTGCTCAAAGTATACGAGCGCTTTTCTGGCGTCGCCTAGCGCCTGATAGGCACCTCCCACCTTCATGAGGGACTTCGCTAGCTCAGGGTGGGCTTGCGCCCCATAGAGCGCCTTATTCATCCTAAGGGCTTGCTCAAAGTAGGCGAGTGCTTGTTTCGCGTCTCCTAGCGCCTCATAGGCATTACCCACCTTCATAAGAGAGGCCGCCAGGTCGGGGTGAGGTTGCTCCCCATAGAGGAGCTTATACATCTCAAGGGTTTGCTCAAAGTAAGCCAGCCCCTGGTGCACATCTCCTAGTTCATAATAGGCATTACCTACCTTCATGAGGGAACCCGCCAGGTCGGGGTGGGGTTTGTCTCTATGGAGTGCCTTATGCATCTCCAGGGCTTTTTCACAGTAGGCGAGTCCTTTTTTCAGGTCTCCCAACTTCTGATAGGCTAGACCCACGTTACTTAAGGACGCTGCTAGAGCGGAGTGGGGTTTGTCCCCATAGAGCGCCTTATTCATCGCAAGGCTTTCCTTTTTGTATTGGATCCCTTTTTCCATGTCTTCTAGCACATGATAGGCTAGACCCACGTTGTTCAAGGAAGCTGCTAGCTCGAGCTGGGCTTGCGCCCCATACAGCGCTTGTCTCATCGCAAGGCCTTGCACAAAGTACGCGAGCCCTTGTTGCACGTCGCCTAGTGCATGGTAGGCTAGACCCATGTTATTCAAGGAAGCTGCCAGATCAGGGTGAGCTTTGCCCTCATAAAGCACCCTATTCATCGCAAGAGCTTGCTCAAAGTACAAGAGCACTTGTTCCGCGCCTCCTAACGCCTCATTAAGATTGGATAGGCCCTTCAGCAGAGTAGTAGATACTGCTCGTTTGAGCGTTTGCGCATAGGCGCGCTCCAGCAGAGCTGTGAGCCTGTCTCTTAGGTCGGCTTCGTATAGAGACAGTCTATCATCGTTCCTGAGCCTAACTATGTACTCCTGAGCGCTATCGCTGCTTTCTTCTAGCATCCATAGCGCCTCTAAACCCAATAATTGCTCCAAATCAGCCAGCAATCCACTTACTAGCTGCGAATCAGCCAGCTTACTATCTTGAGAGAGTAGTAAACCATACTGCTCTTCTATTGCCTCTTTGAGCGCTGTTGCCTCTTCTTGGGCGCGCTCAAACTCAGTGGGGCCTTGGTGCTCCGATGGCCCCAACTTCAGCAAGGAACCTCGTGGAGCACTCTGTTTTTGGGGGAATGCCTCCTTGTGCTCTTCAGAGCCCTGAGGAGATCCACTCTGCTTTTCCTCATCTTTTGCATTTACTTCTGCCCCGCTTTTGATAAGCAGATCCACCAATTCTGTATGACCTTTACCTACAGCATACATCAGCGCAGTATGTCCTTCCTCATCTTTTACATTTACTTCTGCCTTGCTCTTAATAAGCAGATCCACCACTTCTGTGTGACCTTCATCTACAGCCCACATCAGCACCGTATGTCCTTGCTCATCTCTTGCATTAGGATTAACTCCTTGACTTAAAAGCTCTTGGATACGCTTAAGATCTCCCCTTATTATAGCTTGGGAGAGCTCATTTTCCTGCCTAGCTCCTTTATCTGATTGAATCTTAGGATGATTAGGCCTTTCGGGATGTAGCCGTTCTCGCATAGAGGACGCCTGACTATAATAGGATAGCGCTTTTTCTCTCTGGCCCAATCTGTCACAGGCAATCCCTAGGTTGTGAAGAGAATTCGCTATGTCGGGGTGGTCTTGCTCCTTGAAGAGCCGCTGCTGCATCAATAAGGCCTCCTCACAACGCAACTTCCCCTCTTCAAGCCTACCTAGATGGGTTAAACTCACCCCTATATTATTTAAACAAAGCGCCTTGTAGGCATGATCTCGATCTGGATAGACCGCATTGAGCATCGCTAGCGCCTCCTCAGAGTGCTTCAATCCCTCCTCGAACCTACTCAACGCACTAAAACCAATGCCTACACTATTTAAAGAGTAAGCAACATAATGATGCGGTTCTCCATAAAGCTGCTTCCTCAGTGCTAACGCCTGCTTACAATACCCTATCCCCTCCTCATGCCTACCTGCCTTGATAAGGCTCTCTCCCACATTATTTAACGAGTGTGCCACATCTGGATGCTCTTTATACAGCCGCTGCCTCAAGGTTAGCGCTTCTTGCTTATACTTCAGCGCTTCCGAGTAGTTGCCCAGTTGCTCTAGGCTAATTCCTACACTATTTAAAGAACGACCTACGTCAGGATGATCTTTTCCCTTGAATAAGCGTTCACGCATCACTAGACTATTCTTCTTGTACTTGAGCGCCTCCTGGTGGTTACCCAAATGCGATAAAAGCTCTCCTATACTGTTTAAAGCTTGAGCTATCTCAGCATGATCTTGGTCTGGGTAGAGCTTCTCGTACATCTCCAGGGCTTGCTTCTTGTACTTCAACGCCTCTTGGTAGTTGCCTAACTGACTCCAGCTGCTTCCTACATCACTCAAAGAATACACCAGGTCGGGATGAGCTTGATCTCCATATAGGTGCTTGTACATGGCTAGCGCAGCATGCTTGTGGCTTAATGCCTCCTGATGCTCTCCTAGCTCTCCTAAACTAGCCCCTACTCTATGGAGAGCTTGGGCAATATCAAGACGATTTTGTTCTGGATAGAGCGCTTGATACATTGCAAGTGCTTGCTTCTGGTACTCCAGCCCCTCCCTAAAATTACACTGCACCTTGCTTCTATACTGGCCCAGGCGCACTAGCAACTTTGCAATATCCTCTTGCGCACCAAGCGTCTCACGCGCCGCTGAGACCACCTTGGCTACATGGGGAGCATACAGCTCTCCTTGAGCCCATTTTTGATCTGGAGTTGATGACACCAAGGGCATTTGCTCAACTAACACTTGCACTAGATTCTTAAGTACTGTGTCCCTCTCTCCTTTTTCCTCACTAGCTCCTTCTTCTACGCTAGCTTCATCTGTACGCATCCCACCCAGCAATCCCCGCCTGCCTACATAGACAAATTCGTCCAACCCTTGCTTGGCTACATGCAACAGCTGCGCTACGCGGTGCGCTTCATAGCCCAGGAGCGCTACTACCTCGCAGTCAGGCGCACAGACAACAGGCAGCACCACTTGACGCTGCGCATGGCCTATGCACTCAGTTACTTGCGCTTGCCACTGCCCCTCTCTTGGAGACAACCGTATGGATTGCCCATCGGAGGCAGTCAAGTGCTGCACTGGCACTGCGCCTACTGCTTCAGCCTCGGCTAAAGGGACGCTTGGCCTTTGTGTTGGCTGAACGATGCACATAGCCTGTTCCTTTGGACGGTCTTTTGGGAGCTGGGTAATGGCTATGCCTTGGGAAAGCCTTTGGTTTTGGAGAACAGTTGTTGGGGAGGGTGGAACTGCTGTGTTGTGATGGGAGCTACTGGGGGGCAGGTCTGTGAAAAGGGAGGCGGCAGGAGTAACCTGAGCAGCAGCAGGGATTGCTGGAGCGTTCTCCGTATGAGCACTGATGGAAATGGGCTTGTCTTGTGGGTGCTGCCCCCCTCCTACGAGGCGCCTGATGGGCTTTTTACTAGCCTGTGGCCGGCTTGCTGCTGCATCAGTATCGAGCTTGAGGTTCGAGGTGCAGCTCTGGAGCCCCATGCTCAAAAGTAAGATAGTAGCAATAAATTTTTGAAATTGTGAGTGGGTGCTAACTTTTTTCATGGCACAATTGATTGAATATGGTTGACCTATTGTCTCCTTGGCTCTCGCTGAAAGTTAACAAGATTTTTTATTTGCAAGTGAAGACTAAAAGATTGTCTCTTCCAATGCAGCCCGAGCCTAGATAGACTTGGGGAATAAGGGATACAGGTTGAAATACTGGCGGCATGCTGCCTGCACCTCCCTATGCACTTGAAGCCCTGTTCTTACTTCATCTAGGGTCACTAGCGACAGACGCCATAGCTCATTTACTGATTCTTCCATATCCTCAGGACTTAATAATGCGCTCAGCAAAGAAATAGGAATATAATCTGAGTCTAGATAACTGCAATAGTGTAGCAGCTGCTGCCCCTGGAAAGATACATCTTCTAGCCCTAGACTCACTTGAGGCATTACAAAGCCTTTTTGTGCTTCTGGGGCGCTTTGGTAAGCTTGTATCTTCCCTAGGTACTGGGAAATCCTAGTGGTACGGTGTTCCTGAAGATAACCACTGGCCAAGGCCAACGCCTGAGGGATGCAGCCTACTGCTTCTAATAATAGCCGCTTCTCCTCTTCGCTTTCCTTTAGGTTCATCGCTTCAAAGCGTTTTCTCAGATACTCCTTCCCTTCCTCTTCGCTAAAGGCATTTAGTTGCACTTGCCCCCCATACTCCTCAAAGCTTCCGGCGTCTCTAGTGGTGATGATCACTTGTACTGGAAGAGTTCTATAATGCAGAAAATATTTGACCCAATCTACATTTTTAGCATTATCTAAGATGAGTAAGGTGGCTTGGCCAAGCTTTTCCAAGGCG
Organism: uncultured Cytophagales bacterium; assembly: GCA_963705385.1. Taxonomy (GTDB): domain Bacteria; phylum Bacteroidota; class Bacteroidia; order Cytophagales; family Amoebophilaceae; genus MFD02979-c5. The sequence goes on from OY970075.1 coordinate 12,710, forward strand.
TTATAGACGCTGCTACTGAGTACTTCGTAATAGTTGTTGGGGTCATTAGTGTACTCTCGGGCCAAGCTTCGCCAGTTAATACCCAACTCTTGAGCCATGAGCTGAAAGCTATCCCGGAGTTTGTCTGGGGTCTCTGCTGGTATCAACCGCACTGCCTGGCCTTCTCTTTTGCACTGATGGCCATAATTTTCAGCAAAGGTGCTCTTGCCTACCCCGCCGCACCCAAACACCACACATATGCCACTTTCTCGAAGAATTCTTGCCAGATCGGTATTTTCTTGCTCTCTGCCAACAAAATGGGCAAGCTTACTGGTATAAGGAATATGGCTACAGAGCTGAGAGGGAGGTGTTGCTGTTGTTCTAGGCTGCACTTTTGTTCTAGGCTGCCAGGTATACAGATCGATGAACGTATCTTGGATATGCGGTTCAGGTAACACTTCAAGCACCCTGCGCATCTTGTTACGCAAAATTTCTACATGAGTTTTTCCATCTTTCAAGCTTACCTGGGGCCGTATGCGTGTGTCTTTTACGTCATACATATTTACAATGTCCTTCAACATTTTTATAATTAGGAAAATGCACGCGTGCTTATCTAATACTGACTGCGCTAGCATTTTCCGACATTTCCAGGATTCAAGCAAATAATAGTCGATACTCTTGTTCTTATTCAAAACATCTTCATGAAGTCCTAGAGGACTTTCTTGATAATGGCCTTTATAGCACTGGTCAAACTCATCTTGAGCAGCTAACTCACACCCGGTGAAGTCCTCATCCAAGCTTTGTAAAGTAGCCCAAAACTGTTCCAGCTCTATTACATCAAGGTGCTCAAGCAGTGCAACCAGGCTACCCATAGTGCCCTCATTAGTACCGAGGGTGGTAGAACCCCTTATCAAGCCTTTGAAAAACTTAGGGAAAATACGAGCTATAAATGATTTTTTATTCTTGCTCTTCTTGATAGGGTTGTTACCGTCTATCCAAGTTTTCTTAACTCTAGGCCAGTCATCTACACGCTTACATGATATTGGCTTACCTGTAGCGGGATCAAAACAGGGAAGCAGCACTTGAAGCAAGTGCCCTTGGGTGGCTCTCCGCAGCCCTTTTTCTATTTCTTCTAAACCTAGGGGTGCAGCTCTTTTGGACCAGCCATCTAACTTTATCTCAGGATAAAGTCTGTATACTGTACCAGGATGGCCATTACAGCTATTGATCAAGTTGGGGGCTGAGAGATAGGTAGTAATGGGCAAGTCTTCTATATGAAATTTAGTAGCGCTATTCTCTATGTTAGGTTTTGTGCTCTTTATCCATTCAGCGCTTCCTGGGCTATCAAAGACAATGCCTCGTACATCTTCATAATTAAAATCTTTATAACAAAATAATACGGCGAGCTCAGCAAGGAACCCTCCTAAAGAGTGCCCTGTGATAGATAGATGAAAACCATTGGCGCTTACATAGTCAACAGCTGCCTTAGTTGCTTTATAGGCTAAGCTTTGCTGTTTAGTGATTGCTCCTCCTAGTACGCCATCTATGTCTTCTTGAACATCTGATTGGAGGCGCATCAAGTCACGCATACCTTTTACTTGGGTGCCTTGAAAGGTGAGTACAGCTTGGTGCTTGGCCTCATTAACGTAGAGTGCACTGTAAAATCCTGTCCTCTCTCCATCGTCATGGACTTGTTCTACTCTCCAATCCTCCTCATCAAATTTGATCACAGCTCCTGATTGTGGATTATCATAAATATGTTTAGAAAAACATACATGCATGTAGTCAGTAGGATGGTAGTTATAGTTAAGGGTGTTCTGGAGCAGCTTTTCATCTATCTCCTTTTCATCTATTTCTTTTATGGGTAGCAAATTCTGTGTCAGATGCCCCCAATCAATGTAGCCTATTACTTTATTGTCCTTAATGGATTCTTTTAACGCTTCTATCTGCTCTTCCGTGAGCATTATTGCGCTTCTTAGGTCTATAGTTTTTACTTTTGGGTCATTGTTGCGTAACTTTTTAAGCAATTCATCGGAGTATCCTTGATAGTCATATTGTTCGTGGTTTTCAGCGCCCTGAGGGGATCCAATCTGCTTTTCCTCTTCAAATCCTTCATCTCCAACCGTATCTCCTCCAGCTTCGTGCTCGCAAACACCTTCACCGCCCTGCATCCCTCCCTGCAAACCTTGCCTGCCTATATAGACAAATTCGTCCAACCCTTGCTTGGCTACATGCAACAGTTGCCCTACCCGTCCTGCTTCATACCCCAGGAGCGCTGCTACCTCGCAGTCAGGCGCACAGACAACAGGCAGCACCACTTGACGCTGCGCATGGCCTATGCGCTCGGTTACTTGCGCTTGCCAATGCCCCTCTCTTGGAGACAACCGTATGGATTGCCCTCCTGAGGCAGTCAACTGCTGCACGGGTACAGCGCCTGCTGCCTCAGTCTTGGCTAAAGGAGCGCTTGGCATTTGTGTTGGCTGGGCACTGCGCATAGCCTGGGCCTTTGGAGAGTCTTTTGGGGCTTGGGTGATGGCTGTGCTTTGGGAAAGTCTTTGGTTGTGGAGAACAGTCCTTGGGGAGGATGGAACTGCTGTGTGATGAGGGGAGCTACTGGGAGACAGGTCTGTGAAAAGTGGGACGGCAGGAGTAACCTGAGCAGCGGCAGGGGATACTGGAGCGTTCTCCGTATGAGCACTGATGGAAATGGGCTTGTCTTGTGGGCGCTGCTCCCCTCCTACGAGCCGCCTGATGGGCTTTTTACTGGCCTGCGGCTGGCTTGTTGCTGCACCCGTATCGAGCTTGAGGTTCGAGGTGCAGCTCTGTAAGGCCATGCTCCAGAGTAACATAATGGCTATGCATCTTTGAAATGGGTTGTACATCGTTGTAGGGTTAGGAAAACAATATAGCGATCAGGCTAATGCAATGCCAATTAAGTTAGTAGCCTACTGAAGCAGAATGAAGATCAGTACTATTTTTATTTTTCGCAAGCAAAAGACATAAGAATTTATCTTTGCCTAGTGCAGTGTAAGCATGCTCAACAAGCAGGAGCACCAGTGTCCAAGGAGGGGAGCTTTTTGGGCTTATCCTAAACAATGCCAAGGTGAGTAAGTAAGGCTCAAGCTTTTTTAATGGTACAATAGATTGCAAGGACGGTACTACTGAGTGCCAAAATACACAAAAAAATAGGGAAGCTTACTTGGAAATAGGCATCCAGCTTTATTCCTAGCCACACACCTATAGCCATGATAGCCACCATTTGGAAGCTTAGGCCAGCATACTTTAGATAGCTATCTAAGTGCTTGGGAGGCTTTTTTGAAGACTGAAGTTTGTTCAGGGATTTGCTCAATAGCGTTACCATTTTTTTGAGGAGAGGATCCCTCTTGAGCCTGAGGAGTGCTGACTTCCTTGATAGGTCCCCCCATATTGCACTTACCATTGAACCTAGCTCCCTCCTCAAACACTAGTTTACTGGTAATGATGTCTCCATTAACAACAGCTGTAGCCTTTAAAGTAAGCAATCCTGAGACCCTAACCGTGCCTTGTACCTCGCCTCCGATTTCTGCATTTTGAGCGATGATGTTTCCTTCTATGGTTGATGTGTCTCCTAATACTACTTTAGCTTTGGAGTTGATGCCACCGATTATCTTTCCTTCTATACGAATATTACCTGCCGTATTGAGGTTACCTTCTAGACTGGTCCCTTTACCAATGATGTTGCTAGAGTTAGTTACATCCCCTTTAATAGTTTCCTTTTTAGCATTACTGAACATAATAGTACGTGGGTTTTAGTTCAAAAAGTAATAAAGCATTCTGGATCTACTGCATTCCCCTCATACCAAAGCTCAAAATGAAGGTGAGGGCCTGTAGAAAGCTCGCCAGAGTTACCCATCGTAGCTATCACTTCTCCTGCCTCTACGAAATTATCAACTTTTTTTAATAACGCAGCATTGTGTTTATAAATAGAAACCAAATCCTTATTGTGTTGAATAACCATGACCCAGCCTGTTTCTACGGTCCAAGCAGAAAAGATTACTACTCCGTCAGCTATACATTTTATGGGCTCATTTTCTTTGGCTACAATGTCTACGCCATAGTGGCCGGTCTGATATTTGAAGGGGGTAGTAATAATACCATTGACAGGAGAAAAGAAAAAGAGATCTTGCAAATCTTTGCTAGGCTTGTGGTAGGTAGGTAGCAGAGAGGACTCACTGCCCTCCAACTCACCCCGCAATAGCGAGTCAGCAGCAACTAGCTGTTCAGCTTGGTAGGATGGAGCTGGAGACTTTGTTGATGGCGGTAGCGCTTCAGTTGTTTCTAGCTCATGCTCTGTTATTTCTTTGCCTGCAATAACGTTTTGAAGTAAATCAATAAACCTTTTTTGTCGATTATTTTGAGTTTCGAGTTCTTCTACAGTTACAGAAAGTTGCACGATCTTTTTTTTGTTCTCTTGCTCCATATGTGCTGGGTTCAACCACCGGCCTAGGACAGTATTGGCTAGTAAGAGGCTACAGATCACTAAAGTGACAAATAGAATAGAGAGCAAGGCTATGAGTTTAGCATAGCTAAAACTAAAGTTAGATTGCTCCAGTAGGTTTTCTTCGTTACGGATGATAAGCTGATAGCGATTCGTCAGCCAACTAGAAAAGGTCTTTTTAAACTTCAAAGTCTATTTCCGTTTGATAGAATTGCTGTCTTAGAGACTCCTGAGTTTTCAGCTCAGGACAGCAAGGAGTTTGCTAATTTGTCAATAGCCTGGCCTATAATCGAATAAATACCGCCTGCATCTATAATGTACTACTATCCAAAAGGGTAGATGCATAACTCTTTCCTAAGACTAATCATTGCTACTCACAACTGTGGTTTTCCTTGAGCCTCTGCTTTAGGCAGCTTCCTTGAGACTATCTTTGCTTTCTTTATGATTCCTTTTTCTTCAATAGAAGCTTCTTGCGCCTCTTTAGGATAGGGCCGTTTGCCAATCATCCGCTCTAAATCTTTTTGGAAGACGATCTCCTTGGCTAATAACTCTTGCGCAATAATCTCTAGTTCTTGCTTTTTGGTTAGTAGGAGCTCTTTGGCACGTTTATAGGCTGCCGCTACAATGTTTCTTACTTCCTCATCAATTGTCTTAGCAGTAGACTCAGAATAAGGCTTTGTAAAGTTATAGTCCCCTTGCTGAGGATCTTGGAAGGAGATATTGCCCACCTTGTCATTCATACCATAGATACCGACCATACTGTAGGCTAACTTTGTTATCCGCTCCAGGTCACTCAAGGCTCCTGTAGAGATTTTTCCAAATACAAGCTCCTCTGCTGCTCTACCCCCTAGTGCCATGCATAGCTCATCTAATAGCTGCTCAGTTTGGTATAGAAATTGTTCTTTGGGCAAATACTGTGCATAGCCTAAAGTAGCTATGCCTCTAGGCACGATGCTTACTTTGACAAGTGGATGGGCATGCTCTAAGAACCAACCAGCCACAGCGTGGCCTGCCTCATGGTAAGCCACAATTTCTTTTTCTTGTGGTGATATAATTTTATTCTTTTTTTCGAGGCCACCGATCACGCGATCGATAGCGTCTTGAAAGTCAGCCATAGTCACATTTTTTCTGTTTCTCCGAGCAGCAATCAGTGCGGCCTCGTTACAGATATTGGCAAGTTCTGCACCAGCAAAACCTGGAGTCTGTGCTGCTAACTTAGCAGCATCTACATCCTTAACCAGTTTTAAGGACTTGATGTGTACTTTGAGAATTGCTTCCCTATCAGCAATGTCTGGCTTGTCAACGCTGATTTGTCGATCAAACCTACCTGGCCTGAGAAGCGCTTGGTCAAGTACATCAGGCCTATTGGTAGCAGCCAAAATAATGACTCCAGAGTCAGTCGCAAAGCCGTCCATCTCTACGAGCAACGAATTGAGGGTGTTTTCTCTTTCGTCATTGATCCCAGGCATCTGTCCACGCCCTCTTGCTCTACCAATGGCATCAATCTCATCGATAAAAATGATACAAGGTGCTTTTTCTTTTGCTCGCTTAAAAAGGTCCCTGACCCGTGCTGCGCCTACACCCACAAAAAGTTCTATGAAGTCTGATCCTGATAAGGAGAAAAAGGGTACGTTTGCCTCTCCTGCTACGGCTTTGGCTAACAAAGTTTTGCCCGTGCCCGGAGGGCCTATTAGCAAGGCGCCTTTAGGTATTTTACCACCTAGCTTAGTGAATTTTTCAGGGTTTTTAAGGAATTCTACAATCTCCATGACCTCTTCTTTGGCTTCTTGCAAGCCTGCTATATTATCAAAGGTCACTTTGGTACCTTTTTCTGCATCAAAAAGGATTGCCCTTGACTTCCCGATGTTGAAGATTTGCCCACCAGGACCGCCACCACCAGACATGCGGCGCATCATGAACCAGAATCCAACAAGCAAGAGGAAAAAAAATCCCCACTGACTCAGAAGGCCTGTAAAGTCATAGCGTTCTGTAGCAATGTAGCCTATCCTTTTTTCAGGTGCTATCCTAGCCTCTAGGGCCTTAAAGTTGTCATTAAATACCTCTGGCGAAGGGGTCCTAAAAGTATAAATAGGGCTATGGTCTGCAGCTAGATGATGACGTTCTTCTAATTCGCTCCTGTAAGGCTCTTGCTCAAGCACTTCTGGTTTAAGCTTTACTTCAATAATATTCTTATTCACCACTAAGACCACCTCTTGTACTTCATCATTCAACATCATTTGCTCAAACCTGTGTTCAGAGATAGCAACGGTGCTGCTTACCTTATCGAAATAAAATGTACCAATGATAAAGGTCAATAATATGATAATCGCCCATGACTGCGATGACGGCCTTTGTGGCAAGTTCTTTCTGCCTTTGTTCATAATTCAGTTTTTTGTGAAGCTAGACGAGGCCTTGATAGTCCATTTTAATAGAAGAAATGAAAAATTAATTAGCTTTAGCGCTCGATATGTGTTACTGCAGCATCTCCCCATAACGCTTCCAAGGCATAGAAAACCCGCTTCTCAGGGCAGAATACGTGTACAACTACATTAACATAGTCTATTAGAATCCATCCTTGAGTACCTAGGCCCTCTTGCCTCCATGGATGCTCTCCTGTTTGCCTATAAGTTGTTTCGACAATAGCTTCAGCAATCGTCTCCACTTGCCTTTGCGTGTTTCCTGAGCAAATGATGAAGCAGTCTGTGATAGCATTGCGAATATGTTTGAGGTCAAGTATGCTAATGTCCTGTGCCTTCTTTGCACGCATACCCTGAACAATTGCTTTGGTCAGTGTGCTTTCCAAACTCTTTTTCCTTTATAATAGCGGGTATCGTAATCCTCCAACAAAAATATAAAATTGTATAGCAATATAACTACGACTGCTAAGCTGATCGGGAAGCACCTCATCTATGAGGCAACGTGTACTTCAACGAATAGTTTAGCAGCTCAATACCTAATGGAGAAGGACTTACCAGAAGGAACGGTTGTTATTACAGATTACCAATACCGAGGCAGAGGCCAAGGCGGTAATGTTTGGTACAGTGAACCACACAAAAACCTTACCTTTTCAGTGATCCTCTATCCTACCTCTTTAAGGGCTCAGCAAAACTTTGCGCTCAATATTATCACTACGCTTGCCATACAGCAAGCTTTGTCTAGGTACGTTGCCAAAGGCCTGGCAATTAAGTGGCCTAATGATATTTACCACCAGGACAAAAAGCTCTGCGGTGTACTTATTGAAAACATAGTGCAAAAACAGCATATCAGGGCATCTGTAGTGGGTATTGGACTCAATATCAACCAAATGCATTTTCCTAGGCCAGGACCTACTTCATTAGCACTTGTTTGCGGGCGTACTTGCAACTTACAAGAACTACTTGCACAAGTTTTAAATGCGCTTGAGCGCATTTATCTACAATTCCAGGCTCACGGCATCGTTTCTTTAAAGGCAGCCTACCTTAAAAGCATGTATTGGATGCATGAACCCCATACATTCAGGGACCAAAAACAGACTTTCCAAGGAAAAATCGTTGGTATAGATGCTGTTGGTCAATTAGCAATTGAACAAGTAAATGGTACTGTAAGGTACTACAATATCAAAGAGGTAATCTTCGTAGCTTAAAAATGCTATTGAATTGTTGGTGCTACCCCATAAACCTTTTAGGGGACTCCAAGAAACAAGAATGCCCGTGGCTACTCACCTATGATTGAGCAGCTATGAGGGCATCAAAAGGGAAAGCCTTCTTTTTATGCATTTATAGTGATGGCTTGCTCCTCAGGTATACATGGTGCTTCATTGAAAGGCAGTTATAGTGATTAAAATTACCTCCAGCCTGCTTTATTGTCCATAGGAAGAACATAGCTACCTTTGTGTCACACGATTATGAATCCAAAAATTGTAAGCTAAAAACTATGCTAAGGACGCATACCTGTGGAGCGCTACGTCTAGAGCAATTGGGGATTTCTGTTATCCTTTGTGGATGGGTACAGCGAGTGCGCGACAAAGGTGGTATCATTTGGCTAGACCTGCGCGACCGTTACGGCATTACACAACTGATTTTTGAAGAAGGCGTTACAAACCCAGCCCTCTTACAACAGGCTAGGAAACTTGGTCGGGAATATGTTATCAAGGCACAAGGGATGGTCGTAGAAAGGAGTGCTAAAAATCCACACCTACCTACTGGAGACATTGAAGTGCAGGTACAAGCCCTGGAAATCCTCAACCGTGCGAAAACACCTCCTTTTCTTATTGAAACAGAGACCGATGGCGGCGAGGAGCTGCGTATGCAATACCGCTATTTAGACTTAAGGCGGTCCCCCCTAAAAGATAACCTCATACTCCGCCACCAGGTAACACAGCAAACGCGTATCTACCTTAACCAACAGCAGTTTCTAGAGATAGAAACCCCGATCCTAATCAAATCTACCCCTGAAGGAGCGCGGGACTTTGTGGTGCCCTCTCGTATACATATAGGTGAGTTTTATGCACTTCCTCAGTCGTCTCAGCTTTTGAAGCAATTACTGATGATAGCAGGGTTTGACCGTTGCTACCAACTACCCAAGTGCCTTAGAGACGAAGCCCTCAGAGCAGACCGGCAGCCTGAATTCACGCAAATTGATTGCGAGTTGACCTTTGTGACCCAGGAGGATATCCTAGCAATCTTTGAGGGACTCCTAGATTTCTTATTTAAACACATCAAAAACCTCACCCTACCACCATTTCCGCGCATGCCTTATGCCCAGGCCATGCAGCTATATGGTACTGATAAGCCTGACTTGCGTTTTGGAATGCCTTTTGTTGAGCTTACCCACCTGGTACAAGGAAAAGACTTTCAAATGTTTGATAAGGCAGCGCTAGTAGTAGGCATATGTGTACAAAAATGTGCAGAATATACGCGCAAGCAGCTGGATCAGTTAATAGATTTTGTGCAACAGCCACAGGTAGGTGCCCATGGATTGGTCTATGTGAAGTACAACCCAGACGGCAGCCTAAAGTCTTCTGTAGACAAGTTTTTTGACCAAGAGCAGCTTGCTAGGTGGGCAGCAGCCATGGAAGCACAACCAGGTGACCTGCTACTGATCTTAGCTGGAGCAACGCAGCCAACACGACAAGCCCTGGCTGAACTCCGCCTGAAGCTAGGTGACGACCTGGGCTTGCGTGACAAAAACCATTTTTCCCCACTTTGGGTAGTAGATTTTCCTTTGCTAGCATGGGATGAAGCAACGCAGCGTTACCATGCTCAGCACCATCCTTTTACTTCGCCTCAGGCAACAGATATTCCACTACTAGAAAAGCAGCCTGAGGCAGTCCGCGCCAATGCCTATGACTTGGTTATTAATGGCATAGAAGTAGGGGGAGGGTCTATTCGGATTTGTGAACGAGCGTTGCAAGAAAAAGTGTTTCACATACTAGGCTTTAGCCCAGAGGAGGCTGTGCAGCAGTTTGGCTTTTTACTGGAGGCACTGGAGTACGGTGCTCCCCCCCATGGAGGCATTGCGTTGGGCCTAGATCGGCTGTGCACACTGTTGGGCGGAGAGGCAGCTATCCGCTCGTTTATCGCTTTCCCTAAAAATAATGCTGGCCGTGATGTAATGCTCAAAGCACCTGCTCCCATCTCAGAAGCACAACTAAAAGAACTAGGCATCAAGCTATAATAGGGATTATTGATTTTCAGACCTCTCTGCTCATTAAACATTGTATTCATGCAATTCGCCTAATTTTAGGAATATTGGCACTGAAGAGTTGTACCTAGAAATCATAACAGGATTTCCTCTTTCGAGGAAAGAGCTTAGCATAGCAGTTTATTCATGCCCAGCAATAGGCATAACCAAACAGCAAAACGTTCGCGTTAATGACCCTACATACTAGACAAACTTTGAGCAAGCTCTACAAGAAGTAAGTACCCTAGAGAGAAGTTTATTTCTTTAAATTTTTTTCATTCCCGTCCTATACTGATTTCTCGAAAACCATCAGCACAGAGCTAAGCATTTATTATCCATTACCATGAATAGGGCTTTATTGAAGCATATTTTTAAAGAAGTAATTGCACAAAATTTTTAGCTTTAGAAGGGGTGACTCTAGGGAATCCTTGAAACTATAAAGAAAATTCCATATAATTGTATTCACATCTTGGAAGGAAGCAAGCTATACTTTGTGGTTAAAACCTATTGCCATGTCTAAGCTAAAAATACTCTATGCTGCTAGTGAAATTAGTCCCTTCCTCAAGACCTCTTCAGTTGCTGATTTTGTCAGAGTACTTCCCCAACACGTGCAAGAAAACGGCATAGAGGTTAGGATTCTAGTTCCTAGGTTTGGTTTAATTAATGAAAAGAAGAACAAGCTCCACGAAGTAGTTAGGTTATCAGGCATCAACATTACAGTAGGTGCAGAAGAAATGCCTCTAGTAATCAAGGTAGCTTCTATCCCTAGTGCAAAGCTTCAAGTGTACTTTATTGACAACAAAGACTACTTTAAAAGAAAGGCAGTATTCTATGATAAGGACAATCAATTTTTTGAGGACAACGACGAAAAAGTTATTTTCTTTTGCAAAGGGGTATTAGAAACTGTAAAAAGGCTTGAATGGGCTCCTGACATTATCCATTGCCATGATTGGATCACTAGCCTTATTCCTATGTACCTGAAGACAACCTACCAGCATGATCCTACTTTTAAAAAATCAAAGGTGATATTTACGCTTTATAACAATGCTTTCTCTCACAAGTTTGGCAAGAACTTAGCAGAAAAAGTGAAAATGGTAGGCGTAGACAAAAAGGGATTGGCTTCACTGGCATCTGCAGATTTTAGTGGATTAATTAAGACAGGCATCAAGTATGCAGACGTCGTCATGAGAACTGAGGCGCTCAGTAATGAGAATTTTAAGGATTCACTCCATGAGCAAGAGATTGGTTGTATAGAAAACAATGAAACAGGGGTAGAGGCTTATTATAACCTCTACAAGGAATTAGCAAATGCGTAAGTAGGCATATCTCAATGAGTTAAACCGCCTTATTTCTCTTTAAGGCGGTTTCTATCCGCGTAATACATTCTTCTTTTCCAATAATCTCCATGCTCTGCACCAAGTCTGGGCCAGCTGCTAGGCCTGTTAGTGCTAACCGTATGGCTGGTATGATTTGGCCCATCTTGATGGACCTAGATGCTAGCAAACCCATCAAGGCAGCTTTAATCTCAGTAGTTTGAAAAGTTTCCAGGGCTTTGAGCACAGCGACAAACTCCTGCAGCATGGTACAAGCTTGTGCGCTCCATTTTGTTTTTAGGACCTGCTCATCATAAGTCTCAGGTGCTATGAAAAAGTATTTTCCTTGCTGCCAAAAGTCTTGTGGAAATACTGCGCGCTCTTTAAGGAGCTGACACACCTGCAAGGCCTTTGTATGGCTACAAGCTAGCTTATATGCTTTTAAGCCTTGCAGCAAGTACTGAACAAGCACTGCGTCAGGCTGTGTCCTAAGGTACTGCTGGTTGAACCACTCAGCTTTCTGGATATCAAACTTAACACCAGACTTACCAATTTTTTCAATGGAAAATGCTTGGATAAGGGCTTCTTTGCTAAAAAGTTCTTGTTGGCCTCCAGCGTTCCAACCCAATAGTGCCAAAAAGTTAAGCAGCGCTTCAGGTAGATAACCTCGTTCAAGGAATCCCTGTATATGCTCCTTTGTATCAGGATCTTCCCAAGCCATAGGGAAAATAGGTAAGCTATGCTTATCAGCGTCCCTTTTACTGAGTTTTCCTGTACCTTCAGGCTTGAGGAGTAAGGGGAGGTGAACAAAATTCGGCATCGATGCTTCCCAACCTAAGCATTGATAAAGTAGCACATGGATCGGCGTAGAAGAGATCCATTCTTCTCCCCTAATCACATGGCTAATCTGCATCAAGTAATCATCTACTACACTGGCAAAATGGTAAGTAGGTATGCCGTCTGATTTCATCAGCACCTTATCGTCTAAGGCAGCTGCCTGAGTTTTTACCCACCCTCTGACTTGGTCATGGAACCGAATGTCTTGTTTATGCGGTACTTTGATACGAATAACATAGGGCGCACCAGCCTGCAGTAACGTTTTGACTTCTTCTTGAGGAAGCGTAAGGGAGTTACGCATCCATTCTCTGCTAATAGCATTGTATTGTGGTGCAGCTACTCTGGCTTCCTTGAGCCTTTCTCGCATTGCATCTAACTCTTCTGGCGTGTCAAAAGCATAATAAGCTTTTTCCTTTTCTATCAGCTGGGTTGCATAGGTCTGGTAAGTCGCTTTTCTTTCTGATTGTCTGTAAGGGCCAAAATCACCTCCTTGAACAGGTCCCTCATCAGCTTCAATACCTAGCCAATGCAACGTGTTCAGGATATATTCCTCTGCACCTGGAACAAAACGTGTCTGGTCTGTGTCTTCTATCCTGAGTACAAATTGTCCTTGATGCTTTTTTGCAAAAAGATAGTTGTACAAGGCAGTCCTAACACCTCCAATATGCAACGCCCCTGTAGGGCTGGGAGCAAACCTTACTCTCACTTTTTTTTCCATACCATTTAATTTTCACACAAAAGTAAGTAATACAAGCTAGAATGGTGCGTGATAGCTGGTGGGTTATGAAGGCCAGGTATTCGTTCAACCACTAAGGCCAGTAAGGTGCTGATCAAGCATAAGTAAAATGATTTAGCATAGGCCGTTTTTTCTGTATTTCTCTTTCAGGATATTTTGAAACGAGTGCTGCTTTCTGTTCTTTTGCGTACAAAGCAAAGTGTCTCTCTCTTCGCTGTGAAAGCGTTACGCCATCTTAATAGCTACTTAGCCCAATACAAGCACTCTCTTTTACTAGGGATAGGCTTTACGCTTTTATCTAATGTCTTCTCCATCGTCCCCGCTCGGCTAGTCAAATACGCCTTTGACTTGGTCCAGGAAAGCATCACACTCTATCACCTTACTGATAGCACGAGCCAAAGGGCAGCAATTTACCAAGGGCTGCTTCGTGGACTAGTCACCTATAGCATGCTTGCGCTATTGGCGGCGGTTCTTAAGGGAATTTTTTCTTTCCTAACCCGCAGGAGTATCCTGGTAGTGGGCAAACGTATTGTATATACTTTGAAAAATGAGATTTATAGCCATTATCAAACGCTACCACTGAGTTTCTATAGAAAGCATACTACAGGCGACTTGATGGCGCGTATTTCAGAGGATGTCAACCGTGTAGGTATGTACCTAGGTCCTGCCCTCATGTATGCGTTGGGTGCAGTCACTACTTTTCTGATGCTCATTCCCTACATGTTCACTATTAACACAAAGCTCGCCCTTTGTGCAGTTGTCCCCATACCTTTTTTAGCAGCAAGTACCTACTATGCCAGCACTTTCCTGAACCGGCGTGCTGAAGCTATACAGAGACAACTTTCGAGCCTGACAACTTTCGTACAAGAATCTTTTTCTGGCGTTCAGGTGCTGCAGGCCTTTGCCCGAGAAAGTGTATTTATAAAATATTTCACCAAAGGATGCAACGAATACAAGGAACGGGTGCTAGGCTTGACAGTAATCAACGCATTTTTTTTACCTTCTGTGGCGGGTGTTATTGGTTTAGGGATCGTGGTGGTTGTTTTTGTGGGTGGAAAAGAAGTCATTAGGGGTAACATGACAACTGGCAACATTGCAGAGTTTATTATGTATCTGCACATGCTGAGCTGGCCTACTTTTTCTATAAGCTGGATTGCCAATTTTGTACAAAGAGCTGCTGCTTCTCAAGAAAGGATTAACGAGTTTCTCCAAGAGCAAAATCCTATTGTTTCTAAAAAGGGTCTGCATCGCTCTATCCAAGGACATATTGCATTTAAAAAGGTAAGTTTTATCTATCCTGATTCGGGCATCCAAGCCCTGAAGGATGTCTCCTTTGAAGTAGCAGCAGGCAAATCCATTGCGATTGTCGGTACTACTGGTGCCGGTAAGACTACAATTGCCAACTTGATATGTCGCCTCTATGATACAGATAAAGGTCTTATCACGATTGATGGTATCCCTATTCAGGATTATGCCATTCCATCGCTCAGGCAGCAGCTAGGCTACGTGCCCCAGGACGTCTTCCTTTTTTCAGATACCATCCACAACAACATTGCTTTTGGCGCAGCAACAGCAACCACAGCGCAAATTGTAGAAGCTGCCAAACAAGCAGCCATGTATGAGACTATCCAGCAATTTCCAAACCAGATGCAGACTATGCTAGGTGAAAGGGGTGTAACCCTGTCTGGAGGTCAAAAACAGCGTATTGCTATTGCCAGGGCTTTTATCCGTGATCCAAGGATATTGCTATTAGACGACTGCCTTTCTGCAGTAGATACCCAAACCGAAAGGAGGATCTTGCGAACAATAGCAAAAGCCATGCAAAGCCGCACAACAATTATTATTACTCATAGGATAGCTTCTGTTAAGCTTGCAGACCACATCTTGGTGTTAAATGCAGGAGAAATTGTTGAACAAGGGGATCATGCAAGCCTTTTAGCGCGGAAAGGAGTTTATTATGCAATGCACGAAAAGCAACAGCTTTAGGCATGGCAATGCATCATCTGTTAACTCATGCAAACTAGAGCGTTATGGACAAAATACTCACACATTCCGCTAAAATAGATATGGAAGTGTAATTAGATAGTGATGAGCAATGATTCCGTAAAGACTCCGCAATATTCCAACAATTATCTGCTCCATCACAAAGTGCTATAACATCAGTGTCATTAGATAGCCCTTGTTTTTTTGCTGCAACTAATACAGCTTTTTTTATATATTCTTGATCGTTCGCAAGCGCAGATGCCGCGCAATGTTTACTGATAATTTTACTCTCTTGGTTTTTGTTTTTTATTACATTTTCTGGCCTATATATTACAGCAGTCATCGCTTCAAAACTCCTTTTATCAGGGTCTTTATCTTTATAAATGCCCTTCGTCTATTTGTACCATCAATTCTTTAGCTTTCTCCGCCAAATCTATCTTATCTTCTTCAATAGTTTGAGCTATACATCCACCTACTTTTTCAATAACATTATGAATTTGCTCGTGATTATTGATCTTTCCTTCTGCTAGCGACTGTTTATTCAAAATAACTTGAGCATCTTTATATGTATGTTCTGCGCCAGTCTCGCACTGCAATTTTACAAGATCTGGATGAGATGAAGCTCCAAATAACGACTTAACGCTCGGGATGTTACGCCACCCGCAATCATTACATATTTGACGCCGTGTTTTTACTTTGTGATCGGTAAATACTGCGTGAAAATCTGATTGATTGTAACCAGCTTTTATCATTTTACCGCCACACTGAATACAAGAGTCTAATTGTGTAGCCAGCTTTCGAGCATTCAAGTATCCTAAACTGGCGTCATTAGGGTAATCTTTTTGGTTGAAAACTCTAGAATACCCTAATACCTTCAGCTATTCATCCTAAATTTAAAATTGGAGATGACAAAAAAATGGAGGAAGTTTAATTTTGTATTAGTTTTTATTCGTACAACAAAGCCACTGAGCATCCATTGTATCTCTGCTTGCTTAAAAATAATAGATGTTATTATGAATTCTCAATTACTTGTTCAATAGCTTGCCTTGCTACATTCTAAAAAATGTGGGTATCATAAAGAAATTTACACAATCAAATGGATAGAGCCTAGGCCTAATCAATTGTAGCACTTACCCCCTTATGAACAGAGCCATGCAACAACGGGTCTAGTCTACTCAATATCTTCGTTGCTACCCTATAGACATCACGTTCTTGGTTTATAATAATCAGTGTTTTATTCTGAGTCTTAGCGTAATTGTGTGTGGCATCTAAGAAAGCTTCCTGTGCAGTAAAGATTTTGCTATCTAAATCAAACTTCCGTCCTCTAGAATGTTGTAGTGTCTTATGTAAGTCTTCAGATATTTTAAGAAATACAATAACATCTACATCGGGTAAATTATTTTTATCTTTATAAGCTATTTGTTTAATCTTGCCAAAATCAGCATGTTTTGGGTCTATTATCCAATCCATACCACTACTATCTAACATATCATAAAATAGCTTATCAAAAAAACAGTCTAAGATGCTACTCTTGCCTTGTTGCTTGTTTATAACAGCTGACCTTATATGTTTTAACCTTATTTTGCGAAAATACTTGTAGAGCTTTAATGCTACCCCTTTTCTTTCTCGATTTAGAAAACCTTCTTTGACATCATCGGGATAATTAGTTTCTTCACCCTCTAAGTAAAGCTTTGCATCAACTAAGTTAGCAAGCTCTGTGGCTATAGTAGATTTTCCTGAGGCTGGTATCCCCATAAAGGCTATAATTAAAGGGCTGTTAAACGACTTCTTATGTAAAGACAACTCGTGTGAGCTTGCGCTGACATTAGATATTGCTAACAGTAAGACTAAGGATTTTACTAGTAACAAGACTACAAAACGATTGATCAAAAACTTTAACTGCATAGAAATTTTACCTCATTGTACTGTTTTTTTATAGCTACATCACTTATTTTTAAGTTTCATACTCTTCATTTTGCAACAGTAAAAGAATTATCGATGTAATCTCTTATAAATTCCTGATTTTTATCTAAATACTCTGTATTTGCGAAGATGGTACAAATAGGTTGGCCTTTTTTTACCTCATCCCCAAGTCGTACCTTTAAAATAACGCCCGCTCCATTGTTTTTCGTCTTTATGTATTCATTTAACCCAGTTTTTAATTCGAAATTAACTAGCCTGCCTAAGGCCTTTTGGTCAACATATCTAAGAGAACCTTCATCCGTTGCCGTTACTGTAAGAGAATCATAACCTTTTATCAAAGAAAGTGGATCATCAATAAGTTTATATACTATATCGGATGGTACTTTATGACAAAGAAGCAATTTTTTAAAAGATTCTATTACCTCCCCTTGTTCAAAGGCCATGTTAATTTCTTGTTCAAATGAATCGCGTTTAATACTAGGAAAAACTTCATGCAAAATCTTGGACAGCATCTTGACCACCAAGTCTCTTTGTTCTTTTAACCCTCTAGAATCAAACATGGTGTTGCCAATATCGTTCTTCATTATGGTTATAGCTTCTATAATTTCTAACTCATTACCTATTGACATTCCGTTTGGTTGTTCCATTTCAGTGAGAAAATAACCAGAATTCATTTTAGGGTGTAAAACTTTCATCAATCCATCACCTAGCTTTTTGCCTTCAGTAAACGTTTCCACAAAAGCGCCACTTCCATATCTAACATCCATTAATAAAAAATCAGCTGGTATAGCTAATTGCTTACTTGCTATGCTTGCTATTATAAGTGGTATTGATTCAACAGTTCCTGTAGCCCCTCTAAGTTGGTATAGTTTACGATCTAATGAATTAAAGCCATCATTTGTAACCGACATAGCGACGTTGCATTCACTCATTACTCTTATCGTCTCTTCCCCCTGTCTTGGAAAGGTAAAACCAGGTATTGTATTTAGTTTATCCCACGTCCCTCCTGTATAGCTTAAAGACTTTGCCACAAGAAAATTCGAAGCTATCGGATATTTTTTTGCTAAGGTTACAATTACGCTAGGCATTATCAGGGCGATTTTTTCTGATAATCCACCAGTTGGGTAACGTCTAATTATCTTACGGCTGTTAAGCGCAGGATTATTTCTGTAGTCATAAATTTGACCAGAGTCACGCATCACATAGGTCATCTCCATGGTATTTTGGTCACTTAGCCCCTTATAACTAATTGTCATAAGTAAGGTTGCCATATAGGTGTCACTAATTTGATTTTTATCGTACCCGTTGAAAACGAAATTAATTTCCTCTGGTTCAAGGGCTACATTGTTATTAACTTTGCTAACTATGTTAACCAGACGATTATTTTGATCGTTAATATTCGCTGGTTTCTCTGTCAAAGCTATCAGATACTTTGCTATCTCTGAATCCTGATGCTTCAAGTATTCTATACACTCCTTCTCAGTTGCATTTTTGTCTCTCTTTAGCTCAAGTTGAGCCGCAAGCGAGCCAAGTTGTGCTTTTGTGCAACCATTGACCGCACCTTTTAGCTGCGCAAAATACTGTTTTGTTAACGAACCATTATCTCTTAGTAAACTATATATAGCTTGTATATTTAAGGCTTTATCGGGATTTTTTTTCGAAGTGGTATCAGATAAAATGAACTTATGAAAAATAGTTTTAGTTACATCGCTGACATCTTTCAAAGACATTATCTCATCGTAGGTTTTGAAACCTAATTCCGAACATTTGTTTGACTCCTTATTAGTAACCTCATTTGAATAGCCTTCAACCAGATAGACATATCCTTTCCAATTTGTTCCTTCAACATCCGCTATGAACTCACCTAGACTCCTGTAATCTGTAAGCAATATACCGGTTTCTTCAAGCGTTTCCCTTTGTGCTGCGTCAACCGGTTTTTCATTTTCTTCAATCTTTCCACCTACAAAATTCCAATAGCTCTTACTGCCGTACTTGGTTTTCATAACTAAAAATCTGCCACTGTCATCTTTTATTATGACCCTTATAAATCCTGGTAAATGTTTGGACTCATCATCTTCAAAAGTATCAGACGTAGCGTTGGAATGAGCGGCTCGCACTCCGACTGCACACAAGACCAGAAAGCATAACACAGCTAACATTGTTAAAAATCTATACATCATTTCTACTCTCATTGCATGGAAAAACTTTAGATTGAGGATTTAAGGAGGATCGATAAAGTCTTATTTTAGGTTTCATCCAGAACCTTAAGTATACTATTGATCGATTATCGCCTATCTTGACTCGAATTACTATAAAACCATTTAAATTCGTCCAGAACTAAATGGTCTACATGATCAGAGGAATTTGTAATAGTATAATTTATTTGACTAGACAAAAAATTTTGACTAGATAACAAATACTGACAATAGCCTGTCCTTGTCTTCATGTCGTCATATTAATTTATAATTTAGTTCTATATATGCCCCTAATATGTCCAAAAAAGCTTTCAGCCGCAAGGTCCGGCAGCGGCGCTTAGCAAAAGCTACCTACTGGATATTTGATATTACCAAAAAGGAGAAGGAGTTTTTTATAACCTTGGTTATCCTATTATGCTTGTGCGGCCTTGTAACCCCATATCCTGCCATTGCCATGTGGTTTGGCTTTGCACTAGCCAGCTATTCAGCTATTGCTAATGACAGCATACAAACCATAGGTACTTTCATTGCCTCTAATACACGCACAAAATGGTGGTATTTGTGGTTGTTTATGGGCCTTATCTTTATTATTACCATAGGGTACAGCTGGGTGACCTACCATGGGGACGTAAGCTACCAGCGGCTGGCTCAAAAAGGATTTTCTGAAGCTCCACAAACCTTCAGCTTTTTACAGCTGCTTGCTCCGGTAGCCTTGCTGATACTGACGCGCCTCCGCATCCCAGTGTCTACTACTTTCTTACTACTGAATATTTTTGCTACGGATGCCAGCGCCATGTTGAGTGTTTTGCAAAAGAGCTTCTATGGTTACTTGATTGCCTTTACAACAGCAGGCACCTTCTGGTACCTCATTACCCCTGCTCGCTACTTCAAAGGCAAGCCTTGGCCAGGATGGATCGTTTTGCAGTGGGTTACTAGTGGCCTGCTTTGGTCAGCTTGGCTTATACAAGATGCCTCTAATATTGCTGTATTCCTACCGCGAAGTCTGGATCTCAAGGAACTCTGCTTATTTATTGGATCCATATTTTTAGGGTTAGGGTTGCTGTTTTACCTCAAAGGAGACAGAATGCAGAAGCTAGTCAGCGAAAAGGTAGGGCTAACAGACATCAGGGATGCCACGCTAGTAGACCTTGTGTATATGTTGATCCTCTTTTACTTTAAGAGCGTAAATAACATACCCATGAGCACCACGTGGGTATTTATTGGATTACTAGGCGGTAGAGAGTTGGCTATTAGCCTTACGAAAAAGAGGCTCAAAAAGCGTAGAAAAGCGCTGCAAAAAGGATTTAGGTGCATTAAAAAAGATTTAGGGCACGCTGCCATAGGGCTGCTTTTTTCCATCATACTGGCTATTCTAGTCAATCCAGTCATCCAAGAGGCTATGAAGGAGTTTTTAGCAGGATATGTAAAATAAAGGGGGTTGGGCTAAAGGACCCCCTATTCTACAGTTACTGACTTGGCCAAATTTCTAGGCTGATCCACATCACAACCCAGTAGCACCGCCATATGGTATGCTAGGAGTTGCAACGGTACTACAGCCACCACAGGCATTAGCGCTTCATGAGTAGGCGGGACTTCAATAACATGGTCTGCAAGCTGGGCAGCTACTCGGTCGCCTTGGGTCACAATGACAATGATTTTGCCTCCTCTGGCTTTTACTTCTTCTATATTTGAGATGATTTTTTCATAAGATCGGTCTTGTGTAGCAATAAATATCACAGGCATAGCTTTGTCAACTAATGCAATAGGGCCGTGCTTCATCTCTGCAGCAGGATAGCCTTCAGCATGAATGTAGGCAAGCTCTTTGAGTTTGAGGGCACCTTCTAGGGCTACTGGGAAGTTGTAACCTCTCCCTAAATAAAGACAGTTAGTGGCTTGTCGGTATACCTGGGCAATGTATTGGACTTGGTCATTTTGTTGCAAAACAGCTGCCACTTTATCAGGAATAGCATCCAATTCCTGAAGTAGTTCTTCAAACTTAGACGCAGTAATAGTACCACGCTGGCGGGCTAGCTCCAGCGCCATCATCATCAGTACAGTTAGCTGTGTGGTAAAGGCTTTGGTACTGGCCACCCCTATTTCAGGCCCTGCATGCGTATATACACCTGCATGGACCGCACGGGCAATAGAAGACTCCACTACGTTACAAATGCCCAGCACAGTAGTCCCTTGGGATTTAGCTAGCTCAACAGCAGCCAGCGTATCTGCTGTTTCTCCTGACTGAGAGATGGCCAGTACAATGTCTCTGTGGTTAATCACAGGATTTCTATAACGAAATTCTGAAGCGTATTCTACTTCTACAGGGACCCTGCAAAACTCCTCCAAAAAATACTCTGCTACCAAAGCTGCATGCCAAGAGGTACCACACGCTACAATAGTAATCTTATTGGCTTTGGCCAATTGCTCCATATGCTGGCTAATGCCTCCAAGCACTAGCTTGCTGTGGTCTGCAACCAAACGACCGCGCATGCAGTCACGAATGGACTTGGGCTGCTCAAAGATTTCCTTGAGCATGAAGTGCTCAAATCCTCCTTTTTCTATTGTCTCCAGGGTCATGTCCAGCTTTTGGACATAAGGCGTTATGAGAACATCCTGGATATTTTTCATGAGGAGTTGATTATCTTGAATGACCGCAAGTTCATGATCATTGATAAAGATAACTTGGTTGGTGTACTCCACGATGGGCGTGACATCTGAAGCAATGAAGAATTCATCATTACCCACGCCAATGACTAGGGGGCTGCCTTTTCTGGCTACGATGAGGGTAGTAGGCAGATCTTCGGATAGGATAGCAAGAGCGTAAGCACCTATGATTTTGGTTAAGGCTAACCTGACAGCTGCTTCAAGTGTACAATCATTACATTGATAAATGTCTTCAATAAAGTAAGCCAACACTTCAGTATCTGTTTCGCTCTTAAAAGAGTACCCTTTGTTGAGTAGGTCTTGCTTAAGCGCACTGTAGTTTTCAATAATGCCATTGTGCACTACGGCAAGCTTGCCTGAGGCACTTACATGGGGGTGCGCATTTGTGTCGGTAGGAGCCCCATGCGTCGCCCACCGGGTATGTCCCATGCCCACCTGGCCGCTCAGGCCCTTACCAACGATGGCAGCCTCTAGATCAGCAACCCTCCCTGCTCTTTTATACACCTTGAGCCTTTTGTTAAGTAGGGCAATGCCTGCGCTGTCGTAGCCTCTGTATTCAAGCCTTTTTAATCCTTTTAAAAGGATAGGGTAGCTTTCTTGATAGCCTATATAAGCAATGATTCCACACATAATCTACAGAAGGTCTGCTGATTGGCTGATTTAGGGGTTGGGCGACTTAGTTCGCTTGGTGATTGGGCTATTACGGATAGTACCTCTTTTCCTTTGGGTTACCCTTTCTCGACTTTTGTTTACGGGGCAAAGCTCTTTTATCATTTGGAACATAACAAGCTCACAACAGACTTATTTTTTCATTGAAAAGATCAAGCTGTCGTTGAGAGGTATAGTGTGCCTAGCATAAGGTGTAAGTTTTTGAAAGGTTTTGCCAGAAAAATAGAGACTGCTCGCAAAAAACCAGGGATGTAGGGAGCAATTAGGATTTTAAACAGCCTTTATACCCCCCAGAAAGCTGCCCCTAGCCTTTTTAAGGGTCTATTAGTTGGTTGCCTGTGGGTCAGTGCTGCCATAGGCTTAGAAAAAAAATAAAAGCTACTCTGAGTTTGTAACCTAGGCCCTGAAAGGATGGCTAAATCGTTCCAGCTAGTCGTACAATAAATATTTCTTGCGCTTTGCTTTGTACTGCTCCAGGTCCTTTTGCCAGCTTGCACGAATGGCTGGTTCAGTAAGTCCTTCCTGAATTTGCTGCCTAAGCAGATTACTACCAGCATGTAAGTCAAAAGTTTTACCAAAGAAAGGTAGGCCTTGGGCTGTAGCTAGCTTGTAAAAGCAAAGTAAGTACTGCAGATCAATGCAGTGGGGAGGCACTAGGTTGTTTAAGGCTATGCCATAACACAGCTGGTCTTGGTGCTTGGGCTGCTCAGCTTTGCGAGGTATGCTTACTGGCATAAACTGAAACTTACCAAAGCTTGTCTCTGGATAGCCAATAACCTGGAAAGGTAAAGACGTACCCCTGCCTGTGCTGATTATTGTCCCTTCAAAAAATCCGAGTAAAGGATAGAGCGCCACAGCTTGATCATTAGGTAAATTAGGCGAAGGGTTAATTGGCAAGGAGTAAGGCATTTGGTGGGTATAATTCTGTAGGGGAATGACGCGTAGGTCACATTGTAACTGGTCTTGAAGCCACCCCTCGCCATTGATCATCAAAGCTAGCTCGCCAATAGTCAGGCCATACACAACAGGAATAGGATGTTTGCCTACAAAAGACTGAAATCGCAGATCCAACACAGGTCCATCGATGTAATGCCCATTAGGATTAGGCCTATCCAGCACAATAAGCGGTATCTGATAAGCTACACAAGCTTCCATCACGTAATGAAGTGTACTCAGGTAGGTGTAGAACCGCACTCCTACATCTTGTATGTCAAATATAACTAGGTCTACATCGGCTAACATAGCCTGCGTAGGCTTTCTTACTTTGCCAAATAGCGAGACAACGGTTAAGCCTGTGGTAGGATCCATTGTATCTGAAAAAGGTTCCCACGCTCCTTTATCTCCTCTAAAGCCATGCTCAGGCGCAAAAACCTTTTGTATACGGATGTCCTTAGCTAGCAATACATCTACCAAATGCCTTTCTCCTGCGTATGAAGTCTGGTTTACTACCAAGGCAACCTTTTTTCCTTGGAGTATGGGTAGGTAAGCACCTAGCTGCTCAGCCCCAGATATGACAAGCATAGGGCTACGTTGAGCGTTCGTTGCGCAGCTAAGCATCAAGAAGAACAAGCATGGCCATGGAAGCTGTTTGCCATACATAAGAGTAAAAATTAGTATGTAATTTGCACTCCCTTGTCACCCTTCCTATGGGGTACAGGCACAAAACCAAGCATCTAAGCTTTGTACGCACTCTATTTCATCGCTCGAAGCCTCAGAAAAGCCCCTAAAAAGGCATTTACAACGATTGTCTATAAAATAGGCATCATCAGTGTGGCGCTAGGACTAGCTACTACGCTCATTGCTCTCCTAACGATGATGGGCTTCCAACAAGAAATTGAACAGAAGATAACCAATTTTAGCGGTCACTTGCAAGTGAGCAAGTATTCTCTTGACAGGTCGTACGAAGCCCCACCCTTGGAGAGAAGCAAGCTGGAGGGCCTGAAGCAAGCATTTCCAAGCTACATCAAGGAGGTGAAAGCTTTTGCCCACAAAGCTATGTTACTCAAGGCAGCAAAAGCTATGGAGGGTGTTGTATGCAAAGGGTTGGATCTTCAGGCCACGCATGAAAACTTGTACACCTACTTGATAGCAGGCCAGTTGCTTAGTTGTGAGCAGCAAGGCTATAGCCACGATATCCTATTGAGTGCCAAGACAGCCAATCGATTGAATGTACAAGTAGGCGACGAGGTAGTGGCTTGCGTAGTGCAACAGCCACCCCGCTACCGGAAACTTAAAGTAGCTGGACTCTATAATACTTACATAGAAGATTTGGACGAAAAGTTTGCTTTTTGTGATCTAAGGCTCATTCAACGACTTAACAACTGGCCCGAGCATCTAGTAGGAGGCTATGAGGTTTTTCTCAACAACGTCCATCAAACCAAGGAAGTAGCTGATAAGGTGCTAGACTGGCTGGACTATGACTTAGACGTCCAAACCACACAGAGTAAGTATGCAGCTATTTTTGACTGGCTAGTTATTGTGCGCAAAAACGCCCTGATCTTTGTGGTCCTCATCCTACTTGTAACCAGCTCCAACCTCGCCTCCATTGTGCTTATTCAGATGATGGAACGGACTTCAATGATTGGTATTTTAAAAGCCTTAGGTGCTTCTGATAGGCAAATACAACATATTATGCTTTGGAACAACCTCTATATGGTAGCCCAGGGAATGTTTTGGGGCAACTTGGTAGGCCTTGGCTTTTGTGTTTTACAAAGCCATTTCAAGCTACTCTGTCTTGACCCTACGTATTACTACGTCAACTACGTACCCATTTTTTGGGATTGGTGTACCATCTTGGAACTTAATGCATTAACCTTTATGGTGGTTACCATAGTACTGCTACTCTCTATTACTATTATTGTCAAGCTTAGACCTATCAGAGCAATTCAGTTTCGTTGAGTATGTGCTGCTATAATTCCCTTACGCACAAAGGGTGAGCTTTCACAGTTCTTGGTAAGTCATTAGATTTGGTTGTATGCATGCATAACCAAAGAGCTTATGGATGTAGCCAATGATTTTTTGTGCTCGTAAGGTTGCCTAGTATATTTTCTCCAAAGCACTTTTTAGGAAAAGCCCAAAAAGCTCTCCTCCTTGGACAAAGGAGGGGCCAGGGGTGGCTCGACCAGCTGTGGCCTTGCACTTTAATGATAGGCATCCTGGATTTCAAAATCATGATGGGAGATGGTTAAAAAATGTAGCTTTCAACACGTACATGCTTCTTGTAGTAGATTAGCAAACCACCTCTAACTCCTCCTGCGAAGGAAAAAAGCTTACATGGGTCTCTCTACGAGCGAACATCTTGTATGAAAGCGCTTACAAGGCGTGCATAACATGACTTACTAAAAGCTAGTTAGCTTGGGTCCTTATTTAATTGGAGCTCAGCTAATAAGCAGTATCAAGCAAGAAATATTTAAACCTATCATGGAATTGTTTATCCTCCTTACAGAAAACTTATTGTCTCCTCCTATATTGTTTTTTTCTTTAGGAATAGTATCAGGACTTTTAAAATCAGATTTAGAGGTTTCAGAGCCAATTAGTAAGTACCTGGCTATACACCTCATGATGGCAATAGGTTTTAAGGGAGGAGTGTCTATTGCCGAAACAGCTAACATCGATAGCACAGTTATCTTAACTATCCTTGCTGGTATGGGCGCAGGATTTGTGCAGCCATTGATTGGGTATTTTCTACTAAAGCGAACAACGCAGCTGGATAACTTTACAGCCGCTGCCGTAGCTGCTCACTACGGCTCTATCAGTATGGTAACCTTTGTTGCTTCTTTAAATTTTTTAGGAGTAAACGACATCATTTATTCAGGATACATCGTTGCCATAATCGCCTTGATGGAAGTCCCAGCAGTCTTAAGTGGTTTATTAATAGCATACAAATTTGAATCACAAATCAATCAAGCTAGGGCTCAATCGGTATTATATTTTTTCCAAAAAATAATTACAAACGGGTCGATATTGGTATTAATGGGGTCGTTCCTTATAGGATGGCTGTCAGGACCTAAAAGTATGCAAAAAATGGAAGGTTTTTTGGTCGCTCCATTTCAAGGAATTTTAGCATTTTTTTTGCTAGATATGGGTTTACTTGTTTCAAAGCATTTGTCTGACTTAAAGAAGTTTAGCGTGAGCTTAGTTATGTTTGGTATCTATATGCCTTTGATAAGCTCGATCATGGGTACAGGTTTAAGTAGGCTTATAGGATTGGATGTAGGCACTGGGTTTTTATTCATCGTGCTCATCTCTAGCGCATCTTATATCGTAGTACCTGCAGTTATGCGGGTTGCTTTGCCCCAAGCCAAAGCAGCAATTTATTTGCCTATGTCTCTTGCAATTACTTTTCCATTCAATATTACTGTAGGAATACCATTATATTTTGCCATAGCCCAGCATTTTTTAGGCTAAAGGCTTTTTTTGCCTATGCCCTTTGCCACCCACAGCCTTTCTGCTCATGACCAACTACTACTCTCAGGTTACAGCTGTTACCCCAAGGAGGATCCTTACTTACAAGTGGATGACCTAGCTACCAACTCCACGACCAGGCATTACATTCCTGTGTGGAGCAAAAAGCTAGGCCTGAAGCCCCTGGCTGCCAGGTATTGCCTTGGCACTTATGATATGGAGACGCAAAAACACATTCCATGCCCTCAAAAACGCCAGGTGAAGCCCCAATACGAAAGCTGTTACACCTGCTTTTGAGATAATCGGTTCTAACCCAGTCTTTGTCACAGCTATCGCTCAGGCAACAAGCGTGCAGCTGCATGCCACACTGCCTTTATCTAGCTTATTTTAGTCCAGGCCTAATTAAAGAGTGAGTATTATATATCAGCAAAGTGTTATAAAAAGGTGGTTGGAGCAGGGCCTCCGGGCTACTACTGTCTTACACATAGCTGAAGACGCCTATAAGCCAGGACGCTGGAAGCACAAGTCAGCAAAACGCTACAAATACCTGAGTGCACTACAAGTACCCAAAAAAAGACTGCTCAATAGCCCTTACAGCTTTGAAGTGGTGGCCAAGGTGTTGGAGGAACATCGCAAGGCTATTAGCCAAGCACTAACTATCCCAGATGCTACCCATGAGGTACATTGACTTGCAGGGACATTACTTTCCAACTACCCAGCCTCAGGAGCTCAAAGACGCTGATAAAATGCAATAGCCTGCCTTAGGCCACGTGGCAGGCATGGTAGGAGACATTTTAGTGTATGCAACCACGGATGGTTTTTTGATGAGTGCCTTAAAACAGTATGTAGGAAGAGTTCAGGTAGGTCTTGATGCTACTGACCAGTATAGCTTGGAGGGATAAAAAAATCTTGGGTCTCCCCTATACCTTCGTAAGACATCTTTGAAGACCTCCATCAAAAGTCCCCTTGAAAGTTAGAGAAAACCTCTTGGAGGGCGTCTAGCAATATCTCATATTGTATTTTGTATAGGAGCCTCTAGCGCTTGACGCAAGGTACCACACAAGTTTTGATCTGCGAGGCTCCAGTTATACTCATTGCAGCCCAGTTAGGTACTCCGCAAAAGCCAGTAACTTGGCCTCTTCAAAAGCATTGGCCATAACCTGTAAGCCGATAGGTAGCCCTTGTGCGTCCGTGCCATTGGGTATAGAAATAGCAGGTATACCTGCAATAGAAGCAGGGACTGTGTATAAATCTGCTAGGTACATGGCCAGTGGATCTTGAAGGTTTTCACCGATCTTAAAAGCAGTAGTAGGCGTTGTAGGCAGCACCACAAAGTCATAACTAGAAAAGGTAGCTTCCATCTTTTCTTGAATGAGCCTCCTTACTTGCTGCGCCTTGACATACCATGCATCCCGGTAAGCTGCACTTAATACAAACGTCCCGATCAAAATTCTACGTTGCACTTCTTTACCAAAGCCCTCTGTGCGGGTTTTTCGGTACATAGAAGCTAGCGTAGTACCCTGAGGGCTTCTGTAGCCGTACCGTACACCATCAAACCGAGCTAGGTTCGAACTTGCTTCTGCATTGGTGAGTATGTAGTAGGTAGGCAAGGCATATTCTAGTAAAGAAAACTCCACAGCCTCTACTTGGTGTCCTTCCTGACGCAGGGCATTGAGCTTGGCTATTGTCTGAGTACGGATCTCTTCTTGCAAGCCTGGGTGTGCTAACGCTTCTCTAAAGTAAGCTATTTTTGCTTTTCCCTTGAATTGTAGGTGCGCTGTATAGGAGGGTACAGGTTGGTGCGACACAGTGCTGTCAAAGTCGTCTGGCCCAGCAATGACCTCTAACACAGCTGCACAGTCCTTGATGTCTTGCGCAAAGATGCCGATAGTGTCAAAAGAAGAAGCATAGGCAATCAGGCCGTGGCGAGAGATTCGGGAATAAGTAGGCTTGAGCCCTACAATGCCGCAGAAAGCAGCAGGCTGCCGCACTGAGCCGCCTGTATCTGTTCCTAGGGACACATGGCACATGTGGGCTTGTACTGCAACTGCTGACCCACCTGAAGACCCTCCTGGTACCCGGGTTGTATCTGCTGCATTGCGTACTGGCCCAAATGCAGAGTTCTCATTAGAAGACCCCATCCCAAACTGATCGCAATTCTGGTGCCCAATAATGATTGCATCTTTGTCCAGAAGCTGCTGTGTAGCAGTAGCGCTGAACTGCGACATAAATCCTTCTAAAATCTTGCTGCATGCTTGTACAGGATGATCTTTATAGCACAGTAAATCTTTGAGCCCCACTACCATGCCAGCTAGTTTTTGCGCTTGTCCTGCGCGGCACTTTTGGTCTATTATGCTGGCCTGCTGCCTGGCTTCCTCTGCATAGATGCGCACAAAGGCATTGAGGTGTGTGCCTTGCTCGGTATTGTCCAGACAATGCTCAACTACCTCCTTACAAGTAGTAGTACCGTGCTGCAACAATGCCTGCAGCTGACCAAAAGAAGTTAGTTTTTTCAAGCTATTCGTCTTTTTTTGCTTCGGGTTGTTCTTCTAACTCGTCTTTGATCTCTTTAGAGGCCTCTTTAAACGCGCGTATGCCTTTGCCTAGCCCTCTGGCCAGTTCAGGGATTTTCTTGGCACCAAATAAGATGAGTAACACCAAGAGGATCAACAGCAACTCTCCGCTTCCTATTCCGCCCATAAAAGCTAGATGATTCATGACATGTTTTGATGAGTTATAGTGCACAAGTTTAGCGAATAAAGTGCCGTTGGCCAATTCTCTAGGGCCTCACCTCAGCACGTCCTTCTATTCCTTTCTTTTCTTTACCCTATTTTTCAAAGTAGCTTTGCTAGGCTGGTGTTCCGTATTGGCTTTTGCTAACGATGCAGTAAATCAACTAAATTTGGAGTGCTACAAGTACAGCAGTAGCCTGTAGCAACGACTCAGCGCTACAAAGACCAAGTAGCATTTCGAGATACACACAGCATATTCAAGGACATAACCTATCTATAATGATTGTAAAGACGAAAAAGTACAGATTAGCTACTAACACCTACATTCAGTTAGGGCTCAAAAACATTGCCCGTGAGCAATGGTGGGTATTTTTAGTTGCCCTGGCCATCATGAGTGGTACATTTTTTGTCAAAACTATCTGGTTTGTGCTGGGAGCCAACATAGCATTACTACTTTACTTCTTGTTTTGGATCATTCAGTTCTATGGTATCAGTCACTTAGAACAAAACCAGCTGCTCTTTGAGCGGTTGTGCTATGAACTTTCTAGTCAACAGCTTGTGATCCAACTAACCTCCAAACAAGGGATGCCCATTACCTGGGACCAAGTTAAAAGGGCGACGCAAGGGAAAGATCATTTTTTATTGGTCATCTCCAAGACCCACCTGATTTACTTACCCTATAAAATCTTTAACACCAAACACGAAGTTAAGTTTGTTGAAACCATTTTAAAGCGTAAAGGGCTTATTCGATGAATTACCAGCAATGGATGCAGGGTAGGGAGCTTACTCCCCTACATGATGAAATTATTGCAAAGCTCAACAAAATCTTCATTTTTAAGCTAAAAAGGGAACTAGGTGACCAAGTTTGCGATAGTATCATTTCATAAATCTTTCACAAAAACTGAGGGTATATATGAGACGATAAATTAGAGCTATAAATTTTCTTAAAACCCCCTAGAAAGGCCCTAATGGCATTCCTAAAAACCGACCAAATTATTTTGTAAGGGAGTTAAGAGTAAAACAGGGGCTGCTCGACTACTCCTTGATAACGGAGCATATGTCAATGCAAGAGATAACACCGGCAAGACTGCACTGGTGGTAGCTAAAGAGGGAGTCACGCAGTGGTAGCTCAGCTCTTAGGGAGCAGGGTGTGAAGGCATAGGGTTGGGTGTGGGGCTGGTATTAGCACTTTTGACGTGTAACAGGTAACATTTCAATTTACAGTCGAGCTGATGACACTTCATCTCCCTGTCACTCTATTCATGTACTAGGCAGCTTGTGCGTTTGCCTAGAACGCTAGGGGCTGTACAAACCAAGAGCCTTGCAAAACTCAGAAGAATATACATCCCCAAGCCTTAAAAAGAGCCAAATACCCTATTTTGTAAGGACCTTGCAGGGTATCAGCGGTACAGTGCAGCGTTCAGCGCGCGCAAGGTCTTTTCAGCATTGGGTAACACTTCTTGGACCAGGGTAGGAGCATAAGGCAAAGGCACATCTTCACTGTTGACCTTTTGGATGGGTGCATCCAAGTAATCAAAAGCATGTTTTTGTACCTGGTAGGCAATCTCAGAAGCAATAGACCCTAGCGGCCAGGCTTCTTCTACAATGACCAGACGGTTGGTTTTTTGAACAGATGCTATGATACAAGCCATGTCTAGTGGCCGTACTGTACGCATGTCTATCAATTCTACTTCAATACCTTGTGTTTGCAGGGCTTTGGTAGCTTCCCAAGCGACTTTCATCATCTTACCAAAAGACACCAAGGTAATATCTCTGCCTGCCTGGACCATTGCTGCTTTGCCAATGGGCAATACATATTCATCTTCTGGTACCTCTCCTTTGTCCCCATACATGAGCTCGGACTCCATAAAAATCACAGGATCGTTGTCTCTGATAGCAGCCTTGAGCAGCCCTTTGGCATCATAGGGGTTAGAAGGCACCACCACCTTTAGCCCAGGGCAGTTGGCATACCAATTCTCAAAACTTTGGGAATGTTGTGAACTGAGCATCCCTGCATTGCCTGTAGGGCCTCGAAACACAATAGGCACAGGAAACTGACCTCCTGACATGGACAGCATCTTGGCAGCTGAGTTAATGACCTGATCAATAGCCACCAGCGAAAAGTTAAAGGTCATGAATTCTATGATAGGCCGTAGTCCATTCATAGCAGCCCCTATGCCCAGCCCTGCAAAGCCCAACTCAGCAATGGGGGTGTCTATGACCCTATGCGCCCCAAATTCATCAAGCATACCTTGGCTTACTTTGTAGGCACCGTTGTATGTAGCTACTTCTTCGCCCATCAAAAAGATGTTTTCATCTCGCCTCATTTCCTCGCTCATGGCTTCTCTGAGCGCTTGCCTGAACTGTATTTCTCTCATAACAAAGGGTATCGTTGCAGCAGCAAATATAGCAATGAATGAGCAGTCGTGCGCTGGCCATCCAGGTTAGCTGGCAATAAGTTAACGCACCTTACACACAAAGGGTGAGCTTTCACAGTTCTTGGTAAATCGCTGGCTTAGGACAAGCCCAAAAAGCTCCCCTCCTTGGACATAGGCGACCCTGGACTCATCTGCTTCACAGCCTGCACTGGTAAAGTGGTATGTTCCATCTAGCCCTACGGCCAGCCGCTCTTGCGGGCAGTAAAAGTCCAAGACGTAATCGTCCACACTATGCTGCCTTCTGAACTTTCTTCCCTCTAGCTGTTTGTTTTGTAGATAACACCAAAGGATAGCTTCTGCAGGGGTAAGATTATTTCTCAATTCCTCGCGAGTTTGCTTCAGGCAGGGCTTGTTATTCACTATCCCCTGCTTCTCTGCTGCGTAGAGGACCACCCCCAGCCCCTCCTTTGCAGAAGAGGAGTAACACCGCTGCTCCTCTTTTGCAGGAGAGAAGCCTGAATATCCTGCCCTTGGGAGTGCGACTCATATCTTTTCCTTAGCTGGACGCTACTAAGCGCTTACTGCCTAAGATGAGTCAATAACTCCTAAATTATCCTTCCTTGGCGCGGAATATGGGTTTTTACCAACTGAGGAGAGGAAAAGATTTTTAGCCATGTTTTTGATCCTTTCCCTGGTCTTTGCGACAAGCACACAACCAGCGAGATTGGGTATCATGCTGAAGGGGCAAGCACGTTTATACAAGAGGAAGCCTGGCCCTCAAATTCTGTAGCAGCTACAGAATTCTATGGTGTCAGTGTTTGCGCTTACCTTGTAAATAGGCATTCAGGGCAGCCCTAATTTCTTGAATAGAAAGGTTGTGGGCCAAAGTACCGTTGCGTGCTATTGAGATTTGTCCTGTCTCTTCTGAGACTACCAAGACTAAGGTGTTGGTCACTTCTGACATGCCGATCGCTGCCCGGTGCCTGAGCCCAAACTGTGAAGGCAAGCCCTGCTGGTCTGTCACAGGTAAAATACACCTGGCTGCCACAACTTTGCCATTGTGAATAATAACTCCGCCGTCGTGTAAAGGACTTTGTTTGTTGAAAATCGCTATCAGCAGCCGTTTGGAGACTACTGCTCCGATGAGGTCCCCAGATTCTTGGTAGAACTTCAGGTCATCTTCGTTAGACAGAACAATGAGTACACCTGTATTGCTTCCAGCTAGGGCTTTGGCTGCTTCTACAATAGGGGTAATATCTATTTCCGCCTTGGAAGCTTTTTTGTTCCAGGGTAGCCGATTCAACAACTCATTACCGCCTGAGGTTGTGGTGCCTCCAATCAGGAAAAGAAACTTTCTAATCTCCTGCTGAAAGAGAATGACCGCTGCCAATACCCCTACCTCCATAAACCTTCCCAAAATAGCAGTCAATAGCTCCATCCCTGATGCCTTCACCACGAGGTAAGCAAGATAAAGCAATAAGAACCCGACGAAGACTTGAACCGCCATGCTGCCCTCGATCAATTTGTAGACCTGGTAAAGTAACAGGCTTACCAAAAGGACATCTATGAAGTCTTCTAGGCCAACGTCTAAAAATGCTATGTTAAGCGCTAAGCTCAATTGTAATTTTTTTTATCAATTTTTAAATAATTCTAGGATGCTTTAGTGAGGCAGGTGCTGTAAAGCAAAGAAGCTGTACGTTTACCCTTATACCACTACACAGTTTCCTAAAAGCCATTATTCTTGACGCAGCAAGTGGTTTTGCAAGGCTTGAATTCCAGAGCTGCCCATGTGAAAAGGCTATTTCAGGGCCGGAAAATAACTTATTTAGTGTAATATTGCATCATGAATCTGATTGTTTTTCTTAAGAAAACATTCACTTACCCAGCTACTAAGGCATACCAGTCCTGATTTTGTAATAGCTAGTTTGCAAAGGGACTGTTTTCGTTTGCTCCACCGTTGTATAACTGCATTCTTGAGGAAAAAATTCTATCTTTTAGCTTGTCAATGAACCTATGCAAACCTGCTATTAAACAGTGTATCAAGATACAATAGCGCAATACAAGGCCGTGATCAAGGCCTGCCAAACAGTTTTTGAAAAGAAGACCAAAGACTATGGGACCGCCTGGAGGATCTTGCGTTTGCCTTCTATGACAGATCAGATTATGATCAAAGCCCGGCGGATTAGGGCCATTCAAGAACAAAATACACAGCGTGTAGAAGAGGGTATGGCCACAGAATTAATCGGTATTGTCAACTATAGCGTCATGGCACTGATGCAAATAGCCTTGAAAGACGACGAACGCATGGAGCTTGTCTATGACGAGCTAGCGCCCTTGTACAATGCAAGCATTGCTAGTACTGCTGCGCTACTCAGTGACAAGAACCACGACTACCAAGAAGCTTGGCGAGCAATGCGGTTGAGTTCTATCATAGACATTATTTTAATGAAGCTCTTGCGCATTAAACGCATTGAAGACAACCAAGGAGCCACCTTGGCTTCTGAAGGAGTAGAGGCCAATTACCAAGACATTGTCAATTATGCAGTGTTTTCCCTCATCAAGTTAGGACATGTGGGGCAGTAAAAATGTCAACCTTTTTACCAGCACAATAGTAGGGTTAACCTTTGTGTTTTCAGGCATGGCCAAACTCAATGACCCGCTAGGGTTTGCTGACAAGATAGAAGAGTATTTGCATGTGTTTGCCAACCAATTCAGTACCAGGTTCTTGTTGTTGCTGCCTTACACATTAGTGCTTGCCGTGCTCATGGCTACCCTAGAGTTTGTATTAGGGACCTCACTGATTGTCCATTTTCAGCTTCTATGGACCTTAAGGGCCTTATTGTTGCTTATGCTTTTCTTTACTGGTTTAACGCTTTATACAGCTACCTTTACACAGGTAGCTAGCTGCGGGTGTTTTGGAGACGCACTTTCTTTGACGCCCTGGCAATCTTTTGGCAAAAGTGTGTTGTTACTGCTCTTGCTTGGATGGCTTTACTGGCAAAAAAGCAATGGCGAAGCAAGCAACCTAACAGGTTATTACTGGATAGCTACTGCTTTGTTGTTTGCTTTGGGACTGAGCTGGTATACCATCCACCATTTGCCTGTGATTGACTTTCAGGCCTATAAAGTGGGCAATAATTTGGCACAGCTTACCCAACCTAGTGCACCGCTCCACTATGTTTATGTGGTAGAAAAGGAAGGAAGGATCACCGAAACCGACCACTACCCTGAAGGAACTGGATACAGGCTTGTAGCAACCCGATTGACTAATCCAGACAACATGCCTGCGATCACTACCTTTAACCTATGGCGCGGCGCTAACGATTGTACAGCAGCGCTACTGGCAGGCGACAAGCTACTGATTATTGCGCAACATCCTACGCTGCCAGAGGCTCCCAAGCTCTTCAAGCTGCAATTGCTCGTTAAGCAGCTCAACGAGGCTGTGCAACCTATCTTTGTTGCTACTTCCAGTGCCCAAGATGTACAAGATGTAGCAGAGGCTTTACAGCTGCCACTCCACCTAGCAGCTGCTACGCTACTAAAAACTATGCTCAGGGCTAAGTTGGGCTTGCTGTTGTTAAGTGATGGAGTAATTGTAGGAAAATGGCACTACAATGATTTAGACCATGCCCATAAAGCCCTCAAAAAGCTTGGTTTATCAAAGCAGTAGCGTTTTGGAGCGTCTATCGTTAGGGTACAAAGGCTTATGCTGGTGGTGCTACGAGGCTTTTGAGGAGCAAGCATACTGCAGAGGGAGGTATATCGACACTGATAATAATTGTATCTATAAAACGCTGGTGCACTTCTGGCGAGCGGTCCACGTCTACCAAGCACAAGGAAGTTGGATACAATTGCATGCTTATGCCGAAAAATTTCCACAAAAGTCCAAGTGATGCATCTGTAGGGATACAGTTGGATGACAAATATTTAGCCTGTAATTTTACAATTGGGTTATTAGCCCATATTTTTTAGTATCACAAAAACTTAGTTTATGGCCATTATCAACACAATACGCACTCATTCAGGCCTTGTAGTAGGCCTCGTAATAAGCGGACTCATCTTATTCCTTATTGGAGGAGACATAATGCGACTAGGCCCTATGCTATCTGGCAAGCACCGCACAGAGGTAGGAGAAATAGCAGGCCAAAAGGTCAGCGTTCAAACTTACCAAAACCAAATAGAACAGCTACGCCAGCAAATCCCTCCACAAACTATGCGAACTATAAAAGATGCTCTTGTAAGAGATCAGGCTTGGAGACAGCTTATCATGCAAACTACTTGTCAAAAAGAGTATGATGCGCTGGGGCTTACTGTTAGCGAAGATGAGTTGGTGGATATGGTACAAGGTGAGCATATTTACCCTGAGTTAAAAGCATTTTTTACAGATCCTGAAACTCAAAAATTCGATAAGCAGCGCTTGGTAAAACACCTGCAAGCGTTAGCACAATTGCCAGAAGCGCAGCAAGCCCAGTGGCGTAACTTTGAAAACGCGCTTTCTGACTTGAGAAAACGCGAAAAGTTTTTTCAACTCATGCAACAAAGTGCATGGACCACTGACCTAGAAGCAAAAGCTAAGGATGAAGCAGCCAATACCACCCTACACATTAAATGCCTTTACGTTCCTTACTATACACGTCCAGATGATGAGGTGCAAGTCACAGAGGCAATGCTCAAGGACTACTTGGCAGTACACAAAAGTGCCTATCAGATAGAAGAAAGCAGAAGTATAAAGTACCTGAATTTTCCTATCACCCCTACCCAGGAAGATGAGCAAGCCTTTTCCGAAGCGCTTCAAGCCCTTAAAAACGCTTTCGTAGAGACCAGAGATGACCGTACCTTTGCTAAAACCAACACTGACGGAGCGCCCTTGCTCAGTTATTTTAACCTTACAGCTGAACAACTCCCTAGTACCTTGCTCCAACAAAAAGCCGGGCTGAGCAAAGGTTTGGTAGTAGGTCCTGTCCAAGAAGGCGACCTACACAAGCTCTACAAAGTAGTTGCGATCAACCCCAAGGCAGCCAAGCAATACGAAATAGCCATCATTGAAAAGCGGCTGGTGCCAGGTGAGCAGGCTAAGGACCAAGTATTTAGAAAAGCTGATTATTGCGCCAGTGCTATCAAGAATGTGATACAACTAGAGGACTATGCAGCCCAAGAGGGGTTCAACATCTATGACGCCCAAGTAGGCAAAAATGATACACAAGTAGGGGGCTTCTCCAACGCTAGGGAGCTTGTGCGGTGGCTTTATAACGATGCTGCCGTAGGGCAAGTATCTCCAGTCTTTGAGCTAGAAAACAATTACGTAATAGCTGTTATGGCTGAGCACGTGCCCCAAGGAACTGCTCCGTTGAAGCAAGTGCGCAATGAGATCGCCCTTAAGGTAAGAAATGAAGACAAAGGAAAAGCCATCATGGCCCAGCTTAAGGCACTAGCCGGAAAAACCTTAGAAGAAAAAGCAGCTCAGTACGGCCAGGAAGCTAGGATCATAGAAGTGAAGCAGTTATATTTTGATGAGAATACAATTAAAAGCGCAGGCATGGCTAGAAAAGCTGTGGGCGCTGCTTTTGCTTTGCAACAAGGAGAGCAAACCACAGTGGCCGATGAAAATGGCATCTTGGTCGTCGAATTAGTAGCTAAAAACACAACAGAACCTACAGAAGATACAGTTGCACACAAACAGAGCTTGGCACAGCTGGAAAAAATTAAGCAGCCTTATTACGTCCTAGAAAGCATGCAAGAGCTCGCTAAGGTCAAAGATTATAGATACAGGTTCTATTAGTCGTTTTCTCATTGGTCATCCATTTGTTGGTTGTTGCCTGTTGAATCGCCAAGAAGATAGTTCAGTGACACAATAATCAACTAAAAATGGACCTAGGTCACCTCAACGAAGTACAAAGACAAGCAGCCATTCACACTGAGGGGCCTCATATGATCATTGCAGGCGCAGGTTCTGGAAAAACTTCCGTACTTACCCACCGCATCGCTTACTTATTGAAGGAAAAAAAGGTCGATCCTTTTCAGGTGCTAGCCCTTACATTTACCAACAAAGCAGCCACTGTGATGCGGCAGCGCATCGAAAAGCTAGTGGGCCCAGAAGCTAAAAACCTCTGGCTAGGTACTTTTCACAGCATCTTCGTAAGGATATTGCGCCAAGAGGCAGGACTGCTAGGCTACCCCCTTAACTTCAGCATATATGATAGCGAAGACAGCAAATCTTTGATCAGGTCCATCATCAAAGAGATGAATTTAGACGACCAGGTGTATAAGCCTGGCCTAGTACTGGCCCGCATTTCTAGTGCTAAAAATCGGTTGATCTCTGCGCAAGGGTATGCTAACAACCCTATCTACCAGGCAGATGATGCAAGCGCTAAAAAACCCCGCCTAGGCGAAGTATTCTTCAAGTATGCAGACCGATGCTTCAAAGCAGGGGCTATGGATTTTGACGACCTGCTTTTCAATACTTACAGGCTTTTTAACCAACATATCAGTGTTCTCTACAAGTACCAAGAACGATTTCGCTACATCTTGATTGATGAGTTTCAGGATACCAACCTTGCGCAATATACCATCATCAAAGACCTAGCAATCCTACATAACAATATCTGCGTAGTAGGTGACGATGCCCAAAGCATCTATGCTTTTCGGGGAGCAGACATCCACAACATCTTAAATTTTGAGAAAGATTACCCGCAGCTTAACATTACTAAACTAGAGCAAAATTACCGCTCTACACAGAACATTGTCCACGCTGCCAACTCTATCATTGGCCATAACAAAGCCCAGCTCAAAAAATCCATTTGGACTGAGAATGAAGCAGGAGAGGCTTTGGGAATCATCCGAGCGGCTACTGATACGGAGGAAGGAAGGCTAGTGGCCGCTTCTATTTTTGAAGCCAGAGCCAACAAAAAACTTAAGCACAGCGACTTTTCCGTACTTTACCGCACTAACAGTCAATCTAGGGTCATCGAGGAAGCCCTTAGAAAAATGAACCTACCTTACCGTATTGTGGGAGGCATGTCTTTCTACCAAAGAAAAGAAGTCAAGGACCTGCTTGCTTACCTACGTCTTTTGGTCAACCCCAATGACGAAGAGGCCATCAAACGAATCATCAACCTGCCCAAAAGGGGCATTGGTCCTGGTAGTGTTGATAAGATGGTCGTGGCTGCTGCTGACCATGCCATTCCCTTGTGGGAAGTGGTATGCAATGCGCAAAGCTTCTTCAACGGACGCATAGCCAGTATCATTGAAGAATTTGCCAACATGATCCAGCACAGCTCCTTGGCGTTGCTAGAAAAAGATGCATACGAAGTTGCCAGCGACATAGCCAAACGCTCTGGACTGCTTAAAGAGCTTTATGAAGACAAAACCGTAGAAAGTCTGGGGCGCTATGAGAACGTTCAAGAGCTTTTGAATGCGATCAAAGAATTTACC
The DNA here is from genome assembly GCA_963705385.1 of uncultured Cytophagales bacterium. Classification (GTDB taxonomy): domain Bacteria; phylum Bacteroidota; class Bacteroidia; order Cytophagales; family Amoebophilaceae; genus MFD02979-c5. The sequence goes on from OY970075.1 coordinate 52,089, forward strand.
GTTAACCCTGAGCATGAGGATATAAGTCTGGCTACCTTTTTACAAGAAGTGGCCCTGGTGACCAATGCTGATGAAGTAACCAAAGATGATACGGACAACAAGATCACCTTAATGACAATCCATGCTGCCAAAGGGCTTGAGTTTGCCTACGTTTATATTGTAGGCATGGAAGAAGAACTATTTCCCTCACAATTGAGGCTAGAAAGTAGGGCAGACCTGGAAGAAGAAAGGCGCCTCTTTTACGTAGCAGTCACCCGTGCTCAACAAAAAGTTTTTCTTGCTTATGCCTTGAGTAGGTACCGCTTTGGCCGGCTCAAGCAATGCGAGCCCAGCCGCTTTATCAAAGAGATTGACCCTGCCTACTTGCAAACCAGCTCGCAATACACTGCTTATGCTGCTGATACCTCCTACGACGGCATTGGGTATACCAACCGTTTGGTATACAAAACCAAAAAGACTTCCCGCCATTATATCCCAAAACAGGTCCAAACACCAGTTCCTGACGACTTCCAGCCTAGTGACATGGCTTTGCTCCAGGCAGGCATGCAGGTGCAGCATGCTAAATTCGGGCTAGGAACTGTCGTGCAGCTAGATACCTCAGGGGATCTACACAAAGCTAAAATCGATTTTACCGACTTCGGAGAAAAGACTTTGTTACTTAGCTTTGCCAAGCTTAGAATTTTAGACCCCTCATAAAAGATCATTCGTATTAGTAGATTGCTCAAAATTTGGGTGTTAGGAATGCAGTTTACAATTGGCTCATGCTATCAAGCTCCCCAGAAGACCCCTAGCTCAGCATGTGAGCACTTAAAAATAATAAAGACAGTTAGTGAGCCTTTAGTAGCACAAAGCATAGAATCTAGGCGTACTTTTTTGAAAGGCAAAGGCCAGGGAGCAAATTATACTTCCAATGTCTTTTATATCTAAATTAGAGTAGAGTAGTACATGGGTGCTGAAATATGATCATCTTAATTCCCCAACACTCCCTAAAGAGGCTATAGAAGAAGTGCTGGCCTATGAAGTGTCAGAGTATTTAGGACTAAACTTAGTCCCAGAGACACTACTCGTAAGTTACCAAGGACAAATAGGTAACATACAACGCTACATAGGCAACACTATTAGCAAAGGAGCTTATTAGGAACTGCTCCAAGACAAAAAAACCATACAGCGCTTAAAACTCTTTTGGTTTATCTTAGGACAATGGGATGTGTGTGAAGACAACGTGTTGTTTAAAGCTGATACAAGCCCAGTAGCCATTGACAATGGCGCAATCCTTACTCCCCAAGAAGTGGGTTACTGCGGTCAGCTTCCTTTTGTAGCTATTGGACCGTGTGTAGCACCTGATCAAGGCTCCATTAGCCTTTTTGTTGCTGGAAAGAAAGGGAAGTGAGGTGCTAGAGCAGCTTATGGGCAATGCAGTACCTGCTGTACTTTAAGAAAGGTTTTCAAAAAGGAAAATGGGTAGATTTTACATACTTTGCGAGGGGTGGACTTATTTTTAGGCAGTACCCAAGTGCCGGACAAGGATAGTCTTATAGCTAACAAAGATGGAGTGAGGGATTGCCTCAAAAGTTTGATCCATTGAACAAAGTAATGGTTGATACAATTTTCGATGGCATTATTAGGGAGCTTGACGAACTCGCTGAGCTGTCCACATTGTATCAAAGCAACACAGTTAACAAGCCTCAAAGAGCAATTTTCTGCAGGTTTGGAACAAAGAAAGAAACTAGTTTTTGAATATTTTGCTACTATTCAAAGCCGCTAAAAAATAAGACCCAATCTATTTGCCTACCTTAGGGGCATTGCTCATCAACACGATAATCAAGCAGGCTAGCTAGCTGAATACAATAAGTCAGACAGCGCACGCTGCTCCCCTAGGGTATTATAATCGAGCACTTGAACCCCTAAATAATCTTACAACACAAAATATATATATATTAAATGTACGACTACAACACTAACCGCAAACCCTTAATCCTAAAAGAATATGGAAGGAATGTCCAAAGGCTTGTAGAGCAAATTGATACTATTGAGGACAAAGCAGCAAGGACAAAGCAGGCCAAAGCTATTATGAAGCTAATGGCCATACTGAACGCTAGTAACAAACAGGCTATAGAAAACCTACAAAAGCGTTGGGATGACTTGTACATCATGTCTAACTATAGCCTAGATGTGGACAGCCCTTATCCAATGCCAGAACAAGGAGCCTTAAACAAAAAGCCCCAGCAGCTAGAATACGCAAAAAAGCCGGTCAGATTCAAGAATTATGGCCGCAACGTAGAGCGACTCATCCAAAAAGCAGTCAATGCAGAAGACCCTGAAGTGCAAGAGAAAATGGTGATTGTTATTGCCAAGCTCATGAAAACCTTTAGTAATGTGCGGAATGGTGACAACTTAGACTGTGATACAATCCTAGCTAATATCCAGCATATAACAGGGAACAAGCTCATGCTTGACTTTGAGAAAATAAAAGCTCAAAACATATTCCACGTGGCACACAAGGAAAGGAACGGAGCAAACCAAGACACTACAAATAGGAAAAAAATTACATGAGTTCGTTTATAATTCATGGAGGCAAGCAACTCAAGGGTACAATCAAGCCACAAGGCGCAAAAAATGAAGCCTTACAAACAATGTGCGCTACCCTACTTACTTCTTCTCCAGTTACCATACACAATGTTCCTGATATACTTGACATCCAGCGGATGGTAGCAATGTTGAAAGTGCTAGGGGTGCAAGTAACAAATTCTGATCAAGGAACTTATCATTTTGATGCTTCACAGGTTGACCTCGCTGCTGTAGATACCGAAGCGCTCAAAGAGCATGCTAGCAAGATTAGAGGCTCTATGATGGTTTTAGGCCCGCTGTTAGCCCGCTTCGGCAAGGTCAAACTTCCCAAGCCAGGAGGAGATAAGATAGGCAGAAGAAGGCTTGATACGCATTTTTTGGGTATGACCAAGCTAGGAGCTGCCTTTGATTATGATGAACAAGAGGAAATTTATACAGTAGAGGCCAAAGAGCTGAAGGGCTGCTATATTTTACTGGATGAGGCTTCTGTGACTGGTACTGCCAATATTATTATGGCAGCTAGTTTGGCCAAAGGTACTACTACAATTTACAATGCTGCTTGCGAGCCATACATTCAACAGCTCTGCAAGATGCTGGTGCAGATGGGTGCCCAAATAGAAGGTATAAGCTCTAACCTACTGACCATACACGGCGTCCGTGAGTTGAAAGGTACCACACACACCCTTTTGCCTGACATGATTGAGATTGGAAGTTTTATTGGTCTAGCAGCCATAACCATGGCTGATTTGACGATCAAAAATGCGCATGTTGAGCACCTAGAACCGATCATAGAACGATTCAAAAGATTAAGTATCGAGCCAGAGATAGTGGAGGATGACATTATCATACGGCCTCAGGAACACTACGAAATAAAAAAAGACCTCAACGACTCCCTGCTTACTATTACTGATGCTGTCTGGCCAGGCTTTCCCCCAGACCTGCTGAGCATCCTACTCGTTGTAGCTACCCAAGCCAAAGGCACAGTACTGATTCGTCAAAAAATGTTTGAAAGTCGCCTGTTTTTTGTAGACAAGCTCATTGAGATGGGAGCACAACTGGTGCTGTGCGATCCACATCGAGCTGCCGTAATAGGAATTAACCGGGCCTACCCACTTCGCGGCATTAACATGACCTCTCCTGATATCAGAGCAGGCATTGCCCTTTTAATTGCTGCGCTCTCTGCCCAAGGTACTAGCACCATTGACAATATCGGCCAGATTGATCGAGGCTATGAAAACATTGATGCACGGCTCAGGACTTTGGGGGCTGCAATTGAAAGGGTCGATTAGACGATGTGAATTAAGGATGAACTGATAAAAGCAAGTTGAAGCTTTTTCCTCTTTGCATAAAGAGATAATTTAATGGACGAAGAGGTAGCCTTGCACTATCCAATTTGCAAACATTTGAACGCATAAACATACGCTATTTGTATTACAATGCCCTATAATTATCCAAACGCATGCACAAAAATTTTTATTGCAGCTTTTTAAAGTTAGCACCCAAGGGCTAACTTGCAGGGCCTTAGCTATAGAGAGCAAACCCACTAGCATACCTTCTCATAAGGATATTTTTTCTAGTGAAAGCCATAGCGTACTCATTACCTCCATTGGGTAGCCTTGACACCATCAACCACTAAAGTTAAAGAAGCATGCGCAATGACTGTCAGGTAGTTTGGGCCAATTGTCTTCAGTTCATTCAAGAGCAGGTCAGTGAGCAAAGCTTTAAGACGTGGTTTCGGCCTATTGTCCCTAAAAAATTAGAGAACAATACCTTGACCATCCAGGTCCCTAGTCAGTTCTTTTACGAGTGGCTTGAAGAGCACTATCTCTCTTTATTGCGACAAGTCATCGATCAATCGCTAGGTCCCCAAGGGAAGTTAGAATACTCCGTCATTATTGATAAAGGGGAAGCGCGCCAAAAACCTTTTACCATTCAGTTGCCTGCCCATCAGCACCAAGCTCGGCAACCTGTTGCTGAGCACGATCTTAAAAACCCTTTTACAATTAAGTTTCTGAGAGAGGCTAGCCAGGCCCCTTACCTCAACCCCAATTATACCTTTGATGGTTTCATAGAGGGCGATTACAATCGGCTTGCCAAGTCTGCTGCGCAGGCTGTGGCCAAGAAGCCGGGGGGAACCTCTTTTAATCCTTTGATGATCTATGGCGGTGTAGGCCTAGGAAAAACACATGTAGTACAAGCATTAGGCAATGAGCTGAAAGCCAACTTTGCTGATAAATTTGTCCTTTACGTTTCCTCAGAGCGGTTCACTACGCAGTTTATAGAGGCACTACGTAACAATAGCCTCCAAGACTTCTCTCATTTTTACTTAAAGGCTGACTTACTCATCCTCGATGACGTGCAGTTTTTGGCAGGTAAAGAAAAAACCCAGGAAATATTTTTCCACATCTTCAACCACCTGCACCAGACAGGCAAACAAATCGTCATGACCAGCGATCGTTCTCCACGTGAGCTCAAAGGCTTGCAAGAGCGACTGCTCTCTCGGTTCAAATGGGGCCTGACTGCTGACCTACAACAACCTGATTTTGAGACAAGGGTAGCTATCATTCAGACTAAGCTGACTGCAGATGGGTTGTACCTGGCAGATGAGCTTATTCAATACATCGCCCACAGCGTAGATACAAACATAAGGGAGCTAGAAGGCGTGCTTATTTCTTTGGTAGCCCATGCTTCTTTAAACAAACAGGAAATAGACCTTGAGCTCACCAAACAGGTCTTAAAGAATATTGTACAAGAAATTCATACTGAAGTCAATGTCGACTACTTGCAAAAGACTGTTGCTGGACACTATAAGATTCCTTTAGAGCAGCTCAAAAGCAAATCTAGAAAGAGAGAAATAGTTACTGCCAGACAAGTGGCTATGTATCTGGCCAAAAAGCATACCAACCATTCTTTAAAGTCGATCGGCCATTACTTTGGTGGCAGAGACCACAGCACAGTTATCCATGCATTACAGGTAGTGAACAACCTGCTCGACACAGATCAGCCTTTCCGGCTATCTTTCGAAGACTTGCAGCAAAAGATTAAGCTCAGCCCTTCAGGTATTGTGTGATCGGCTTGAGCGATAAAAGTAAAATTAGATGCTAGAAATAAAGGAATTATAAAGTATAGCGGTAGTGAGGTCAGCTGTTCAGTGGACAAATAGCTTAACCAATCAACAAACCAGTAAAAATGAAAGCATTGTTAAGCAGACCCCTAGCATCCTGGATAGTAGGCAGGCAAAAGCAGTGGGCTGCAAGGCCGGCTGTTACGCAGCAAACTGTCTTCAGCAAGCTCATACAGCAGGCCAAGGATACACGCTTTGGTCGGGAGCATCATTTTAGCGACATTCAGACATACGAAGATTTCAAAAGCAATGTTCCGGTCAGAGATTATGAGGGCTTAGCACCTTACATCGACAAGGTTAAGACAGGAGAAAAAGATGTACTGTGGCCAGGCCGGCCAATGTACTGGGCCAAGACTTCGGGCACGACCTCAGGCAGCAAATACATTCCAATTACCCAAGCTTCGCTGTCCCACCACATAGCTTCAGCCCGCAATGCCTTACTTAGCTATATCCATGAAACCGGGAAAGCTGATTTCTTAAGAGGGGATATGATTTTTTTGTCAGGCAGTCCGCAGCTGGATGATATGGCAGGCATCCCTACCGGTAGGCTATCAGGGATTGTAAACCACCATGTGCCTGCTTATTTGCGGCACAACCAGCGACCCAGTTATGCCACCAACTGTATAGAAGACTGGGAGCACAAGCTGGATGCCATTATTGAAGAGACTTTGCAGGCCAAGATGACTTTGATCTCTGGAATTCCCCCTTGGGTACAGATGTATTTTGATAAGCTCAAGCAATGGACAGCACAACAGATTAAAGACCTCTTCCCAAACTTCTCATTGCTTGTACATGGCGGGGTCAACTTTGCACCCTATCGCACTAAGCTTTTTGATACTATAGGAAAACCCATTGATACCATTGAAACATATCCAGCTTCAGAAGGGTTTATTGCCTTCCAGGATTCACAGTACGTAGAGGGACTTTTGTTACAGCTCAACAGCGACATTTTTTTTGAGTTTATTCCTGCTAGCCAATACGCTACCAAAAATTTTAGTAGGTTGTGGGTGGAGGAGGTAGAGTTATGGGTTGATTATGCCCTTGTCCTGAGCAGCAATGCAGGGCTTTGGGCCTATTCCTTAGGCGATACCGTCAAATTTGTGTCCAAAGACCCTTACAGGATCGTAGTGACAGGCCGTATCAATCATTTTACTTCTGCATTTGGTGAGCATGTAATTGCTGAGGAAGTAGACAAGGCCATGCAACATGCTTTAAGTAAGCATCCGGAAGTTGTGCTGACAGAATTTACAGTGGCTCCGCATGTGAGCCAACAAGAAGGAGAGGCTTCTTACCATGAATGGTTGGTTGAATTTGCACATCCTCCTCAGGATACCAAAAGGTTTTCCCATGATTTGGAACAGGAAATACGCCGCCTGAATGCTTATTATGACGACTTAATCCAAGGGAAAACCTTGCAACAACTTCGAGTGACACAGCTAGATAGGGGAGCTTTTCAGCAATACATGCGTTCACAAGACAAACTAGGAGGACAAAACAAAGTAGTACGCTTAGCCAACAATCGGTCAGTAGCAGATGCACTGCTTCCCTATAAGCTAAAGGCTTCTTGCAAAGCATAAAAAGTACAATACTGCTTGCAAAGCATGCATACTCAACAACAACTTGTAGCCACCTACGTGGCTACCTCAGCAAAAAATATATGGGAACTTTGGTGATGATCGCCCAATTCTTGTTAGGGCTGTTAATTATAGTTGGCTTACACGAGCTAGGACACATGCTCTTTGCCAAGGCTTTTGGCATGCGTGTAGAAAGCTATTCCATTGGTTTTCCACCCAAAATTTTTCGGCTTCAATGGGGCGAAACTGAGTACGCCATTGGTGCAATACCACTAGGTGGAGCAGTAAAAATTGCAGGCATGATGGATGAATCGCTTGATACCCAAAGTTTGAGCAACACCCCTCAGCCTTGGGAGTTCAGGGCTAAGCCAGCTTGGCAGCGCCTCATAGTCATGCTAGGAGGTATCTTATTCAACGTTATAAGCGGTCTCATCATTTACATAGCACTTGCCTTTTCATTGGGCGATACCTACCTATCTAAAGAAGAAGCCAACAAGCATGGCATAGTACCTAATGCCTTAGGCTATAGCTTAGGCTTTCGAGAAGGAGATCAGATTATCAACATTATTGGCCATGACTTTGAAAAATTCTCAGATGTGCTGAAGCCTTGCATACTGCTAACAAAAGGTGGCTATTACACAGTCCTGAGAGATAGTCAAGAGGTACGTATTGATATTCCGGCTAACTTTATAGAAAAGTTGTCAGCCCTCAAGGAGCAGAGTAGCTTCATAGCGCCTAGAATGCCTTTCTCTGTAGAGCGCGTACAGAAAAAAAGTGGTGCTGCACAGGCTGGCCTGCAAAAAGGAGATCAGATCGTTGAAGTAGGGGATATAGCCACCCCTTACTTTCATCAGCTAACTAGTGCTCTAGAAGGCAATGCCGGCAAGGAGGTCACTATCAAATACATGAGAAATGGTGCAATACATCATGCCAAAGCTCAGGTGAGCGAAACAGGGAAGCTGGGCTTTCAAGTAAGCATCCTACTGGCTTATCAAAAGCAAAATTATGGGCTCATGCAGGCTATCAGCGTGGGCGCTTCAAAGGCTTTTGAGATCATTCGCATCAATTTGATTGGCCTAACTAAAATGCTTACCGGTAAAGTAGCTATTTCTAAGTCTTTGAGTGGCCCTATTGGAATCGCACAAATATTTGGCAACCAGTTTAATTGGATTAACTTTTGGAGTATTACAGGTTTTTTATCTATGGTCCTGGCCTTTACCAACCTTTTGCCTATCCCCGCACTAGACGGAGGGCATGCTCTATTCCTTTTGTACGAAATAATTACAGGTAGGCGATTCTCAGATAAATTTTTAGAGGTCACCCAAAAGGTTGGGATGGTGATTTTACTCCTTTTGATTGGCTACGCTATCATTAACGATTTGTATAAGCTGCTTTAGCGATTAGCTATATGCTTAGGTGTGTTACCTTATACCTAAGCTTGCCCCATTTTTGGCACATCAATTGCCTTGTAGTCACTAGATGGTATCTATCCGATAACATCCTAATTGCTAATAAGTATGTATTTCAACAGCCCTTCAACTTTAAATAGTACACTATTATCAGCTTTAGCCGGTGAGGTAAGTGGTGATACAATACAGCTGGTTGTAACAGAGGAAGATGACAAAGAGACAGGAGATCTGACCCTAGCAACGCTCCCTTTGCTCCCTCTTAACCAGGTCGTTCTATTCCCAGGCTTAATTATCCCGCTGACCTTAAGGTCACCAAACTATGTTCAGCTTGCCAAAAAGATCTATGAGAAAGATGGGTTACTGGGCGTAGTAGCCCTAAAGCGCGCCAATGTAGAAGAGCCAGGAGCTAAAGATATTTTCCAGGTCGGAACAACTGCCAAAGTGCTCAAAGTCATTGTCTTCCCTGATGGTAACACTACTATTATTCTACAAGGCAAGCGGAGGTTTCAAATAGACAGGATCATTGCAGAGAAGCCACACCTGCTTGCAAGTGTACATGTCTTAAGAAATAGAAACCTAAATGCAAAGAAAAGGGAAGCCAAGGCGCTGATGCATTCACTCAAGGAAGTGGCTAGTAAAATCCTGAGCATAAGTCCAGAAGTACCTTCTGAAGTACAAGTAGTGCTCAACAACATCAAGGACTCTGACTTTCTTATTTATTTCCTTTCGTCCAACATCAGTGTGGATGTCCAACAAAAACAAAAGCTGTTGGCAGTCAACGACAGTACCAAACGCGCTAAGTTGTTATTAGAGTACTTGCTCAAGGCTCTGGAGTTTACTCAACTCAAAAAAGAGATTCAGAGCAAAGTTCATACAGACCTTGACCAGTCCCAGCGGGACCAATACCTCAGGCACCAAATTAGGGTGTTGCAGGAAGAGCTAGGCGATGGTGAATTTGAAGAGCTAGAAGAGTTGCGCACAAGGAGCCAGCATAAGGAGTGGCCTGAAGAGGTTGCTACTTTCTTTAATAAAACCTTAGACAAGGCTGAACGGCTCAGTCCGCACAACCCAGACTATTCCACGCTTATCAACCATGCTGAGCTATTGGTGGAGCTGCCCTGGAATAGATTTACCAAAGACATCCTGGACCTAAAACAAGGAGAACGCATTCTGAACAAAGATCACTTTGGGCTAGAAAAAGTTAAAGAACGCATATTAGAGTACCTGGCTGTATTAAAGCGCAAGCAAGACATGAAAGGTCCTATTTTGTGCTTTTATGGGCCTCCAGGCGTGGGAAAAACATCTTTGTGCAAGTCCATTGCCAAGGCGCTTAACAGGAAGTACGTGAAAATGTCTTTAGGGGGTTTAAGCGATGAAGCTGAGATCAGGGGCCATAGAAAAACCTACATAGGTGCTATGCCAGGCAGGATTATCCAAAACATCAAAAAAGTACAGGCTTCTAATCCTGTCTTTGTATTGGATGAGATTGACAAGATCAGTGGTATGCGAGGAGATCCTGCAGCAGCACTGTTAGAAGTGTTAGATCCTGAGCAGAACAATGCATTTGTAGATAACTTCTTGGAGGTACCTTATGACCTCTCTAAAGTGTTGTTTATAGCTACTGCCAACACCCTTGATACCATTCCGCTGGCTTTGAGAGACAGGATGGAGATTATTGAAATTAATGGCTATACCCTAGAGGAAAAGGTACAGATTGCGAAGAAACATCTGGTCTCTAAACAACGCAAAGCACACGGCCTCAAGGCCAGTGATGTGCGCATCTACGATAATGCTATTGCTAAAATTATTGAAGCATATACCCGAGAGTCTGGAGTCAGGGAATTAGAACGCAAGCTAGGCAGCGTGGCCCGAAAAGTAGCCAAAGCCATTACACTAGAAGAAGCTTATCCACAAAAAATTAAGAAGGAGGACGTAACTAAGCTCCTAGGCATAGAATCCTTTGACCAGGAGGCCTACCAAAGCATTGCCCTACCAGGGGTAGCTATAGGCTTGGCCTGGACACCTGTAGGCGGTGAAATCCTCTTTGTTGAAGCTACCTTGAGCAGAGGCAGAGGAAAATTGACCCTCTCAGGGCAACTAGGTGAGGTCATGAAGGAATCTGCAATGACAGCTTTGTCCTATCTCAAATCAAACGTAGATACCTTGAATATTGATTACCGTATTTTGAACCAGTACGATCTGCATGTCCATGTGCCAGCAGGAGCCGTACCCAAAGATGGTCCTTCAGCAGGCATCACTTTGTTGACAGCATTGGCATCACTGTATACCCAACGCAAAGTAAAAAGCAGGTTGGCTATGACCGGAGAGATCACCTTACGGGGTAAGGTGCTGCCCGTAGGAGGTATTAAAGAGAAAATTCTGGCAGCTAAACGGGTAGGTATCAAAGAGATTATCTTAAGTAAGGAGAACAGAAAAGACATTCAGGAAATTCAAGCACACTATACCCGAGACTTGACCTTTCACTATGTAGACTATGCAGAAGAGGTGCTCAAGCAAGCCCTGCAGCCTCACAAAGTGAAAAATGCCAAGACATGGCAGAGTGTCAGCGAACAAGAAAATAAACGCATGGCTTATTTGAAATATTGATTAGGCATTAATGGGTAGAAAACCCTTGGCTGGTACAAAAGTGTATTTTGAAGAGACATGGAGCATAACAGCGGAAAAATTTGGAGATGGCAGCTTTCAAATCCGAGAAAAATACCGCGCTGTTGAGCGGTTTTCAGCTTACGCCTCCCTTCTACAATAATTTATCACTCAGTGAAGTATCTTATTATTGGTCTAGGAAATATAGGCGCTGAATATGCGCTTACACGCCATAATATTGGCTTTATGGTGCTAGCACAGCTTGCCAAAGAGCACGAAGCAACCTTTCAAACAGACCGGCTGGCTACTATTGCTTCTTGCAAATACCGAGGCCGAACACTCTGCCTGATCAAGCCTACTACCTATATGAACCATAGCGGCCGGGCAGTAAGCTATTGGCTTAACAAACTAAAAATTCCTGTAGCACAGAGCTTGGTTGTCGTAGATGATGTAGCCCTACCTTTTGGCAAGCTGAGAATACGCGCCCAAGGTGCCAGCGCTGGGCATAATGGCCTGAAGAGTGTAGAAGCAAGTTTGGGTACCCAAACCTATCCACGGCTGCGCATAGGCATAGGCGATGCTTTTCCCAAAGGGCACCAGGCTGAGTATGTACTAAGCAGATTCCATGAAAAAGAGCAGGAAGCACTCAATACTCCTATTGCGCAAGCTTGCCAAATAATTTATGCGTTTTGTACGCTAGGCATTGAACGTGCGATGGAGCAGTACAATACTACACCACCTTTGGTTGACTGAGGCCGTCTTTTGAAGTTGCCAATCACAAGGTCAACAATGTAGGCGGATACACAGCTAAAGTCTTTGACCAAAAGTATAGCCTAGGGCTTTTTAAAGAATAAGTGGATCTATTTTGTAGTTTTGAGCTTCATGCAGGAATATCTTAGACAGCATAATCCCCTTACAGAGGCGCGCTATGACATGAGTGCGCTGGAAAAGGATATCTTTTACTTGCTCATGTGCCAAGTCAAGCAAGAAGACGACCCTTACAATGGAAGTATCTGTTTGTTAAGTACTGTCCTTGCCTTGTTGTCCTTGCCAAGCTCATGAGCAATCCCACAGCATCCATCTTTAATTGGTCTATCGTTTGTTACCATGGCTAGGTTGTGGTACCTACAAAAGGTAAAGGTCCTTATAATAGATTTGAGATTTTTTCTAGATAGCGTCATCAGGAGATGCTTAACCATAGAGCAAGGCACCTAATGTGGACTACAGCTAGGAATGAGGTAGCATCTTTAGCCTACCGGGTCGCTATGCCCCGCCACCTTTTGACTCGTAGTATTGAGACCGTTGCAAAAAGTATTGATCAGGTGTGCTGTCATCCTAGGGAGATTTTTAAAGCCTCAGATGGAGGCTATCTAGCTGATCAGTGAGCCTATTTTTAACTCTTATCTCCTTATTCGCTCATTTTTGCTTCTCTTTAGACATGCTTATCCCTTGATAAGACCTACAAGTATTCCAGGGGCTCGATAGAGATTATACCCTATGGCTTCTAAGGCGTGCTGGCTATGGGTTTTAGCTACCCCTACATACCTTGCTCCCATTAACTGTTTAGTCCCAGAGAATTATGGTACATTGTGTAAAGATAATAATACATGGAGAAAAAGCTTATGGGACAACTATTACATGCTAATGCTAGAACAACGCAGGCAATCCGTAGAGAGATACGTAATTGTGAAGAGAGCTTAGTTAAAGCTGCTAAACGATTTAATGTTAATCCTAAAACCATAGCTAAATGGAAAAAAAGGGAACATCCCCAAGATCTTCCTATGGGGCCTAAGAAGGATAAAGTCTACAGTACTATCAGAGGCTCAAGAACAAGCAATAGTGGCGTTTAGGAAGATGACACAATTACCCCTTGATAATGTCCTATACAGTCTCCAGGAGATAATACCTCATTTGACTAGATCCTCTTTACACAGGTGCCTTAAGAGACATGGTTGTTCTGTTCTTCCTAAAAAACAAGCTATAGCTGCTCAGAAAAAGAAATTTAAACAGTATCCTATCGGCTATTTCCATGTTGATATTACGGAAGTTAGCACTGCACAAGGTAAGCTTTATCTCTAGGTTGGTATAGATAGAGCCTCTAAGTTTGTTTATGCAGAGCTCCACGAGGGTCAAACTAAGTTGATTGCAGCAGCATTTTTGCGTGAGTTAATTCGAGTAGTGCTATACAAAATTCACAAGGTGCTCACCGATAATGGGGTTCAATTCACAAACCATGAGCATCATAAAAATGCTTTTGCACACATATTTGAACGCACGTGCAAAGAACATGTTATAGAGCACAGAAAGACTAAAGTGAAGCATCCATGGACCAATGGACAAGTAGAGCGCATGAACAGAGGGTTAAAAGAAGCTACAGTAAATACGTTTACATATGCAAGTCATCTACAACTAAAAGAACACCTTCATGCTTATCTGATGGCTTATAACTTTGCCAAGCGGCTGAAGAGTCTAAAGGGCAAGACCCCGTGGCAATTTATTATTAATGAATGGAGGGCGCATCCGGAATATTTTAATATTAATCCAAACTACTTCTCCTTGGGACTAAACACACTTGAAGTTCACCAAGTCATAGTCAAGCAAGGAGTAATGGTAGATGCATCTATTACTCCTACTGCCCCCTCAAGGCAAGAAAATCTGCCACCTACCCTGAGAGAAGCCTACTCCTCCTTTAGAAGTAGTAAGTCAAAAGGGGGTAGATAAACAAGCTAAGTGGTGCAAACAAGCTCACCAGCTCTATTAAAGTCTCCCTAGGATAGACAGCACACCTGATCAATACTTTTTGCAACGGTCTCAGAATGCATAACTCCAGTTGAAAAGTCCCTTGACAACTGCAACGTCCATAACCTCTATGCTGGTTTTTATCAAAATAAAATTGTCTCCATAGGCACAATGGAGTGCTGAGAATGCACACCTTTACTCCTTCTTCATCACTGCAGTGATAAGCTCTTGAAGCTCTTCTTCTACTTGTTTCAGGCCTAAGTACCTGGCAATGGGTACAAAAAATTGCTGGGTCTCAGTAGCTACTTGCTTTTGCTTGATCAACGAAGCGTGTCCCTCAATAGTACGCATGTTATGGAGCCGGTCAGCGAGCTTGACTTGCAATACACGTACGTCTTGTCCTTCTAAAAGTTTTTGTAGGTTTTCATAGGCATTCATGTTTACACGCTGAAACTGGTCATCAAGGCTGGTTACTCTATTGACAATAGCAGCTACCCCTGGACCAAAGATAACCCCTATTTCTGCTAATGTCAGGGCTGTATCTTCTACTGTGTCGTGCAAAAGCGTTGCTAAAATGGCTTCTGGATCTTCTGTATACGTCAGCAAGATGTCAGTAGCTGCAATAGGATGTAGATAAAAGGGCTCTCCTGACTTCCTTTTTACAGGTGCATGGTATTTCTTGATAGTGTCAATCGCCTTTTTTACTAATTCTACATCTGTGTTGGTCTTGTTTTGAATTAGGTTGAGTAAAACTGTTTCTTCTGGCCGCACTTCTTGTAAGGCTTCTATGTAGTTTCCTACTTCCATTTGCGGTATGTCCATCACTTTAGGCCTTACTTCGCGCAAACGTAAAGGGATAACATAGCGCTGTATAAGCGTTGCATCATGCTCCTGAAGCTCTACTGCTCCGTAGTGTGCTCCTACAATCTGCAGATTATCTGAGAGACCTAACTCCTCTATAGTAGGTGGAAGTCGGAAAGGAGCTCTTCCTACTGTGCCTATGTACAACCTACTAGCGTCTGCTGCTTTAGTTTCAGTAGTAATGGTAATACAAATCGCAGCTATATTTTTGATATGGTCTCTAAGTGAAGAGAGCGGGTAGCTCAATCTTGTTCCTTGGATATCAAGCAAGATATGCTTTAAAGAAGGGTTATTGCTTTGGGCGTACAACAAACCATTGACCAGTAGTTGTTGAATCTTAGTTATGTCGCACTGAATCTCTTGCCCTTGAAGGAGATTTCTTATTAAGATGCTCGGTTTGGGGGGCAGGCTTATTGTTTTAACTATCTCCAAGACTTTTGTAAGGATACTTTCTAGCTTTATATTTTCTGCCTCCAACCGTAGATAATCTTGTACTCGATACGCCACGCTACGCAAGTATTCCATGGTGTTTTGGAGTGTTGTATGGACTTCTTGCAGGCTCTGGTTGGCTGTTGAAAGCTGCTCAGGCGAGTGAACTTGGCTGGCTTGTTCCTTAAACTGTTCTACCTTTTTGGTAACTGCCTCCAATATATCTTTGCCTTCTGTGGCAACTTCAGTAAAAAATTGCTCTTCATGATGAAGTGCCTTGAACAGTTCTTCTCTGTTTGATCTGCGCTCTGTATTGAGCCATGTGTTGCGCTCTTCTAGGTTTCTGTAAGCTTGGTTATACTTAAAAAGAGCAATGAGGAAGCTGCTGCACAGCAGCGTGCCATAAGTAAGCTTAAAGTGCAAATTGCCAAAGTCACCTGGTAGGTTTGCTAAGCCTGTGGACTGTTTAAAAATAAAGGTAGCAAGCAGGACGCCACCTGTAGCCATGCCTATAGTCAGTGGCCAATGGAGTAGCAATACAGCCATGACAAAATTGAGCATAAAGAGCAGCATCTGGGGCGTTGCAAAACCACTCATGATGACAAGCATGCCTCCTACCAAGAAAAGGGCATGAAAGATGCTTATAGGCCAAAACCATACAAGGAAGTTCTTAGCTCGAAAAGCCTTGGGCCAGATAGGAGAAGCTAAAAAGATGGTGATCAGCAAAGCCACTGAATACTGCAAAGTCTTATAGAGACCGGGATATTGTAAGGCTACTGCACTGGGTAAAATATAAAATGAAGCATAGGATGCAGTAAGGACATAAAACCCAAACAAAATGTAAAGGTGTGCTTGGACAGGTAAAATACGCTCTAGGTAAGGGTAACATTTGAACTTCCTGGCTAGGGAAAGCCAATCTTTCCAGGACTTTTGTAGTGAGGTTGTCTCGACTTTCTCAATAGGGTTATGGCCCCAGCCACCTTCTTCACCCAAAAGGTAGTGGGCCCCTAGCATCACTACCAAGTTAGCAAACATCCCAGGGAAAAAGCTATTGACACTTTTAAAGTAAGTAAGGCAAGCAACCACAGTAACAAATCCTGCTCCTATAGCCATGAGTACCACTCTTTTACTGGTCTGAAAACCAAAAATGGCCAAGAGGATGGGTACCACTACAATGGGCAGGTAAAAGTTAGCAGCAAGCAAGATTGTATCTAAGATATCCAGGTCCTTCAGTGCTAGCAGCAAGGATAATATCCCCACTACCCAGGTAGCTACCTTTGCCACAGCCAAGGAGCCTTCTTGCTTTTTTATTATTGGGGGTAAAACATCATTGGCAATGACCACTGCGCAAGAGTTGAGTATAGAGTCTGCTGTAGACATGGTCAAGGCAATTACTCCTACGCACAGGAAACCCTTGAGGCCAGTATAAGTATAGTGCTTGACTATGTAGGGTATTACCTGTTTAGACTCCAAGCCAGGCTTGTCAGCCAAGATCAGGATAGCGATCCAAATTATGCATAGTTTTATGGCTATGCATAATATAGTGGAGTAAATAAATGATTTTTTTATCTGTGTGGTATCCTTTGCCATAACTATACGCTGAAATAGTGATGGAGGTAAGCCAGGCATCATTAGATAAATCATTAGGGCTATTGCACTCATGAGCTTAGGGGACCATTTTACGGCTTCTCTAAAGCTAAAGAGGGGGCTGGTGTTTAATACATGTGCTACTTGGCTAGAATCTTCTAAATTGTGCCAAATCACCAAGGCCAGTACAGGGAGGAGCGTGCCAAAGGTGAAGAACTGGAGAACGTCTGTAAAAGTGACTGCTTGAACTCCTCCAGAAGCCGAGTAAAGAATAATAATAACAGCAGAGATAACAGTTACCCAAGGTCCTTCGTAGTGAAAGAGAAATTCTAAAGTTTTAGAAATGACCTTAAATTGAACGGCTAGGTAACCTATATCAAGGAATGTAGTACTGATTCCCGAAATGAATTGCACAAGTTTCCCATACAATTCTCCCAAGACTTCTGCTACCGAGACATTGTTCAAGAATCTGCCCATACGAGGGGCTATCACGTAACCAATAATTAACAAGCCCCCTCCAAAACCAAGGATATTTGCTATGATAAAGAGCAGACCTGTACTATAGGTTCGTTCAAGAGTGGAAAAGAAACCACTACCAGACATCCAGGTAGCTACAATGGTAGCCGTGAGCGTTGCTGTAGAGAACTTCTTATCTCCTATGGCATATTCTTTAAATGATTTGCTTTTGCCTCGGTATCTAAGCCCTACAATGATGTTAAGTGCAAAGAAAACAATGAAAATGATGGGATCTATAATTCCAGAGGTTACACTCATGGATGAATGATTTTTAAGTTATAATTTTAGCAAAACTAACATAAGTATAAGAATACCTCAACAAGGTTGCTAATTTTATGAATCATTTTTTGCAGCCAGCATAGGCAGAGAGGAAGGTTGTTCTAGCGAAGCAATGCAAAAGCAAGTGCTATTGGAGCATGAGAGGAGCTAGTAACGTGGCCATCATACTGTAAGCAATTTATAAGGCACTGATCCATTGCGCCTTTTCAGCCCGCTTTTTCCATTCTTCTTTGTAAAGGCTATTGACTTTGGGATCCTTGATCAGGAGTAGGTTCTCTGCATTTCGCTTTTCAGCAGCCACGGTCCAATTGAAGGAGCCAGTGAGCACATAGGTATCATCAATAACCATCACCTTGTTGTGGGCAATGCCTGGTACTTTATCAATACCTACAGGGATGCCTACGGCTATGAGGCGGCAGATCTGCGTTTTGGGTGCTTGGTATTGCGATCGATCAACCAATAGCTTAACAGTAACTCCTCGGTTATAGGCTCTAACCAAGGCATCGGCAATAGGAGGAGAAGTAAATTGGTAGGCTTGCACTAGAATGGATTGTTGTGCGTTTTCAATGGTTTGCTCTATGACCTGGCTACAATTTCCATACGGACTAAAACAGACTTGAATCGAAGTAGGGACATCGCAGGCCCAAAAACTAATGACCCAAATCAAGGTCCCAAGCGCTCTCCTTAAATTAAAGGCATAAATTCCAGCAAGGCGGTGCACGTTTTTCATAGTGTAACGAGCTTTGCTCTATAACGCATGCAAGCACATCTTAAAGCATTCAAAGGTTGCTTGCCAAACTAGAGCAGCTTAAAAATTCTTTTTATAGTTAGCTCAGCTTTTTCTTTAAATATTGAGCAGTATGACTATTTTTTGCTTGCTGGACCATGTTTTCAGGCGTACCATAAAAGACCACTTCTCCGCCCTGTTCACCTCCCTCTGGGCCTAAGTCTATGACCCAGTCAGCACATTTAATAACCTCCAGGTTGTGTTCAATGATAAGCACACTGTTGCCTCGGTCAACAAGCTTGTTGACGGCCTTGAGCAATTTGTGGATGTCATGTATATGAAGACCTGTTGTGGGCTCGTCAAAAATAAACAGGGTATGCTTATGTTCTTTTTCTTTGCCCAGATAAGATGCTAGTTTGATACGCTGTGCCTCGCCACCGCTCAGAGAATTAGAAGATTGTCCAAGGCGGATGTATCCCAGACCCACCTCTTGTAATGGTTTGAGTTTACTGAGCACCACAGGCTGATCTTCAAAAAACTGTAGACCGGCGTCTACAGTTATATCCAGCACTTGGGCAATGTCTTTGTCTTTATACTTTATTTCAAGCGTTTCTTCCTTAAAACGCTTCCCGTTACAGTTTTCACAAGTCAGAAAGACATCTGCCATAAACTGCATCTCTATTTTTATTTCTCCTTCTCCTTGACATGCTTCACACCGTCCCCCTTCTGTATTAAAAGAAAACTGGCCTGGCTTGTATCCTCTTTGTTGTGCAAGGGGTTGGTCTGCAAAAAGCTGCCGGATTGTGTCATAGGCTTTGACATAGGTGATAGGATTAGAACGAGAGGACTTACCAATGGGGTTCTGGTCTACAAAATCAATCAAGCTGATCTGTTGAATGTCGCCTTCTATCTGATCAAACTGGCCTATTTTTTCTATGTTAAGCCCTAACAGGTTACTGATGGCTGGATAAATGACTTTTTTCACCAAGGTTGATTTTCCTGAGCCACTTACACCTGTTACCACTGTCAGCACATGCAAAGGAATGGTAACGTTGATGTGCTTCAGGTTATTTTCATGTACCCCTTTGATGGTAATTGCATCGCGCCAAGCTCTTCTTTGGCTGGGAACAGGAATGGTTGCTAAGCCATTCAGGTAGCGTGCAGTATGGCCTTTGTTAAACTGCTTCAATGCATGCCAATCTCCTTGAAATACTAGCTCCCCTCCCTCTGACCCTGCTCCTGGCCCTATATCAATGAGCTGGTCAGCAGTACGCATTACCTCTTCTTCGTGCTCTACCACAATGACAGTGTTGCCTAGTTGTTTCAAAGCAAGGAGGATAGCTACCAACTTCCGTGTATCTCTAGGATGTAGTCCAATAGTAGGCTCATCTAAGATGTACATGGTGCCTACAAGTGTGCTCCCTAAGGCAGCAGCTAGTTTGATCCTTTGGTGCTCTCCTCCCGACAGTGAAGCAGTTTGTCGGTTCAGGGTGAGGTAACCCAGCCCTACCTGCTCTAAGTAGCTAAGCCGTTGCTTCACCTCTAGCAAAATTCTTTCAGCAATTTTCTGCTCGTGGGTCTCAAGCACCAGGGTATCAAAAAATTGTGCCAGCTGCGCTACAGGTAGCAACAAAAGCTCGGTGATAGATTGGCCGCCCGCTTTCACATAAGCAGCATCTTTTCTAATTCTAGTTCCTAGACAATCAGGGCAATCTGTTTTTCCTCTGTAGCGCGACAGGAGTACCCGGTATTGAATCTTATAGGTTTGTGTAGCCAAATACTCAAAAAAAGCATCTAACCCTTTGAAAGACTTATTGCCTGTCCAGAGCAGCTGTTGCTGTGCTGCAGACAAATCCATGTAAGGCCTATGAATAGGAAAATCAAATTCCCTACTATGCATAATGAGTGGGTCAAGCCACTTTTTCATTGTTTCGCTTTTCCAGGGCAAGATCGCTCCTTCATAAATAGAAAGAGCTTTGTTAGGAATGACCTTGTCTTTGTCAATACCAAGCACTTTGCCAAAACCTTCGCAAGTGCGGCAAGCTCCATAAGGATTATTAAAGCTAAAAAAGTTCACAGAGGGAACTTCAAACTGCATCCCGTCTAACTCAAACCGGTCAGAAAAAGTTTTTTGTTCTTGTCCAGGCACTTCAATCAAGCAAACTCCTTGGCCTTCGAAAAAGGCGGTTTGTACTGAATCTGCAATTCTAAACTGATTGTTCTGGTCGCTCTTATGTACCGCTAAACGATCCACTAAGACATAGATTTCCTGTTCTGTTGTGAGCTTTTCTTGCCCTGCTATTATTTCCTCAATAAACAGCAGTTTTCCCTTTTGCATGACCCTTGTAAAGCCTTTGCCAAGCTCTATCTTTAATACTTCGGTTAGGCTCCTGTCTTTTTGAATTTTTAAAGGAAAGAGAATGAGCAGTTTGGTACCTTCTTCGTGGCTTTGGATATAATCGACTATAGCTGAGACAGTGTCTTTGGTCACCTGGTTGCCACTAACAGGAGAGTAGGTGGTACCAATTCTAGCATAGAGGAGTTTCAGGTAATCATAGATTTCTGTGGCAGTACCTACTGTAGAGCGTGGGTTTTTGGTGTTTTTCTTTTGTTCTATAGCAATAGCTGGCGCCACACCTCGAATATATTCTACGGCTGGCTTTTCCATCCTACCCAGAAATTGCCGGGCATAGGCACTGAGGCTTTCTACATACATCCGCTGCCCTTCTGCAAAAAGCGTGTCAAAGGCCAATGAGGTCTTTCCTGACCCAGAAAGCCCCGTGATAACTATGAGCTGGTTGCGAGGGATAGCCAGGCTCAAGTTTTTCAAGTTATTTACCCTTGCTCCTTTAATGATGATATAGTCCCTAGCATCTAGCTGGTCTAGGTCAGTTTCGTAATTATGAGGTGCGTTATTATTGCTCATGGTAAAAAATAATTGGCAGGCCACTTAGGGATAAGGCTGAAATATACTTCTCTGTAAGGCTGATTTCAATTATAATTGACAAACATTTGTACCTTTTCAATAGGGTGCATAATACCATGGTAGAAGCTAATCAAAAACGCAAGCTCAAAAATATTCTTTTTCTTGACATAGAAACTGTCTCTTGTGTAGATCATTATGAAGGATTGAGCAATTCTCTCAAATCTCTGTGGGATAAAAAAGCTGCCAACCTGAGTAAAAACGGGTGCGAGCGAGCCAGTGATTTGTTTTCTGAAAAAGCAGCTATCTACGCGGAGTTTGGCAAAGTCATTGCCATTGGCTTAGGTACGGTTACTTTTGATGAACGCAACGCGCCGACACTGCGTGTCAAAGCCTTGAGCGACCACAATGAAAAAACGTTACTCCAGACTTTCAAAGAAGTATTAGCAACCCGCTTTGATCCAACTACCCTGCGGCTATGTGCCCACAATGGCAAAGAATTTGACTTTCCTTACTTGTGCAGGCGCATGGTAGTCCACGGTATTCCGTTGCCCCAAGTATTAGACACAGCTGGCAAAAAGCCCTGGGAAGTAACCCACCTAGATACCATGGAAATGTGGAGTTTTGGCGACAAAAAAAACTTTACCTCTTTGCATTTGCTGGCCACGTTGTTGGGGATTACCTCTAGCAAAGAACTTATGGAAGGCAGCGAGGTAGGCCATTATTACTACAAGCAAAGCGCCCTAGACAAGATTGCAGCTTATTGTATGCAAGATGTAGTGGTTATGGCCCAGGTATTTTTCAAAATTAGCTTTTGGGAACCCATTCAACCTGACAACATCATATTTTCTTAAAGCTTTTGGCTTTTTTTGAATCAGTAAGGGCAACGATGGTACGGCCCTACAGTAACCAAGAGAGCAAATGCAGTGGAGTTCTGAAGCTTTGAAAAGCCAGGAAAACTCTACCAATAGAAATAGCGCACCTTACAAAAGTTTGAATAAAGCTCGATGATAACCAAAGAGCATACTAAGGGATATAGCTTGAATATTGAAGAAGTTCTTAGGACTTGCTTAATGAGCCTTAAAAATGCTGCTACAAAGGCATTGCTGCTAGCTAGCCTGCCTGTGATCCTCAGCTGGCTTCAAAAGTTCACCACTTTAAAGTCATTCAATGACCCAGGTGTGCTAAGCTCCCCTTTTCCTAAGCAACTGAGCTATTGCTAGATAGTTGCCCTTTGTAGTATATGTCAATGCACTTTCCTCCTTATTGCCCCTTACGTTCACCTCTGCTCCTCTATCTAATAGCAGCAGGGCAACTTTACTGTGACCGAACCATACAGCCAACATCAGCGCAGTAGTTCCGTCCTTGCTTGTTACATTGAGATCCCCATCTCGCTATCAAGCAGCAGTTGAACGATTTCTGTGTGGCACTTACCTGCAGCCTCTATCAGTGCAGTATACCCTCCTCATCGCTTGCATGAATATCTGCTCCCCGGCTAAAAAGCAAGTAGCGTGACTTTTTTGTGACCTCCTTTTGCAACCCATATCAACGCAGACCAACCATAACTATCTTTCTTATTAGGATCTTCCCCATCAAGAAACAGCTGAGCAATTTCTGTGTGACCCCATCGTGAGGCCTACCTTAACGCAGTCCATCCATTTTCATCGCTTACATCAGGGTCTGCTCCTTATTTTAAGAGCTCTTCAACAAGACTACGATCCCCATCCTTCACAGCTTGGATTAACTCCTCCCTTGTATCGAGGAAAACCAGATCATCTCCTTTAGTTTCCTTAGTGGAAGGAGAAACAACCGCCGTGTTAGGGATCATACCCAACTTTGTGGCATTACTACATCTAGCGACCAACAGTAGCCCTATAAATAGCAATACAAGCGGTAGTCAAAAAGTATTGCTTTTGACATCAATTAATTGATGTCATAGGATGTAGGCTTTGGGCTGCAGATACATAGGTTAGTCCCGAAAATATGAATCCACTTCTCTCTAGATACAAAAAACGCGTGCAAAAGATTAGCTAAGTTTTGTAACAATGCAGCCTCTGGGTATCACTAAGAGCATAAGCAGCATGAAGAAAATGCTACTTTTGTTCAGAGGCACTTCAAGCTGGTTTTTAGCTGTCAGGAGTCTTTCAAATATACCCCATCATGTAACAGATGCCTCATGCTGGGTCAGCTCAATAGCGCAATCTTTTCTAACTTCATACATAGCAACCCTCCTTTTGCATCTTATCTTTGTCAGAGAGCTTTTAAACTATGGCTAACATGCAGCGAGACATCACCGTCTTTGATCTGATAACCGAAGAACAGCAGCGACAAGCACAAGGACTAGAGCTGATTGCTTCTGAAAATTTTGTTTCCAAGCAAGTCATGGAAGCAGCAGGAAGCGTGCTGACCAACAAATACGCAGAAGGTTTGCCTGGCAAAAGGTATTATGGAGGCTGTCAAGTGATCGATAAAATAGAGACTTTAGCTATTGAGCGGGCCAAAAAATTGTTCAACGCTGCCTGGGCCAACGTACAGCCCCATTCTGGCGCACAAGCCAATGCAGCCTTGATGATGGCTATTCTCAAACCAGGTGACAAAATTCTGGGCTTTGACTTAGCGCACGGAGGCCACTTAACCCACGGATCACCAGTAAATTTCTCTGGAAAACTGTATCAAGCTACTTTTTATGGTGTCAACAGAGAGACAGGGCTGATTGACTGGAACGAAGTGGCTACGATTGCGGCAAGAGAAAAGCCCCGACTCGTTATTTGCGGGGCGTCTGCCTATAGCCGCGACTGGGATTACAAAAGGCTCCGTAGCATTGCAGACCATGTAGGTGCATTTTTGATGGCAGACATTGCCCATCCTGCAGGGCTTATTGCCCGGGGATTGCTTAATGATCCTTTACCACATTGTCATTTTGTGACTACAACAACCCATAAAACCTTGCGTGGCCCTAGGGGCGGTATGATCCTTATGGGTCAGGACTTTGAATACTCTTTGGAGAACAAGGCTACGCAAGGAACCCGGAAAAAGATGTCTGCTGTCTTGGACAGTGGGGTGTTTCCAGGTACACAAGGTGGCCCGCTAGAACATATTATTGCTGCTAAGGCCATTGCCTTTCAGGAAGCCATGAGCGATGCGTATTTCGAGTACATCCTACAAGTGCAGAAGAATGCCCGACAGATGGCTCAGACTTTTATAGACCGAGGTTATAAGGTTATATCAGGAGGTACTGATAACCACCTGGTGCTGCTCGACTTGAGTAGCCAAGGCATCACAGGCAAACAAGCAGAAGACGCACTGGTCCAGGCTGACATTACCATCAACAAGAACATGGTTCCTTTTGATACCCAATCACCTTTAGTTACCTCAGGAATCCGACTCGGCACGCCAGCTGTTACCACAAGAGGCATGAAGGAACAAGACATGGTACAAATCGTTGTCCTCATTGATAGGGTACTTAGCAACCCTAAAGACACCCTACAGATCAGTACTGTAAAGCAAGAAGTAAATGCTTGGATGCAAGCTTTCCCGCTTTCGTAGGATTATCCCAGCTGCAGGTTTTCAATACCCTATGGTTAGAGAAAACTTAGGGTTGAACAAAAAGTGCTTGTGCCAGCATCATATTTATCTAGCAAACTCAATCTTAAAAAAACCAACCAACGCTCCAATAAACAGTGTCTAGCTACGATGAAAAATACATGAACTTTTGGGAGCACCTAGAAGTACTGCAATGGCATATTATCCGGGCTCTAGCAGCCATTTTAGTTGTGGCAGTGGCTGCTTTTTGGTCTAAGGAGTTTATTTTCCATATCCTTATCTTAGGTCCTACCCGTCCTGACTTCTGGACTTATAGGGTGCTTTCCAAGCTGGGAGAGCTCATGAATGCCCCTGCCTTGTGTATCAACGCGCTTCCTTTTACGCTGCAGAGCAGACAACTGACAGGTCAGTTTACAATGCACTTGCTTTCCTCATTGGTCATAGGGCTGATAGGTGCTTTTCCTTATACCATCTGGGAGTTGTGGCGTTTTGTCAAACCAGCCATACCTCCAAAAAAACGCAGTGTACTACAAGACAGCGGCTTGGTTGTAAGTGTATTATTCATGCTAGGTATTCTTTTTGGCTACTACATCATCACACCTTTGGTGATCCATTTTCTAGCACATTATCAGCTAGATCCTAGTATCTCCAATGTGTTTGACATCACTTCTTATATAACAACGGTCTTCACACTGGTGCTTGCCTGCGCCTTCATGTTCCAGTTGCCTGTGGCTGTGTATTTGTTAGCCAAAGCAGGAGTGGTAGCAGCACACCACCTGCGCGCTTACCGCAAGCACGCAGTTGTAGTCATATTGGTCGTAGCAGCCATCATCACCCCACCTG
Source organism: uncultured Cytophagales bacterium (assembly GCA_963705385.1). Lineage (GTDB taxonomy): Bacteria > Bacteroidota > Bacteroidia > Cytophagales > Amoebophilaceae > MFD02979-c5. The sequence continues at coordinate 77,815 of OY970075.1, forward strand.
ATGTAATGAGCCAAATCCTTGTCGCCCTTCCCTTAATGCTGCTCTATGAGTTCAGTATTTTGATTGCACAGTTTATCAGCAACAAGGAAAAAACGTACTAGCACCTATCGCCATATTACAAAGCCTATGCACACTATACAGCCAGGAAAACTTTATTTGATCCCCTTACCCATTGCAGCAGATACGCACACTCAAGTCATCCCTGCTTGTGTAAGCCAAACGGTCAAAGAGCTTGCGTATTTCTTAGCAGAAAACGTGCGTACTGCGCGGCGGTATGTGAAGGCCTTAGGCCATCCTAAGCCCATTGCCGTACTGCAGTTCGCCTGCTTGGACAAACACACAACAGTCCAACAAGTAGCTAATTATATGCAGCCTGTGTTTCAGGGCGAAGATATGGGGCTGTTAGCTGAGGCTGGCTGTCCTGGAGTTGCTGATCCAGGCGCTATTGCTGTGCAGTATGCCCATCAACACAACTTTGGAGTAGTGCCTCTAGTGGGGCCTTCTTCTATTTTGTTAGCGCTCATGGCCTCTGGATTGAATGGTCAGTGCTTTACCTTTCATGGATACTTACCCATCGACCAAAGCAAAAGAAAGGAAGCTATCAAAAAGCTAGAAAATGCAGCCTGGCAAGGTAAGCAAACCCAAATCTTTATTGAAACACCTTATCGCAACGATGCTCTGTTAGCAACTGTCTTGGCTACATGCCAGCCACACACGCTGCTGTGTATTGGCCAGAACATAACGGCTCAAGGCGGCTGGATCAAAACAAAGACTATACACCAGTGGCAAGCCCATTTGCCTATGCTGCATAAAGTGCCCGCAGTTTTTCTATTATCAAGTAATATTTCATAGGCCCTAGCATCAATAAGCTCTTTTCTAAAACGGCTTACTATACTATGATCAGGGACAGCGCTTTGTAGGGATAGCCTACAAAACTCCCTCAATTATAGGCTGTCTCAAACTTCTTCTAGTTGATAATCCCTTAGGTCATACCAAGTCTGTAACAAACTCATCTTAAAAAGGAGTAGGGGTGAATAGGCTCTTCTACCTGCTATAGCCTTGCCTTTTGGCTAGTGCTGCTCGAGGGCAATTTGGATGAGTTTCCAATCAAGCAAAGTATTGATTTGTGCAAGAAAGGAGGCTTTGCGCTTTCTATTTTCAATACAAGCATCAGCCAAAGAGACTTGGGAGTTATCAATAAAGGCCTCAACCCTCCTCCCTAGTTTTGCAATGGTCTCATCCTGTACCAAGTTGGTCAGCAAGCGTGAGGATCAACTTTGCTTGAGGATGCCTACTAGCCAGCTTGTAGCAAGCATAGGCAATGCAAGAGACTGTATTCTTGGCTGTAGGCTTGCATAAGATTTGTTCCTCTTTTAGCAAGGGAAGCTGTTTCTTTACTTCTTCAACGTATTGGTGGTTAGGTGAGTACCCATATTTTTTGCAGTAGTATGACATCTTGGAAGCGAGTAGCTGTTGCTTGTAGCAAAGTTGTTTCTTGTCCGATTAAATCTTGAAACTGCTTGGGAGGGGCTTACCTACTTAAAAGCCAGAACCGTGTTCCTAACCCCTGTCATAATCACTAGGTAGTGGTTACTCGTCTGCATACGTAGTTATGGTTTTAGAGTAGCTTGCCATACAAAACTAAACAATGGTACAGCCTCAGCTGCGCATAAGGCATAGCTTTAAAACAATAGACGGTTCTCAACTTACGCATAACATGTGTTCAAAAAGGATTGAAATCTGGCTTTACAACGGCATCACTCCATAGTCCCATGTTCAATGGATAAGTTATAAAACCATCTCTAACTCCTCCTTCATGAAGGAGGAGAGCTTTTATTGAGTCGCTCTTCGAGCGAACGTCTTTTATGAAAAAAGCTTGCAGCACTTGCATAACATGGGTGAGGTTGTTGTATTGAATGGACACCTATTTTGTTCTCTACGGTTGCTATGAAGCCCAAGGCAGTCCTTAAAGCACCTGTAAATGATTGCAGATACTCATTTTTTACTAAGCCATAAGGCAGGATTTAGCTTTTGGGTGCGTTGCCAGACTTGCAGCTGTAGCTCGGTAATACTGTTTTTATCGGTATATATGGTGCCTAGGGCTTCTCCAGATTTTACATACTGCCCTACCCTAACTATGATATCTTTAAGCCTTGCATATACACTGTGATAGTCTCCGTGCTGAATAATCACGACACGGTTCATGCCTGGCACAAAAGCAACAGTTTTTACCATACCCTCAAAGATAGCCTGAGCCTGACTACCTTCTTGGGTCTGGATGTCGACGCCTAGATTCTCCACTTGTACACCCCCAAGTATAGGGTGAGGGAAAATGCCAAACCTACCGCTGATAAACCCTTCCATGACAGGCCATGGGAGCTTGCCGCGGCTTTTGCAGAACTGGGCAGTGAGTTTTTTGGCATTGGCTGGCTGCATCGGCTTAGAGAGAGGTTTGGGGGACAAAGTAGGTGCCTGCTTAGAAGGCAGCGTTGGGTGGGTGGGAGTAGCTCCTTGTTGTGCAGCTGCCTCTTGCTGAGCAATGCCTTCTGCTACAGTGTCCTGAATCAGCTTATCTAACCGTTGCACAGCTTTATTGCGTTGTTGTAGCTCTTTTTCCAACTGCGTGTGCTGCTGGTCCAGTATAATAATCATTTGTGCTTGCTGCTGTTTTAGACTAGCCAGCCTAGATTTTTCTCGTTGTTTTTCCTGTAGCAGCGTGCTTTGGGTTTGTTTGCGCTGTTCTGCTGCTGCTTTCTGCTTTTGGAGCAAAGCCACTACTTTCCCGATTTCTTGGAAATGCTTTTGCCGAATGCTGGCGTATTGCTTGACATAGCGCAGGCGTTGTACCAATTTTTGAAAAGAGGGAGCAGCAAAGATGAACATCAAGGTATGAATGTCATGCATGGATTTGGCCCCTACATAGACCATAGCTGCATATTCTTTTTTCAATTGTGTGAGCTCTTGTTCCAGGGTAGCAATGGCCTGCTGTTTTTGCCGAATCTCCTGGTTGATAACACTCATCTCCTGGCTGATGGCTCGGAGGAGCATGGCATTGGATTCAGTTTGCCTGTTGATAGCTTCTAGCTGGCCTGTACTGGATTTTTTTTTAAATATTGTTTGGGCTAGGATGCGTTGTATGTTTTGGATACGCTGGAGTAATATTGCTCGCTCTTTTTCAAACTGAGTCGTGCTAGGCTGGGCCTGCAACCCTCCTGACCATAATAATAGCAGGGCTATACAAATGGAGCATGCCTTACTTTTTTTCATAGTGTGCAGGAATAGAAAAAGGGAATTCCAAGGGGTTTTTAGGCCAGCTAGCCTTTACTTTGTCCATGGCAATCGTGACTTCAGGTTGCTCTTGGTAGGCGTTGGGATAGAGATAGATCTTTAACTTTTCAGGAAGCGTACCTCCTTTTAGTTTTTTTAACTTCTTGTAAGAAGCAGCACATCGCCCTTGGGTTACTGTATCTACCAAGACTATGTATTTTTCTTGTTTGCTAGCAGCACAATTGATAATCTGTGTAACCACCCAAGGGGGTCTTTGTTGCTGTATAATCACTTGACCTGCGTCTTTCTGTACGATTTCCTGGGGGGTATGGGTAAAGGGTAGCGTTCCAAGCAGTAAAGCTTGAATCAAGTCGTAGCTGCACGTATAGTTTAAATGCGTACATAAGCACGCATAATCATAGTCATAATATTCTTCCTGAATGCGGTTGAGCATGGTAATGCCTGTAGGTGTAATGATACCTCGCATTACTTCTACCCCTAAAGCAACGGTAACTGAAAACCAGATAATTGTATCTTTCTGAATACGAAACCTGACGTAGGCAATGCCGTAGTTATTTTGGCTGTCTTGATAGCTCATGATGGTGCGTAGTTGCAACTGATCAAAGTTTAAGGTCTCGGCTAGGACTGTGTCACTCTGAAGAGATTTTTGGGGCAGAATACTTTGGCAGCCATGAAGTACATAGGCTAGTATGGGTACCCAGCAAAAGTTTCGTAAGCAATGTGTATGCATAACATTTAAGATTTGTTATTACTCCTCGATAACGACCAACAGCTGTTAATCAGGTTACGTTAGCTACAAGCAAGACTGGTAGCAAGCAAAGTTTCATCAAAGATCCTTACACCTCACTTCTTAGGGACAATTTCCTCTAGCTCTTTGTATTGGGCACGTTCCCATTGCACTACTGCCTCTTTGTGTTGCCCCAACTGTTCAAGTACATCGCCATAATGCTTAAATATTTCTCTGTTAACCTCAGGTTCACTTAAGGCAATGGCTTTTTTCAAGTATTTTTTGGCTTTCCTGTAATGGCCTAGCTGGTACAACACCCAGGCATAGGTATCTAGATAGTTGGCATTGTCTGGACAGCACTTGATGAGCTTGGCAGCCATTTCTTGTGCTAAGGACAGCTCTTCTTTGCGTAGCGTCAAGGAGTAGCTGTAGTTGTTGAGGACGTAACAATCGTCAGGGGCTATGTGCAACGCCTCTTCATAGCATTTTCCTGCTTGTGCATATTGTTGGAGTTCGTGGTAAGCATCGCCCAAATACCTATGAAACAGCTGCCTTACAGCAGGCTTTAATGCCAGTGTCTCTCCTTTTTTTAAAACCTCTACTGCTTGTTGGTATTTCTTTTGTTGTAAGCAAGCTACTCCGTAGTAGTAGTGCAGCCCTACTTGATCAGGAAACTGCTGCAAAGCCTTTTGCGTCCAGTGCTGTACCTGAGGGGCATTTTTTTGGCGAATATACAGTGCAATAAGGTTTTGCCACCAGTCATAGTTGCCTTTGTCCAGGGCAAGCGCCTGATGGTAATAAAAGATGGCTTGCTCTATACTTTCAAAGGCTAGATAAAGGTCTCCGCAAACGGCATAGACCTGTGCACAATGAGGATACGTTTGACAGAGTACTTGAGCTAGGACTTCATGATCAGCGCTACTGGCTGTAGTTGGCAGGTGCTTGATATAGGTAGTTATCAAGCTAAGCTTTGTGCAGAGCGGTAAACTTGTCTCAGGCAAGGCTATCTTGATGTGTACAAGGGCCTGCTCATGGTCTCCTTTTTCTAAAAGCAAGTAGACTAGGTGTAAACGTGCTTGTGCATGGCCTGGATAAGGCACTAGGTTTTCCTGCAAATAAGGGATGGCATGTTGGGCTCTGCCATTATTGCTCAAGAGTTGGGCCAAGTGGATAACATATGTTTCTATAGAGGGATAAGCTTTGATGAGCTTGACACCTTCTTCCACAGCTCCGTCTAAATCGTTCATAGCTAAATAAATGCTCTGCTTTTGCTTGGTAAGCATGGGCATTACACCACGCCGTTGTTCTATTTGATTGTAAACACGAATGGCTTGGCGGTGGCCTTTCTGGGCTATGTAAAGGCCAGCTAAATGAAACAGCATATCATCTGTAGGAGCAATGTGTTGGAACATCTGTTCATACACCTGCGTAGCCTTGTGGTATTCTCCCTGGCTGGTGTGTATCATGACTGTAGCGGTGTAGTAGAACGGGTTGTCAGGTGCTAAAGCCATGGCTGTATATATGTGCTTCAGGGCATGGGTATCACCTTGCTCCTCTGCCAGCTGGGGATATTGGTGTAGCAGATGGGCCAGCTTAAAATGAATGGCTGCATTGAGTGGATCCATTTGTAAAGCTTGCTGCAAGTGGGCATAGGCTTGTTCTGGCTGGTCAAGGAGGAGCTCCAGGACACCGTCTACAAAAAGACCCTTGGCTGCCTGCACTTCTTCTTGTGTCTGAGGGTATTGCTGCACCTTTTTTTGTAAGCTTTCAAGGTATCGCTGTGCAGCGGGTTGGTGTGCATGGGCTTTTCCTGGGCGCCAGCAAAGCACACAGGATAGCAGCAAATAGAAAATTGGGCGTTTTACCTGCAATAGCATAAACTGATATTAATAAACGATTCTTTATATAACAGGTCAAGTCTCCATACTAACACCTCCATATGCTCAGGGAAGGTGCTTTAGAAAGTCTCTTAAAGCACCTTTGGACTGCAAGGAGCATAATATTGTTTTGGAATAGGTCCTGTGAAGCTTTGTGTCATTCCCATTTTTTGCACAGCCTCCTACCAAAGTTATAATTAGACTTAAGTAAACCAGTCATTCAATCGAAGTTTCTTTTAACCTCTGTCTTTAATGGCCCCGTATACTATATCATGTATTCTAGCCCGGACTTGCTGCTGATTCAGTCGATTGTTATTGGCATCTGGATAGGTACGGTTAGACAAGAAAATATAAATCAGGTTGTATCGGGGATCTACCCAAGTAGCTGTACCTGTAAAGCCATTATGGCCATAGGTGTCTGTAGAGGCGTGTACTGAGGCATGTACCTTAGTATTGCAGCCCTTTTTGTCCCACCCCAATCCTCTATGGTTGTTTTTGAACTGCTTTTTAGTGAATTGTTGTATGATGCCTTCCTTGAAATACCTCTTGTCACCATAATAGCCGTCTTGTAGGTTCATTTGTAGGATGACAGCTAGGTCATTGGCATTGCTAAAAAGCCCTGCATTGCCTGCCACACCGCCATAGAGCGCAGCCATAGGGTCGTGCACTACCCCCTGGACCAGGCTTTTTCTGAAAAGCATATCCTCCTCGGTAGGGGCAATGCTGCTTTGTGCAAACTTATGCAAAGGGCGGTAGGTCAGCGTAGCCAGCCCTAGGGGTTGATAAAAATTTTCTTCTAGAAAGTTATCCAAAGGCTGCGCTAGCAGCTTTTCTGCTAAGTGATGTAACAAGTAGAATCCTACACAGCTGTATTGACTATCATAGCTGCTCAACCAGCTTTTTTCTCTTAATTCGGCGTTGACACAGCAGTCCCACACCAGATCTTTGAGCCAGCTGGCTCCATACAAGTCAGCAGTTAGCTGGTGGTGATAGGTAGGAGAGGGACGAGGCCTGAATAGCTCTTTTCTCAACCTAGCGTCTTTGTCTAGCAAGGTTTTCTTGAGTTCACTAAGCAGATAGGCTGATAGCCCTGCCTGATGGGCTAGTATGTGGTGAATCTTTAAAGCCCCTTTGTTCGTGCCTTTGAGTGCTGGTAGGTAAATAGAAAGCTTTTTTTTTAGGTGCAGCTTTTCTTCGCTGACCAAGTACATCAGCGCTTGTAAAGTACCTACGACCTTTGTGATGGAAGCTAGGTCATAGATTGTCTCAAGCGTAACAGGCTGCTTTTTAGCATAGGTATGGTAGCCATATCCTTTTTCAAAAACTATTTTTCCATTTCTGCCTACCAGCACCTGGCAGCCTGGGGTAGCCTGGCTAGCAATAGCTTCCTCCACAATTTTATCAATATTTTGGAGAACACAGCTGTCCATATCAACTGCTTCAGGGTAGGTATAACCCAGTCTCTCCAGCCTTTCTGTCCTGATACCCCAGCCTGCTTGCCAAGCACCTGGAATGCTAACCGGTAGTTTGCCTTCTGCTGATAGGGCTCCAAAGATAATCTGCGGAACTACTTGTGCAGCCACTAGGTCTTGTTCATAGGCAGCAATAATATGTTTGTGCTTAGAAAAGCATTCCAGGCTATATACACTGCCAAAAGGGACAATGATCAGGTTAGCGAGTTCTTCCAAGGACTTCAAAAACTGCACTTCTGCTTCTTGTAAGCCAAAGTTACGGCTACGCTGGCTGCTCATGTCGTAGATGCCTACAACAACTACTTGGTAGTGTTTGAGCTGGTTAGCCAGCTGCTCCAGTACTTCAGGAGTGATCTGCTCGCGAACAAGGGTATGATGGGCAATAGGTGCATATTTTTTGAGCATGGCAGGGAATAGCGCGGCTGCACTGCCTGCATGCGGTTGTGTAGGGTCAGCAGCTGCTTGAGAGAGATTTTTTGCTCCTTGAGCAGTGGTTTCATTCATGATGGACAAGGAAGCAATCCTGAGGCCTCCCAGGTCTTTGAGCGGAATCAGCTGCTCCTCGTTGGCCACTACTGTAATGGCTTGTTCAAAAAGCTGTTGCTTGAGCAGTTGGGCCTGGGGGGTATGCAGCTGCCGGCCTAGCTCTTTTGTTGCAATAGGCTGCCATGCCTGTAGGTTCATCTGGTATTTGAGCCGCAAGATACGTTTTACTTTTTCATCCACTGCTTTGCCATCCAAGGTCTTCTCCCTGATGGCCTGCTTGATGTGTTCAATGGATTGGGGTAGGTCTTCTGGAAAGACAAGTACGTCGTTGCCTGCTATCAAGGCTTGTACGTCTGCTTGTCCAGGCTGCCGTTGAGCACACACGCCCTTCATGTTAAGGGCATCAGTAAAGACAAACCCTTGAAAGCCCAGTTCTTCCTTGAGTAGTCCTGTAACCACCTTTTCAGAAAGGCTTGTAGGTTGTTGGGGCGTTGCATCATAAGCAGGTACATACAGGTGTGCCACCATTATGCCTTTACTGCCTTCTTCTATTGCTTTTTTAAATGGATATAGCTCTAATTCGTCTACCCTAGCGCGATCATGGGAAATGATAGGTAATTCTTTGTGAGAGTCTTTGTCTGTGTCTCCATGCCCAGGAAAATGCTTGGCTACCGCCAAAATACCGTTATCCTGCAGTCCTTTCATGTAAGCAATTCCTTTGGTAGCTACTTTTTCTTTACACCCTCCAAAAGACCTATTGCCAATCACTGGGTTGTTGGGATTGTTATTTACATCTATGACAGGCGCAAAGTTGATGTGAACGCCTATGCATCTGAGCTGACGGGCAATTTCAACACCCATGTTGTAGATCAGTGCGTCCTCCCGTAGGGCTCCCAGGGTAACCTGCTTCGGGAAGCTCATGGCATTGCTGAGTCGCATGCCTAAGCCCCATTCAGCATCCATAGCAATGAGGAGGGGTGTTTTGGCCATGCTTTGGTATCGGTTTGTAAGGGTTACTTGTGCCTCATAATTTCCTTGAAAGAAAATTAGCCCTCCTACATTGTAGCGTTGGATGAGCGTTTCAATAGCTTTGTAATGCGTTTCGTCTTTGTTGGAGTAGGTCGCTACCAAGAAAAGCTGTGCTATGCGCTCCTCTTCAGAGAGGCTTTGGAAGGTTTGCTCTATCCATACTGCTGCCTCGTTGGTGGAGTTGCTTGTGTGTGCAAACGAAAAGAGGCTGCAGAGCAGTACTGTAAAAAGTAACTTGTAACTTTTATTGACTTTTTTCATAGATTAGAGATTAGATGATTGTAGGATGAGTTTATTAATCGTCAGCAACTTTAGGTACTCAATTTTGCATCTAACGATGTTGCAACGAGCAGAAGTAGCCCAAACGCAGCTTCTTGAGTCTACACATCGACCTAATTAAAACGCTACCAAGGCCTTTAAGTGTAGGGTTGATAAACGAAGGTACGAGATCTCTACTAGAAGTGAAGTCTATGCAAGCCCTTAATCTTCCTGCGTTTGACCATAAAGTTCAGTGCCTAGGCAAGCAGTGTAATATCTTTGACCTAGTACGTAAGAAATACGTACGCCTGACTCCAGAGGAGTGGGTGCGTCAGCACTTGGTCCATTACTTGGTGCATCACCTAGGTTACCCGCCCACTCTGTTTAGTTTAGAAAGAAACATGCGTTGCAAGGACCAACGCCAACAGCGGCCTGACATTGTGCTCTATGGTCGCTCTGCTGAACCGTTCATGCTGATAGAGTGTAAAGCACCTACCATTCCTCTTAGCACCGACACCTTGGGGCAGATAGCGCGCTATAATGCTCATTTTAAGGTCCGCTTACTTGTTCTTAGCAACGGCATTGAACATTTATGTTGGGAAGTAGACTATACTACAGCTAACCATAACTTATTGCCCTGTATACCTTATTTTAATAGTCTATGATGCTGACATTTAATTTTACAAAGGCCGTCAATCCTATCAAAATTTCTATCTCGGATAGATCATTGCACCTAAAAGCAAGCATATACCATGACATTATCTCCTCAGGCATATATCAAAGTGCATCAAGACCGTTTTTTGGAAGAACTGATGGCCTTTTTGCGCATTCCTTCTGTGGGTACTGAGCAAAAGTATGCTGAAAACACACGTAGCGCAGCGCATTTTATCCAACAGCAACTATCAGAGGCCGGTGCTGACCGCGCTGAGTTGTTGGAAACCACAGCTTATCCACTGGTGTACGCAGAAAAGGTAATAGATAAAAGCCTACCTACCGTGCTCTTTTATGGTCACTACGACGTACAGCCACCAGATCCTTACGAACTTTGGGACCATCCACCTTTTGAGCCTACTGTAGAAGCCGGGAAGATCTATGCTAGAGGCGCTTCTGATGACAAAGGTCAGGTGTATCTCCACATCAAGGCTTTAGAAACCATGCTGGCCACTGAGCAGCTACCCTGCAATATTAAGTTTTTAATAGAGGGGGAAGAAGAAAATGGCTCAGCAGGCCTTGCTCACTTTTTGGATAAGGAACAAAACCTGGCGTTACTCCAGGCAGATGCCATTTTGGTTTCAGACACTGCTTTGCTCTCACCAGACCAGCCTTCCCTGATTACAGGCATGCGCGGTATTGTTGCCTTTGAAATAGAGGTTACAGGCCCTAATAGAGACCTACACTCTGGAAGCTATGGCGGTGCTGTAGGCAATCCTATCAATATTCTGTGCCAGATGATAGGGGCGCTGCAAGATGAACAACAGCGCATCACCATTCCAGGTTTTTACGACCAAGTAGTAACACCTTCAGCAGAATTAAGGGCTGAGTTGGCTAAATTACCCTTTGATTTAGAAGAGTATCAGCAAATGCTGGGTATTGAAACAGTAATAGGAGAAAAAGGCTATAGCACCTTAGAGCGCACTAGCATCAGGCCTTCACTAGATGTAAATGGCATTTGGGGTGGCTACACAGGTAAGGGTGCCAAGACTGTACTACCGGCCAAGGCCTATGCCAAGCTGTCTATGCGGTTGGTACCTCACCAAGATGCTAGGCAAGTCATGGAACAGTTTACAACCTACCTTACCGCAGTGGCTCCTCAAGGTGTCTGTGTCACTATCAAGCCCCACCAAGGCTGCGAGGCCGCAGTGTTCAACACCGACTCTCTAGCTATAAAGGCGGCTAGCAAAGCATTTGAAAAAATTTGGAAGCAAAAGCCTATCATGACCCGTGAAGGAGGAAGCATCCCTATTTTGGCCAAACTTCAGCAGATTTTGCACTGCGACGTGGCTATGATGGGTTTTGGACTGGGTTCTGATGCTGCTCACGCTCCCAATGAGCATTTCGTTTTAGCTCATTTTTACAAAGGTATGGAGGCGGTTATGGCTTTTTATGATGAGTTTGCTGCCCTACACACTTCACAATAGGTCTCTGAAAACTACAGTGCACACAGGAGCTGGTCACTTGGGTATTTTACCACAAACGCCTATATTTGACGCTATCATACAACCACCAAGTAGCTGTGTTGCGTTAAAAAATTGAACTTGGGGAATTAGCTCAGCTGGTAGAGCGCCTGCTTTGCAAGCAGGAGGTCATCGGTTCGACCCCGATATTCTCCACATGTACTAGGTTGTATATACATGTATTGTAACCATAGCTAGATTCCCCGTATACAAGCCCAGGCAGAGAAAATAACCCCAAGCTTGTCATACCTGGTTGCTAGCCTTATAACTAGCAGCGCAAACTTTGTCCGCGATCAATGTTTCCATAGGCCTGTACAGTAGTAGACCCCCTATTATGGTGCAAGTGTTTTACAGTTGCGCCTTGTGCGCGGAACTCAAATAGGAACGCTACCATCAATTGATTTCTCTTTTATAGGACTTAGCAGTCTTACTTAATTCCTTACACTTACGTAAAATATTCCTCTAGCTCATTAAACCAACCTGCTTTCACTGCGTTTTGATGTATATATGCTAACTCTCTTGGATTCCGCGCAAGTGTTTTACACTTATGCGAAGGGATAAGGGGATTGGTTAGATCTTCTCCGTTGTCATAGGCTTAAGCAAGGTAGTTACTATCTTTTTGATATAGTTTGCTAGTGTTGTTTCCGGGTGACGCCCCAACCTCTCTGATTCGAAGTACGAATATCGATCGCAAAGAGGGATAAGTTAGGCGTACCCACCCTTTAAGGGGTACCTCCTCAGACTAGTTTTACAAGGTCTTCGTACACCTGAATCAGCTGGAAAGTAGAGGTCCCACCCCTTATGATGTTTAACAGACCTTTGGGCCTCAGGTCAAGTAAACCTTGGCTACTATGGCTATTTTCAATACTATCGATCACTTTATTGTTTATGCTTTCCTACTTCTAACACTTCTGATAGGTCTTTGGGTAGGAAGAAAGATCAAAGACTTTCAAGAATATGCCCTGGCTAACAAGATCTATGGTACAGGCCTACTTACTATCACCTTGCTAGCTAGCTACATAGGAGGGTGGCATCTGTTTGGTTTTCCTGGTGACATATTTGCTGATGGCATTATTCATCTGCTTATTACAGTAGGAGGCGGTGTTGTTGTCTGCCTGCTCTTTATTGCCTGGTTTATTGCTCCTCAGATGATACACTTTCAAGATCACCTGACCATGGGAGATTTAATGTATACCTTCTATGGAAGCCATGGACGCCTGATTACAGGCCTTATAGGGTTTGTTTATAACCTTACAGCTGTCAGCATACAGCTACTCTTCTTAAAGCCTGTTTGTGAGTTGCTGGCTATTAGAGAAGATTGGGGCCTTTCCCTAGGTGCACTGGTACTGGTGATCTACGCTAGTAGTGGTGGTATTAAGTCAGTAACCATCACTGATGTGGTCCAATTTGCCATCATCCTTGTTGTTGTGCCTTTACTGGCTAACCTTATCACCTACCAAGCCGGTGGTATAAAAACAATCTTAAGTAGCCTTCCAGCAGAGAAGCTCCAGATCAACTTTGCTCAGGACAAAGCCAATGCATATGGCGCGGGCTATTATTCCTTCCCCATCCTCTTAGTGTGGTTTCTTTTTCCTGGCTTTCCGCTTAGCTTCCCTTTTATCCAGCGCACGCTGATAGCTAGCAGTAAACGACAACTGAGCCATATATACTACATAAGCATAGCCTTCCTTATTATGTTCTTCTTGCTGTTGGCCTTGATCGGCTTTGCTACCCTGGCACTGTATCCTCACCTTGACTCCAAAACAATGGTACCTTACCTTATTAATCAGCTTCCTCAAGGGCTGAAAGGTTTGACTATAATAGGTGCACTAGCTATCATTATGTCTAGTGCTGACTCTTTCTTACATGCTGCAGGCATTTCACTGACCCATGATGTAGTTCAACCTTTTTGTGCCAAGAGAGGGATTGTAATTCATAAGCTACAAGTAGTGAAGCAAACTACCTTCTTTACAGGTTGTATATCTATTCTAGTGGCCTTAGTCGCCAAAGACCCCTTCAAGGTAGCTATTTATGGTATGGACCTAGCAGCCCTGCTCTTTACAATCCCGCTTATAGCAGGCATTATGGGGCTAAGGACTGACATCAAGGCTTTTGCTAGTTCTTTAGTGGCCACCTTAGCTGTGTTTATTCTGGCTCATGGATGGCTTGACAAAGAGCTCGCGCTGCCTGTATGCATCTTTACTAACCTTCTTAGCTTCCTGGGTGTGCATGTGTGGCAGAACAAAGGCTTTGCTGTAGTAAAGCGAGCAAGCTCCATGGAAAGCACCTGGGTGTGGCGGGTGACATGGAAAGGTTTTATCAAGAGACTTGCTAGGGCTAAAGGGCTGCTGCACTACTCAGAAGGTAAACTAGCCAAGTATGGCGCCTCCCCTAGCTTGTTTGCGCTCTTTATGTCTTTGAATTACATGGTGCCCTTTTTTATGCACACTTACACAGCTTCTGCAACTTATAAGCAGGTATTAGTCATCAGGAGTATAGGTGCTATACTCTGTGTAGGGCTAATCCTAAAGCCTTATTGGCCTGTTTGGCTCAGGCGCTACTTTGCTATTTACTATCACTTTAGCTTGCTTTACTGCTTACCTTTCTTAACTACTTTCCTCTTTTTAATAGAAAGAGGCAATGTAGAGTGGATCATCAATGTAGCGTTCTCTATTATGCTTCTCATAGTGCTTGCAGACTGGGTAAGCTTCATAGTATTAGCTGCAGCAGGGGTGGGGATAGGCTTGCTATTTTATACTCAGGTAGTAGGAAAGATTAACTTTACTTTGGATTTCACTACTGCATACTTACTAGTCTACACGCTAATATTTGCCACGCTCATTACTCTCCTCTTTGCTCGCAGGAAACAAAAAGCCTTTCAACCTCGATTATTCTGGATTGGAGGTAAGCTTGATGTGCTCTTAATCTCACACCAGAATAAGGCTGCAGAGGTTTTAGCTGAGTTTATTAATCACCATATAGAGCAATACACGCATAAGTATACTAAAGCCAAATACCTCTTAATGCCAGAAAACCTTAGTCCTCAACAGCAGGCCAAGTCTACTCTAGAAATATTTCATGAACTGATGCCTATTGCTTTAGCTATAGCTCAACAAGGCAATAGTATTCTAAAGGAAGTAACTGCTGAATTGAAGTATATGTTTATGCTCGACCACCTAGCACCCCTTTCTATCAAAGCTTGCTTAGAAGAAATATTGGAGGATTATTTTTTTTCAAAAACTCCCATACCATCAGCCTGGACCTATCCCAAGATTTTAAGGCCTTAATATCTTTTCCACACTTTAAGTACGTTATCATGCACCTATTGTGCCTGGCCTATTCTTGTGAGCTAGGGGGTGAAGTCAGCTTACGGATAAGCAATAACGGATCAATACATATAAAGGTGCTAGGAGTCAGTGGAAGACATTTGTTGACCTCTCATCTTTTTGACTTCTTCCCAGAAGAGATGTACAAGCTAACGGCTAATTTTGATCTTGCGGTTAGTAAGCTTATCGTGAGTGGTTTTGGAGGCAGGATTTATACTCACAGCAGAGCGGACAAGACTTCTTACGTAGAGTTTATTTTAGAACTTCCAAAACTAGCGCAAAACTAGTACAAAATTTGCGGTCCCTTTAATATAGGAGATGAAAAAGGCTCCTAAAGAGGTAATCATAGGCTATGCCGGTGGTACTACCCTAGAGGAAGAGTTTTTAGAAGACATCACAGCCAAAGGCGTTAATCTCTCTAAAGTAGAAAAGAAAATTGACCTAATTAAGGGAATGTTATGCCAGTCAAAAGCGCAAGTACAGATCGTGTTAGACTTTATGCAAGAAGCAGCTATGATTATTACATCTTAGGCACCAGCGACTTATTAAAGGTTGACTAACTAATACTACTCCAATCCACAGTATTGCTGTGGATACGCTCAAGCTGCGCTTTGAGAGGTAGGTTTTTTGGATGCACAAGCGTGGGGTCTTCTCCAATGACCTGTTTGGCTGCTTCTCGAGCTGTCTGCAGAATCTTCCCATCCTGCCCTAAGTCTGCAATCTTTAGTTCGAGTAGGCCACTTTGTTGTGTGCCTAGCAGATCGCCAGGACCTCGGAGCTGTAGGTCTAAGTCTGCAATCTCAAATCCATCGTTCGTGTGCACCATTGCTTGAATGCGTTCCCTGCTCTTGTTGCTCAGCTTATAATCAGTCATCAAAATGCAATAAGACTGCTTGCTACCCCTACCCACCCTTCCACGCAGTTGATGCAGCTGTGCCAATCCAAACCGTTCTGCGTTCTCAATAACCATGACCGTGGCGTTTGGCACATTTACCCCTACTTCAATAACCGTAGTGGCCACCATGATCTTAGTTGCTCCTTTGACAAAGCGTTGCATCTCATAATCTTTATCTGAAGCGTGCATTTGACCGTGAATAATACTGATAGGAAATTCAGGAAAAGCCCGACAAATACTTTCATAACCATCCATGAGGTTCTTATAGTCCAACTTTTCAGATTCCTCAATGAGAGGATACACGATGTAGACTTGTCTACCAGCAATGATCTGTTCTTTGAGCAGCTGAAACACCTTTAGCCTTTGTGCATCATAATGGTGAGCAGTCTTAATAGGTTTTCTGCCAGCTGGCATAGCATCAATCACAGAGACATCTAGGTCACCATAGAAGGTCATGGCCAGGGTACGAGGAATAGGGGTAGCGGTCATTATCAACACGTGAGGAAAGCATTCCTGACTTTTGGTCCAGAGCCTGGCCCTTTGAGCTACGCCAAAGCGGTGTTGCTCGTCGATGATAGCCAATCCTAGGTTGTTAAAACTTACTGCTTCGTTAAGCAAGGAATGCGTACCTACAACTATCTGTAGCTTTCCCTCACTGAGAGCATCCATGGTTATATTCCGCTCTCTTTTCTTTGTAGAGCCTGTCAGCAGTGCTGCATGAAGGCTTAATTGCTGTGTAAAGGATTGTACTTCTTTGTAATGTTGCTCTGCTAGTAACTCAGTGGGGGCCATCATGGCTACTTGTGCACCACTCCCAATGGTGAGCAGCATGCTCAAAAGCGCTACTACAGTTTTACCGCTACCCACGTCTCCTTGTACCAACCGATTCATCTGCTTCCCTGATTGTAAGTCTTGGTAGATCTCCTTGACTACTCGCTTTTGGGCTTCTGTTAAATTGAAAGGTAAGTGATTATAATAAAAGTAGCTGAGGAGCTGTGTATTATTGAGTACTATTCCTGGTTGCTTGTCAAGGCGTATTTTCTTGAGCTGAAGGAGCTGTAACTGTATGTAAAATAGTTCTTCAAACTTCAGCCGGAAGCGTGTTTGCTGCAGCACCGCATAGTTGGGGGGGAAATGAATATTCAGCAGTGCAAATTCCTTGCTAACGAGCCTGTATCCTTGTAACAGATGGCTAGGCAAGGTTTCTGGAATAACAGCGTTAGTAACTTTTTGCAGTAGGTTGCGCTGTAATTTTGCGATGGCCTTGCTGTCTAGGTACTTGGACTTGAGCTTTTCAGTAGTATGATAAACTGGATACAAAGGCTGTTTGTTTTCATGGGTAGGAACATATACTTCCAACTCAGGGTGTACAAGACTGATCTGGCGGCCATAGACTGTAGGCTTGCCCAATACGGTATATGCTACACCTACTTGTAATTTTTTGAGTATCCACTGAAGCCTTTGGAACCAGACCAGCGTGATCTCACCTGTATCATCCCTAAAGCTGGCCATTATCCTCTTTTTCCCTGATGAGATGTCTTTTATATGGTGGATAGTGCCCTTGATTTGTACATAGGGCATGTCTTCTTTGAGCTCTTTGATTCTGTAGAATTGTGACCGGTCTTCATACCGAAAGGGGTAATACTGTATTAGGTCGTTGAAAGTGTATATACCAAGCTCTTGCTGGAGCAATGCAGCTTTATCAGGTCCAACTTCTTTAAGGTATTCAATCTTTGTTTGGAAAAAAGAAGCCATGAACCTAGTCTGTGTGTGGGTGTTGTAATTGCAACGTAGGATTTTGAACCTTGATCCTAATAATAGATACTAATTAAAGTTTTATTGTTTTTATTATGGTGTGGATTCGTTGAAAAAAAAGGAAGAAAAATCTTGGATACATGGATTGTGGATTATCAATAAACTTTCCTCGGCTTATCAACAAATTACTCCACCCTATTTTTGCTGATTGCAGTATAGTGGTATACACACGTGGATAACAAGTTTTTGACTAAGAAAATTTTCCTACCACCACTGACTGTGGATGACCCTACAGATAGCCATACACAATAAGGGTTACTGTCTGGGTATGTGTGCTTATTAGCCGAAACGGATCTGCTAGCTACATTTACCCACAAAAAATGACTCTATAACCAAGGGGTTATCCATAGGGTTATCAACATGTAAGGGAGTATAAAAGTTATGTTATTGCCTGGGGCATCTAAATAACACAAGGTTGCGGAAAATCAGTCGAGGATGTACCTAAGCAGAACTATGAACTTCGAAACAAGTAATTAGGTATTATGGAGATGCTCAAGGTTAATGGCTTTTTGTTGTATCAAACGTGAAAGCGTATGCTTGATTGAGTAGCGCTCACAACAATTCAATAGATAATGCAATAGGCTCAATTATTACACCAAGTATTTGGGGTGAAAGACGGGACTCGAACCCGCGACCTCTGGTACCACAAACCAGCGCTCTAACCAACTGAGCTACAATCACCATATTGGGGTGTGCCATGGACAAGCACGCTTTGACAACTCCCAAAGAAAACAAAAATGAAGCAAGTTATCAACCAAAGGCTCGGGATTCTTTGATATCCGTGCTCAGCTATAGGCTTTAAGGACTAATGTAGGAGCTATAGGCTATTGGGAAATTGTTACCTTTGTCACTAATAAAGCACCCAGTTATGGTTTATAACCAATTGGTAACTCTCCTAGGCCTAGAAGCAGACCGTCTGCTTACCTATTGCTGTGAGACTATTCCTAAGGATCAGTTGCACCTGCCTAGTCCTAGCTTTGTAGACGAGGTATTTTTTCTTCCCAACAGGAACCCACAAGTGCTAAAAAGCCTGGCGAGCATCTTTGGTCATAGAAGGCTAGCCAACACAGGTTATCTCTCTATATTGCCAGTAGATCAGGGCATAGAACACACGGCAGGTGCTTCTTTTGCCCCTAACCCATGCTACTTTGATCCTGAGAATATTCTTAAGCTAGCCATAGAAGGCAGCTGCAATGCCATAGCCACCACCTTTGGCATATTGGCTATCATAGCCAGTATGCCCATAAGATTCCTTTTATATTTAAGATCAAAATAACGAGCTGCTTACTTATCTTAATAAGCACGACCAAAGACAACCTGGCACAGTAGAAGAAGCCTAGAGCTCAGCTGCTACTGCTGTAGGTGCTACCATTTATTTAGTGTTCTGAAACATCTATCTGAAACATCTAACCGAAATATACGATCGGCTTGCTACCACATACCCTCTATAGACCTTTGTCACTACCAAGTAGCCCAACTGCTATATGGGAAAGGCAGGTTTGGCCAACTCTGAAGGAGTATCGCAAGGAACTTTAGACCTAGCTGGGATGGTTAGGAGGGCGGTGATTAATAAAAGAGCTGGAGGTATAGGCCTCATTGCAGGTAAGAAGATGTTTCAAAGGCTTATGTAAGAAGGTGTTTCACTACTCAACTTAATCTAGGATGTATATTTGGCTAAAAAAATTATAGTAGCCTGACCAGCAATACAGGTTCACAATAAAAAAATAAGTATGGCTTGGTTCAAAAGAAAAACAAAAGGTATCCTAACCCCTACATCTGATAAGAAAGAAGGGCCCGATGGCCTGTGGTACAAAACTCTTCAAGGAAAACTCATTCCTACTAGAGAGCTTCGAGAGAATCTTTATGTATCTCCTGAAGATGGTTATCACGTGCGCATAGGTTCTAAAGAGTACTTTGAGATCCTGTTTGACGAAAACAAGTTTACAGAACTCAATGCTGAACTTACTTCAGCCGATCCCCTTGGTTTTGTTGATAGCAAACCTTACGCACAGCGCCTACAAGAAGCGCAAGAGCAAACGCAGCTGAAAGATGCTATCAGGGCAGCTCATGGGAAGATGAATGGACTGAAGCTTGTGGTTGCTTGCATGGACTTTAGTTTTATTGGTGGTTCGATGGGCTCTGTAGTTGGAGAAAAAATTGCTCGAGCCATTGATTATGCTTTAAAGCATAAGGACCCTTTGCTTATTATCTCCAAGTCAGGAGGGGCGCGAATGATGGAAGCAGGGTTCTCTTTGATGCAAATGGCCAAAACATCAGCCAAACTACTCCAATTAGCTGAAGCCAAAGTGCCTTATATCTCTCTGCTCACTGATCCTACTACAGGAGGCGTCAGTGCCTCTTTCGCTATGTTGGGCGATTTTAATATTGCTGAGCCTGGCGCCTTGATTGGATTTGCAGGGCCTAGGGTAATTAGAGAGACCATTGGCAAGGATTTACCCAAATGTTTTCAGAGCGCAGAGTTTTTGCTTGAACATGGCTTTCTAGATTTTATTGTGGATAGGCGAGAACTAAAAACTAAGTTGACTAAGCTATTGAATATGTTTAACAGTTGACCTTTCCTAGCTTGTGTGCTCACAGAGGTCTCTAATAGCGTATTAATAAAACAAACCTGGTGTATGGTTCCTACCTGGTTTTGATCTATTGTCGTTATTAATCTCTAAAAATATCGTTTATGCTCCAACGTCCGCAATCAGTTTGCTTGCTTGCAATTGTAACCACTATGATTGCAATGGCCTTACTGCCTATTTGGGTAAAGTCAGATACAGCTACAGTCCATTTCTATGTTATGAATGCATGGTGTTTTCGAAAAATAGGTTCGGAAGGTAAGCTTCTCAATGTAGTATACTTTCCCTACGCTTTGGTAGGCATACTAGCGCTCACGTCAGCAGGCATAGCCGCATACGAGGTATTTAAGTACGACAACAGAGCTACCCAACTCAAATTAGGATTACTGAACGCCTTGGTGCTGATAGCAACCGTAGGCTTGCTCCTCTACATGATCATACAGCAAGAAAAGCATTTGCTTCCTGAAGTGTCCGGAAAGTACAAGCTGGGTTTCCTTTTGCCTGCCATTGCTCTAGCTAGCAACTTGCTGGCCAATCGCTTTATCCAAAAAGATGAAAAGCTGGTTAGGTCCACTAATAGGATGCGTTAAGACGCTGTAGAGATGGTGAATCGTAAAGGTTCTCAAGATCAACCCTCAAAAATCCTAACACTTCAACAAAGCGCTTCATAAATTTTCCCATTTTTTATAGGAGAGCTCTACACAAAATTTAAGTCAGCTAGAACAGCCCTTTAGTGTTTTGACCTATTTAGCTTAGGACTGGACTATTTTGTTATTTTGACGGAGTTTGCGCTCGTTTGCTACCATAACAAGCAGCTGTTGGATCTAGCTTCGCGATACTCTCTGAGCTTGCTCAAGCAAGTTGGTTCATCACTGACAAACCGCTTAGTAATTATGTTTCGTAACATTTTATACTCCTTTCCGGCACAGCTACTCATTAACCATCTTAGGGAAAATAAAGTACTTCTATTCTTCTGGGCCGTTCTATTTGGAGCTGTTACAGGTAACTTGGGGGACTTTTTAGAGCTGCATCAGCTTATTTTAGACCCCGAATATTTAGGAGAAAGTGGATTCTGGAGCTTTTTCATCCTGGGTATGGCCCTAGGAGGATTTACGGTGGCTTTCCACATCACTACCTATATCATTGATATCCATAAATTTCCCTTTGTAGGAGCATTGTCAAGCCCTTTTTCCAAGTTTTGTTTGAACAACAGCATTATTCCACTTGCTTTCCTGCTTACTTATCTCGTCTGTATATTACAGTTTCAATGGACAGCTGAATACAGCACTACCCAGGCTGTCATCATCAAGGTTTTGGGACTTTTTACAGGTCTAAGTCTAATATTCTCTTTGACATTCGTGTATATGAAATTCACCCATAAGGATGTTTTTCAATATTTAGCCCAAAGCCTAACACAAAGGCTACGACAAGCGGTGTTCTATAGGGTGAGTTTGCTCCGTAGGCTTATAGTGCCCAAGAGGTATACCTTTAAGGTGCATACTTATTTGGAAACCCCTTTTCAAATTGGTTACACCCAAGATCTGGACAAGTATTATGACAAAGAAATCGTACTGCAAATATTTAACCAAAACCACTTTACTCTCCTCATCTTTGAGTTAATAGCCATTGGCCTATTATTTACACTGAGCATCTTGAGCTATTCCCCTTTTTCTCAAATTCCTGCTGCTGCAAGCGGTATTTTGTTCTTAGCTATTTTGGTCATGCTCACTGGTTTTATCTCTTTTTGGGCTAAGAGGTGGATAGATACAGTCATTATTGCTATACTCATTACCCTTAATCTGCTTACTAAACGTGGACTGGTGTTTAATTCCAGAGAAAATCATGCTTTTGGGTTGCGCTACAATACAAGCCGAGCAGCGTACTCACTCGAGCAGGTCCATAGAGTGAATAGTAGAGAGCATTATTCAGAAGATAAAGAGCATACGCTAAAAATTCTGGACAACTGGCGTAGGAAATTTCCAATCTCAGCCTCTCCTAAATTAGTAATCATTTGCGCTAGCGGTGGTGGCCAGAGAGCAGCCCTATGGACTATGAAAGTCTTGCAAGAAGCTAACAGCCTCACTCAAGGCAAGCTGATGGAGCATACCATGCTGATGAGCTGTGTTTCAGGCGGTGCCTTAGGGGCAGGCTACTTTAGAGAGTTATACCTAAGAAGCAAACAAAAAGAACCTGTCAACCTTTATGACCTGAAGTACCTAGATAATATAGCACGTGACAGTCTCAACCCAATTGTCTTTAGCCTTGTAACCAACGATATCCTGTTTGACTTCAACAAGTTTAACTACAACGGAATCTCATATAGACGAGATAGGGGCTATGCAATCGAGGATCAGGTTAATAAGCATACAGACTTCATGATGGATAAGCCACTCAAGGCCTACAAAGAGCCAGAATTTAACAGCCTCATACCTATGATGATTTTGACGCCTACCATCATCAACGATGGAAACAAACTATTTATATCTCCTCACCAAGTTTCTTACATGAGCACAGGGTTTACAGCAGGGAAGACTTCAGAGGAGAATAAAAAATTAAAAGGAATTGATTTCATACGGTTTTTTAAGGACCAAGGCGCTGAAGACCTGCGTTTCTTGAGTGCGTTACGTATGAATGCTACTTTTCCTTATGTGCTCCCTAGTGTCGCTTTACCTAGCACACCTACCATAGAAGTAATGGATGCAGGACTCTTTGATAATTTTGGGGTTACAGGCGCAGTACAATTCTTGTATGTATTTAGCGATTGGATTGCAAAGAACACTTCTGGGGCGGTTTTACTCTCTGTAAGAGTTAACACAAAAGAACAAGAACTAACCCAATGTGAAGCAGAATCTTTATTCCAAAAGCTCACTAAACCTGCCAGCATCTACAAAGTATGGGCCAATATGCAGGATATTAGGAATGATGGGCTTATAGAGCTAGCCAATGCCTGGCTGCAGAGTAATATTGTAGAGGTTGAATTTCAGTATACAGGAACAAAAATAAAAAAGCAGTCCCGCACTGGAAAAGTTTCTTTAGGTTGGCACCTAACTACTGAAGAAAAACTAGATATTTTAGAGGCTATTGATACAAGAGATAATCAAAAAGCGTTGCATCAACTTAAGGCGTTATTCTAATCCTTGCTTTCAAAGAACTGCACCAAAATGTGTGGAGTAAACTTACCCTTTAGGATTATGGAAAAACAACCCCAAAAATATTTTTTACAGAGCTACAGAAATTCTCCCCAATAGATAGAGTATTGCTTAGGCAAGAGAACTATACACTGGGGCGCCATCCCTTGATAAAAGCCTTTTGGGTTAGTACGGTCGAAGTAGTCTGGAAATTTTTTATATTTTTTAGTAATTATTATATACGCATTTTAGGCGTTGCAGGATAGCAGTCTCTTCACCATCTCTACAGAAGACTCTACAGAGCCTATATAGAAGGGAATGCGTTGGTGAATTGCATTAGGCTCTAAGGGTCAATATGGATTGTCTACCATCGCTGGTTACGCCCCCAGCGTGCTTAGCCACAAAAGCGAGGGCCTTGCACTCTAGGTGTTTAGTCCCATGGAGAAGTAGTTTGGATTAATATTAAAATATTCCGGATGGACCCTCCATTCATTAATAATAAATTGCCATGGGGTCCTGCCCTTTAGGCTCTTCAGCCGCTTGGCAAAGTTATAAGCCATCAGATAAGCATGAAGGTGTTCTTTTAGTTGTAGATGACTTGCATAGGTAAACGTATTTACTGTAGCTTCTTTTAACCCTCTGTTCATGCGCTCTACTTGTCCATTAGTCCATGGATGCTTCACTTTAGTCTTTCTGTGCTCTATAACATGTTCTTTGCACGTGCGTTCAAATATGTGTGCAAAAGCATTTTTATGATGCTCATGGTTTGTGAATTGAATCCCATTATCAGTGAGCACCTTGTGAATTTTGTATGGCACTACTCGAATTAACTCACGCAAAAATGCTGCTTCTCTTTTAGCATGGCCATGCTAAAAATGGAGCTACAAGTTATCAAATTCTGCATGCTACCTCTTAACTTTGTGTCCATCTTCAAAAGTAGTTTCCTCTATGAAGGCCTATGAGGGTATTTAAATTTGGTGGTGCTTCTATCCAAGACGCGGAGGTAGTAAAAAAGCTAGTAAACATCATAAAAGCAGAGGAGTCGCTAGTCTTGGTTATCTCAGCAATGGGCAAAACAACCAGGGCCTTAGAAGCTATTTTTCAGCAAAAGGTAGATAACCAGCCTTATGAAGAGGCCATACAAAGTCTCTTTGTACTGCATCGAAACATCATAGACCAACTTTTCGTTTCCTCAAGGCAAGAAGTTCAGCAAGTATTGGCTCAGTATAAAGCGCAGCTTTTCAAAACTTTAAGCCCTCCCTATGTACCTGATTCATTGGACAAATTTTACAGTGAGGTAGTCGCTTGGGGGGAGCTAGTAGCTTCTAAGATTATTTATCATTACTTACAAGAGCAACAGGTAGCTTGTACTTGGTTGGATGCCAGAAAATACATTAAAACCAACAATGAATTTTACAATGCGCAGATCGATTGGGTGGCAACTGAAGTTTTAGTCAAACAGGAATTTTCTGCTCTTTTAAAACAAAATCAAGTCGTACTCACACAAGGATTTATTGGAAGCAACAAAGCTGGTGAAACTACAACGCTGGGCAAGGAAGGCTCTGACTTTACAGGCGCTATCCTGGCAGGTGTGCTATCAGCACAATCTTTAACTGTCTGGAAGGATGTGCCGGGAATTATGAGCGCGGACCCCAAGATTTTCAAAGTTGCTATTAAGTTTGACCAGCTTTCTTATCAAGCAATGGCAGAGATGGCTTTTTATGGCGCTAAAGTCATCCATCCCAAGGCTATAGAACCTTTGGCTACACACAATATTCCCTTATATGTCAGGCCTTTTCAGTACCCTCATGAGCCAGGTACAGTAATAACGCAACATACTTCAGCAGTCAATCATCCTGTCTACATTTTACAAGAAGAGCAATGCTTGGTTAGGCTTAGCTTAGAAAACTTTACGTTTTTCGCAGAAGAGCAATTAAAAGAAGTTTTTAATTGTTTAGCTAAGCAGGCCATGCGGGCCAACCTTCTAGAAAGGAACGCTTGTGCTCTTTCTATCTGCCTGTATGAGGATCCCCTGAAGATCAAAGCATTACTGGCTATGCTCAGTAAAAGCTTCAAGGTACATTACCAAGCGCCAGTATGTTTACTGACGGTTATGCACCCAAACAAGGACAAGGTCCACCTGCTATTACGGAATAAAACTATCTTGTTAGTGCAACAGCAGCAAGGGCTTTATCAGGCGGTGTTCCAAAAGTAAAAAAAAGCTGTACCAGAGCCGAATTTTTGGTGACTGCCTTGCTGAACTTACCCATTAATTGGAATAATAGGGATAAAGCTACACCCACCTCAAAAGGCCTCTGATACAGCCCTGTTTTAGCAAATTTACCTAGTACTCATCCTCATGAAAGAGGAAATCATCTTTGGTAGGATAATCAGGCCATATTTCTTCGATGTTACTATAAGGTTGATTGTCGTCTTCAAGTTCTTGAAGGTTCTCTATCACTTCTAATGGAGCCCCTGAGCGTTTCGCATAGTCGAGCAACTCTTCTTTGGTCGCTGGCCAGGGTGCATCATCTAAATAAGATGCTAATTCAAGAGTCCAGTACATATCTATTTGTTTACAATTTTTCAACAAGGAACTTAGTGGTGTTTCAACAATATCGAATTAACACTTTTATTGTTTTATGCGCAATACCATTACTTTATTTTGGATAGTATTAATACGTCTGTATAGAGTTCTCTAAACCCTATCTTGCAGCAAATCCTCTGACCACAATTGTCGCTAAGTATCAAATATTTTCAAATGATATTCTCCTTTTTTATTGCAAAGCGCTACTTCCAAATGGGTAGCTTCAAAAACTTAATCCATTATATTGGGCTCATCTCATTTGTCAGCATAGCGCTAAGTACAATGGCTTTGCTGCTCGTCTTGTTTGTCTTTAATGGGCTGGAAGATCTGGTTAAATCTTTATTCCGCTCTTTTGATCCAGACATTAAGGTTGAGCTTAAAAAAGGTAAAAGCTTTGTACTCGACACGGATCTGATGGGCCAAATAAAAGCTATAGAGGGCGTGGTCAAAGTGGTTGATGTAATAGAAGACAATGCCCTACTATGTTACCAAGGCCGCCAAATGGTGGTAAAACTAAAGGGCGTATCTGAAGACTTTATCCATCAGAATTGCTTAGCAGCATTTATTAAGCAAGGTAGTTTTAAACTAAAGCAGGAGGGAAAAGACTTTGCTATCATAGGTAACGGCGTACAACATGCATTATCTGTCCATCTAGCCAACCATTCTCATGTCCTTCAGATATTTTATCCCAGGGATGTGAAGGGCAATACAAGTATCTCCAGCCCACTGTATCAGTGTAAAAATATTACGGCGGGTGCAGTTTTTGCTGTTGAGAAACGTTTTGACGAAAATCATGTCATTGTACCTGTTGATTTTGCTGCTACACTGATGGATATGGATGGGGAAAGAACTGCCTTAGAGATACAAGTAGCAGCAGGATTTTCTACAGATGAGATACAGCGAAAGTTAAGGGAGTGTGTACCTGATAGTTTCCAAGTACTTAATAGCAACGAGCAGCAGGCTACCCTGATGCAAGCCATTCATATCGAACGACTTTTCGTGTTTTTAACTTTTTCTTTGATTCTGCTTGTTGCCTCTTTGAATGTTTTCTTTGTTTTATCTATGCTAGTGTTAGACAAACGGCAAGACATTGCCACAATGTACACTCTAGGGGCCACTTCAAGAGACATAAAACGTATTTTCCTAATGGAGGGGCTATTCATTGCTTTAAGTGGTGCTGCCTTAGGCATGATTGCTGCTTGGGTACTTAGTTGGCTGCAACAGACCTTTGGAGTTGTATCTTTGGGAACAGAGACGAGCCTTGTAGAGGCCTATCCTATCAGAAGGAAGGCGAGCGACTTTGTTTACACAGCTGTCAGCATAGTAGTGATGGCACTTATCGCTGTTTATCCTCCTGCCTACTTAGCTACCAAGGCTCCCGTAGAGGCACAGAGGTGAAGAAAGATAAAGTGAGTATAAATTAACCTTATTTGGATAGAGTAGATATAGTGACTTATTTTTGTCTGGCGAATCGATCAGAGGGTTGGCGGAGCGGTCGAACGCGGCGGTCTTGAAAACCGTTGTACTTGCGAGAGTACCGGGGGTTCGAATCCCTCACCCTCTACATTTTTATTTGCTGATCCAGCAGGCCTTTATTCACCACAACTGCGCACTTTTAACTTCTTTGGCTTAGGAAAATGCTCTTTTAGTTGGTCTTTTTGTAAAGGAAGGGTTAGTAGGGTATTGAGCTCAGGCTGGCCAGCATCGACCCAGCATGTTAGCCAAAATCCCCCTACCATTTTGACGGCAGCACGTGCCTGCTGTTCCACTTGTCCATTAAGCATGGTATGATAAGCTTGTGCATAGGCAATGGAGTAAACTTTTTGAAGAGTACCTCCTCTTTGCTCAAAACTATATTTTTTGCTGGCAGGGAAAGTTTCCGACAGCCTTTTCTCATAACTTAATACATTGCATACTTCTTTGTGAGCCGTCATAATAGCTTCCCAAGCCTCTTGCTGTGGATTATCGATATACTTGGCTTTTCCAACAAAAAAATCGTAGCTGGCTAGGAAGAGCTCTGGCAAACGCCCTTCCCACAGCCCATGTATGCCTTGCTGATTGGTCAACTGTCCATCATAATTCTTGGAGGTATGTAGCGGAACGTGGGCATCAGCAATGTAATGGCCTATGTCAGCTGAGAGCTTTAGGATCTGGTAAAGGTCTTTTTGCTGGAAAGCTTTTGTAAGCTTATGTTTCATGTGGTAAATGTGCCAGGGAAGGATACCGTGTTCTACAAGCATCTGCTCAGGGTAAGCTTCTAAAGCTTGGTGCCAGTACCGGGGTATTTCCCACGAAGTGCTATCACCATAGTAGTCTATATCAATATAATGCCGAGAGGCCTCTCCTTCTACTGCATAGCGCCTTTTGTCTGGGTCAATGGCATGCTCAGTAATAAGGTGTATATAATGCTTATAAAAGTTGAGTATAGGAGGAGGTAACGTAAAGGCTGCGTGCCTATTGATCTGTTTGTGCGCAAAAAAACCCCACCCTATTGATACTGGAGTAGGCAAGATGAGTAGGAGTAAAATAAAGTTTGTTTTCTTCATAAGGTAGCTATTTATGAGGCCACAGCTGGTCTAATAGCCTTGTAAAGCAACTCTGCAAGGCGCTAAACACATAGCAGGCCCTGGCTTAATTTCATGGAAAATATTTACCTTAGCTAAATTGAGTAAAGGTCAAAAATATCTCTTAATGTGTACTGCCTTCCGCCCGCCTAAAAATTTTTTGACGTCCGTAAGGGTAGCCCTGCTTCCACTGTTGTTTCTACTAGGGCTCTTACTGAGTTTTTACCCCGCCCAGGGTAAGACAGAAACACAGAATGAGGCTATAGAGGTAAAAAAGACAGGGAGGCAAGATGAATGGATGACCTTCCCTTATACTGTTCAACTTAGCCCTTACCGAAGCTTTACCCAATATATTCCTCAAAAGATAAATCTAGAAGGTGATATAGAACAGGATCAGAGCTTAAGGATTAGGGGCATAAACGCCGACATAGGTGTTTATCAAATCAGAAGGTTTTTTTGGAAATACTTTCATTGCTACCCGAAGCTAGGTCTTTTGGTGAACTACGGTAGGCTTGAGAACAAAGGAAGTACAATAGGAGGTTTAGTTTACTTGGCGCCACAACATGATCATCAAGCTCTATGTGAGCTCGTCCCTAGGTTAGGGATAGGGGTTGCTTACGTTAACGTACCGGGGACTAACCTGACGAAAGAAGCTAAAGGAAGAGAAGAAAAGGAAAAAGTGTACGACAAAGACCAGGAAGAAGATATTTACAGGCAAGGAATCAGCTTAGACCTATCGCTTGCCCTAGCCTGCCAGGTTAGATGCAATCCTAACTGGGCGCTTAGCCCTAGTATAGGCTTCAACTATATGCCCTATTTTACCCAAAAAGAAACTGAAGAAGTCGAAGAAGAAAAATATCTGAAAATCATTACTGCCGGCTTGGGGTTTAACTATACCCCTAACCCAAGCTATGTGCGTTATTCTAATCCGAAAGGCTTAAAAAGCAATAGAGTAGATATAGGCTTTCTGTCGGCACTCAAAAAAAATAAGCCATTTTCTCAGAAACAACTAACCCAGCAGGAGGGTACTAAGAAACAGCTAAAACAGAAAGAAGAAGATGATAGTAGTGATAAATACTACTACGTTGGGGGTATGTATGGTCATTGGAGTTTATGGCTAGGCAAAAACCATGCCTTTACTTTGGCTACTGAATGGATTAAAGACTGGGCCACAAAAGAAGTGATCAAGAAAATGGTGAAGACAGACCACCTTAAAATTGCCCTTTTGGTGGGGCACGAGTTTCTATGGGGTAAACTCATATTTGGACAACAGCTAGGATTCTATCTGGTGAATAATGCGATCCAAACAGATGGTTTTTGTTATACGCGGTTGGGACTGGAATACAGAATTACAGATTTCTTCTTTATAGGTACAAGTCTCAAGACGGCTCTGAAAATTACGGAAAAGGATTTTAGTGCAGAGACAGATTTCATCGACTTCAGAATCGGCTACGAGTTCTAATGCACACAAATAATCAGAAGCACAGCGAGGAAGTGGGTTTTTTTTATACGGAACAGGTATTATATTTGTGACCCCTGAATAAAGTAAGCATACCAGAATGGCAAATCACAAATCAGCAATCAAAAGGATACGATCAAACGAGGCAAAACGTTTGCGCAATAGATATCAACTAAAAACCTGCAGAACTTTTATTAAAAAGCTGAGCAGCGCTAACGACAAACAAGAAGGGGAAGCACTTTTTAAAAAAGTCACTTCTATGCTTGATAAGCTAGCAAAGAAGCAAATTATCCACAAAAATAAGGCCGCTAACAACAAGGCTAAACTAGCCAGGCTCATAAATAGCCGGCCTTAAAGACAGGTGAATAGATAATTGAAGCCCGGTAGAAGAAATTCTGCGGGGCTTTTTTTTTTGGGAAGGAGTGGATAACTTTAAGGAAATAGGTGCTAGGATGTATTGCCAAAAAGAAACGCTCCATCTCAGGATACGGGATTGGGCCAAAGAAGACCGCCCAAGAGAAAAGCTGATGCAGAAAGGCAATAAGGCATTGACTGATGCAGAGCTACTTGGCATCTTGATAGGATCAGGAACCAGAAAAATGAGTGCTGTCACCTTAGCACAGCTCATCCTCAAGCACCACGACAATGATCTAGATGTATTGGCAAAACGCTCAGTAAAAGAACTACAGCAATTCAAAGGAATAGGAGAAGCAAAGGCTATTAAGATTGTGAGTGCCATGGAGCTGAGTAGAAGGAGAGAAGGTTTTACTAGCCTTCCCAAACCAAGGTTCTATGATTCCACTGGCATCTATCATTTTATGAAGCCAGAACTTGCAGACAAGACTACCGAAGAATTTTGGGTAGTTTTGCTTAATAGGGCTAACCGTCTGATTAAAAAACAATTTATCAGTAGCGGAGGCTTGACGAGCACTTTAGCAGATCCCAAAGTTGTCTTTAAAGCAGCTGTTGAATATGGTGCGACTAGCATGGTCTTACTACATAATCATCCATCAGGAAATCCTGATCCTAGCAAAAAGGATATAGAGCTAACCAAAAGACTTATAGAAGGAGGGCAAACTTTAGACATAGATATACTAGACCATATCATCATCGCTGGCAACACTTACTTCAGCTTTGTAGACGACAAACTACTTTTCAAGCCAACGCCCCTAGCCGTTACACAAGAAATAGCATAGCACTTTCCTCAATGGAAGGGTGTATGCTTTCAAGTTGGGCCTTAGGGAATCATTACTTTTGTTGCGATTCGGCAAATCATTTATATCCATGGCTCACCGCAGTACTGCTTCCTTCTTTCCAAGATGAAAATATCATTTAATTGGCTCAAAGGCTACATGCAAATTTCAGAAAGCCCTACTGAAATAGCGCAATTGCTAACACAAAGCGGGCTAGAAGTAGTAGGCATAACAAACTTCGAATTTACCAAAGACAACCTAGCAGGACTACTGATTGGTCAGGTGATGGCTTGTGAAAAACACCCCAACGCTGATAGGCTAAAAGTAACCTTAGTAGCCATAGGCAATGCTACAACGCTCTATATTGTCTGCGGGGCCCCCAACGTAAAAGTAGGACAAAAGGTGATCGTGGCCCCTGTAGGTACACAGCTGTACAATCAGGAAGGTACCGCCCTAAAGATCAAAAAAGCCAAGATAAAAGGAGTATGGTCTGAAGGGATGATTTGTGCAGAAGAAGAAATCGGGCTAGGAAGCGCAAAAGACAGCATTATGGTAATTGACACGCCCCTACCTCCTGGTACCCCTGCTGCTCAGTACTTCGATCTCCAATCAGACAAAATTTTTGAGATTGACCTTACCCCCAACCGAGGAGATGCATGTTCTCACATAGGTGTCGCTAGAGAACTGGGTGTTCTGCTATGCCGCTCTATACAGTATCCCCCTGTAGATAAATTCAAAGTAGAAGTACAGAATTTACCGATACGCGTAGCAGTACGAGACCACAATGCCTGCCCAAGGTATTCAGGGGTTGCGGTTAGCGGAGTAAAAGTGAAGGAATCGCCAGTATGGCTTAAAGAAAAACTAAAGGCTGTCGGCATTAGCCCTCTTAACAACATCGTAGACACCACCAATTTTGTGCTGCATGAGCTGGGGCAACCTCTGCATGCATTTGATTATGATCAGATTGTCGGGAAGGAACTAGTAGTTAGGCAAGTGGAAAAGGGTACCCCTTTTGTCAGCTTAGATAATGTAGCAAGAATTCTAAACGGAGAAGAACTTACGATCTGCGACCAGGAAGGAGTTCTATGCCTGGCTGGCATTCTAGGAGGTAAGCGTGGAAGCATCCATCCAAATACGCAAAACATCTTTTTAGAAAGCGCCTACTTCGCTCCTAAGGTTACCAGGAAAGCAGCCAAGTACCATGCCATCAAAACAGATGCCTCCTTTCGTTGCGAACGAGGTACAGACCCTAACAGCACAGTCTATGCGCTTAAGCGAGCTTGTTTGTTAATTCAAGGGATTGCTGGTGGTACCATCGCTTCAGCAGTCATCGACGACTATCCTAAAGAGATAGTACCTTCTAGAGTAAAGATACACTACAAAAACATTGCGCAGCTCATCGGCTTCTCTATTCCTCAAGCAACAATCAGACAAATCCTCAGTGGACTTGACATAGCCATTAGTCAGGAAGAAGAAGATAGCTTTTTGGTCCTCATACCCCCTTATAGGGTTAACCTAAACCGCGAAGTAGATGTGATTGAGGAAATAGTGCGTATCTACGGTTACGACCGCATCGAGGTGACAGGCAAATTAGGCAGCACTCATATGGCAGAGCCCACCCAGCCAAGGCAGGAGAAAGTCCAGCACAGGATAGCAACACTTTTGGCTGATAATGGCTACCATGAGATCTGTACCAACTCCCTCACCCAATCATCGTATGTAAGGCTGACCGAGGTACTCCATGAACAACACAAGGTTGCTGTTTTGAACCCACTGAGTGAGGCACTCGATGTATTGCGACAGACTTTACTTTTTTCTGGCTTAGAGGTGGTTGTACACAACCTTAACAGAAAGCAGACCGATCTCAAGCTTTTTGAATTTGGGAAAACTTACCACAGAGTAGACGAACTTTATGTGGAAAAAAATAGGCTAGGTATTTGGCTTACAGGTAATATCGAGGCAGCCAACTGGGTCAGAAAGCTGCGCAAGCTAACCTTCCAAGACATGAATGCAATTATTTATAAAGTGCTGTATAAGCTAGGAATCACAGACTTTACTTGTGAATCTTCTCCAAATGCCCTTTATAAAGAAGGCGTTCAAATTATGCTTAACAAGGAAATTCTCCTGATCGCAGGGGAGCTACATCACTCACTGCTTGAGCAATTAGCTATTAAGCAGGCTGTATTTTTTACTGATATCGATTGGGATATGCTATTAAAAAAAATGAAGCCCAAAAGTTCTTACCAAGAAATTTCTAAATTTCCTTCTGTAAAAAGGGATGTATCCTTGTTGCTAGACCAATCAGTTACCTTTGAAGCAGTGAAAAGAGTGATTACCCAACAAAATGAAAAGCTTATTCGAGATGTATCGGTTTTTGACGTCTACAAAGGAGAAAATTTAGATCAAGGGAAAAAGGCCTATGCACTAAATTTTATACTGCAAGGAAAAGACAAAACACTGGATGACAAGACAATTAGCCAGGTGATGGCACGTCTGGAGCGTGCTTTTGTGAGCCAATTAGGAGCAGTGATAAGAGAGTAAAATGAGTAATGAAACCCATATATCTGTTCAAGAGCTGGAAAAAAAGATCATACAACTACTGAAGCACTATAAGTACCAGAAAGCAATGATCCAGAAGTTACAACAAGAGAACAGGCAGCTAAAGCAGCAAATTGCTTCGGAGGATAATGAAGATTACAGGTCTCCCAATAGCCTAGCAATTGATATTGCTACGCGAGGGAGAAATAAAAAGCAGGCAGATGAGTTAGGTAACAGGCTTGATAACTATATCCGGGATATTGACAATTGTATAGCACACCTTGAGCAGTTTTAGCATGGAAGAACTTTCTGTAAAGATCAGAATATGTGATAGAACCTACCCCATGAAGGTACAGGCAACAGATGAAGCACGCATAAGAAAAGCAGGAAAATTGATTGATGAACAAGTAAGGGCTTACAGCGAAAAGTTTGGCATTCACGATAAGCAGGATCTACTGGCCATGGTAGTCTTTGACTGTTTTGTAGCTCCCTCATCTTTAGGAGATACAACAAATAGCGATATGCAAGTACTTACAGATCGAATCAACACACTGACCCGATTAATAGACGAGGTGTTTGCATAATGCTGCTTACTCGTGCCCTTGCAGCTAACTACTTCCTTTCCAGCACCTATACTGAATGCTCTGTAGTAGCTTTGAGTAGCTAACATCAAGGACAACAGGTTATATCAAGCTGCTAATTATAAAAACATGAGTGTACTACAAACTTTCATATTGATTGTTTTGGTGCTACTGCTAGGCATCGCCCTAGGTAGGATTACGTCTAAGCTGTTTTATGACCACGAGGAAAAGCAAGCAGAAAAACAAGCCAAACTGATCATTAAAGATGCCAAATCAGAAGCATTTAAAATCAGACGAGAAAAGATATTAGAAGCAAAAGAGCGGCTTATTCGACTAAAATCAGAGTTTGAGCGATATGCTGGTAGGAAAAGGGAAATCCTTCGCACCCTAGAAAACCAATTAAATAATAAAGAGCAGGAAGGAGTCAAACAACTGGAACAGCTTCAGCGCAAAGAAACTGCCTTAGAAAAATTACAAGAAGAATTAGAACAGCTGAGGATTCAAAGAGCAAAACAGCTAGAAAAAATAGCCGACCTCAGTGCAGAAGAAGCTAGGCAGCAGCTCATGGAAGCCCTAGAAGATGAAGCGTGGTCCAATGCTTCTATACGGATTAGGGCAATTGTAGACGAAGCCAATATTACTGCAGCCCGAGAAGCTAAGAAAGTTATTCTCAATACCATTCAGCGCACAGTAGCCGAACAAACTATTGAAAACAGCTCTGCTGTCATTAGCCTTGAAAACGATACTTTAAAGGGAAAAATCATAGGCAAAGAAGGTAGAAACATCCGAGCATTAGAAGCAGCCACAGGTGTAGACATTATCATAGACGACACCCCAGCATCCATTCTTATTTCAAGCTTTGACCCAGTGAGAAGAGAAATTGCCCGCCTGGCAATACAAAATCTGGTTCAGGACGGCAGGATACATCCTGCACGTATAGAAGAGGTGGTTGCCAAGGTGGAAAAGAACATTGAAAAAGAAATTATGGATACAGGTGAGCGCACTGCTATTGACTTGGGTATCTATGGTATGCATGTAGAGTTGATCAAGCTAGTAGGTAAAATGCAGTACAGATCCTCTTACGGGCAAAACTTGCTGCACCACTCGCGAGAGGTAGCTCAGCTTGCCGCTACCATGGCCGCAGAACTAGGACTCGATAGTAAACTAGCTAAACGAGCAGGACTACTGCATGATGTTGGCAAGGTATCAGCTGAAGCGCCTGAGCTGTCTCATGCCTTACTCGGCATGGAGCTGGCCAAAAGGTATAGAGAACATTCAGCAGTGTGTAATTCCGTTGGTGCGCACCATGATGAAATTGAAATGAATTCTATGATTTCTCCTGTAGTACAGGCCTGTGACGCCATTTCCGGTTCAAGACCTGGGGTGCGGCGTGAGGTATTAGAAGCCTACGTCAAACGGCTTCGCGATATGGAGGATATTGCCCTTTCCCTTGGTGGGGTAAAAAAATGTTATGCTATACAAGCCGGTAGAGAGCTTCGGGTAATGGTAGATTCCACTCGGGTAACAGACGAAGAAGCCAATGCACTGGCCTTTGATATCTCTAGGAAAATTGAGAAGCAAATGCAGTATCCAGGCCAGGTAAAAGTGACTGTAATCAGAGAAACAAGAGCTGTTGATTACGCCAAATAAAGCCAAAAAAGAGTGAGTCCACTCTTTAGTTTTTACTCCGATTTGAATAAAATATAGGCAGCTTTATTCAATCTAGTTTTTCAAATAGCATCCTAAGTCCTGGTGCCAAATTAGGAGGTCCGATGAGCACTTTAGTTGGGAATTGGTAGCGCTTTGAAAAGAATTTATTGACTGGTTTAACCTTCAAACCGTAAGCAACAGAGTAATCCTTGCCCCCTAACGCTTTCTAGCCTATCTTTGTTAGTTACCATCAACCAATAAACAACACCATGACTGAGGGCAATATCACGATATATGTAAAAGACAATGAGACTGTCGAAAAAGCGCTCAAAAGGTTCAAAAAGAAAGTTGAAAAGGTAGGTATACCGAAAAAGCTCCGAGCAAGGATGTTTTACAAAAAGCCTTCTGAAGAGCGCAGAAATGAACGCCTCAAAGCTATTTATAAGCAGGTGATGTTGGGCCGGCAGCAGTCCTAAAAATTATAGTCAGCAGTCGTGTTACTATCTTGTTAGTATAAGCTACCCAACCTATGCTTCCTTTGTTTATACAATACCTGACCAGTGAAAAGCGCTCAAGTAAGCATACTGTCCAAGCATACAAGACAGACCTGGAACAATGTGCTGTCTACCTTCACCTCCTTTCCTTAAATAGCAAGCTTGAAAAAGCTTCCCAGCAAGTACTGCGCATGTGGATCGTGTCCTTGACCCAACAAGGATTAAGTAACCGTTCCGTCAACCGAAAAATTGCTTCTCTCAAGGCTTTTTACCGGTTCTTACACAAAAAAGCATACATCAAGCAAAATCCTACCTTAAAGCTCAGTGCGCTCAAGATAAAAAAATCCCTGCCTGCCTTTATTAAAGAAAGAGAATTGCTCAGATTGTTAGACCATCATGCATTTGAAGATACTTTTGAAGGTTGGCGTGACAAGCTGGTGCTAGAATTACTGTACGGTACAGGCATACGCCTAGCTGAACTGCTCAACCTACGCGATAAAGACGTTGATTTGTATGACAACACAATCAGGGTTTTGGGCAAACGCAACAAAGAAAGGATCATACCATTTCCTAAGAGCCTACGGCAAGTTATTGAACGATACCAAGAAATACGCACTGCTATGCTCAGCAGTCCTCAAGATGGACTACTCCTGATTACTGCTCCAGGAAAACCCTGCTACCCCATGCTGATATATAGGTTAATAAAAAAATACCTGTGTACCTACACCAATGTAGATAAGTGCAGCCCGCATGTACTTCGACACACGTTTGCTACTCACCTGTTGAACAAGGGTGCTGACCTGAACGCTATCAAGGACCTTCTAGGTCACGAGAGTTTGGCAGCCACACAGCTTTACACCCACCACTCCCTCAAGGCACTAAAAGAAGCGTTCAAGCAAGCACATCCCAGAGCTTAAAATAACCTAAAATCGTTCTGGGTTATAACTATCCTTTTTTTGAAGCTGACTAAAGGGTATTGAGACCGTTGCAAAAAGGAGAGGATGAATAGGTTATTCCTGCTGAGCAAGCTTATAAAGCCTAGGGGTAGCCCTACTTGTCTCATCTTTGTGCTACTTTTTGCCTTTTGTGGCTTCATTGGCCTTTTTTCCTAGTTAATGCGCGTACTTATTCCTTACAATCCCTTATCAGTATTCTCGGAGCTCGATATAGATTATAACTCATGGCCTCCATAGCATGCTGTGCGTGGGTTTTGGCTATCCCTACATACCTTGCTCCTACTACCCTAAATCACCGCTTTATACTGCCAAACACCCGCTCCACCTTATAACGTCTCTTGCCTATTAACCTTGTTATACCTCCCAAGCCATAGCCTTTGCTTGGTTCCTTGAACAGTCCTTCTCTGTGTCCTACTCTTCAAACCGCTGTTTCTCATGTTTCTCAGTCCCTGTTCATTAGATGCGCTGCTATAGGCCTTATCAGCCAACACTTCAACTCCACTCCTGAGCTCTATCTTCTCAAGGAGGGGCAAAAGATAATTACTCTCATGGGCATTAGCACCACTGGTTGCTACTGCCAAGACCAACCCAGCTGCCTGATCAGCTACATAATGGCGCTTATAACCGTAATGGAGCTCATAGGCTCGTTTACTACCACTTGGCTTGCCTATCTACCCCTCTTTGCACGACTACTTTCAAAGGTGGGGTGGAGTTCTCTGAGGGTAGATGATACACTTTCTTGCCTTTAGGTTTACGGGCAGTGAGGGTGATAGAGGCATCGACAATGATACCTTGCTTGACGATGAGCTGGTGGGCTTCAAGCTGGGAATTGATGGTGTGGAGTAAGCGCTCATAGGCCTCATAAGCTCTTAGATCAGTGAGCTCTTTATCTAAAGCGGCTTATGACACTGTGATCAGGGACAGGATCTTGCAGGGTTAGGCCACAAAACTCCATAAATGAGAGATTGTCATAGACTTGGTTTTCAACTTGGTAGTCGCTTAGAGCATACCATGTCTGGAGCAAAGTCATTTTGAAAAGCAGTAGGAGAGCATAAGCTCTCCTACCCGCTGTAGCTTTCCCTTTAGGATAATACTGCTCAAGGATAGCTTAAAGTGGTTTCCATTTCACCAAGGCATTGATCTACTGAAGGAGGTTTTGTGCTTTCTATTCTCAAGGCAAGCATCAGCTAAAGAAGGTTGGGAATTATCAATGAATACCATAAGCAGGAAAGTTTTAGGTTAAAAGGGGATCTTTGAAGTAAGAAGGTGGATTTTTTTATTCCTTTTAACCAAACCTCCCAACTAGTTTTGCAATGATTTCGGTATTGACCTAGGGTTTTATTGTTATCATTAAAAAGATCTCGCTGATTTCGCCTGCCGGTCCGTACTTACGAGTTAGCTTCTGAGCCGTAAAGCTTTTTTCCCAAGCCTTCTAGACTAAAGAAGGCAACTTATGTAAGGAGTGTGGAGGCGATGGGGCTAGCGTTTTTTCTATACGCATGAGTTCCCCTATATTTGTTTGTGGAGCCAGTTGTTAGCCGTTTTGTTCCTTTGGTGTACCTATATGAGCAATAAACAGCCTAAAGTCCCATATAAAAGCACTTATTCTTCCTTTTCCACAAAATGTGTTCTTGTTAAAAGCCCTCTGTCAACCTTTATTTGTATAAAAGTTTTAAGTATGCACTATATAAAGCAACACGTGGATTCATAACTCTCTCTTACGTAAAGGGCATGGTAAACAAGCTCTGTATTTTTCTGTTTTCACGGTCTCCCAGTATATGTCTTTTCCCCTCTTATCACTCATCATATGGCTACCCATAGGTAGCATATGCTTATTACTACTGCTCCCTGCTTGCCAGTGGCAAGTTTTTCGTTACGTCGCTCTAGGTACTATACTGTTGCAAGGGCTGGGGGTAGGAATAGTATTAACGCATTTTCAAGCTGGTACTGTCAAAGAATTTGCTGGTGTAGAAGGAATATCGTGGGTAGAACAGTTGCATTGGATGCAGCTGGACCTAGGTAGCTTAGGTATATTGTCGGTAGACTACTTGGTAGGGGTCGACGGGCTCAACGTCGGCCTGTTATTGCTATCTGTTATGATTCTGACTGTAGGCGTTATTGCCTCTTGGAATATACAAAAGCACACTAAGGCCTATTTTGTCCTGTACTTACTTACAGATACCCTGATTATGGGGAGCTTCTTAGCTCTGGATTTCCTGTTATTCTACATCTTCTTTGAAATGACCTTGCTACCTATCTATTGTTTTATTGGCATTTGGGGGGGACTTAAACGTGCGCAGGCCACTACGAAATATTTCTTGTATACGTTGTTGGGTACGGTCCTAATCTTGGTAGTGCTCATCGGGCTAGGGTTGTCTGTATACGATCCTGTAGCTACCGGTGTGCATATAGGTCTGCTTGCGCCACAAGAAACCTTGACCACAGAAAAGATCAAGGCAGTGCAAAGTGTAGTACAAGCCTCTTCAACAGCTTCTGAGCATGTCGTACATTCCTTTAAAATCATGGATATGCAAGACACTCGTAACTTTATTCCAGGCGCTATCCTGGGAGTTTCAGGTGAGAAAGTCATCTGGGGACAGACAGCTAGGCTTTTGGCGTTCTTAGGGCTGGTCATAGGCTTTTGTATCAAACTAGCAGTAGTGCCTTTTCATACTTGGCTCCCTGATGCACACGTAGAGGCCCCTACACCTATTTCCATTGTGCTGGCAGCGCTTTTGCTTAAGGTAGGAGGGTATGGCTTGCTACGCACCGCTTATAGTATCTTTCCAGAAGGGGCTATCCATTATAGCTTTGAAATTGGTATACTAGGCGTAGTGTCGATTGCTTATGCAGCCCTGAATGCATTGGTTACACAGGATTTAAAGCGGATGGTGGCTTATGCCTCTGTAGCACACATGGGGTTTGTATTGCTGGGGCTTGCTTCACTAACCTACGAAGGGGTCAATGGTGCTTTGTATCAAATGGTAAGTCACGGCCTGCTATCAACCCTGCTTTTTTTAGTAGCTGAGGTACTTTACGATAGAACACAAGACAGGACGATAGAGAATTATAGTGGATTAGCTACTAGAATGCCGTATTACACCACCATAGCTATCATCACCTTCTTTGCAGCCCTTGGCCTGCCTGGTTTTTCAGGCTTTATTGGTGAGCTCTTAGTATTGTCAGGCGCCTTTCAGGCTTCTGAGGCAAGTTTACCTAAATGGCTAGGCATGGTAGGAGCCCTAGGGATACTACTCAATGCTGTGTATTGGGTGTGGACCATCCAGCGGGTATTTTGGGGTACCTTTTCCTCGCGCTGCCCAGCCTGGGAGGTTAAGCTCAAAGATTTGTATACAAGGGAGTACTTGATGTTTATACCGCTCCTGCTTACTATTTTGCTCTTGGGTATATTTCCACATCTATTACTAGACTTGACTACAGCTTCGGTCAGTGAACTAGTAAGTAGGGTGTGTAGCATAGGGCAGGAAAACCTACACGTCGCCTTACCGCAATGAGGAAACGCAACGTTCTACCAGCCTATACTTCATCTTCCATAAAACCAATATCCTTAGAGATATCTAGTCCATCCAGTAGGCGGTTAGTTTTAGCTGCACGCTCTACTGAATCGTCTATGTAAAATTGTAATTCAGGTACTTTACGCAACTTATTTCCGAGGCGGCTCCCCAATAGTTTTCTGAACTCTGACTTTTTTTGCTCAATTTTTGTTAGTAGGTCGGCCCTGTCCTTGTCAAGGATAAAACTCAGGTAGACTTTGGCCATCCCTAGATCAGGACTAATGCGTACTTCTGTGACTGTAACCATCACCTTAGCTAAAAGCCTGGGTGTTTCTTGAACAAAAATTTCCCCCAAGGTCTTGTGAAGCATTCTAGCTACTCTTTGTGTTCTTACAGATGCTGCCATGACTATAAATTTATTGATTGGATGATTATATGCAGCTGCTATACTGACTAGTCATTTCAAGGCATGAACAACAGCCATAAAGGAATTTGCTTGCAATGAAGCGCCTCCGATTAACCCTCCATCGACATCTGGGCAAGTAAAAAATGCAGATGCATTCTGGGCATTGCAACTCCCTCCATACAAAATAGGAAT
Source organism: uncultured Cytophagales bacterium (assembly GCA_963705385.1). GTDB lineage: Bacteria > Bacteroidota > Bacteroidia > Cytophagales > Amoebophilaceae > MFD02979-c5. The sequence continues at coordinate 119,010 of OY970075.1, forward strand.
ACTTTGGGCAATGGCTTCACCATACTTAGGTGCAATTGTACTCCTGATGGCCTCATGCATGGCCTGAACCTGAGTTGGTGTTGGCGTGATACCTGTTCCAATAGCCCATACAGGCTCGTAAGCAATAACGACTTGTATTATTTGCTCGGCAGCAAGGTGGAATAAACTATCGGTAAGCTGCTGTTGTACAAAAGCTACGTGTTGACCTGCCTCTCTAGTCTGCTTGTGCTCTCCGCAGCAAAATATAGGGCGTAAGCCATATGTCAAGGCAGTATTTACCTTTTGGGCTAAGCGTGTATGGGTTTCACCAAAATACTGCCTTCGTTCACTATGTCCTATCAGGACAAAGCTAACGCCTACAGAACGAAGCATAGGCGCAGCCACCTCACCTGTGAAATCTCCATGAGCATTTTCATGACAATTTTGTGCACCCAGCTGGACATACCCTGAGGTGGGAAGGAGCTTGTGCACAGCATACAGATGGATAAAAGAAGGAATGAATACTGCCTGGGCTGATGGTTGTAAGTGCTCTTGGAGCTGCTGGATTATCTCAGCAACTAGCTCAAGCCCTTCCTCAAGGTTTTTATTCATCTTCCAGTTGGCAGCGATAATCTTCGAACGCATGTTTGATGTGACTATGAGCTGGCTTAACATAAGTGTTAACTTACAGCCTTACAGAGAGAAGTATTAAAAAGAGTAACCCAGGTATTTAAAAGGCTATTGCTGACTCATATTTTGATTGCATTCTGCTTTTTTATTCAGGCTCTATAAAAAACGTTTAGACTTAATCTACAGAGGTAGACGGCCAGGAAAGATAATTCTTTCGTTCCGCATCAAATCTCAATAAAATAAACAACATCAGCGAGAATGACCACAGCGAGGAACCTCCATAGCTAACAAAAGGTAATGGAATACCAATTACAGGCATCAGGCCAATGGTCATGCCGATGTTAACCATAAAATGAAAAAATAGGATTGAAGCTACAGCATAACCATATACCCTGGAAAACCGTAGCCTTTGCCGCTCTGCTATGTAGAGTACTCTAGATATTAGCACCAAAAAGACAACAATGACCAATGAAGCTCCTACCCACCCATGTTCCTCGCCTATGGTACAAAAGATAAAATCTGTGCTCTGCTCTGGAACAAAGCCGTACTTGGTTTGCGTACCTTTAAGGAAGCCTTTGCCCCAAAGTCCTCCAGAGCCAATTGCTATTTTGGCCTGCGTTACATTCCATCCAATACCCAAAGGATCTATATTAGGGTTGATCAACGCTTTGATTCTATTTTGCTGATGAGGTTTTAACACTTTTTCGACAAAGAGATGAACCCCCTCAATAAAAGTCAAGTTTCCCAAAGTCATCAAGCTTACAAGCATGATTCTTTTTACTGTCTTTTTACTCATGCCAATGATGAGCAGTGCTAAACTGAATGTGCCGATGATCAGGTAGCTGCGAGCAATGAGTAAGGTCAATAAGGAGACAGTAACAATGAATAGCCCTATCAAAAGGAGCCAAGGTGAAAGCCCTTCTCTGTAAAACACAATGACAAAAGCGCTAAAAACTAGGCTAGATCCTAAGTCGCCTTGTAACAAGATGAGGGCCACGGGAAGCAAGGTGATGCAGAGCACCTCAAGCTGCGTTTTGAGCTGGGTAAGCTTGGCATTGGCGTCCCCTAAATGCTTAGCAATGGCAATAGCACAAGCCAGCTTAGCAAATTCAGCAGACTGAAACTGAATTCCTTTCCACTGCAGCCATGCCTTATGTCCTCCCACGCTTATTCCAAAAAAAAAAGTACTTACTAGCAAGAGTATAGCAAGAAAATATAAGGCATAAGCTAAGGATTGATAGAAGCTGGTATCAAAAAATAAAATAATGACAAAAATTACTCCAGTGGTAGCTATCCATAAAAACTGCTTACCAGCACTTCTAGACAAATCGAACAAGCTCTGTTGGAGGCCTTGCTCATAACTGACAGCATGGAGATTGAACCAGCCAAAAATGACTAAGCTGGCATACAGCGCAAGGAGCAGCCAGTCAATGTGAGCAAATATTTTATTTTCTGTTTTCAATGAGAAAAATCTCCTTTAAGTACATAATCCTGGATCCAAGGGCGGCTAATGCCTCCCTTGAGGTATTGCTCGATCATGAGGCCAGCAATGGCAGCAGCTGCTCTAGAACCCCAGCCAGCGTTTTCGACATATACGGCTAGCGCTATTTGTGTGTCTCCTTGGAGCGCAAAAGCAATACACGCTGCGTGGTCTTCACCATGTGGATTCTCTGCTGTACCTGTCTTAGCATAAACAGGTATGCCTTGGATGCGAGCACGCCATGACGTGCCACCTTCCACGCCCTCACGCATTGCCTGGGCTACAAATTCAAAATGAGCTTTGTCAATGTTGACTATATACTTTCTTATTTTCTCTGGTGACACAGGCTCTTCCCCTATTTGCTTGACCAAATGTGGTATATAATAATAACCTTTATTAGCGATGGTGGCAGCTAGATTGGCCATTTGTAAGGGAGTTACCAAAAGCTCTCCTTGCCCAATATCTAATGAACGAATCGTGGAAGCCTTCCAGCGTCCCTGACCATACCAGGTATCATAAAACTGAACCCCGGGAATATGTCCGCATTTTTCTCCGGGTAGGTCTATCCCCAAGGAAGTGCCCAAGCCAAATTCTCTGAGATAGTTGCACCACTTTTCTAGGCCTATGCGTGTGTCTTCATAAGGGTTGCTAGCAACCTGCTGGTTGATAATTCTTCGGAATACATGATAAAAGTAAGGATTACAAGAATATTTAATGGCCTTGTGTAAGCTCAAGGGGGAGGGATGAAGGTGGCAGTTGAGCAGTTTTTTATCACAAGCGTATACCGTATCCCCGCAAATCACCTTTTCTTGTAACCCGATAAGCGCTTCTAACAGCTTAAAGATAGATCCTGGAGGATACATAGCCATGATAGATCTGTGAAAGAGCGGTGCCAAAGTATTTTGCTCTAGTAAAGCAAAGTGCTTGCTAAATTTTTTTCCTACCAACAGGTTAGGGTCATAAGCAGGACTAGAAACGATTGCTAGTACTTCTCCTGTCTGAGGAGCAAGGGCTATAATGCTACCAATCTTATTTTTCATTAAATGCTCGCCATATAGCTGAAGCTTGGTGTCTATGGTAGTTAGCAGTGCATCACCAGGTACAGGCAGCTGATCAAGAGCTCCCTCTTTGAATCGGCCTTGTGGTATACCTCTGGCATCGGTGATTTTATATTGAATTCCCCGCTGTCCTCTTAGCACCTCTTGGTAGCTTTTTTCCAATCCACTAATTCCTACTAAATCTCCTTGTTTGTAATAATTTGTTGTGTCTGTAGCAAGCTGCTGGGAGCTTATCTCACCAACATACCCCAATGTATTGGCCAATGTAGCGTAAGGATACTGCCGTGCAGTGCGTCCACTTATAAAAAACCCTGAATACATGTCAAGATGATCCTGAGCTTTGGCCCATGTTGTCTGTGATATGTCTTTGATAAAGACAGAAGGCTTGACATAAGAATAGCGCTTGGTCCTTTGAAGTGCCTGGTCAAATTCTTGGGGAGTGATATCAAAATCTTGACAGAAAGTCAAGATATCCAGGTGCTTAACTGCTTTAGGAATGACCATCAGATCATAAATGGGCGCATTGTAGGCTAGAAGCTTCCTATGTCGGTCATAAATAAGGCCTCGATAAGCATAGTCTAATACAGGCTGTATAATGTTTTTTTCGGCAGCAAGCTTGTATTCCTCACCGAGGACTTGTATGGAAAATAACCGGATAAGAAAGACAAGGGCTACGAGGAGAAAAAAAATTTGAACGACTTGGCCTCTTTTGGAGTTTGTCATATCATCTTCTACCCATCCTAATAGAAAAGCCCTGTACAATGAGGACAGAGGCGTAAGTAAGCAAGGTGCTGGCTGCTGCTTTGCGTAATCCTAGCCCCAACAATGTGCTATTCCAAGCGTCTAAAGAAAACAAAGCTGTATGGTGAATGAAGGTGAGTATCAGGAAAAATATGGTAAAATTCCTTAAACCTAAGTTACGCAATGTAGGCTGGTTATCTAGCGCGTATTTGCCAGAAGGAAACATATATTTAAGTAGTAATGCTCTGCTATAAATCAGTAGAACAGAGGAAAATGCATGTATACCTAAGCTGTCATAAAATATATCTATCAGCAGACCAACTATAAAGCTCAGTAGCAAAAGGGAGAGCAGGTTTGTATTCTGCTGAGGCAGGGACAGAAGAAAGCTTACATAAACAAAGCAAGAGACAGTGTGCAATGGTACGATGTACCGGGCAATGATTATTTGTAAGGTGACATAAAAGACAAGGTGAGCTACTTGACCTAGCTTGCTGACTTTATTCATAAAAACTTTTGGTATGCTGTTCTAAAGCATTTTGTTCCTGCTTTAAAGCATCCTTGACTACATAGACGTACCGCAACCTACTAAAGTCAGTGCTGAGGTTCAACTCAATGTCGTAGAAAGGAGCTTCTTTTCTAAGGATCACACGTTTGATATGACCAATCAGGATCCCTTCAAAAAAAGTGGAGTTGTACCCTGAGGTGACTACAGCCTCTCCTGGCTCAATAGCCACATGCCTGGGCACGTACAGTATCTGGGCGCAAAAAGGATCATGACCTTGCCATTGTACAGTGCCCATGACTCCAGATTGGTTAAGTTTAGCAGATACCAGTATATCTGTGTGTAAAAAAGAAATAACTGTAGAAAAATGCTCTGAAACAGCTTTTACCCTGCCTACAATCCCCTCTCTACACATGACACCCATCCCAGGGGTTATACCATGTATGGCTCCTTTATCAAGGGTGAGGTAATTTTTTGTAGTAGCTATCGAATTATTAATCACCTTAGCAGGAATCAAGTCGTATCGTTCATTTATAACGATATTATGCGGTGACTTCGATAGGATTTCTTCTTGAAGGAGTTTTTTGCGCAAGGCTATGTTTTCGTCGAGCAATTGCTCGTTTACCCTTTTCAGTGAGCGGTAATCTTTCACTTCACTAATTATAGTATATATACTACCTGTGATGTAATTACTAGTACCAAGAAAGGAGTATTTTTCTGACTTGTGTGCAGAGACAAAAGCAACACTGATTAGCTCTAGCAAGACGAAAACAGCAAAATTCCTATACTCGTACAAAAAATAGAAAAACCTTTTCATAGAGGTGGATTGTCCACTGCTACAATTGTTAGTGATGAGGCTAAGGTTAGTTCCTTCATTCCTTTGCTTGGTTATTGAATCACTGAGTAATAGAGGGAAAACTGGAAAGTCAGGTGAAGTAGTTTGTATTTTTTACACCTTAGAGGCCTATGCCGGTTTAAGTTTTTTAATGCCTTTTAAGGCACGCATAATTTATAATCGATCAGAGACAATTCAATCAACTCATTAATACGCTCTTATAAGCATCAAAGTTTTTCAGGGCAATGCCCGTGCCCCTTACTACGGCCTGGAGTGGCTCTTCAGCGATGTGCACTGACAGTTTGGTCCTTTTCGACAATCGTTTGTCAAGGCCTCGTAAAAGCGCTCCTCCCCCTGTGAGGTAGATGCCATTGTCATAAATATCTGCAGAAAGTTCAGGGGGAGAGATCTCTAATGCTTTTAAAACAGCTTCTTCAATTTTTGCAACCGATTTTTCGAGAGCAAGGGAAATTTCTGAGTAGTTGACACTAACCACTTTAGGAATACCTGACAGGAGGTCTCTACCCCGCACCTCAAAGTCATCTGGTGGGGTTTCTAATTCAGTACAAGCAGCACCTACTGCCAACTTAATCTTTTCAGCCGTCCTTTCTCCTATCAGCAGGTTATGCTGCTTTTTCATGTATTCCAGAATGTCACTACTAAATACATCACCAGCAACCTTGATAGACTGATCGCATACAATACCCGAGAGCGCTATAACTGCGATCTCTGTAGTCCCTCCTCCAATGTCCACGATCATAGAGCCCACAGGGGCTTCTATATCAATACCAATCCCGATTGCTGCTGCAATTGGTTCGTGGATCATGTATACTTCTTTAGCACCAGTGTGTTCTGCAGAGTCTCTTACAGCTCTCTTTTCAACGTCTGTAATTCCAGAGGGAATACAGATGATCATCCTATGTGCCAAGGGTTTCAAGAAGCCCCATTTGGTGTTGTTAATCATCTTAATCATGCTTCGAATCATATGTTCAGCTGCATGGAAGTCAGCAATTACCCCGTCTTTGAGTGGACGAATTGTTTTGATATTGGCATGTGTCTTTTCATGCATATACATTGCTTTCCTTCCCACAGCTATTATTTTGTTAGTGTCTCTATCAATAGCTATAATGGAAGGCTCGTCTACAACTATTTTGCCTTTTTGTATAATTAATGTGTTTGCTGTTCCCAGATCAACAGCAATGTCGCTGTAAAAAAAATTCAGAAGCCCCATTGTGTAAAACGTTTATAATAAGATCAATAGCCTAAACTCTGCCACCTGCTAACTTAGCTGGCAAACCAAACAACTTGACATTAACAAATTTTTTGATCACAGGGACCTGTTAGGTGACCTAGAAGATTAAAAATTTACTAAAGCTGACCCTCTAAGGGCAAGTTCATAAGATTTTCCTTTGAGCTGGATAGGCAATAGTTTTATAGGCATTACAGAATTAACGAAAACCGGATCTAGGTCTCCTAAAGGCTCTGTAGAAACTGTCCTTGAACCACTCAGGTTGAGGAGAGCTACCCTATTTGAGAGCAGCTAAAATATTTCCTAGTACTCCCAAAGGAAGTAACTATCTTCTAAAAGCTTTTCTTCTAGCCTTTTAGCAGCAATTAGTGCTTCTTGAGGGGTTTTGTTATAAATATCTTCCAAAGTGGCATCGTCAGGGTTTTCTAGCTTAATAAGCCTAGAGCTGAATGCCCTTAGTGCAAAAGCCTCTGTTAGCTTCAGGTTAAAAGCGTTGTTATTCGTATTGACCCAAACAGCCTCTTCCGGTATGCTATCAAAGTAGGTAGCCAGGTCTTTGTACTTAAACAGTCCTACTTCTCTGCGAAGTCCTGTCTCAAACTTGTCTTCTGGGATGGTAAGTTTGAAAGACTGTATATCATATACTTGCTCAGACCTTACTTTATCAAATATCCAGTCTTCCATGACTTCGAGAATCGAAACCTCATTGGGTAAAAAGTAATCAGATGGGCCATCTACTGAAATACCTTTTTTGCTACTCCCCCAGCCGTCATCGTCTGTAAATCCTAAAGCCTTTTCTTCTGTATGAGGGCTGTCGTCTCCTGGGATTTTTAAGTTTTCAAAAAATTCCTCTTTGGTCATCTCTTTTGCAAAGGCTTCATCTTTATAAGGGGTAAGTAATCCCTGTTTTACACCGTCAATAATTATTTTTGTAATCTCTCTATTACGCGTAAAGAAAGGTTTATTCTGTTTTTCCTTCAGGTATATTTCTCTCCAAATTCTTTTCCTAATTAGGATATGCGACTCAGGAATAGGATTAACTGAATTAGGATTAAATTTTTCATAAGGATTGTCAGCAGCCAGCTTCTCGCTAAGCTTTTCTGCAAGGGCTATGGGAGCACTGAGGCTGAATTTTAGAAAACATACCAAGAATAAAGCAATGCGTCTCATGGGAAAAAAATTTAAGTTAGTGGTAGGGTACGAACAATGGTACCCAGGTCTACGGGCTCTATTTCTCCTTTAAAGTTTAGTCTTTCTACTTTTTTTACCTCGATCACCAGTCTGTCTCCGGGTTTAGCTAAAGCGGAAAAATCACTCAGGCTTACTTCTTGGCCATTTACTTTTTTAGTATTTAGGGCCCTACTACCACGTGCCAGAGAGACTTCCCATTGCGCTACTCTATAACGCGCCTCTTTAGGTAAGAAATTTTTAAAACTTTCGTCAGGTATAACTTGTACTTCTAGACTTCTAGGGCCTGGTACAGCCATACCTTGCTTTTCATCTAGGGCTTTCCCTTTACTAGTGATGCGTATATCTGGCTTGGGTATGGTTCTGACTTTAAAGAGCTGTACACCTAGCAAGCTATTGTTATTATAGATACTCAATTTTACTTCAGAGCCTTGAGGAATTACAGTCACCAGGCCTTTTCCCTTTCCACTTATCACTGTAGCACCCGTAGCAGTGAAGCTAGGATTGTATTCAGCACCTAGCGCAGGCACTTGTACGTTCAATTCATTACCACAGTTTAGATACAAAGCCTGTACTGCTGCGGACTGAACTTGAATAATTGGTCTGGCTACAAAATATTCTATCTCTTCTATAACATTGGTTTCCTGGCCTCCAGGAAGCTTAAGTTTTATAGCTGCCTTAAATGTTTTCTTAGCTATTCCATCTTTGTCGTAATCACCTGGTGAAGCTAAAAATTCTATGCTCCCCACGTCATCTTTTACAGGAATTACTTTCCCGTCGATACTCATTTCAGGCTTCACACCAGAAGAAGATGCTGCTAAAAACAATTCTGCTTTGTATTTAGCTCCAGCTGCAACAATGTTGGATTGAGGCTTCACTACAGGAGCTAAATTGTCAAATTTAACATCCTCAGCACCTATACTTCTTGCTAGGGTTTCGAGCGCATGGGCTTCTGCGTAGACGGTATCTGAAGCAAACTTACTTAATGTGGCTAACGCTGCGCCCAGAGGGGTTTTATCGAAGTTCAGTGTAGCAAAGTCTTTAGAAGCCTGGTTCGGATCGTTCTTGAACAGGTCGCTGTCTTTTGCGTCTAGGGCAATGGGGGCATAGTCTTCTTTGGTTACCGTAGAAAGGTATTGCATATAGCCATTAAGTAATTTTTTTAGCTCACCAGCTTTATTCTCGTTAATCATTAGCTTGGCTACTGCAGCATCATTCTTTAATCCTTTGGGGTAGCCTGTTTTTGTGTTTTTACCTCCTGTCAGATTAATCAGCTGGGTTTTCAGCGTGTTAATGTAAGCAATTACTTTATCCGTTTCTTTTCTTACGTCAAAAGCAGTGTTGAGCACTTTTACATCACCTGCTCTACTGCCCATTTCGTTTACGGTAGTTTGTATGCGCTTTATATTTCTAGTAGTTTCTTGAAATCTTATTTCAGAAGCTTTTTCTAAACTTTTGTTAATCAGGATAAATTTTTCTAGTACACTACTGCTTACCTGCAACGCTAATAACGCTGTCAGCACTAGATACATCATCCCGATCATCTTTTGTCTTGCACTCAGTTTCTCTCCGGCCATAGATTTAGCACTGCTTCTTTGTTAGGTAGTTTGAACAGGTAACTAGTTTTTTAATGCTGTTAGCATATTCCCATAGATATTATTCAAAGAGGCAATTTTCTGACTTAGCTGAGCAAGCTCAGTTTTAAATTTTTCTGTTTCATCACTGGCTGCTTGTAACCGCTCCATAGATTCAGCTGCGTGCGTGTAAAATTCATATTGCAATTCTTTCTTGTAAACTGAGTTAAGCTCATAGAGACTTTCTGTGACAGCTTGGAGCTGCTCGTGGTAATTTTGTGTATCCTGAGATATGGCTGTCAGGCTGTGTATAGATCCTAAGGCAGCAGCATGTGCTTCATACATATTTCCCAATACCTCTGAAGCTTTTTCTAGGTTGGCTTTGTATTTTTCTGTAGCTAATGAAACATCAGCTATGGAGGCTATGTTTTCCACAGAATCAGAAATTCGATGCATGCCTTGACCTAACCGCTCTATCAAGCCTTGATCTATATTGGCTTGTGCGAATACATCATCTAATTTCTCTGTGATAGAGCCAGTAGCTCGGGATCTAGCATGAGGAGCAGTGTCTCCTGGGTATTCTTCGAGCAGTTCTGGGTAAACCTTGGTCCAGTCTACTTCTTTTTCGTGGGGTTCAAAAGAACTTAGAAAAAAAATGATTGCTTCTGTTGTAAGCCCTAGCCCTAGCATCAATGTTCCTCCAGGCCAGTTGAGCAACTTAAACATTGCTCCAGCTATGACTACAGAGGCGCCGATGCCATAAATTTTGGGCATAACATCTTTGTAGAACTTCGTCTTGAAGTCTTTATTAAGGGGTAGACTACCAGCCATATGTTTAGTGTTTTTGTTATTAATTCTTCTTTATTCTTCACCAATGTGAGACATCACACATCTAAAGCCTATGTAGGAACTTGCTTGTTCTTTATCTGCGTAGTCGTTAGCTCCTGTCTGCAGGAACCGAGAAATAGTATTCCAAGATCCTCCCTTGATTATTTTTAGCCGGTGATTTTCATCAAGAAAAATGGGATTTAAACTCCAAACACGGGCAACTGTTGCAGGGTTGTAATCATCCAAGGTCCATTCAGCTACATTACCAGCCATATCGTACAAACCATAATCATTGGGAGGAAAATGCCGAACGGGTGAGGTATAATCATATTTACTTTCTCCGTAGTTACCTGGGCTAGATTTAAAGTTAGCTAGTAATTTACCCTCTGCATCTCTTACATAGGGCCCTCCCCAAGGATACTTGGCTAGTTCCTTACCTCCTCTAGCAGCATATTCCCATTCTGCTGCTGTAGGTAGCCTAAATTGGGGCATTTTCGGTAAACCTTTCTCTGCTCGATAGTCATTCAAATACTTTGTTCTCCATGATGCGTACTCCCTTGCTGCTTCCCATGTAATACCTACCACAGGAAATTGGTCAAAACCTTCATGCTCATAGTAATCTAACATATGGTCTGCCATGTGGTGGCTAAAGTCTTTTTGCCACACACTCATGTCCGGATACAAGTGATCCATGATGAACGCTTCACTAAGCACGTTGGTGCCCTCTGTGTTTACTTTCTTTGCAGTGACTTTTCTTTCTACACTAGAAGCCTCTTCAGCATTGTCGTCCTCAAGGAAGTCTTCTTCATCTTCAGAGGTCTCTGCTTGTTGTTGGTTTGTATCAGAAGCGGCTGCTAGGAGGTAGTCAATAAATTGGCGGTATATGTTATTGGTAACTTCAGTTTCATCCATGTAAAAGCTACTGACAGATACTTGCTTGTTAAAGAATATGGAGAATAGATCTTGATCAACAGGGCTGCTCATAAAAGAGCCTCCAGGAATAAAAACCATGTTTGCTGGCGCTGTCATTTTCCAAGCTACCCTTCTTTGTACGCCTAATGCTTCGCCGTGGTCATCTATACCTCGCCCTGTCAAACAGCTCTGGACTATTAATATCAGAAAGGTCGTACTGAATAGATGTAGATAAAGTAGGCTCGAAGTCCTGGGGGCTTTTCTCATGAATCTAAAGATTTAACGTTTTTTGTAGAAGTTTTAGCCACCACAAAGATATTTTTGTTCAGCCAATTTAGCAATCATAGGAACTTTGAGTTGTACGTTACTGCCTAAAAGCGTTATTTAGAGACGGTTTTACAAAATAGCCCTTTCTATGTCGCTAGCATTAGCGACGCCACCAACCTATACTCCTCATGGAACCTCCACTAGAAACTTACCCTTGGATGATGCAGCGCTGAACTTCTTACTAAAAATCAACCATAACTTCTCTAGCGATGCTCTATTATCTCTTCCGATATATTCATGAAGTATTTGGTTTACCTGGTACTGGTGTCTTCAAATACATTTCATTTAGAGCAGCAGCAGCAGCAGTATTTTCTTTGCTCATTGCCATTATCCTGGGAAAAAATTTAATCCAGTTCCTCAAAGATCGACAAATTAAAGAAAGAAGTCGGGAGCTGGGTCTGGAAGGGCAGGTAGAGAAGGGAGGTACCCCTACTATGGGTGGGATTATTATTATCACAGCAGTCGTTATTCCCACCCTACTCTTCGCTAAATTAAAAAATATGTACATCATCCTACTGCTGATTGCTACTTTATGGATGGGCATCATTGGCTTTATTGATGATTACATCAAGGTTTTTAAAAAGAGTAAGGAAGGCTTAACCGGAAAATTCAAAATATTCGGACAAGTAGGATTAGGACTTATCGTAAGCCTCACCCTTTATTTCCACGGAGAGGTTGTAGTTCGGGAATTGGAACAACCCATCGCTGTCATTGAACATGGAGAGGCAAGCCCTGTAGCTTTTAGAGATGTGAAATCTACTAAGACTAACGTGCCTTTCTTGAAAAACAACGAGTTAGACTACAGTAAGTTTATTCCTGGCCTAGACAACCGGTATACTTGGGTCGTTTATGTGCTTATGGTGATTTTTGTTGTAGCTGCAGTGTCCAATGGGACAAACCTGACGGATGGTTTGGATGGCTTGGCAGCAGGTGTGTCAGCGATCATTGGTACTACACTTGCTATTCTGGCTTACTTGTCGGGTAACGTTATTTTCTCTCAGTATCTCAACATCATACACATACCCAACCTGGGCGAGCTAGTAATCTTTTGCACTGCTTTTGTGGGAGCCTGTGTAGGTTTTCTATGGTACAATACTTACCCTGCTCAGATCTTTATGGGCGACACAGGCAGCTTAACCCTTGGTGGCATCATTGCCGTACTGGCTATTATGATTAGAAAGGAATTACTTATCCCCCTGCTATGTGGCATTTTCCTTATCGAAAACCTATCTGTAATCCTACAAGTTTCCTATTTTAAGTACACTAAAAGAAAATATGGAGTAGGGAAAAAGATATTCAGGATGGCACCCATACACCACCATTACCAGAAACTAGGCCTTCATGAAGCCAAAATAGTAACTCGATTTTGGATTGTCGGCATCTTACTTGCTATTTTCACCCTTATAACGCTGAAACTCCGGTAATAGACAGCTGTCCTCATAACGATTGAAGAACGAGGTATAGGTTGCGTCAAAAGCTATTACAGGCTATGCAAGCCACTGGACTATATGTTAGGGAAAAGCGCTACGTATTGTTTAGCTAGAAGTACACCCGAACCCAGGAACAAATGCCTAAGACTACTTGCTCAGAGGACCTTGAAAGGGGTACTGCTCAACTTTGGGATCAAAGCTTTTTAGGATTTTAGAATGGCACTGGCCGAAACAATTCTGTCAGGCACTTGAATGCATACTCAAAGTCAAAATCTACTGAACCTAGATCAACCTGTCTGTCCAAATATGTACAAATAAAATCAAAAATTGTTCAAATAAGGCTTAGGGAATTCGTGAAAACCTAGTAGCAAAGAGCAAGCGGACTATTGATTGTAGTTGAATGTCAACTGATTGTACCACTTGTAAACAACTTGCACGATGCAGGATAAAAATTTTACCCTCCCTAAGGGAACACGTGATTATGATGCCACGCAGGTGTTCAGAAGGGAGTATATTTTTGATATTCTCAGGCATACTTACCAGAAATATGGGTTTTTTCCACTCGAAACCCCTGCTTTTGAATACCTTTCTACGCTAACAGGCAAGTATGGCCAAGAAGGGGACCAGCTGCTTTTCAAAATCCTGAACTCAGGTGATTTTCTGGCCGGTGTAGACTACAAGGAGCATGATTATAGGCAAGTATTGCCTCACATTGCAGGAAAAGGCCTGCGTTACGACCTCACCGTACCCTTGATGCGCTATGTATCTATGCACAGAAACCAGCTTATTTTTCCCTTTAGAAGGTATCAGATCCAACCTGTGTGGCGTGCAGACCGTCCCCAAAAAGGTCGGTACAGAGAGTTTTACCAGTGTGATATTGATGTGGTAGGTACTACATCATTGCTCTGTGAAGCAGAAATCTTAGTCATGGCTCATGAGGTGCTTCACAAGCTAGGAATTAAAGATTTTGACATCCAAATAAACCACCGAGGCTTGCTCAAAGGCATTGCAATACTGCTTGGGGAAGCAGATAAAGAAAATGCACTTTGTGTAGCCATTGACAAACTTGATAAAGTAGGAAAAGACAAGGTATTTGAAGAGCTCATCCATAAAGGTTTTGCTCCTGCTGCTTTAGAAAAGCTTCAATCCATTGTAGATCTACAAGGAATCAACGAGACCAAGCTGGAGGTACTAATCAGCTTGCTTGCCCATACAAAAGAGAGTTTGGAGAGCCTTCATGCGCTCCGAAAAATACTTACGTACGTGAAAATACTCAATCTGGAAGATGCAAATATCACCTTCAATCCTACGCTGGCTAGAGGGTTGACTTACTATACAGGAACTATTTTTGAAGTAAAAATGAGGCACCTTACCATTGGGAGCATAGGGGGTGGGGGAAGGTATGACCAGCTGACAGATATCTTTGGATTGCCCGGCATGTCTGGAATAGGCTTTTCTTTTGGTATTGAGAGGCTCTATGCAGTGATGGAAGAACTAGATTTATTTCCTCAAAATACTAACAACACAACCAAGGTGATGCTCACAAACCTGGATGAGGAGTCAGAAAAGTTAGCTTTAACAGTGCTTACCCAACTTCGGGCTAACGACATCAAGGCAGAAATATATCCGGAGCCTGTAAAGTTGAAAAAACAATTGAACTATGCGCACAAGCGAGCTATTCCGTTTGTCATCATGGTTAATAAGGAAGAGACATTAGCTAACGTTTTCACTTTAAAGGACATGCATGCTGGAACCCAGCAACAGTATTCACTGGATCAAATAGTCCAAAATTTGTTGTAATTTTATCATAAATGTATAATAGTTGACCTATGGAAAATTTCATGAAAATGCTGGGCCAGATGAAAGAAGTCCAAGAAAAAGCCCTAGAAATTCAGAAAAAATGCGCTCAACTACAGGCTACTGGTGAGGCTGGTGCTGGAGCTGTCAAAGCTACAGTTGATGGAGGTAAAGCTGTGCTGAAGCTAGATATCGATAAGGAGTTTATTAATCCTGAAGAAAAAGTAATGCTTCAAGACTTGATTATCGCAGCCATCAACTTAGCCAACAAGGCTGTAGAAGAAAAGGTCAAAGAAGAAGTGAAGCAAATTACAGGAGGGAGGTTAGGATCGCTTCCACTAGAGTTGCTGCTATAGAATGCTTGCCCAGAAACCCTTAATTCAGAAACGCCCTGAAGAATACAATTTTCACGACCGTTGAAGGTCCGGGCGGTATTTAACGCTCCGAAGTTCCTTAAAGGTACTTCTCGTGGCTCAGCACAAAAAAATAGGACCGTCCTATAGCCATGTATGGGTCCTTCATCTTTATCCCTCCTGACCATACAACACTTAACATTTCCAAACATAGTGAACCTTTACACCTTTGTGGGAAGAAATCTTCTGCTTACACAAGCAAGCTAGCCAAAAAAAATTTCTACGGCTTTTAGGTCTGTGCATAAATGCTTAGAAAAATAGACACCAGCTATCGGGTCAGGCAAGGCCCATAATTCATAATTTTTTCTCTAAATCATGTACATAGCCACAGTCTGTACTCAGCTGTTCCTTTTGTGCAGTCTGGACAGCCAAGCGGTCACATCGTTCATTTTCTGGATGGCCTGCATGCCCTTGAATCCAATGAAAAGTAACATGATGACGCTGGTATACCTTCAAAAATCGCTTCCAAAGGTCAGCATTCTTTTTTCCTTTAAAACCTTTTTTTAACCAAGACCAAAGCCAACCCTTTTCTACTGCATCTACTACATACCTAGAGTCTGAGTAGACAACTACCTGCTGCTTTTCTTTTTTTAATGCTTCCAAGCCCACAATTACAGCTAACAGCTCCATCCGGTTATTGGTCGTCAATTTAAATCCTTCACAAAGCTCTTTACTGTGGCCTTGATACTTTAAGATAGTGCCATAGCCTCCTGGTCCGGGATTACCTCTTGAAGCACCGTCTGTGTAAATTGTAATCAAATTGTAAATAAAAGGTGAGTTCTAAATAGCTTGACAGCAATGGACATCAATACGATGCCTGTTACTCTATGGATAACACTTACCGCTAATATACCAAGCTTACGCTCAATCCATTCAGAATTTTTCAGGCAAACGTATACCAGCACCAAGTTGGCCAATATGCCGCAAAGAATGTTGACATCTTTATGTTCTGCTTTTAAAGTGAGGAGGGAGATAAGTGTGCCGGCTCCTGCCAGTATAGGAAATGCTAAGGGTACTACAGAGGACCCTTCAGAATAGGCATCTATTTTAAATATACTGACATTCAAGACCATCTCTAGGCCTAAGAGTAATAGAACAATGCCACCAGCAATGGCAAAGGAGTCTAGATCAACACGGAAAAGATCAAGAACAGAAGTACCTACAAACAAAAAGCTAATCATGATCAATCCCATGGCTACGATGGTCTTCTTTGCATTAATACATCCTATTTGCTTCCTTAATTTGATAATGAATGTTGTGCTACCCAAAACGTTGATCACAGCAAAAAGGACAAAAAATGCAGATATGGATTGCTGCCAGTTAAACTCAATAAAAAAATGATGAATACTACGCATGCTATTAGGTGCTTATGGTTGCTGTAAGTTGCTTATAGATAAAATATGCTTTGCAAACCTGCTTGATGGCACGAAAGTGTGTAAACTTAGGCAACAAGAGTTACATAATAAATAAGCGTATGAGATAGTTTGGGTGTACGCGTAAAGTCCTTATGATCTCTTAGCTCCATTTTCCTAAGTGCTACATATACTGCTCTTCGTGAGGTGTCTTCACTTTTAAGCCTTCAGAGGATTATTTGACTATATTTGTTGCCTATTTTTGGCTACGTTCCACGTGGAACATAGTGGCTAATCCTAAAGAAAATTCACACTAAAAAGAGTCTATATGTTTCCGGAATATGACGTCATTGTAGTAGGTGCAGGACACGCGGGTTGTGAGGCAGCAGCAGCAGCAGCTAAAATGGGCTCTAAAGTGCTTTTAGTAACTATGAGCATGAATACCATTGCGCAGATGTCTTGCAACCCAGCCATGGGCGGAATTGCCAAGGGCCAAATTGTGCGAGAGATCGATGCACTAGGAGGTATTTCTGGCATTATTACTGATAAATCGATGATTCAATTCCGCATGCTCAACAGGTCTAAAGGTCCTGCTATGTGGAGTCCTAGGACACAAAATGATCGGATGCAGTTTTCAGAGGAGTGGCGCCTGGCTTTGGAAAACCTACCTAACGTAGACTTCTGGCAGGAGATGGTGCGTGAAATTATTGTTAAAGAAGGCAGAGTATTAGGTATAAAAACAGGTATAGGGCTGGAAATAAGAGCCAAAGCAGTAATCCTAACTAATGGCACTTTTTTGAATGGCATTATCCACATTGGTGAAAAGCAGTTTGAAGGTGGTAGAACGAGTGAAAAGGCTGCCACCGGCCTTACCCAACAACTTGTTGCATTGGGTTTTGAAGCAGGCAGGATGAAAACAGGTACCCCTCCGCGGGTTGATGGTAGGACACTGGATTATGCCAAAATGGAAGAGCAAAAGGGAGATGAAAGTCCAGGCAAGTTTTCTTTTCTAAACACCCAACCGCTGCAGCAACAAAAGAGTTGTTACATTACCTACACTAACGAGAAAGTCCACAAGCTCCTAGAAGGAGGTTTTAGCCAATCTCCTATGTTCAATGGGCGCATTCAAGGGCAAGGACCTCGCTACTGCCCTTCTATAGAGGATAAAATAACGCGTTTTGCAGAGCGAGAACGACACCAAATTTTTGTGGAGCCAGAGGGCTGGCATACAGTAGAGATTTATGTCAATGGATTTTCTACCTCTTTACCTGAATCCGTACAATACGAAGCACTCAAGGCGATCCCAGGGTTTGCACAAGCAAAAATGTTCCGTCCAGGTTATGCCATTGAGTACGACTACTTTCCAGCTACACAGCTGAGGCTTACCTTAGAAACACGCTTAGTAGAAAACCTTTACTTTGCAGGTCAGATCAATGGAACTACGGGCTATGAAGAAGCTGCTTGCCAAGGCTTGATGGCAGGTATCAATGCCCACAGAAAGGTCCATGAGTTAGCACCGGTGATCCTATCTAGGGCTGATGCTTATATCGGGGTGTTGATTGATGATTTGACCACCAAACTTACGACTGAGCCTTATAGAATGTTTACCTCCAGGGCTGAATATAGAATCTTGTTGCGGCAGGATAATGCTGACTTGCGCCTGACAACACTAGGACATCAAATTGGCTTGGCAGATAATTCAAGAATTGAGCGACTAAGCGCTAAAAAGAAGGCCATAGCCCAACTGTTAGAGACCTTCAAGGCATGGAAGCTCGACCCAGAACCCGTTAAGGATAAGCTTGCTCAATTGGAAACAGCAACACTAAAAGAAAAACAGCCTATCTACCAGCTGCTTAAACGACCTGAGCTAAGTGTGAGTACACTTTATGCACTAGACGAGGCCTTAGCCCTACATTTGCAGCAATACGATAATGAAGCGCTAGAGCAGGCAGAGATACAGATTAAGTATGAAAGCTACCTTCAAAAGGAAAAGGAATTGGTAGCAAAAGCTCAGCGACTAGAGAGTTATTGCATTCCACCTTACTTCGACTATGATCGCATCAAGGCTTTGTCGGCTGAGGGAGCAGAAAAGCTGAAAAAAATCAGGCCTGCTACTATTGGTCAAGCTACCCAAATTAGTGGGGTCTCACCAGCTGATGTCTCTATTTTGATGGTTTATATGGGGCGATAAAATGCATGATAGCCTACAATAGACTAAGCCTTACGCTTCCTACCCATAGACAAGTTTAGGCTTGCTGATCAACAAGTAGCTCAGCATGGGTCAAGTCCTCGCCAGTTTGAAGCTTCCAGAGATTAGCATAAAAAAGGTCTTGCTGAAGCAATTCCTCATGTGTACCTCTTTCAATTACCTGCCCATTTTTAAGGACAAAAATCTGGTCTGCTTGTTTGACAGTAGAGAGCCTATGCGCAATAAGGATTGTAGTCCTATTTTGGCTGAACTTGGCTAGGGATCGCTGAATTGCAAGCTCTGTTTCATTGTCAACAGCCGAAGTGGCTTCATCAAGGACTAGGATGGCTGGATTGCGTACAAGTGCCCTTGCAATAGCAATCCGCTGCTTTTGTCCGACAGAGAGCGTCTGGCCTTGCTCCCCGATGGAAGTGTCATAGCCTTGGGGAAGGCGGATGATAAATTCATGGGCAGCAGCATTTTTGGCAGCTTGGATGATCTGCTCCTCGTTAGCATCAGGAAAGGCATAGCTGATGTTTTCTGCAATTGTGCCCTCAAAAAGAAAAGGTTCCTGACTGACAAAGCCTATCTGTTTTCTTAATAAAGGTAGAGACAGTTCTCGGAGCTCTCTTTCATCAAAAAATACTTTTCCTTCTGTAGGAAAATAAAACCCCAAGAGTAGCTTAAGCAGGGTAGATTTCCCAGCTCCTGTAACTCCTACAAAAGCAACGGTCTGACCAGGAAGAATTGTGAAAGAGAGTTTGTTAAGGGCTGGCAAGCGCTGTTCATAAGCAAAACTGACAGAAGAGAATATGACCTTGCCTTGCAAAGCAATGGACGTGGAGGGAGAGGATTCAAGAGGCAGATGAAATAAGCTGAGCAGCCTTCCTGTAGAAGCCATGACCCTTTGAAAGTCAATTATCATCTCTGCTATGTCCATAAAAGGCCATAAGAGTCGCTGCGTAAGGAAGATGAGCGTGCTATAAGCTCCTACATCTAATTCCCCCTCTATCGTAAGCAGGCCGCCATATATGAGGGTCACTAAGAAACCCAAGAGAATAGCAAAACGCATTACAGGAACTACTAAAGCGCCCCATCGGATGGCTTTAAAGTTGGCTTCTTGATAGGCCTGGCTAATTTTTTCAAGCTTTTTTTCTTCGACTTGTTCAGCTACCAAACTTTTGATCGTTAAAAAGCCAAGAAAATTATTGGCCAAGCGTGTAGCAAGCGAACCAGCTTTTTCACGTACTGTAAGGTACAGATGACTTAATTTGCCTTGAAAAAAGAAAGTTCCGTAAATAATGAAGGGAATAGGAAGCACGGCAAACAAGGCTATCTTAGAAGAAAGAAAAAAGAAAATACTTCCAATCAGTACAGTAGAAGAGACCAGCCCAATGGCCCTATCTACGCCCTCTTCCAGAAAGCGTTCTAGCTGATTGATATCTTCATTAAGAATGGAAAGCAGATTGCCCATTTTTTGTTTACTAAAAGCAGTTATAGTGCTTTTTTGCACATGGCTAAAAGCATCCATGCGAAAGTTGTGCTGTACTTGTTGGGCCAAGCGCCACCACTTAATAGAGTAAAGATATTGGAACAACGATTCCAATTGATAGGTTATTAAGGTCATCAATCCTAAAAAGAGAAACTGGGATTTGAAAGCCTTAAAACCCAAGTCAGCGAGCCAAGAATGCTCCTTTGCTACTACGGTATTAATCGCTATCCCCAGTAAAATCTCTCGCATGATATCAAAAAACTTGTTGAGAAAGGAGTAGAGGGTAGCTGCTAAGTAATCTTTGCGAAAAGGACGCATGTAACGAAAAAGCTCTATAAAGGGATGAGGAGTATTGCTTTGCATATTTAATATTTAGGATATGTAGTAAATGCTTAGGTACAGCTGGCTACTTTAAAGCTTTGGGGTGACTCATAAACTTGATGGAAGCCTAATAAAGCCAGAGAGAAGTTTTCCACAACTTTTATGTGTATTGCGCTGGTCTAAAGGGCCTCTATAAACCTCACCTAAGGAGTCTACAGCAAAACTACTACAAAAACTAGGTAGTGCCGTCAATGAATAAAACCAATGAGAGGGGCAGCAAATTTGACTGCCGAGGGCAAGTAAGCTTCCCGCTTAAAATAGCCTGTTGCTATACCTCTGGAGTGCTTTAACCTATTCAAGCGCTATCACCTTTGTTTGTAAGTCCCTTTGTCCATGAACACTGATGATTAGGAAGGACAGCCTGGCTACCTAATAGTTCTATGGGTGCTAGAATCATTTTACTTGCTTAGGCCCTAGCAGCCAATACATCCTGTGCACTTTGACCCCTAAGCAGTCAAGACCCATCCTTGCTATCGGGAGTCTGATGGCCGCTTAATTTAGAGGTTAAAGGAAATACCATCCTGGTTGACTGCATCTATTTTACTGGTGAAACCTCCCCTTGAGCGACCTAAGCCCTCATTCTATAAGCCTTTTTTAGCTCAGCTGCGTGTTGGTGTGCGCTGAGTACAGTACTATTCATCAAAACCATGGCTAGCGCTCCTCTAGCCAAGGCTGAGGCAGCAGGCGCTGCGCCAGCGCAGCACTTGACTGCTTCAGGAGGGAAGGAAGTAGCGCTATAGCAAAGAGAGGGGCAGTGGCAAGCGCAAGTAACCGAGCATATAGGGCATGCGCACCAGCCAGGTGGTACTGCCTGTTGTCTGTGCGCCTGACTGCCAGGTAGCAGCGCTCCTGGGCTATGAAGCAGGGCGGGTAGCGCAACTGTTGCATGTAGCCAAGCAAGGGTTAGCCGAATTTGTCTATGTAGGCAGGCAAGGCTTGCAGGGAGGGATGCACGGCGATGAAGGTGTTTCTGAGTACGAACCTGGAGGAGATATGGTTGGAGATGAAGGATTTAAACTGGAGCGGCTCCTTCAGGCCGCGGGAGATTCAGATAGGAACGTTCGCGATGCCGCCATCTCTGCGCTTGGGCAGCTGGTAGGAGTAGCTCCCAGCCTGGCTCCAGCCATCCTAGAAGGGCTCCTTCAGGCTGCGGGAGATTCAGACTGGAACCTTCGCGAGGCCGCCGTCTCTGCGCTCGGGGACCTGGTAAGAGCAGCCCCCATCCTGGCTCCAGATATCCTGCAGCCGCTCCTTCAGGCTGCGGGAGATAGCGATTCAGAAGTTCGCGAGCCCACCGTCTCCGCGCTCGGGCAGCTGGCAGTAGCCCCCAGCCTGGCCACCCTGGAGCCACTCCTGCAGGCCGCGGGGGTTCAGACTGGATCGTTCGCGATGCTGTCGTCAAGGCGCTCGGAAAATTATCCTTAGTGCAGCTTATCGAGGACTACCTAGCTACTAGAGATAAAAGGCTTATTCCTGTTATTGTACCTCAACTCTTGCATACACCTTTGGTTGTTCTTTCTAGCCGGACTGGCTACCAGCGCCTGGTGCTCTACCCCACTGCAGGAGAACCTGTAATGTTGGGAGAATGGCCTCAGGCAGAGGTGCAGCGATTTGTAAAGCTGCTTAAAATGCATCTAGGATAGGCTACCTATCCCAAGTAGGCATGCGGGTAGCTCAATATTTTGATCGGTAAAGTAGGCCTAAGACAGGGCCCTGCATTATAAACGCAAGACAGCTGTGCAGCAGCCCGGCCGCTGCTGCGGCAGGGTGCAGGGGCTGCTGAGGGCTTAGGGTGACAATAGGGCCTTCCAAGCTTGGCAGCAAATGAGCCGGATATAGTTGGTTATATCCACGGTAGTTTTACATCTTTACATACCATGAATAAACTGATCAGTTTCGACTTTGCCATCAAATATCTACTGCGTGATAAAGGCAATTACGATATCATTGAAGGCTTTATTTCAGCCCTACTCATTGACCAGGGGTATAAACCAGTCAAGATATTGGCGCTGCTTGATACAGAGAGTAACAAAGAAACCTTTGAGCAGAAAAAGAGCCTAGCTGACCTGATTGTGGAAGATACTGATCATGCCAAATACATTATTGAGATCGAAAGACAAACTACCAAAGGCTTTATCCATAAGTCTTGTTTTAACACTTCCAGGCTTATTGTCGATCAACTAGATGCCCCTAGAGATTACCTGAATATCAAGAAGGTATTTCACATCTCATTGCTCTATTTCAAATTGGGCAATGGCACAATCTACCATGGTAAAACGATATTCCATGAAACTGAGAGTAAAGAAAAACTGAGTTTTCATATTGAAGACAAGGAGCGCCAGGTGATTTATGATGCTATAGATATCCTTCCTGAGTACATTTTTATTTCTATTCCCCAATTTGATGATCAATTGGAGAAAGAAATGGATGAATGGCTTTATGTTATGAAACATGAAGATGTAAGGCCAGAATTCAAATCGCCTTACATGAGCAAAGTAGCAGCGCGGCTGAGCGTCTTGAACATGACTACAGAGATGCGCAATGAATACATAAATTATAATAAGCAAATAGCCACCTACAACGACGCCATAGATACTGCAGAGCAGAAGGGCTTAGAAAAAGGCATAAAAGAAGGCATAAAAGAAGGCCTAGAAAAAGGTATACAGCAAGAGAAAGTAGTCATAGCAAAAAGGTTACTGCTGCAAAACATAGAGCTTGACACCATCTTATCTGTTACTGGTTTGCGGCTTGATGAGCTCGAGAAGCTCAAAAGGGAATTGTAGTTTTTACTGACAAACGGAGTTTTAGACGTCTAAAATGGGCAGTAGCAGAGGGATGCGCTAAGAGACTGATAGCAGAGGAAGTAAAAGTCCTGAGTTTGGTAACTCAGAACACCAAGAGTTAGCAAACAGCAGCCCGTGCACAGCAGGGTGCAGGGGCTGCTGAGGGCTTAGGGTGACAATAGGGCCTTCCAAGCTTGGCAACAAATGAGCCGGATATAGTTGGTTATATCCACGGTAGTTTTACATCTTTACATACCATGAATAAGCTGATCAGTTTCGACTTTGCCATCAAATATCTACTGCGTGATAAAGGCAATTACGATATCATTGAAGGCTTTATTTCAGCACTACTCGTTGACCAAGGGTATAAACCAGTCAAGATATTGGCGCTGCTTGATACAGAGAGTAACAAAGAAACCTTTGAGCAAAAGAAGAGCCTAGCTGACCTGATTGTCGAAGATACTGATCATGCCAAATATATTATTGAGATTGAGCGGCAAACTACCAAAGGCTTTATTCATAAGTCTTGTTTTAACACTTCCAGGCTCATTGTCGATCAACTAGATGCCCCTAGAGATTATCTGAATATCAAAAAGGTATTTCACATCTCTTTGCTCTATTTCAAATTGGGCAATGGCACAATCTACCATGGTAAAACGATATTCCATGAAACTGAGAGTAAAGAAAAACTGAGCTTTCATATTGAAGACAAGGAGCGCCAGGTGATTTATGATGCTATAGATATTCTTCCTGAGTACATTTTCATTTCTATTCCTCAATTTGATGATCAGTTGGAGAAAGAAATGGATGAATGGCTTTATGTCATGAAACATGAAGATGTAAGGCCAGAATTCAAATCGCCTTACATGAGCAAAGTAGCAGCGCGACTGAGCGTCTTGAACATGACTACAGAGATGCGCAATGAATACATAAATTATAATAAGCAAATAGCCACCTACAACGACGCCATAGATACTGCAGAGCAGAAGGGCTTAGAAAAAGGCATAAAAGAAGGCCTAGAAAAAGGTATAAAAGAAGGCCTAGAAAAAGGCATAAAAGAAGGCCTAGAAAAAGGTATACAGCAAGAGAAAGTAGGCATAGCAAAAAGGTTACTGCTGCAAAACATGGAGCTTGACACCATCTTATCTGTTACTGGTTTGCGGCTTGACGAGCTCGAGAAGCTCAAAAGGGAATTGTAGTTTTTACTGACAAACGGAGTTTTAGACGTCTAAAATGGGCAGTAGCAGAGCAGAGGGATGCGCTAAGAGACTGATAGCAGAGGAAGTAAAAGTTCTGAGTTTGGTAGCTCAGAACACCAAGAGTTAGCAAACAGCAGCCCGGCCGCTGCACCGCAGCGTGCACAGGCTACCCAAAAAGGTCATACGGCAGCAACAGAGCTGTTGATGCGTAGGAGCGTCCATGTGGGTGCAAGCTAATGATGATGGTGCTACTGCACCTGTCCCATGGACCCAGACAGTTCAACGCATGATTCAGGATGGCGCGTAGTGCTTTGTAGAATAATGAAGTTAGATTTTTCTTGCACAGAGGACAACAAAGCAATAGCTAACAAGGTTAATCCTTATACTGATTGGCATGCCTATACTCGTAGTGCCTTGCACATGGTTAAGAGAAAAAGGAGAGCGAAAAAAGCAGCACACACAATTACACGTCAAGTATGATAAGGATTGTGTTGATCCTCTTAGTGATCATAAAGGCTACAGAAGATATTTCATTCATCCAAGTAGATGAACTCAAAGCTCCTTGAGCTACGTTTTACAACCTTGCTGGTTGGGAAGCAACAGGAAACTTTAGAAGGGTCAAAATTCGCTTAGCAGAAAACAAGGTCGTTGACTTTGAGAATTTGGTTACCCTGAGGAAGTATGCCAGGCTTGTCAACGCTGACATATGTAGGTCAGGATAGCGCTGAGGTGGTTTTTAATAAAAACGTAGGCTTGCAAGAAATCGCAGAAACAGGGAGAGGATACCCGGTTAGTAGGAAGGCTAGGAGGCTAGAAGCTTGATCAACTCGGCTGCTAGGCAGCCTCAGACACCATCAAGCTTCTAACCCAAGGGCACAGCCATGGCGGCTACGTGCCCGGAGCGGTGAGTTTTTTTGTTACTTTTTTGTGTGAGAGACGAAAAAGTAGTGCCCCATAGAGAAAAGCTATCCCATAAAATTTGAAAATGTACTATTCAATTTTA
This sequence comes from uncultured Cytophagales bacterium, assembly GCA_963705385.1. GTDB lineage: Bacteria > Bacteroidota > Bacteroidia > Cytophagales > Amoebophilaceae > MFD02979-c5. The sequence goes on from OY970075.1 coordinate 144,351, forward strand.
TCAGTCATTAAATTTTCCAGGGCTATCAACTCATCTCGCAACCTAGCTGCTCCAATAAAGTTCAGTGCCTGGGCTGCTTCCTCCATCTTCCGTTTGGTTTCTCGCATGAGCTGCGCTAGCTGGTCTTTACTCATATAAGCTACTATAGGGTCTGCAGCCAGGTTCAGCCGTTCGTCTTCTACATAATACTGTTTATAGCCCTTTTTATCTGCTACTTTAGTTTGCTCTAAGATGGCTGCTTTAGTTGTATAAACTGATTTGGGAGTGATATTATGGGCTTGGTTATGAGCCAACTGAAGGCTTCTACGCCTGTTTGTTTCACTCATGGCCCTTTCTATCGAGTCTGTTATGTTATCTGCGTACATAATGACCTTGCCATTTTCATTCCTAGCTGCACGCCCAATAGTCTGTATCAGCGATCTTACATTGCGCAAAAAGCCTTCTTTGTCTGCATCTAGAATAGCCACTAAAGAGACTTCAGGCAAGTCTAGTCCTTCCCTTAACAGGTTTACCCCTACCAATACATCAAATACCCCTAAGCGCAGCTCTCGCAATAGTGCTACGCGGTCCAGTGTTTTCACCTCAGAATGAATGTAGCGGCATTTAACTCCTACCCGGCTCATGTACTTGGTCAGCTCTTCTGCCATGCGTTTGGTCAAGGTGGTAACCAATACCCGGTCTTTGCATTTGATCCGCTGTTCTACTTCATTGAGTAAGTCATCAATTTGGTTGGTACTAGGCCTGACTTCTATTTCTGGGTCTAGCAGGCCAGTAGGGCGTATAATTTGCTCTACTACAACGCCTTCTGACAGCCTAAGCTCATATTCTGCGGGGGTAGCACTCACAAAGATTACTTGGTTAATCAAAGTCTCGAACTCGTTAAAGCTAAGGGGGCGATTGTCCAAGGCAGCCGGAAGCCGAAAAGCATGATCCACCAAATTGATCTTCCTAGCTCGATCCCCCCCCCACATGGCCTTCACCTGGGGTATGGTCACATGGCTTTCATCGATCACCATCAGATAATCTTTGGGAAAATAATCAATGAGACAAAAAGGACGTACTCCTGGCTGGCGCCTATCAAAATAGCGCGAATAGTTTTCTACGCCTGAGCAGTAGCCTAGCTCCCGGAGCATCTCTAAGTCTAGCTCGGTCCTCTCTTTGATGCGTTTGGCTTCTTCAAAACGGTGCTGCGCCTCAAAAAACTGAATCTGTGCCACCAGGTCTTCTTGTATTTCATAGATGGCTTGTTCCACTCCTTCCTTGCTGGTTACAAAAAGGTTAGCCGGAAAGACAACGACGTCTTGTTCTTCAGCAAGCTTGGTGCCTGTAGTGGGGTTGATGCTGTAGATAGCCTCAATCTCATCTCCCCAAAAGAAAAAACGATAGGCATAATCTGCATAAGCCAAGAAGATGTCCACTGTATCGCCTTTGACCCTGAAGTTACCCCGTTCAAATGCCTTGTCATTTCTACTGTAGAGCATGTCTACAAAGCTGAGCAGCAGCTGGTTGCGTGGAATCTGATCTCCGACTTTGACACGGAGCACATTTTTTCCAAACTCTTCAGGATTACCAATACCATAAATGCACGAAACAGAGGCTACAACAATGACATCTCTTCTGCCTGTGAGCAGCGCAGAGGTAGCACTTAAACGTAGCTTTTCCAGCTCCTGGTTGATAGACAGATCCTTTTCTATGTACAAATTGGTAGTAGGGATGTAAGCCTCAGGTTGGTAGTAATCATAATAAGACACAAAGTATTCTACTGCATTCTCTGAAAAGAACTGCTTGAGCTCGCCATACAGCTGTGCTGCCAAGGTTTTGTTATGGCTAATGACAAGGGTTGGCCGGCCTAGTTCCTTGATAACGTTGGCTATTGTAAAAGTTTTTCCTGATCCGGTGACGCCTAGCAGTGTTTGTGCTGTCTCGCCTCGCTTAACGCCTTCAACCAGCTGCTGAATGGCTTTAGGTTGGTCGCCTGCAGGTTGATAAGGAGCTATGAGTTTAAAGTGCATGCCATTTGAGTTGAATCAGTTTTATACAGTCTAGCGCTTGGCGTTTATGCTACCACGAGGTGGCCCTCTTTCAGGTGATAAATATGGGTGAAGCCTTTAACAAGAGAACTCCGGTGGGTAACCAGAATGACAGTAGGTATCTCTTTTAAAACAAGTTTCAATAAGTCTTGGGCACCTGCTTCATCCAGTGCGCTCAAGGTTTCATCTAAAATGAGTACTGCTGGTTTGTAGGCAAGGCAGCGAGCAATCAGGATGCGTTGTTTTTCTCCACCACTCAACTTTTCTCCTGCATTGCCAGTAGGTTGGTGCATGTGGTCTTTGAGGTACGCTAAAGGTGTTGCCAGTGCTTTTTGTGGATCTGCCACCAGGTTGTCAGCAATAGATCCGGTTATGATGATAGCTTCTTGGGCAACAAAGTGTACATGGTAGCCTATGGTCGATAAACTCAATTGCTGCATAGGGATCCCATACAACAAAACCTCGCCTTGTAGGGGTTGGTAGATACCAGCCAACAAATGACAAAGCGTACTCTTGCCTGAGCCTGACACGCCTGTGATGGCTAGCTTGTCTCCTTTGTAAACCTCGAGAGAAAGACCTTGTAGGACTCTTGGTCCATGCTTCTCATAAGCAAAAGATACATTGCGCGCTTGTAGGATGGGTTGTGTTTGGGTCAACGTGGTTTGGGCTGCTGGCAAGGGTTGGCTAGCCTGGTAAGTAGGCAGGTCAAGGAGATCCAAGACCTTTTTCAAATCAGTGACGCTACTTACTAGGCTCCTAGTCCGGTTTGTAACCATGTACATCTGGTTGTACACAGAAAAGATATATCCTTCGATAATCACAAAATCAGGTATAGTGAGCTGACCAGCCCGCAACAGCAGCACTAAGTGTACAATAAGCCCTCCTGTGATGACAGAGAACAAGGTGCCTTGGACGACGTTGATGCTGTATTGTTGGAAATTGTTGCGCAGCCATCCTTGTGCTTCCGTATCAAAGGACTGGTCTAAGCGTGCTTGTTCTGTTTCCAAATGAAACCTAAAGAACCTCGTGTTGTGCAAGCTATCGTCCATGGCTGTCATCACTTTGTCTGTTGCCTCCCATAGGTTGCGGCGAGACTGCAAGAAGCTTCGTATACCCCAGTATACGGGGCCATAGGTGAGCAATACAAGGGGAAGAAAATACCATGTACAACGGTTCACATGGAACATGGCTACTGAAAATGCTCCTATTTTAAATATAGCCGGAATGATGGTGACAAAAGAAATACTCATGAAATGTCGGATGCTCATGGACACGCGGGTATTGGCGCTGATGACTTCTGTGACACCGTAGGCTTCCCAGGATTTGAGAGGTACTTTGTGAAGATGCATGATAACTTGCATGCGGATGTCACGGATAGCTTGGTTGATTACCCGAAAGAACACGATTTCACGCAGTTGGTTTAACACAATCCTAGCACACCAGCAAAGCGCAAGCAGGGCAACAATAAGCAGTACACGGGCAAGTTCCAGCTCGTTATAGTACTTGAGGAGCTGACCCAACAGCCAAGGTGCAGCAGTGTGGGCTAGCGTGTTGACCAGGATAATGGCCAGGGTGGTAAGGGTGGCAACGCGGCTACTGCTGCCTTTCCACAAAAAAGGGATCAGCAAAGTAAAAACACGCTTGATCAGGGTAAGCATACTGCAGGGTAAGGTTTTAGAGGAGCAAAGTTAAAGCTTTTGGAAGGGTCATAGAAAGGCCCTAGCTAATTGCTGGCGCTAGCTATCCACATCCAGGTTGCTTTGGTCAAAGCTAAGCTGTATAAAACCTTAAGGTTGCATCGTTTCTTCTTGAACACTAACAGTGAATGCTTGACCTGTAGCTTAGGCGATATTTTTGCCTTGTTTTTCTAAACACAAGGTAAGAATAAGCTTCTTGTTTCCTTGTTTATATTGATCTATTGCGTCTTGTAAAAGGTTTTGCGTTGAATTGACCTCAAGGTGGAAGCTGTATGTCCCATTTTCTGCTAATAAATAGTCTTCAGAATTCGGTAAAGGTATCGGTACTCCTTTTTTAGAGACGTTATATCCATTTGCCCTTTCTGTGAAACTGAGTTTTAGTGTTCCTAGGTTTACGGCGCCTATACCCTTATTTGTAACTTTTATTACATACCTTCCGTGAAGTCTTTCGCTTATCCAAAATGTGCCATGTTTTAGGTCTTTCAAAAAAATTCTGCTTGGGGCTACCGAAACTTCCAAACTTTCACTTGTAACTGATGAGATTGGGCCAATGCTCCAATCAAGAGTTTGCTTCAACAGCTCGCTTCCCTCGGGATCAGTTAGACAAAGTGCTACTTTTGCACATTTAATATTGTAAGAGCGCCTTAGTGAAAACTCTTTCTCTTGTCCTGCCTCAAGTACTAGACCTGGACCAGCAAAGGCCACAGGAGTTGTAATTTAAAGAGGTGGGCGCCAGCAAGGCTATAAACAGCTGTACTCCTGGCCGTTCCCTATCATCGGCATCCTTTGCCTCTGTGATTTGAGCACTAATTGTGTACCTATCCAAACATGCTTTTACAGGGTCGTTGTTAATTAACTTTATCAGAATTGGCCCCTTTACCTTCGATGTTCACTGTAAGCTTTTCAGGAATTTCTGTATTTGTAACATTAGGACTCGTCAGCCGGGGAATAGGATCACCAACTATGTCCGGCTTAACCTTATTGCCAGTATAGTTAGCCATGACCAATAACAAAGCTAAGCTTGTTAGCCTAGTGAAACATTTTATGCTGGTATATTTGATCGTGTAGCTCATACGGCTAATTTTTTATTCTTTTCTTAGGTACCTTTCAAGAGCTCCAAAGATGAGGTCTTAGAAACGCCCCAAAAAAGGATCATGACCATCTTTTCCAAATAGCGTGATTTTTTAAACATGTATTTGCCCAGTACTTATTGAGGTAAGCTGGCTAACGCTGCACAAATAGGAACACAAAATACTGTTTCTACTATCCTAAAAAGCTTAACTTTGGGCCCTGCAATAAATCTACAACGCAATGCACGCAATAGATGACATCCAGAGGGAGGAAAAACCTAGCTCTGTTTTTGGCAAGCTTACACAAGATGAACACGAGCAGGTCGTTTACTGCTACGACAAGGCCACAGGACTCAAAGTCATCATCGCCATCCACAATACGGCTTTAGGACCTGCTTTAGGAGGAACACGCATCTGGGACTATGCCCACGATGAAGAGGCACTGATAGATGTGCTAAGGCTTTCTAAAGGGATGACCTACAAAGCAGCCCTGGCTGGCTTGAACCTAGGGGGAGGAAAAGCAGTGATCATGGGTGATGTCAATAAGGTCAAAACAGAGACCCTTTTAAGAAAGTACGGAAAGTTTGTTGACTCCCTGCATGGCAAATATATCACTGCCCCGGATGTCAACACCACCATGTACGACATGGAGCACATTGCTCAAGAGACTCGACATGTGTATGCCCTGCCCAGCGCACGGGGCGGCAGTGACGATCCTTCGCCTGTCACAGCATATGGCACTTATCTAGGTATCAAAGCTGCTGTTAAAAAAGTGTATGGTACGGATAGCCTGCATGGCAAAAAAATAGGGGTAGAAGGCGTTGGCAAAGTAGGAGCTTATTTGATAGAACACTTATGTAAAGAAGGTGCTAAGGTCTATGTGACAGATATTGTACAAGAAAGGTTAGCCACCCTTGCTCAACAACATCAGGTGCAAATAGTAGCGCTGAACGAATTTTATGACCTGGATTTGGATGTCTACGCACCTTGTGCCCTAGGTGCTACGCTCAATGACGCAACCATTGCCAGGTTGCAATGTACAATCATAGCAGGTGCTGCCAATAACCAGCTAGAGGACGAAAAACGCCACAGTCATTTGTTATTTGAAAAAGGAATTGTGTATGTACCTGATTTTTTAATCAATGCAGGCGGGCTGATCAATATCCATACTGAGCTGCATCATACTTATAGGCGTGATTTGGCCTACCAATATACCGAGCGTATCTATGAAGTTTGTGGAGAAGTGCTCGCCAAGTCTGAGGAAAATAAGCTACCCCCACAAGTAATAGCCCAACAGATAGCTGAGCAAAGGATTAACAATAGCCCTAGCAGGCACCGTTGATCGGTCCAATCCTTATGCGTATATAGCTCACAAACGCTCACCTTATTGAAGAGATAGGCGTACTAAAAAGCTTAAAACCTTCAAGTTCTTTGACAAGCAAATCATTCCTTACCCGTAGATTCATCCGCATCAAGGCTACCCACAACCTCTATGCCTTTTACCTAGCCAGACAAGCCAATTATGCCTGTGCTTTGGACCAAATACACAACGCCTTTATCCCTGATGTCTTTGCTGATCCGCCAGAAGACAAAACACAACTGGTCCAAGGAGAACAGCAAGCTTTGGCCTTATTTACAGCTTCCTTTGCAACTCCACAATCGCCTCCTACTCACTTTGCTCACCACAACAGCCGTGTCAGAGAAGCCGTCATGAAGGTACTTACTAGTTATAAAAGCGAAACAGCCAAGGACTTACATAAGCTGAAAAGGGGCTTAGAAAAAGCAGCAGATGAAATCAATCAAGCTTGTGTGCGCATTTTACAGTTGCTCGTTGAGTGGGCTCAGGTGGCCCAAAAGCAGGCTGAAAGGCCCAGGCTCAACCAGCAGCACAGCGGTATACTGACGGCAGGGCTTCACAACAACCGTATTTTACAGCGACTGCAAGCTGATGATGCATTTATCAAGCTTGTACAACCAAAGGTTATTCACTGGCAGAAAGACCCTCACTTCATAGAAAGCTGGTACAACCAGTTTGTAAAAAAAAACCTTCTTTTCCTACGCCACCTTGCAGCCCCAACTTCACCACAACAAGAAGAGCAGCTTCTAATTTATCTAATTGAGCATCTCATTTTCAACAATGAAGTTATTCAGGAATTTTTTAATGATTTAGACCTAAGTTGGACAGCACATAAGCAGATTGTCAAAAAGATGGTACGCGCAGTTTTACGCCAGGTTAACCAAGGTTCAGAAAAAAATACTAATTTTATTATGTTGGATTCAAGCGCGACGTGGGAGGAAGAACAGTATTTTTACACAAATTTGGTAACCAGGACCTTAGAGAAAGACCGAGACTTAGAGACACTGATTACACAAAAGACAAAGAACTGGACGGTAGACCGCCTTGTATTGTTAGACAAGGCAATCATTAAACTTGCTATGTGTGAAATGCTGTATTTCAGCGATATACCTTTAAAAGTCTCTATGGATGAATATATAGAACTCTCCAAAACTTACAGCACTCCCAAAAGCAGCCAATTCGTCAATGGCCTGCTAGATGCTGTTGCAGCCACCTTATCACAAGTCAACTAACACTACGAATCCTATGGCTACCTTTCATCGAACAAAGCCTCAATTAACCATGCATAAAAATTCAACAAGCATCTTTGTACTACTTTCTGGCATTGTCCTAGGAATTGTAGGAGGCATACTTTTTGCTCCTACCAAAGGGACCAACGCCAGAAATGTACTTACCTATAAAATAAGACAGTATACTAGAAAACTACAGGCATTCCTTAAGTCTCTCGCTAATGCTAGAAATGCTGTATCCAGCCAAGCTAAAGCTGCTAGTCAAGAGGTCATTAATGAAACCATGGATAGAGCCAAGCAGCTGTTAGCAGGTGCCAATGAACTAGCTGCAGAGCTAGAACAACAATGATTTCCACAGAGGCTTTTGTTCGCAAAAACAATTTTTTGCATTATCGTCCACAATAAAACAACCTGTATAGCCTATAAACGCACGAAAACATGCTTAACTACATACTCTTGCAAGTAACAAGTAACGAAGGAAGTTCTATACACCAGTATATCCTCATTGGAATTATCGTATTAGTTTTTTACTTTTTTATGATTCGACCACAACAAAGGCGACAAAAGGAACAAAGGAATCTTCTGGAGCAAATCAAAAAGGGCGAGCAGCTTGTAACGATTGGAGGCATACATGGCAAAGTGTACGAGGTAGCAGAAGATACTGTAACGCTAGAGGTAGACAACAAAGGTTCCAAATTAACCGTCTCCAAGGGAGCTATCTCCTTGGAATCCAGCAGGGGAAAGTCAAAAAAATAAATAAGTTTGAACAACACATAAATAGTTGCTGCTTTGGAAAACAAAGATAGATGGCGTGTAATCTTGCTTTGTGTAAGTGGGGCTGTTGTGTTCTGGCTTTTTAACGCCCTTAACAAAGAATATACCACAGAAGTCAACTACCCCGTTCATTTTGTTGTGAATGATACTCAAGAAATTTTTACAGAAGAACCTCCGCATAAAATACCACTAGAAGTAACGGGTGGTGGTTGGAACTTATTAAAGTACCTGCTCCAGCTCAACCTACAGCCTGTTGAACTTCCTGTGGAGAAAGTGTCAAAGAAAGGCCTTGTCAGTCAGGAAAAGCTCTATGCTATCTTTGTCAAACACTTGAAAGACTTGAAAGTAAACAAAGTCTTGATAGATAGTCTCTACGTATATACACAGCCCAAGGCATTACCAAACGATTAATCATGCCTAAAACACTAATCACTGTTGGCATTATTCTAGTAATCGCAGGGTTAGTAGGGCTCCTATTCCCTAAGATGGAGCTAGGAAAGCTGCCAGGTGATGTTTTGATAGAAAAAGGCAACTTTAAATGCTATATACCCATAACCACAAGCCTTATTCTAAGCACTACCCTAAGCTTGCTACTCTGGCTTCTAAAAAAACTATAAAACAAGCACGCTGAAACAGGTAATGTGCTCAACCTCACAGGCAATAAATTGGGGTTACTCCATAACACATTCCCACACTTCCTTCTCTCTGGCTCCCCTCTCTCTAAGCAGCTGGGCGACTTCTAGATGCCCTGCAGCACACGTCAGCGCAGTATCTCCATACTTATCTTCATAGAAGGACAAGTTGCACCCCTATCAAGGAACAGCCTAGCAGTTCCTATGTGACCGCCCTCTGCAGCGTAGATCAGTGCAATTCTGCCATCCTCATCTGTTTCTTCAGGGTGTGCCCCTTATCCAGGAGCAGTTGAGCCATTTCCTTGTTACCCGCACCTACAGCCTTCATCAGTAAGGTTCTCCCCCTATCATCCATATCTATTTGGTTGGGATTTGCTCCTTGCCATAAGCATGTAAAGACACGATTAGAATTCCCACCATCTACAGCTTGGATGAGAGAACTTACCTTTTCTTGATTCTCCATCATATGGAGCCCCTTATTTTGGAAGCATCCAGAGGTTAGGAGCAAGCCTATGAGCAGTCCTGTAAGCGATGGATAGAAATTATTTTTTTTATTCGGTTGTATATAATCCTTGTGGTGCGTGCTATTCTGAATGTAACATAAACACACTTTTTTAGGTGTAAGCAAAGTGTACCCTAAAGATTGGCGGCACCAACGCAGCCCCGTTGGCTGTACTACTAAAAAGGGAGCGGCAAGGAAAAGTTTACAAAAGTCAAAAGGGTTTTAATTACTATCAATAACTAAAGTCAATATCCTCAATCTTCCAATTAGCAATTACAGCCACTACGGCTGGGTACAAGACTACTGGATCGGGCTCTCTGCCTTGCTTGATGTTGCCAAAGCACCACTCCTCATCCTTATTCTGCAATATTAAAAGGCGTAGGAGGTAGTTTCCTGGAGCTACCTCATTGAATTGATAGTTAGGCTCGTTTCTAATTTCATCAAGCACCTTGTAATCCAGATCAAGTAGCTGAACGATAAAACCTGGTGCGTTGGTGTACACAGTGCCTTGGATGACACCATATTCTTTGGGATTCTTAAAGCTATAGTTGTAGCGCATTGCTTTACTACTTTCCCCTTCTACTGTAACAAAAGCCCCTTCAGCCATGTGCAAGACAAGGCCTTGCTGCTCCTTACCTACCACATCTTTTTCTTTGCTTTTTTTGTGGTCGAGCATCTTTGGGTCAAGCTGCTTTTTGAAGGTAATTACATCACGGTGAGTACTGAGCTGTAGATCCTCAGTGCTGAAGCTAACTGTTTCTTGGCCGTTGAACACAAAAAATATGCGGTCTACCATTACTTCCTTTACAGGCTTGTTCAAAGTCATAGTACCCACAAAAACAGGCTTGATCTCGGTACCAGAAGCAGGCGAAAATGTGTGGGATACAGGGTTCTTACGGCTCCTTCCTTCCCTAAAGTTGATGGTAATGCTTTCCTCAATTACGTGTCCCAAGGCCTCTTTGGCTGTCAGCTGGGCTTCTAGACCATCCTCTTCCAGGAGTCCAAGTGTATTGTAAACTCTTATAGCCTGCTTATCGTCTACCAAATTGCTATACAGTTCAGCTGCTTCCTTAAAACGCTTGGACTCGCGCACCAAGGCAAGTGTGTAGTCTACCACAGGCTTGCTAAAGCTAAGTTCGAAATATTGATCCTGGGGTTGTTGGCTCTGGAGCTTAAATTCCCTGACGTCAGCTTTGACGATGGGTAATGTAATGTTTTCTGCAGAAGTTTCAGTCAGGTCAATGGGGTTTTTCAAAAATCCATACTCATCTAAACCAGGGTCAACGACCAGCCGGTTTTCTTCATTATTATTCGCAGCTATACTGTAGTGTCCCTTTTTGATATGCGCTAATTTAAAATATCCTTCATCGTCTGCTTTGATGAAATAATCAGGTTGATCTTTAAAGATGTCGAGGCCATCATCATTCACCTTGTAAAGTGTAACAAAAGCTTTGGAAGCTGGCTGATCAGTCATGAGGTAGCTAATTTGCCCTGCTACATACATGGAGTCTATATGGTCTCCTGTACTAAAAGTCAGCACTGGATCTGCTGCAATGTTTCCCTCTGTAATGTCTTTGATGGCATCATTAAAGTTAAAAGTGTAGGTCGTTTCCTCTTCTAAAGGACTCTCTAGCGTGATTTGTAGGCTATTGCCCCGCACTTTGTATGTATAGCTAGGCTCACCTTCTAGCTTTTTCAATTTAGGCGTAACCACTAGCCTATTATAGATGTCTTGTACCTGGATTTCTTTATCAAAAACTAGTTTTATTTTTTTTCCCTTAAAGCCACTACTCTCATGGAGGGGATAAGACTTGAGGATTTTAGGAGCAACGGTGTCTTTGGGTCCTCCTTCAGGGTGTATGATTTGGGCACAGGCATAGCCCAAAAGTTCTAAAGAGATTATCACCAAAGCTAAGCGGACTTTCCTAGAGAAAGGTTTGTAAGGAGATGTTTTAGAGAATATGGTCATTGCATTGTGACATTTTCCGATAGGATGGTTGAAAGATATTGGGTATTGATTGAGTTTGCAATCATAGCAAAGTTAAACTCCAGTGCGCTCTAAGCAGCTGACAGCTATGCTAACCGCAACGCAGGCTATAGTACGCTCTGTGAAGCTTGTTGCAAGTTATGAGATAATACCATTGGAGCTCTTCTCATGCTGTTGTCATGCCTTTTATCATGAAGGGGTAACAGCTAAAGATAATCACAATTTCTTCAATGCGATCTTGTAGATACTGAAGACCGGTGCTCCTTGGCGGGATTTACCGCTAGATAGAGTTATCAGGAGATGTTTAACCATAGAGCAAGGCACCTAATGTGGACTGCGGTTAGGAATGAGCTAGCATTTTTAGCATACCGGGTCGCTATGCCCCGCCACCTTTTGACTCGCAGTATTGTGTTTGCTACCACGTGCCGCAGCTTGTAACTCCCTTTGTCGTAGGGACGTGGTCGACTTCTGTTCTTTCTAGCAGGAATAATAGGGGCCATCCCTTGAACTTATGAGCTTGCCCGCCTGTTTGCAATCAGCTTGGGGACCCTTCGTAATCAACCCTATGTGCGGCATACCATGCGCATCCACGGCCAGATAGGGAAGTTTATCCATAGGGTTTGTTGGTTACGCAGTAATCATGCTGTTTGGGCTTTTTAGAAGGCTATAATTGTTATATGTGGGAGACAACTGAAGAACAGTTTTGGAAAAAATTTTGAGATTACTGCAAAAAAGATTTACTTACATTGCGAAGTTGATGGATCCTACAATACCCTTTAACAAGAAAGTGTAGAAGGGTCCTGAGGCTTTGCAATAATCTCAGGGTATCATTGTGCTTACATTATTCATCATTATAGATAATTAACAACCTTACTCGCTTCTTTTAGAAGCATATTGTATGATATATACCCAGTACCAAAGATTTATAGCAACGCTTCTTCTTTTTACTCTGTTGTTGCAGAGTTGTGGGACGAATTTGAACCTAGAAGCTGAAGCAGCGCATCTCGAGACTACGCGCAAGGCTACTGCGCATAAAAAGGGTGCTGCACCTGCTACACCGTCTAGGGCACTACCCGCTGCAGGTTCTAATAAACCACATAGTTCGTTAGCTAGTGCATTGTCGGGTGAACTAGCAGACTCGCTATTGCATGAAGTTTCTTCTGCACCTGTTCCTAGTGTTGCTCACTTCACCCCGCAGCGTTCCTCTGCTAGCCTCTCTGCCCCTAGGCCAACCACAGGTACAAAAGAGCCTGATGCGCGTACTTTTAACAAGTCTGGCCATGGAGTCTTGGACAGGGCGTCCCTGGCGCGTCGTGTTCAAGATAAGCCTGCGCAAACGGCTGATAGTGTGCCTACGCTCATAGCTAGTGCTCCAGGCCCTGTGCATTGCTCCAAGTCTCCTTCCAAGGCTGTTCCCCAGGTCCCGGCCTCCTACGGGCCCTTTGCCACTTCCTGTGGTGCGCAGGTAGTATGTAGCCAAGCAGATGGGCAATGGATAGCTAGGGTAAAGGAGAGCATAGGTTCTTGCTCTCGGGAGATGACGCTTCCCATCGTGTGTGCGGCAGATGTAGGCGCATCTTTAGCGCGTTTTCAAGGTAAGCATCCCTTGGCGATCAAAAGTCATATTCATGTGCTGGATGGTGTTCATGCTCCGTATGCGTCTAAGTACGTATACATAGGCCAACAAGGCCTCAAGGGAGGGATGCAAAAAGGGGAAGAGGAGAAGAAGGAGGAAGAAGAGAAGAAGGAGGGTTGGTATGCGGGCCCAAGACTTCAGATGTCGGGCGACAGCAGCCAAACCGTGGTATTTCATATACCAGAGGGATTTACTTATAAAGACTATGAAGCGGAGAAGTGGGATATATCGCCCAAGAGAGCGACTTGTACAATCACGCATGTAGCAGCGGATGCACGCTATAAGATTGACGGGCTCAGTCAATATACTGACTTCAGTGCACTGCAAGCAGCGATCCAGGCGAACGGCTTAGAGGTTCTTAGCGGTCTTGGCGGTGCAGTAGGTGTAGAAAAAAAGAGTGCGCATGCAAGGGGTCAGCAAGGTAGCGTTGCTGCGGCCCATACGCATTCGGCGCTGGTGCTGCACGGGAGCACAGAGAAAGGGCGTGTGTGGGGGAGCAAGGACGGTCGCATCGATGTATCGACAAAGATCTGTTTACAGCGTAAGGCCAATAGGCCCAGTAAGCCGTCTGGCAGTGTTCACGCACCTCTATCCACTCCTCCTCGTATGCGTATCCAGAAGCCGCAAGAAGAGGATGTGGCTCTTCATGGCCCTCTTGAAGCAAATCCTATTAGTACGCCTAAGCCCCAAGGAGAGGAGGTAGAGCTTCATGGCCCTCTTGAAGCAGCATGCCCCCTGAGAGTCGAGAAGCTGGCCAATCCTGTGCGTACGCCCAAGCCCCAAGAAGAGGAGGTAGACCTTACTGTCCCTGCTGAAGAAGCATGTCCCCTGATACCCAAGAAGTTAGCCAATCCTGCTTGTGTTTTGAGTGAATCAGAGAGCATAGATTTGTTAACCACGTGTGTGAGATATGGGAATAAGTATTCAGAGAAGATACTAGATAAAGATGCCGTGATTGTGATCGGCAACACAGGGGCCGGTAAGAGCACGTTTGTGAACTACCTATCAGGATGTGACATGGAGCTAAAAGCACCCAAGGAACTAGGGTATACAGGGCTTGACAAGATGGTTGTCGTCAAGTCCAAAGCAGCGGGCGGTTCTTATGATGAGATCATGAAGATAGGTCACACCAAGCAATCCAAGACCTTCATGCCTCAGATAGAAGTAGCGCCTGAGGACGGGTTTACGTATTGCGACTGTCCTGGCTTTTTAGATAACAGAGGCTCAGAGATCAACATAGCCAATGCAGTCAACATCAAGACAGCACTGAAGCGTGCAAAAAGTGTGAAGGTCATTATAATGATCAATTATCACAGCCTACGTGCGGACCGTGGCCGGGGTTTGACAGACATGTTAAAGATCTGTTCGAACCTGTTTGGGAATGCATCGAATCTAGAAAAGTATAAAGATTCGCTATTATTGTGTGTTTCTCAAGCTCCCCCAGACACAGATATCAATGATCTGAAGGCCTGGATTATAGACGGTACCCCAGATATCATGCAAGTATTAACAGGCCGGTTGTTTCTCTCAGACCCCTTAGAGCGTGGAGGGAAAGAAGATTTTTGGTCTCGCGAGCAATGCCTTGAAGAGATTTCAGGCTTACCTTCGATAGCAACCCCGGATAAGATCTTTCAGACAGTATTAACAGACACCGATGAAAAGCAGTTGGTACGGATCGTGGAGCATATGGGACAAGAGATCCAAGGGCTTGTGGAACGGGGAGACTTTGCTGGCTCCCAGGCGTGTTTTAGTCACCTAAAGGGTTTAAGTGTGATTGATAATATCACAGTAGAGCGGCTCTTGATGACGAGCAAATTAAGCTTACAAAATAGCATTCAAAAGCGAGTGGATGCGTACAAGGAGTATTGCCATTTTGAGAACTTTTCATTAGCAGGGCAGTTATTAGCAGAATTAGAAGCCATAACAGCACACTTCCCATCAGAAGATCACAGTCTGGACATGGTTTCGCTAAGGAATTATTATACCTCCTCAGAGGCTCGTTATGAAGCTCGGAAGCAGCAAGAGGAGGAAACAGCGGCAAAGCTCCGAGCAGCACAAGGTCGGATTGAAGAACTGGTAGGCATTATAGAGGCTCAAAAGCAAGAGACGCAAAGGCAAATCAAGGAGCAAGCAAGTAGATTTGATGAGATGCTAGCAGAGATGCGTGAGAGCATGGAGCAGAGCAGCAAAGCTTACGACGAGAGGGAAGCACAAATCGTTGCAGAGCGTGACGAGATGCTTCGGAGAAAAAACGAAGTGCTGTTATTGAGCAAGACATTAAGTGCGCAAGCGCAGGAGCAATTAGCCAAAGAAAAGCAAGAATTGCAGGAGACCTATGCCTCCCAACTGAAAGCAGCAGAGCAAGAGAAGGCGGCGTTTATAGCAGCACAACAAGCAGCCCAAGCACAAAGAGAGGCGCAGCGCGATAAAGAACAGGCAAAACTTCTCGAGCAACTGGCCAAGCTAGAGGAGCAACAAAAGGAGCAAGAGGCAGCGCTAGCAGCCACAGCGGTGCCTGTGGGAGCATTTGGTAAGCAAGCGTGGGAGCAATACTTTGGGGAGGTAGGCGAAGAGCCGCCGTTGCCTGAAGACATCGGAGCGATATTAAAGAGCCCGTGCCCATTCTGGCCAGGGAAACAAGTAGGAGACACGCACCTGCTGGTGCTGATTCCGGCCACAGTGAATGGGCGCCCCTTTACGTTAGACTTGCTTAGTAACCTGATAAAAAGACCCCATAGCGGGGGCCACAAGACACAGTACAGGAGTTATAATGATAATATCCAACAGGCGTTAGGCGCTCAGTCTCCTAGCGGTTCCTCGTGGGTCTTAATGACTCGGGATTTAGTTCCAGATAGCCGGGGTAAGGCGTATTCAGACCAACGTGCCTTGGTTGCTGAGCATGCGCAAAGAACAGATCTTCCTTATGCGCTACCGCATGCCTTAGAGGCAGCCACAGTGATCTTGGTGGAGTACGTTCGTACAGGACAACGGCTCTATCCAGAGACTCCTGGTACCTACACCGTGTGCCAAGAGCAGATAGACCACAAGTGGCCCGTCGCTGTTGGGGGTTTTTCCTCTAGGGGCCTCAGCGTCAACCACGACTACCGCGTCTACGACGACTTCGACGGTGTGTCGTGCCTCCGGAAGTTCTAAGGCTTTGGCACTTGGAGCCTTGGCACTTGTTCTTGGTTCCTTGGGCGCCCAGCGCATGCTGGGTACTTCAGATTACAGAGAATATTAATCAAGTAGCCAAAACAGCGCATCCTTGCAAGGCATCTGCGCTTCGATCTACACTTGGATAGGTAGCTAGTGGAGTAAGGTAGTGTCTTGGTCCAAGCAGCACCCGCCCCTGCAAGCAGGGTAGGGGCAAAAAAGGTAGCGCACTTGCGCTCCACTTTTCTCTGTGTGGTTGGGGCATGGAGCCATGTGTGAGCAAGGCTTATGGCGTAGCCCTAGGTGCCTCCTATGGGTTCAAGAGGACTCCCTGATCCAATTTAAGGGCAGGGTATTCCTATCACTCTAAGGTTAGAATAGGTGGTAGAGGTTTTAACTCACTACTTCTGAAAAATGGTGTTGATAGCCTCGAGCGTCATCACCACAAAAGTCTTACGCCCTGCTGGTGTGTAGTTAGGATGGGTGCAAGCAAAAAGTTGGTCCACCAGCATATTGACTTCTTCTTGCTGTAGCTTTTTGCCTGGCTGAATACAAGCGCGCTTGGCCAACGATCGCGCCAGGTTCTCTTGGGTGGGAAGCGAAAGCTGCGCCTTGTTCCATTTGAACTGTTCTATAAGACCTTCCAGAAGCTGTTTGGGGTCATGGTTGGCTACTTCTGTTGGGCAACCAGAGATGATGAGGCTGTCTTTGCCAAAGGCTTCTAATACAAATCCTAAGGCACGAATTTCTGCTTCACAAGCGCTGACCAATACAAGATCAGCGGGATTGAGTGAGACATGAACAGGAAAGAGTAGCTGCTGTGCGTTTCCGGTTTTATGCTTCGGCGACTGCAAGTAGCGCTCATAAAGAATCCGCTCATGGGCAGCACTTTGTTCAATCAGCAGCAATCCTGACTTGACCTGTGCCAGTAGATACCTTTCATGTAATTGTATTTTGACTGCTTCTGCAGCGATATGCTCTAAGGAGGCGTCTGCGGGCTCAGATGCGTTAGCAGCCCTTGATGAATGAAGCATAGTGGTCTGTTCAGCGTTAACCTCAGCTAGGTCTTGCTCCAGACTTTGAAAAAGCTTTTTCCAGTCCTTTGCTCCTTCTTGCTTGGAACTGCTATGACTTTCGGGCTGTGCATAATTTTTTTCTGTAAGGTTGCTATGTTGTGGCAATTTTATTGGTTGAGGAGCTGCAAAGGGATTGAAGTTGATATTTTGTTCAAAATCAATAGAAGGTGTAATGTGGTGGACAGCTAAGGCTCTTTTAATTGTTGATACCAAAATAGAATAAACCATCCGCTCGTCCTCAAATTTGATTTCTGTTTTGGTAGGATGAACGTTGACGTCGATGTGGGCAGGGGCAATGTCAATAAATAAGACGTAAAAAGGAAAAGCGTCTTGAGGCAAGGATTCTTCAAAGGCACTTTTGACAGCATAGTGTAAGTAGGCACTTTTGATAAAGCGTTGGTTAACAAAAAAGAACTGTTCGCCACGCGTTTTCTTGGCATAGGCTGGTTTGCCAATATAGCCTTGAATTTTAAGCGAGTCAGTTGCCTCTTGGCAGGGAATAAGTTGCTTCTTATAGGCTTCTCCAAACAGATGGATAATCCGGTGGCTGAGCTTAGTAGCAGGTAATTGGTAAGTTTCAGTTTCGTTCTGATAAAGAGAAAAGGCAATATCAGGCCTTGCCAAAGCAACTCGCTGAAACTCTTCAATGATGTGTTTGGCTTCAATGGGATTGGACTTCAAGAAGTTCCTTCGGGCTGGTACGTTGAAAAAAAGGTTCTTGACACTGATTTTGGTGCCTTGGGAGGTTACAATAGGTGTTTGTGACTTGACAGAGGAACCTTCAATAACAATGCGCGTGCCTAGCTCACCCTCCTTGGGGCAGGTTTCCATTTCTACCTGAGCTACAGCAGCAACCGAAGCTAGTGCTTCTCCCCTAAATCCCATTGTCTGGATGTTAAAAAGATCTGCTGCAGTGCTGATTTTGGAAGTAGCGTGCTTTTCAAAGCTCATCCTGGCATCTACTTCTGCCATGCCGCTGCCATTATCAATGACCTGGATTAGGGTTCTTCCTGCGTCTTTGATAGCCACTTTGATGGCACTGCTGCCAGCGTCAATAGCATTTTCTAGCAATTCCTTGACCACTGAAGAAGGTCGCTGTACCACCTCGCCTGCAGCAATTTGGTTGGCAATAGCGTCTGGAAGTAGACGAATTAGGTTAGACATGGTTTATTTATCTAGGGGCAGCAGATCATAAATCTAGTGCGGGTTTTAGAGAAAATCTACATCCACATTCATAGGATATTTCATGAGGTAGTGAATGGCATCTTGTACAAGAAGGCCCTTAAAAAGCACGCGGTATATCGTTTCAGTGATGGGTGCGCGCATCTGATAGTGGTTGGTTAGGCTGCGGATAACTTTCACTGTATGGATCCCTTCAATTGTTTCTTCAGAGCTTTGTAGAATCTGAGCCAAGGTTCTTCCTTGTGCCAGCTGATAGCCAACCTTATAATTCCTACTTAAACCGCTGAAACAAGTAGCTACCAAATCGCCGATGCCTGCGAGGCCCATAAAAGGCGCTATACTGGCACCCATAGCTTGGCCGATATGCACCATCTCTACTATTCCTCGGCTCACCAATAGGGCTTTAGCATTTTCGCCATAACCCAAGCCGCTGAGGCAGCCTGCGCCAATAGCCATGATATTTTTTAAAACACCACACAACTCCACACCTAGCAATCCTTTGCTGCTACAGACCTGAAAGCGTTCACTTTTTAATAACCTTTTTCCTGTTGCAATGACCTCTTCTGAAGGACTTGCAACAACAGCCGCCGCCGGCTGTCCTTGGGCCAATTCTCGGGCCAAGTTAGGCCCGGCCATGCATCCCACGTGCTGTAGCCCGGTCTCCTCTTGTATCACCTCGCTCATGGTCTTTACATTGCTTCTAGAAAGATTAGGCAATGCTTCAGAGGCTGTTGCTTGTGGCCAATGCACATCCAGGCCTTTTGTACCATGGATCAGTATATGGTGAGGCTGAAGCAAAGGAGCCAGCTCTTGTACCATAGTTCTAAAGTGCTCTGAAGGCAGCATGGGAAAGATGACGGTACAGCGCCTTGCCACTTCTTCCAGGGAATTCGTAGGGGTAACGTTAGGGGCTAGCTGTTGCCCAGCAGCTGTGCGGCTTTGTTTTATAGCCTCTACTGCCTCTTTCCTACGGACATACACCAGTACATTGGCATTGTACGCTAGTAGGTTGGCAACGGCAGTACCAAAACTGCCTGCACCAATAACGCCCACAAGGTCATTCGACATGCTTTTCGAGATCATAGCCTGTGAGCCTATTATGATAATACAACAATGTACTTAGGTCTTGGGTGGTGATGTCTCCTGCTTTGTTTTGGAACAAAGGCTTTTTAGCATGATAGATACCTACATTTTCCAAACCATGCTTGACCATGGTGGCAATGTTTCCTTCCTTTAAATATTCCTCCACCTGTACCTTACCTGCTTGGTGTAGTTGAAGAATAACAGCCCGTAATTGGGCAAAAGTATGCTCCAGTGTTGCATAAGGAATTATTAGCGCTTCAGCAGGCAGCTGCAGCAACTCTTTCCAGGTCAGGTTTGCATGCTTTTTCTTGAGCAACTCAAAGGCAGCATAAGCTATCAATTGGCTGGCTAGTACGCAACTGCTCTGGTAATAGGCTTTTACAATAGCCTGGCCTAACTGCCTTGTGTACCTCTCTTCTCTGGAGCTAGAAGTCGCATCGGCTCCTTTATGACAAAAATCATTATAGCTATCAACAAGCTCTCCCTGAGAGTTGTAACTATTACCTTTCTCGTCTACTACATTTCCTAGCAAGTCCATGGCTTGCCCTATAGATACAGAGATGTGGGAGTCTTTAGTAAGAAAGTTGGCAGCTAGTTTGAGCATGTTATACATCTGAGAATAATCTTCCTGAGCCCCGTCAAGAGAGGATTGTGTGTTGGTAGCCAAATGGCCTTTGATGAGCCATGGTGCTTCTAGCACAAAGGGGTAGTTAAATACTACTGGAACTACGAATAATTTGCAAGCACCTCGGCCATGCTTCTCATAGTTACGCTGCTGGGCTTCTATAGCAGTTCCTAACAGGCCTAGCTTCAGATTTTGCTCTATTGCTCCTGACCTAGAACGTGTTCCACCTGGATAAAACAAACTATGACAACCCCACTGTAAGGCCAGGCTTGAATAAGCCTTTAGGGTGGTCAGGTAAGGCAGATTCTTTTTGCGACGATCCACCTTGTAAGTCCCTACTTTCTCCATGAAGTAGGCAAAAAATCTACTATTAAATAGGTTCAATCCAGCCCCATAAATAAAAGGAGGAAGGCCTAGTGTACGCAGCACCCAGGCAATAAGCATAGAGTCAAGATGACTGAAATGTGTGGGCACCATGATAATGGTACCCACACGTGCTAGTTGCCTCAGCTGTGTGATATTGCCTGTAATGTGAATCTTATTTTGTAGCCTTTGCTGTATCTGTGTCGGTGTATGTAATCCACTTAGCTTAACGGGATGTAGTAGCCTGGCTAGGGTATAGGCAATTGCCTGCTGGGCCAGTCGGTAGTGTGAGCTATAAAACCGGCCTGCTATCTCAAAGGCATAACGCTTGATTATCTTTTTTAAAACAGTAGGCAAAGGAAGATTGCCTTTACCAGACAAATATGTAGCTACGCGCTTCCAGAAATACTGCTCATCAGGGGGATCTGCCTTCCAAGATTTCCTTTGGATACGTGCCTCTTCCATGGCCAACGTCTTGCTAAGTAGGGTGTGCAAAGCCTCGTCTTCTCCATGATGAACCAGCAGACTTTTTGTCGACTGGTCAATAACAGCCTGCATAAAAGCCCGGCGCTGCCTATTAAGGCGTACTACAGGCCAATCCTTGGATTTCGGGATAATAGGATCATATTTTTGTCTTCCGCACATAGAGCTTGCTTCTTCGTAGCCATTACTGACCTTGGCTTCCCTACAGTTTGGAACCGTTGCAAAGATCGACAGAAGCTTTATTCACAAGCTAGAAAGGGAGCTAAGTACCCGGCTTTGCAATGGCATCATTTCATAAAACTCTCGCAAAAACTGAGGATATAGACAATATCTTAGGGTTACAAATTTTCTTGAAAACCCTTCATGAGATTCCTAAAAACGGACTAAACTGTTTTTTAGGGAGTAAGATTACTAACCTACCTCATTTAAGGGGAAGTGTAAAGAACGATAAAAAAATCAAAGTAGACAATGAATTACCTGTAGGGGTATTGAAGATGAGCAAAAGAAGATAGAGTCCTTGAAGGGAGTCACCATAATCTAATTGCGTGACCTCCAAGAGTTTCGCACTTTGATGAAAAGAGATGAAAAAAATCTATTGATACCGTTGCAAAACTCAAGGAAATACGCGTTTAAAAGCTATCTAGGGAGCTAAAACCTAATTTTGCAACGGTATCATATATTCCTTTAGCCGAGCAGCTAGGCCTACCTCAGGTAGTAGAAGCATTGCAAGGCCTTGCCTTTACTGTGTTGAATAGAGGGGTGTGAGTAGATAATCCAAAACAACTGCTTAGCTAACCTAGGAGTATTGAATTGTATTGTAGTCCCCTATGTTCACAGTACTGCTACTGCCTGTAAGGTAGACGTGATTGCCCAGCATGGAGTTGTTCAAATTAGCATTCTTGATAGTGCTATGTGCCTGAATGATGCTGTGCTGTATTCGGGCATCTTTAATATAGGAATGGCTGCCTACAGAAACATAAGGTCCTAGAACCGTATTCCTGACTACTACCTGATCTCCTAAGTACACAGGTGGGATGATAACGCTGTCATATATCTGTGCAGTAGGCGCTATCAAGTCCTTGTCCTCTTGCAAGAGGGTCAGAAAATGCTGGTTGGCATGCAGTGTTGCCTCTTTGTTACCACAATCGAGCCATTCCTCCACTTCTTGGATTGTGAACTTTACGCCTGCTGTTCTCATGGCTCCCAAGGTAGCTGTCAGTTCGTATTCACCATTCCGCTGCCTAGGCTGGTCTATCAGGTTTTGGAGCCCTTCGTTAAGTTGTGTGCCCTCTCGGAAATAGTAAATTCCAATGATAGCTAGGTCAGAGACAAAACTGGAAGGCTTTTCCACGAAGCCTGTTACTATCCCTTCTTCATTGAGCTTGATGACGCCAAAAGCAGAGGGATTTTGCACTCTTTTGGTCCATATCACACTTTCCTGCGCTGTGTCAAGGGTGAAGCTGCTCTTAAAAAGGGTATCAGCAAAAGCCACAATCACTGGGCCTTTTAGTAGCTCCTGAGCACAAAGCACCGCATGTGCAGTGCCCTGTGGTTGGGGCTGTATATAGAACTTGGCTTGTGCACCGATGCGCTGGGCCACGTGAGTGAGCTGTGCTTGTATTTCCACTTCTAGTTCGCTTACCACAAAGCCAATGGTATGAATAGGAGTTACATATACTGCACTTAACTCCTCCACCAATCGCGCTACAATAGGCTTGCCTGCAATAGGAATCAAAGGCTTGAGCGTAGTCAGTGTATGAGGGCGCATTCGCTTGCCCTTGCCTGCCATGGGAATGATGAGGTTCATGGTTATTTGGGCTTTTAGTGTATATAAAAAACTGGTTTACTACGCTATCCCTGTGCTGCCATAGCCTCCCTTGCCCCTTGCTGTAGTATCTAGGTCAATGACAGGCGTCCAGGTCACTTGCGTGCAGGGGGCGACCACTAGCTGGGCAATTCTTTTGCCATCTTCAATAACAAAATCTTGATTAGAAAGGTTAATAAGTAACACCTTGATCTCACCCCGATAGTCTGCATCAATAGTACCTGGGCTGTTCAATACGGTGAGGCCATTTTTCCAGGCTAGACCACTTCTAGGCCTTACTTGTGCTTCAAAGCCTTTGGGGAGTGCTATATAAAGGCCTGTTCCTACGAGGATTCTCTGCATGGGTTTAAGGGTAATACTTTCCTCAAGGTTGGCCCTAAGGTCCATGCCACTAGCGTCGGTAGTGGCATAGTCAGGCAAAGGATGTTTGGACTGGTTTACTATTCTAACATGCATGGTTGTTTTTGCAACAAAACTATAAAAAAAGTATGCTTGAAGCTTCCTGGTTTTTTGCAGGCCTTATGGTGTGCGTTACTCATGCTTTTCCTTAATTATTTTTATTAGGTTATAATTCATGCTTTGGGGAATCTGGCTGCTGTTTGACTACAAGTGGTTCAGACCTATAGCTAATCCACTTGCTCTGTTAGTCCATGTCAAGGGCTTCTACTACTTTTCTTTATAAATTCTATAGGCCAAACAAATCAGGAGAGCTGTAGCAGCTCATTTTTTAATAAGGCTTTGCCGCAAGTCCCTTTGCCCCAGTACATACAATAACATGCCAAAGACCAGAGTTAGTATCAGATTACTAGCCACAGCGCTGCCAAAGCTAGTGTAATGAACATGTCTGGCTAGGACTACTCCAACCATTGTACCTAAGATGTAAGCTAGCCCACGCTTGTGTTGATAAGGAATAGGGTAATATTTTTGGCCGAGATAGTAGCATATGCCACTCATGGTGACATAACTGGCCAATGTTGCCCATACACTGCCCCAATAACCTATTCTAGGTATCAGCATCATGTTCAATACGATGGTAATCACTGCACCTAAGGTGGCTATCCAAGTACCATGGTAGGTTTTGTCTGTTAGCTTAAACCATACTGATAGGTTGTAATACACCCCCCAAAAAAGGTAAGCAAGCAACAAGTAGGGTACGGTTGCAATAGCTTCTCGGTACTCAGCCTTTCTGAGCAACAAGTAGCCCAGTAGCTCTAGGTTAACGCTTACAGCAAACAAGATGAAACAAGCCACAATGATGAAATAGTGCATCACCGAGCTGAAAAGGGCAGGAGCGTTGCGCGCTTTGGCATTGGCAAAGAAAAAAGGGTCAGCTGCATAGCGCAATGCCTGGATGCCTAATGACATAAAAACGGACAGTTTATAGCAAGCCCCAAAGATGCCTAAAATAGCCTCATTACTTTTGCCTGGATAAAAATCTGGAGGTAGCCAGTGTCGTAGTGCAACCCTAGAAAGCATTTCACTCACTGTACCTGCCAGGCCCATTAAGAGCAATGGAAATGCATATACCAACATAGGCCGCAGGCGGTGCCAAGATAAACGAAATTTGAGTTGGGCTATAGATTGGCTGAACAACAGCAAGGCTGCCCCATTGGCTACCAGGTTGGCCATCAATACATAATCAATGTTTTTGGCAGGATCATAAAGGCGTATGACCCAGGGCTGAAGCTTGTTGAGCCAATGGCCTGCATAAATATTCGCAAAGACATAGAGCAATATCAGGTTGAGCAAAACATTAAGGCTGATCTGTAAGAGCTTGATGCTGACAAAGCGTAGGGCTTGCTTATGGAGCCGTAGCCGGGCAAATAGAATAGCCAAAGTAGCATCAACAGTGAGGATAGCAGCAAAATAATACACATAGCGCTCGTGACCTGGGTGTGCTATCCAGCCAGTAATGGGCGTAGCAAAGAGTACCAAAAGGCTAGAGAATAGCAGACTAGAAGTGAGGATAGTGCTTATGGTGATATAAAAATACCCTTCTTCCTGGACAGCAAATCGGAAGTATGCTGTCTCTATACCGTAAGTATAAAGGATTTGGAGAAAAGCAGCATAAGCATACAACTCGGTGATTACTCCATACTCAGCAGGAGAAAAAATGCTCGTGTAAAAAGGTACGAGCAAGTAATTAAGTATCCTTCCTATCACGCTACTAAGCCCATAGAGGGCTGTTTCTCCGGTGAGCTTCCTGATGGGACTCATAGGATGTCGGCTAAAGAAGAGGAAGTTACATAGGTAGAGAAAATAGTAGGGAATTTTTTAAATGCCTTTAAATTTAGGGGCTCTCTTTTCTAAAAAGGCAGCAATGCCTTCTTTCAAATCTTCTGTCTTACAGCAATTTGCAAAACAATTGGCTTCTGTCTGGTAACCGTCTTCATCGGGATTGTAAGCAGCATTGGTGCAATTCACGAGCATACCCACTGCCAGCGGTGCATTGGCCATGATCTTGTGTAGAATTTCTTTGCTCTTCTTAAGCATGGCTTCTTTGTAGCTAACCACATGGCCAACAAGGCCTATTTCTTTGGCTTCTTCAGCAGTAATTTCTGCTCCAGTCATCATCAGCTCTAATGCCCTAGTTTTTCCTATTAGGTGTGTCAGGCGTTGTGTGCCCCCAAAGCCAGGGATAATACCCATGGCCACTTCTGGGAAGCCAAAAGTGGCATTTTCAGAGGCTACTCTTAGGTGACAGGCCAAGGCCAATTCAAAACCGCCGTTCAAAGTACGGCCGTTGATGGCAGCCAATATTGGCTTGTGGCAGTTCTCAATCAAGGCAAAGGCTTCTTGTCCATTTTCAGCAAATTTTCTTCCATTCAGCTCATTGAGCTCTTGGATTTCTTCTGGTATTGCACCAGCAGAAAAGGCTGCTTCACCTGCCCCTGTAATGATAACACTTTTGATTTTGCTGTTGTCGTAAACTTCTTGAATAAGCTCTCGAAGAGCATTAATACTATCAATACTTAGCACATTTTGCGCTGCAGCATTATCAAGAGTAATGGTTAGAATACTTTCTTCTAATTCAGTCTTGAGTAATTCGAATGACTCCATAGTTAAATTGGCCCTAAGTGAATCCAAATTAAATAGATGCGCTTTTACTATCCAACAGTTTTAAGATTAAAGTCTCTATAACTTCCCTCTAGCAAGACCTAGCTAAGGGCAATAGGTAGCATACTTTCAAATTAGTAGCCAATTCAAAAGTCCGAAAAAAATCAGCAAAACAGTATAAACAATCCATCCCATCTTGTTGTAAGGTTGTGTATCAACGTTGTAAAATAGAACTAGTAATAACCAAGAAAGCACATACCAAATGACATAGTTTTGCAAGGGAATATCTTCGCTATCCCATTGCCAAAAACCAAGCCGAACAGCCACAGGTTCCATAAACCTATCCATCAAAACCATTAATCCTGCTCCAGCCATACTTCTCAATGCGACACTGACATGCAGGGGATGTAGCATATTGCCTACAGCATAAACTAAAACTAGCCAGTTGATCCCAATGAGCACAGGGACCCCCCACAATCTCCAGCCTAAAGTTGTTCCATAATGATAAGGTCCAAATACCAAACCGGACTTGACAGCCATAACCTCTACCAAAAAGCTAATGATCCAGGTTATTCCACAAAAAATTACAAAATCTCTGCTCCAAGGTTGGTGGTAGCTAAATAGTAGGCAGGCAGTAAGGAGCAGTGTCATGGGGGTAAGCCCAAGGAATTGTGTTTGGTAAGGTGATAAAAGTCCAAGCATGCCTACGGTGTAGATCAAGACCAACAGACTAGTGGCGCGTAGCCAATTTTTTCTAACGAGAAGATACAAAGTATCGCTTTTTTATAAGTTAAGACACAATTTTGGCAGAAAATAAACAGAGAGGGATGCCCCCACCTGGATACAATGTTCCACTACAGAAGTACAAGCCTTTTACTAAGAAAGAAAAATTTAGGATACCTAGCTGCAACTTGTTAGTAGGGTGTGGGCTGCTTATAAGAGGCATTTGAAAGACTTGGGTCAGCACCTTTAGGTATCTTTAGAAAAGTAGGTAGACCAACGATGCAGAGAGCACAATTACAAGCGATGGCATGGTGAAAAGCGAAGGTCTCTGATCAAAACGAAAGCCACCTTGGATAAGAGTGCGATTTTTCCCCCAGGGGTACTGTTAGCCTCATACACACTTACCTGCAGGGCCAGACGAATGCTACAAGCAATGCCTGCAATACCAGAACCGATGACAACAGCTTTCACAATAAGAACAATTGGTAGTGGGTGACAAAACTACACACGCTATATAAAGCTTTTTTAATGCTTTGGTTTTATGGCAAGTCCGGCAGAAGGCATAAGTGTAAAACAATTGCGCCATAAGAGGAGTCATCCCTTAAAACATCGCTTGCAAACCTACCACAAAGCATCCTAAAATAGATAAGGCGTAAAAGTCGATCAACCAAAATAACTCATAACCCATGGCATATAATTCATATAGCGCATTTCTATTACTTTTGCTATAACACTTCACTTTCTAGCTCTTATGAAACATGCACAGAACTACCTAACCTTGTTCCTCAAAGGCCTGGCTATAGGCAGTGCAGACATTATTCCTGGTATTTCTGGAGGTACAATCGCTTTTGTTATTGGCATCTACGAAAAGCTACTTGCAGCCATTCAGTCCTTGAACGCTACTGCGCTGCGGTTGTTATGTGCAGGAAAATTCCAAGCACTGTGGCAACACCTTCATGGCGCTTTTTTGTTACCTCTGGTGATGGGCATTGGTATCAGCCTATTTACTACGGCAAGGCTCGTAACTTACTTGCTAGGTTACCATCCTATCCAGTCTTGGGCATCCTTTGGAGGCCTCATCTTAGCTTCTTCAGTTATCATTTATCAAAAAATCAAGCAATGGGATTTTCTAACCCTATTCTTTAGCTTATGTGGGGCAGTGCTTGCTTATATCCTTACCAAGGCTGCTCCAGTACTTACCCCTGATGCAAGGTGGTTTATCGCCCTAACAGGGGCTATTGCGGTTTGTGCCATGGTCCTTCCAGGAATTTCAGGGAGCTTTTTGCTGCTGCTATTGGGTAAGTATAGGTTCATGCTAGATGCCCTTGAAAATTTCAACCTAGGGATATTGGCTACCTTTGCAGGGGGTGGTGTGGTAGGGCTATTCACCTTTTCTAGGCTCATAGCTTGGCTCTTGCACCGGTTCTATAATTACACTGTAGCTGCTTTGGCTGGATTCATGCTAGGTTCATTCAATAAGTTATGGCCCTGGAAGCAGCTTGTTGGTCAGCCAGAAACTGGAGGTGGTAGCACGGTACAGCTAATATACAACCTCTCTCCCTGCAAATTCCAAGAAGTATTGGGCCAGGACCCTCTCATAGGGCAAGCCTTGCTTTGCATGAGCTTGGGTGCCCTACTGGTTATAGGCATAGAGAAGGCTACTCGAAGCAAGTAAACCAGGCTTCCAGCTATCGTTGCCTTTGTATTTCGCAAAGGAAGTGACTAGCTAGGCGGCTACGTTGCTCCTTACCTTAAATGAGGCTGTATAGTTTGAAGCTATTGGAAATAGCTCTTTAGAAGAGGTCAAGGACTAGAAGCTTCTGAAGATGAGATAGGAAGTTCTTAAAGATTTTTTCTTGGTTTTCTGTCACTTTCTCCTTTTCCTTAGCCTTTCTAGTTCTTATCCTAGGGAAGAAGCAATTTGAATCATTGCAAAATCCGATCAAATCTTTAACTACTTGTTCGATGTCTGTAACTTTTTCAGGTCTATGGCTGCAAGCTCACTAACAATCCTTGCTACATCATCCATTGTAGTTAACAGAGTAGTTTTACTATAAAGAACCCCCTTAATACAAAGCCCTTTATAAATAAAATGTCCAGTGGCCCTTGATTATGTCCTTCCAGAAAAGCTTAAAGCTTGTTTTTTACCCAGTCCGTCTGGGGGTACGCCAGCTTAGATTTCAGAAATAGCTGTTGCTTGGAGTTGGCAAATAGTGGTTTTTCGTTGTTTGCTTAGCTCCCCTTCCTCCCTTGTCTTTTTTGAGGTAGGTACACCACTTTGAGGGCCGGGAGCATAAGAGATAGGATAATTTTGATTTTTACAAGCCGTTGTAAGGAAAAGGATACTCCCAAGGATCAAGTTGTAAAATAATAAGCTTTTACACGTGGAGAGGTTAGTTGGGCGCTGAGAAAACTTTTCCTGTCTTCAATGGGGGTGCTCTTTCCAAAGAGGAAAAAACTAAGGATAATACTAGCCAAGAGCTAAAATTTCAAGGAAAAACCTTTGATAAATAGCTACAGGCCATATCTCCGTCTTATGAAAACCATAGCCTTGTAACTTTTTTAGGAAAGGCTAGCTATGCCCTTGTGAGTTCACTTGTTTTGTTGGCTGCTGGTGATATAAACTGCACCTACCAAAGCTATGAGCAACACGAAGCCTGTCCACTCAAAAGCCCATGCATAAGGGCCTAACAGTTGTAAGCCAATACTAGTAATAAGATGAACATTAGGGTTTTTTCCAGGAAGCTCTTGTGGCAGCCTTTGAACGGTAAAGTGTACCCAATGCCAGACCAGGTAGCTCATCAGTCCTAGTATTGGCATTAAATAAGCCCATCGGAAGGTGTAGGAAGGATTTGAGGTGCTTAAGGGCAGCAGGAGGGCGCTTAGCAGCAGCAGCAACACACCGCCGACATATACAACCACCTGTATGACCGCTATGAAAGCAGCACCTTGCAAAAAATAGAGCATAGCCATGCCCAGGATCACAGCAATGAGCCCTAGGGCTGCATCATGCATGTGCGGGGTCAAAAGGATAAACAAAGCTGCTATAGCCACCAAGCATGTTAATAGATAATAGAGGATGATTGGCATTGGCTTGTTAAACAGTTAAGTAAGTAGCAAGTGCCCTTGAATAACCAAATAGCAAAACGATCCAATAGCTTCGAAAAGAAATCAGAGGATATACTCGCTCAGGTCTTTCCTTTTCGCTAGCTCAGCTAGGCGCTCTATCACCAGGTCCTTGGTAATGGTGATCTTTGTGTTAGGGCCAATTTTGTCAGGTACATCAAACAAAAAGTTATTCAGCAGGTGGCTCATAACGGTGTGAAGCCTTCTGGCACCAATATTTTCTAACGCTTCATTGATATTATACGCTACGTCGGCTACCTCTACTATGGCTGCTGCCTCAAAATTGATTTCTACGTTCTCTGCTTCAAAGAGTGCTTTGTACTGTGCTATTAGGGCATTTCTAGGCTCTTGGAGAATGCGAACAAAATCTTCTTTGGTAAGGATATCTAGTTCTACACGGATGGGAAATCGGCCTTGTAGCTCAGGGATCAGGTCAGAAGGTTTAGAAACATGAAAAGCACCAGCAGCAATGAATAGGATGTGGTCTGTATGTACCATACCGTATTTAGTATTGACTGCGCTACCTTCTACAATAGGGAGCAAGTCCCTTTGTACCCCTTCTCGGCTAATATCAGGACCACTGCTTTTGCTAGCACTAGTAACTATCTTATCAATTTCATCAATGAAAATGATTCCTGCGTTGACTGCTTTTTTCAGTGCCTCCTCCTTGACTGCATCCATATCAATGAGCTTGGATACTTCCTCAGCAAGCAGTAGTATTTTTGCTTCGGCGATGTTTACCTTTCTCTTCTTAGTCTTTTTGGGCAGTATGTTATTGAGCATGTCTTGCAAGCCAACCATAGCCGTTTCATCCAGCATACCTCCACCTATCATGCCCACTCCTACACTACTAGCCTTGCTAACTTTTATCTCTACCTTTCTGTGGTCTAGCTCTCCGTTTCTAATTTTTTTTCTGAAGCGTTCCCTTGTTTGTTCGTTCAAGTTTTCTTCTTCCCCAGAAAGTACATGGGTAAGCTCTTTTCCAGTCTCACTAGGTTGCGCAATTGGAGGAATCAGAGCGTCCAAGATGACATCTTCTACAAGCTGCGTCGCTTTTTCTCTGACTTCTTCTTCTTTAGTAGCTTTAACTAGGCTGACGGCTTGCTCTACTAGGTCTCTGACCATGCTTTCCACGTCACGGCCTACATACCCTACTTCTGTGAATTTAGAAGCTTCTACTTTGACAAAAGGCGCATCGGCGATTTTGGCTAGCCGCCTGGCAATCTCTGTTTTACCTACCCCAGTAGCACCAATCATCAAAATGTTGTTAGGTGTAATGTCTCCTTGAAGTTCTAAAGGGGCATGCATCCGTCTCCAACGGTTTCTTAATGCAATAGCTACAGTGCGTTTGGCTTCTTTTTGCCCAACGATATACTTATCCAGTGCTTCTACAATCGCTTTGGGGGTAAGGTATTTTTCTTCTGTAAGCATGGTTAGCAGGAATGAATGATGCGTGTTTGCTAGACAACAGCGCCTTTAAGTCTGTAGTATGCCTTTTCACTAATTAATTAAATAATCTATCGTGACAAAGGAAATATTTGGGCGAGCGAAGATAAGACTTGCTGGCTGTAAGCTAATCCTGCTAAGGAGCAGTATACTTTAATCCCTTAGTATTTAATATCAGAGACTAAAATTACTTCTTACTGCTAATGGCTCCTTCAGCTTTTTCTTCTTTACTAGCAGCGCTGCGCAGTGCCCTAGGTATCTCTACGGAAGCCACAGGTATGCCTGGTGATGCTAAAATCTTATACTGCTCTGTTTTGAGGTTTTTTATCCGCATCATCTGTCCTAAGTCAAGCGACGAAATGTCTACCTCAATATACTCAGGCATGTCTTTAGGATAAGCAAGGACAGGTAGTTTCCTTAACTTTTCCGTTAAATAGCCTCCTTTTACTACTCCAGGGGCTGTTCCTGTCACCATAATGGGGATGAGCATCTTGACTTGCTTGTCATCAAAAATTTGTAAGAAGTCTACGTGAAGAATCATTTCACTCACAGGATGAAACTGGATGTCCTGGAGGATACACTTGTACGCCTCTCCCTCAACATTAAGGTGGACAAACTGTGCATCAGCTGTGTAGACCAGAGCCTTGAGCAGGGCCATGGGCGTGTAAAAATGAATTTGCTCTTTGCCGCCATACATTACGCACGGGGCATTGGCTTCTCTTCTGAGTCGCTTGGTTTCCTGTTTTCCGAGATTTGCTCTTTTATACCCTATAATCTCTACCGTTTTCATGATCTGTTTGGTTAAAGTTTAGATAGCCGCGAATATAGTTCCTACTCTACAAATAACATAAGTAATTTCACCTTAGCTGCTGAATAGCCTTGGCAAAAAGAGGAGCTACGCTGCATACCTTGATTTTACTGCTTGACTGTTGCAAAGGAATGGTATCTGTTACCACTAATTCTTTTAACACAGAAACTTCCAAGCGGTTGTAAGCATTGCCAGAGAGCACAGGGTGCGTACAAAAGGCACGTACTGTGCGGGCTCCTTGGCCTTTGAGTTGCTCGGCTATCTTACAGATCGTGCCGCCTGTATCAACAATATCATCTATAAGGATCACATCGGTGTCTTGAACAGCTCCTTGTACATGGGTTGCTGCTACTTTGTTGGGGTCGGTCCTGTGCTTGTCGCAAATTACAAGTGGAGCAAAAAAATGTTGTGCATAGTGTTTTGCTCTAGGCACTCCTCCTACGTCTGGCGCCACAAAAGTGAAATTTGATAGCTGGAGGCTATGGATATATGGAATAAAAACAGACGTGCTCGCAAAATGATCTACTGGAAAATCAAAAAATCCTACAATTTGTCGTGCATGCAAATCACAGGTGATGAGCCTGTCTACCCCAGCAGCAGCCAGTAGTTTGGCTTGTAACTTGGCTCCTATGGATCCTCCAGCATGATGCGCGCAATCCTGCCGTGCATACCCCAAATAAGGCACTAAGGCCGTGACATGGCGTGCACCACCTCGCTTAGCAGCGTCAATGGTGAGTAACAGCTCTAGGAGATGGTCTGCAGGAGGATAAGTAGCCTGGATCAAACACACATGGGCGCCTTGAATAGCATCATGTATAATAGGATACAATTCCCCATCGCTGAATCGTTGGATCTGTAGGTTACCCAAAGGCCGGCCATAGCTAGCTGCAACCTTTATTGCCAAATCTTGAGAAGCTGTACCAGCGAAGAGTTGAATAGAAGCCTTCATGGCCACTTGTCGGTTAGCTAGGTAATTCTCCATTGAGTATGAAACTACTCAAAACTTAGTGGAAATAGGTTGCCTTATCTTTAAAGTTGAACCTACCTGCTAAGCTTACTTATGAAATAGTTCTTTTCCCTTAATAATGAAAACGCTAGGATTTTGGTAAGCTGAAACCTTCAAAACTGTTGCTGCCCAACAGTGGCCTTTGCTTGCTCAAATCCTTAATAACCAGACAATTAGAGATGTGATTCCGGAAGGGCTCGAACCTTCAACCTACTGCTTAGAAGGCAGTTGCTCTATCCAGTTGAGCTACGGAACCTTATTCTATCAAGTAATTGTAGGCGCTTCTTGGCTGGGACATTAGCTATGGATTCATGACTTAAAACGAGGGGCTAATAGTTGAGTCGCCCAACCAAGAAGTGCTTCCTGGGAATGGCTGTGTCAGCACCTAACGTTCCTTATCCTCCAAGAAAAAACTTTTAAACATTTGCAGGCTTATACCTTTTTCCTTTGAATATCCCTTGTTTACTACTGTTCCCTAGATTACATGAAATAAATTTTTCTAATTGGGCGCCCAAAGATAAATTGCAGGTGATGCAAATCCAAAACACTCATCTGTAATGATCACCTTGCAAGCAAAAGCATCCATCAAGGCGTGCCAGTGTGGGGTTGCTGCTTATGGTATAAAGCCAACTTGCTGGATTAAAAGGCCGTCATGGCAAGAGGGGGCTGCGCACAAGGACATAGCCAAGGCTATGCAAGTATAGACAAACCGATAACCTATAACCATCATGTATATTCCTTTTAACCAGCTATCAAATGAAGCACGCATCTGGATCTATCAAGCCAATCGTCCGTTTGCGCGAGAAGAGGTAAAGACTATGTTACAGAAAACGAAAACGTTTTTAGAAGGGTGGGCTTCACATGGCAACCCGCTGCAAGGCAGTGCTACTATGATACATGAACAATTCCTGATCTTAGCTATAGAAGAAAGCTTCCAGAGTGCTACGGGCTGTGCCGTGGATGTATCTGTGCAGTTTATCCGTGAGCTAGAGCAAGGTTTTCAAGTTGGTCTGTTAGATAGAACACAGATTGCTTTTAGAAAAGGGAGTTCAACTTTGGTCGTCCCTATGTCTCAAATCAAAGAAAAAATCCAACAAGGGATAATCTCAGCAGTCACGCCGATCTTTGATAATACCATTACCCAAAAAGCAGCACTAGCTAGCAAGTGGCTAGTCCGTGCAAGAGATTCTTGGCTAAGCAAATACTTTCATACGCCCTACCAAGCAACTGCTTGATGGCCATGGATTAGTAAACTACTTCACCTCCACCTCTTGCTCTTCCAGGCATTTCAAACCAGTAACTCCACCTGACACAATGAATTTTGTGATTTCAGCGCTAGAAATGTCTATGGGTACGACTGCATCTTTGGAAAGGATAAATAGATCCCCTGAGAAGTTGTAGGAATGTGGTACGTATACAGCAATACTATCAGAAAGATTAATGTTTTTTAGGTCTTGTTGGGTGACAAAACCAAACTTATGCAAACCTGCTTCCCTATTAATTGTAACCAGCACAGGTTTATCGAACTTTTTCTTATTCCCTACAAAAGCGCTAAGCAGCTCTTTAAACGAAGAATATAGCGTGTTGACTAGTGGAAGCTTAGTGATAAAGCTTTCTGTTAGATCAAGTACTGACCGAACGAGCAAGCTAGAGCCTAGGTATCCCAGAAATGTGATGGAAGACACCAGGATTATCATTCCAAGACCTGGAATGTTTAAGCCTATCAAGCCATCGATCCAGTTCAGTGCAAGTGAGATGATATAGATGGTAAGGGCAAAAGGTGCTACCAGCAAGAGCCCCTTGAAGAAGTATCCTAAAAGATTACCAAGCAATTTCTTGTTGAGCCGCATAAAAGTAAAATTAAGGATGGTTGGAATCCCGGCCTAAGGCCTTCAGTTTACTTGAAGGTATTGAAAATTCGCTAACCCAAGTAGCTTCCGACAAATGCTTTGCGCATCAAGGCCGTTATGCAGGAGGCTGAGCAAAAGTAGGCCCTTACATCCAAAAAGTACTTAACCTACCAAAAACCCTTATCTAGCATTAATAATTTGCCGTTCACAAAGGCATGCTAGGCATAGCTGTTGCACTTAGCTGGCAGCAATCACCTTGTAGGAACTGATAGTGTGCAGCCATAGCAACCATCGCTGCGTTGTCTGTACAATAGGCCAGCGGAGGAATAAATACTTGCCAACCTTCTTGAGTAGCCATTTGAGCCAACTGAGCTCGCAAGCCTGTGTTAGCAGCCACACCTCCTGCTACAGCAATGGTTGTAAGGCCCGTACCTTGGGCTGCCTTTTTTAGTTTCCTAAGAGCCATACTGACTAAAGTAGCCTGGATGCTAGCACAAAGGTCGTCTCGATGGTTAACCACAAAGTCAGCATCTTTCTCCTGATGGTCTCTTAGAAAATAAAGGAAGGCCGTTTTAATGCCGCTAAAAGAAAAATGGAGGCCTGGCATATGTGTATCAGGAAACTGAAAACAATGTGGATTGCCCTGTTGTGCATAGTAATCTATAAAAGGACCTGCAGGATAGGGAAAGCCCATGAGCTTACCTATCTTATCAAAAGCTTCTCCAAGAGCATCATCTTGTGTCTCCCCAATCACCTCCATCTTTAAGTGG
The DNA here is from genome assembly GCA_963705385.1 of uncultured Cytophagales bacterium. Taxonomy (GTDB): domain Bacteria; phylum Bacteroidota; class Bacteroidia; order Cytophagales; family Amoebophilaceae; genus MFD02979-c5. The sequence goes on from OY970075.1 coordinate 179,841, forward strand.
CCCTCAACCAGGACTAGTTGCGTATGCCCACCACTTACGGTCAAGCAGAGCAATGGGAAAGAAGGCCGCGGCGCCTCAATAAAGTTAGCCAAGATGTGCGCACGCACATGGTGCACTCCGATAAGGGGTATATCCAGCGCAAAAGCAATAGATTTGGCAAAGCAAGTGCCTACCAGCAGGGTGCCTAGTAGCCCAGGACCTTGGGTAAAAGCCACAGCATCGAGCATACTCGGGGCAACTTGGGCTGCTTTTATAGCCTGGGTGACTACTGGAATAATATTTTGCTGGTGGGCTCGTGAAGCCAGCTCAGGTACAACGCCCCCATATTCCTTGTGCACAGATTGGGTGGCCACTACATTGCTTGCTATCTTGCCATTGCAAACAACGGCCGCTGCTGTCTCGTCACACGAAGTTTCGATAGCCAATATGACCGGACTATTTTTTAGCATTGGATAAACATAGACAAGCCCAAAGCTAATGGAAAAAATTATAGCCAAGCCATTGAAATGGCTCTTCATAGCTGCGCTTAGCCTTGTCATGGCTGTTTTCATGGTGCTGCAACTGCCCTATGTCCAAAACCGCTTGTTTGGAAAACTCCTGCAGCACCTCAGCCACACCACACAATTTGCCATTACCCACCAGCACTTTCAGCTGAAGTGGCTACGCCATACCCTGCTCACAGGGTTTACCATCAAAGATCTCCAAAACAATACCCTGCTTGCTGTAGACCAATTAGAACTTGAAGTAAGCCCTTGGCAGCTATTGATAAACAGGTACGTAACGCTGAAAAACCTCAACCTAGAAGGCGCAAGGGTACAGCTGCGTAAAGAAGGGGATCAAGGCTATAACGTGGACTTGTTGCTTCAGCGGTTAGTAGGGAATACAGCTCCAAGGCGTACCCCACAGCATGCTGCCCCTTTCGTAATAGAAAAGGCTTCTCTGCACGACATTGAATTTTCGATGGACAATCAGCAAACTGCACCATTGCAAGACAAGCTTGACTTTAACCACCTAAAAATCGATCAGATCAACGCCCAGCTAGCCAAATTAAAAGTCCAGGAAGGTGTATTTGAAGTAACTATCCTTCAGCTTGCTGGTAAACACGCTACCATCCCGTTGCTTGTGGATCACTTGAGCACCTCCTTAGTGGTTTCCTCTAATAGTGTGGTGTGCAAAGCACTCAACCTCCAAATGGGGCAAAGTGCCCTTAAGGGAAATTGTATCCTAACCTATGACCCTTCAGCAGCAGCGCTCATCAACGAGATGCAAATTGTAGCAAATTTAGACCACACAGTGCTTTCCTGTGAAGAGCTGGGCGCCTTTATTCCTTATTTTAAGCAGTACAACGCACGCTATACCCTCTCTGGTGCGCTTCAAGGCAAGCTCAAGGACTTTCAGGTCAAGAATTTTCAGCTCGGTTTTGGTGAGCACGGAGACCACCTTCAAGGCCAACTCACCCTTCAAGGGTTGCCGCATATACAAGAGGCTTTATTCGACATGAAATTAGAGCAAGGAGTGCTGCATACCGCAGCTTTGTTTCCTTACTTAGAGGAAAAATATTACAGGCCCGTAGAGAAATTTAAATTTGTGAAACTACAAGGCCATTGCTACGGTAGGCTAGATGACTTTACAGCAAAAGGCACTTTTGATACAGACTTAGGAAACTTTACTACTGCCTTAGCTTTTAAGGTTGACCCGGCTACGCAACAGGTTAATTACCAGGGAGCCATTGCTACTAGTAATCTAGACTTGGGTATGTTACTCAACAACGATAGCGTGCAAAAGCTGACCATGCAGGGCCAGATAGCGGGAAAATACTTGCACCTTGCCACAACCTATTTCCAATTAAAGACCCACATCCATAAGCTGGGGCTTTACAATTATGACTACAAGAACATTCACACCCATGGACACTTTAACCAAGGACTTTTGCAAGCAAACCTTACTGTTGATGATCCACACCTAAAGCTTCAGGCAGATGCTGCCATCGACCTAGGCAACTGTAAGGACAACATAACTGTCCAAGGTGTGTTAAATAAAGCTGACCTCAAGCCCCTACAATTCACTAGCAACAATGCCACCATCAGTACACGATTTTTTGTTGCCTTACAAGGGCTGTCACTAGACAGCATGCAGGCAGATGTCCAGCTCAATGAGCTCCAATTTGGACTAGAAGGCAAGCAGCTCAAGCTCGACAGCTTGCAAGCCCACCTGGGGCAAGAAAAAGACGCCAGTAAGGTATTTGCATTAGACTCAGCGTGGTGCACTGTCAAAGGCAAAGGAAATTTTACCTACCCTGCCTTGACCACTAGCTTTCAGCAATTGCTACAGGGCTATCAACGGCATTTGACCCATTCAGTACAATCTCCTCAAAAACACATAACCCAGCCTTGTACCCTAGCCTACCAAGTTCACTGCAAAGACATCAACCCTTTGCTCCATTTTTTTGTTGCTGATAGCTATGTTTCCCCTGACACCATCTTAGAAGGCAGGTTTACACAGGATCAAGGCACCACCTTTACTTTGCACCTTCGCGAAGTAGCATCACTGGCCTTTCGTACCAACCAATGGACCAACACCCAATTTGACCTGACGGCCTATCAAGCCCAAGGCAGCCAGGGGCTATCAGCCACGGCACAGCTAGTTTCTAAAACACAACAGTGGAGCAAGCTGAACAACACAGAAAACTTTGCTTTACTTTTCAATTGGAAAGATGAGCAGATTGACTTTAGCAACACGTTTGAGCAGCAAAGCACGCTGACGCACTTCAACCTACAAGGAAAAGCCCTTTTGCTAGCCGATGCTATAGAGATTACACTCCATCCTTCTAAGCTCCAGCTCGCAGGTCAGCAGTGGCACCTAGACCCCAATAACCGGATTATCTTCAATAAAGCATGTCCATGCTTTCAAAACCTTGAGGTCGCTAGTGGTGAGCAAAAAGTTAGCCTAGCAGGCACCTTGTCTACCGATCCCAGCAAGGTATTGTACTTGCAAATCAAAGATTTCTCAGCGAGCAACTTCAATCTATTTACCCATCAGCCACTTACAGGGGTGCTCAATGCTACTGTGGCCTTGCAAGGCGCCCTGAACCAGCCAATCGTCAAAGGTGATGTATCGCTACAGAACCTTACTGTGAACGGTTGCTTAGTGGGAGACATCCATGCCAAAACTCGCTGGAAGGATGCCTTGAAACGACTGTACATAGACTGTCAGCTAGTGCATCTACAACAACAAACCATAGGGATCAAAGGCGTTTATCAACCAGAAGACCAGGAAAATAGTTTGCAGCTCATAGCTAATTTTTCTCAGGCCCCGCTTGCCGCCTTAGCCCCTTTGGTACATGGCACCCTTTCGCAACTAGCTGGAGAGCTCAACGGTACTATCTACATCAACGGAAATCCATCTGATCTTCAAATCACTGGCCAAGCAAGCATTACAGATGCAGCGATGAAAGTAGACTACCTGAATACACACTACCGCTTTGATGGAGCACTCACTTGCATCAAGCAATCTATCCAGCTCACACAGCTAACCTTGTATGATGACCAACATGGCAAGGCCATGATTCAGGGCGCCATTACTTACCAAGGATTTGAAATTCCCCACGTTGAGCTGGTCGGAAGTATGACAAATTTTAAGCTCTCCGATACTGTTTTAGAAGACGATGCAGGCTTCTATGGAACAAGCATACTAAGTGGGGAGCTAACCGTATCGGGCCCTAGCAACAATGTGGCTATACATGCAAAATTAAAAACAGAACCTGGAACGCAAGCATTGATCCTGATTCAGCAGGCTACCAATACCATCGCTCAGGAAGGATTCATCCGATTTGTAAGTTTTGACGCCCGCCCAACAGAACAAAAGCCTATTACTTTAAAGGGGGTTCAACTCACCTTGACCCTAGAGATTACACGCGATGCTTATACCAAGCTTATTTTGAATAGAGAGACAGGCAATACGATTAAAGGAAAGGGCGAGGGAAATATAAAACTCACCATCGACACAGCAGGGGTTCTGAGTATAACAGGCGACTTTGAACTTTTAGAAGGAGAGTACAACTTTTCTCTTTATCAGCTTGTCAATAAAACCTTTAAAATAGTGCGTGGGAGTAAGATTACTTGGTATGGCAGTCCTGAACAAGGAATACTGGATTTCAAAGCATCTTATGACCAGCAAGTTACCCTTGCCCCCCTTTTTGAGAACAGTGAAGTAGCAAAAATCCCCAATGCTAAGAAAAAGTACCCAGTACAAGTAATCCTAGCCCTACAAGGGCCTCTCTCAGCTCCTGACATCAGCTTTCAAGTCCAATTCCTAGAACATCCTAATGACCTGGCTGTCCAAGCAGCGGTCAATGCTTTTCAGAAAAAGGCAGAAAAAGATGAGGCTTACCTAACCAGCCAAGTAGTAAGCTTGGTGATCTTAAAAAGCTTCGGTGATAGCATCGCTAATGTAGGTCTTAGCGCAGTAGGCAAGAACATTAGCGAGCTTTTCTCGCAGCAGTTAAGCAACCTTGTTGGGCGTCTGGATAAGGATCTAGAAATTGATACTGATGTTGATCTCAGCGAGTTAGATGGCCCTGAAAGCCTCAAGGTCAAGCTGTCTTATAGCCTTTTCAAGGGTAGGTTAAAGCTATCTAGGGAAGGAAGCCTCAGCATAGGTGCTAGCAAAGAAGAGCGCGCTACCAATTTGATAGGCGACCTGACTGTAGAATACCTGTTGACCAAAGATGGAAAACTACGCGCTAAAGTTTACAACAAAAACATTGCTAATCCTGCTTATGCAGGTACCAGCAAAGTAACAAATACTTCAGGTGGATTTAGTTTGCTGTATACCAAAAGCTTCAACCGCTGGCAAGAGCTATGGAGAAACAAAAGAAGAGATACTCCCAAGGCTAATCAAGAAAATTGAGGACTAGCTCAAACATAGGCGCCCTGTATTTGGTGTGTTTGTAGTCACGCCTCAAGATGCCGCATGGCTGACAGGGCTGGGTTGCATGTGGCTCATATAATGTATGGGTAGTGGCGATGTGCATGATACGTGTCACCTATTTCCTAACTTGCTAGGGTACAATAGGGAGCTTTTGTTACTCCAAGCTCCATTCTTAGCAATAGCAAAGTCAAGGTTTAAAACAACTTACAGTTAAGCATGCCCAACCTTTAAAAGCTTTTTTCATCATGCGCCGCTCATTGAACCAACCCCCAATTAGCCACACACACCCTAGCCAACCACCCCCTGCAGTGGCTGCTAAGCACGTGCCAAGCATATACTATTTTGCCGAAGACATTGATTTTTCACTGCCACAGCCTGCAGCTACTGCCCAATACCTCCAAAGGCTGATCCAGCAAGAAGGTTACACCCTTAATCACCTCAACTTCATCTTTTGCTCAGATCGCTATCTGCACCAAAAGAACATACAATATCTACAGCACGACACCTTTACAGATGTCATCACCTTTGATTATTCCAATGCTCCTAATAGGGTAGAGGGCGACATTTACGTGAGCGTAGACCGTGTCAGAGAAAATGCTCAGGCTTACCAGCATACCTGGATGCAAGAGCTCTACACAGTGATGGTACACGGCTTACTTCATTTGCTGGGCTATGACGATAAGGACCCTACTGCCCAAGCCCACATGCGCCACAAAGAGGCCACTCACTTGGCTCCTCTAGCTACTTTACTTGGCAGACACTGGACGTAATCATTAACCAATAGTTTGGAAGAGAGCTAGGGTCAACGAGCCTAATAAATACGCTGAGGGACGGTTCAGCTCCTAATGGTCAAAGCCTGTAAGCATTTTAAAAATTTAGTAACAAATGTTCGCATGAATAAAACTTTATACCTATGTTTGTACCAGAGTAAAAAAAATAGGTTGGATGCGCGGATAGAACACTTAAACATGTTTCACTTTAAAAACAAAAATAACAATGGAGTATAAAAACGTAAATTTCACAAAGCGTTTGGGCACCAAGGCAATAACCTTACTTCTAGGTGGCGCTTTGCTAGCTACTAGCTGTGGTAAAGAAGCTTCAAAAAATCCTTCTTTAGAGAAGGGTGAAGAAATAGCTAAGACTATTATCAAAGATGCATTAGGTTCCTGGCGCTTTGAGCATCAAGAGTTAACTTCTACTACCTTGTATAATACCATTGAGTCGAAAGGAACAGAAGGCGGGAACCCGGCCGGTACGATCACTGGTAAGTTGGCTGATATGCCGGAGGCTGAAAAGATTTTCAAAGGAATAGTCCGGGTAGGCGGAACATCAGCCGGTAAGGAAATACCAACCGGAGCCTTAGCTAAGTTCTTGTGTGAAGACTTTGACGCTAGAACAAAAGGAGAGCATATCGCAGCGGCACATTCTTTATTAGCATGTTCAGAGGCAATCGTAGCAGCAACTGCAGATTCAAAAAAGTATGAGCCTAAAAAAGTAGACGAAGTTTTGACGAATTTTGAGCAAGCCTTGAAAAAAGCTGATGAGCTTGAGGTCGATGGTACTAGCAAAAAGCTTAAGGTTAAAACAGCAGGGACAAAAGACCTCCTTGCAGTAGCAGAGATCAAAAAAGGTTTTGAGGACTTTAAAGCTAGTGTCCTAGCAGCAAAGGAAAAATATGAAGCGGTTATTGAAGTAACAAAGAAATAAGGTGACAGCAGCTTTGTAGTTTTGACAATAAAAGAAAAGGAGCCATTTGGCTCCTTTTCTAATTTTTAAACTATGTGTAGCTTTGGCCTATCTGAACCTATAAATTAATTCAACTATGAAACGTAAAACAAAAATTTCAGCCATTGCTTAGGTGCCAAAGTAACAACCTTGCTTTTATGTGGAGCGCTCTTGGCCACCAGCTGTGGCAAAAGAACGTTAAAACTGTCAAAGTTGATTCCGGCGTACTTGTAGATGATACAACTAATGATCTTTGTTCAATCACCGAACGGGTCATATTTTCTACCTGTTCTACATATTCATCAAAGCAAAGTCCATTGATCTGTCGATCTTTTATAGCGTAATTCTTGAATCCTTTTCTGTTGGGCACTAGGTCTTTTTTTTACAAATACCAACTACGATAGGTCCTTAGTCTTTGATAATTATTTTAAATAGCAAGATTATTTTGATGCACGCTTGTCAAAGGTTTCAACGCTGACCTCTTGTACATCAACGATAATTTGACCTTTAACAAACTTGTATACTTTATGAGCCATGAGGTTCCTTTTTTATTGCCTTGCTTTAAGCGTCTAGCCCATCTCAAATCTCCTGCTTAACGAAAAGCAAGGGTAACCCAGCTTGTCCCTATCCCCATACTTCCCTAACTTCATCACGTGATAAATCTAGACCGTTGCAAAATTAGGTTTTAGCTCCCTTTATAGCTTTTAAACGCGTATTCCCTTGAGTTTTGCAACGGTCTCAAATCACCTAGCTTTTTTGTACTTGCTTTATGCTTAGGGCTGCTCTTTTTTGAGTTGCTGGTAGTACCTGGCACAATCTTGGCGGGTACAATGCGTATCTTATTTATCTTAAGCATCATCATGACTTTATTATACAACAATAGTCACGAATTGTACCAGGGCTTGCTAGCAGATAGCTTATGGGCTATAGCATGGGTATTGGCTGCGTTGACAGGGGTGCTGGTGGTGCTCTTTGTAGGAGGAGCATACTTCAGCAAAAGCCAGCTTTTTCGCCAGATAGCCTTGTCTGATACACAAGATGCACAAAAAGGCTACACAGCTCCTCAATATCCTGATACACTCGCGGGCCAACAAGGCACAGCCCAAACCCCCCTGCACCCTACAGGTAAAGTACAAGTGGACGGTATAGCGTATGACGCAAAAACAGCAGGCTTTTATGTAGAGCAAAATACCCCCATAGTGGTCATGGGTGTAGAGGGTGCCTCGCTCAAGGTCCAAGCTTTGAATCTACCTAAATGAATCAGGCACCTGTCATGCAGAGCCTCATAGATAACCTGGCCAGCTTGCCTCTGCTCCTGCCGGTGTTAATCATTGCTCTTACGCTAGGGGTTAGCTTGGTGCTGACCGCTCTACTCCCTCAGTACCAGTACTACTGGCTACGCACTACTGCTGGGGCAGGCCTGGTACTAGCCTGGTACTTTACTTATGGACTAGGCAAACAGCAACCTACCTGCAACGTAATTTTTCTGTTTAACCACCTGCTTGTAATCGATCCGGTGGCCACTTATTTCCACTTACTTTTTATCAGCATTACGCTACTAATGCTGCTGGTTGTTGACCCAAAAGCTCCATGCCATCCAGCTGTGGCCAATAGTCCAGAGCAAGTAGGGATGGTGCTAGGCGTCTTACTAGGAGCATGCTTGCTGGTCATGGCTTGTCACTGGCTCTCCATCTACCTAAGCTTGATGCTCCTTTCACTCTCCTCAGCCATACTCGTATACAGCTCCCTAACGCCTCCAGGAGCAGAAGCAAGCCTAAAATACCTACTATACAGCATGGCCACTACAGCGGCCATGCTTTGGGGGATCTCTTACCTTTATGCCTTTACAAAAACGCTAGCGCTCCAGGATTCAATGTTGGCGCATCATTTACAAGCTGTCCCCTGGCTAAATCTACTACCAGTGCTCTTGCTTGCCCTCAGTAGTATCTTATTTATCCTTGCTGCTGTCCCTTTTCATTTTTGGATACCTGATGTGTACCAAGGTGCTGCTGCAGAGGTTATAGCCTACCTGGCTACAGTGCCCAAGCTTGCTGCTGCAGGTGCCTTGCTAAGGATTTTTCATCAATTCATGCCCCAATTAGGTACTGTGCTGTATGGTCCCATGCAAAATCTTCTAGCCTTCTTAGCGCTGCTTACCATGCTTATAGGCAATGCAGCAGCAATCCTTCAAAATAACACCCAACGCATGGTGGCCTATGCTACTATGGCCCAGGGAGGACTGCTGCTGGCAGGAGTGGTAGCTTTACCAGACGGCTCCACAGGGGTGCTGTACTATAGCGGTGTTTATGGTGTAACGGGCTTTGCAGCTCTAGTAGGCGTCAAGTTACTCCGACAACTGACAGGGGGTGAGCAGCTGCAGGATTATGCAGGGCTAGGCTGGCAGTTTCCTGTATTAGGCATTTGTATTACTGTGGTCATGCTGGCGCTTATAGGCCTTCCCCCCACAGTTGGTTTCATGGGCAAGTTGCTCATCTTTATAGGATTATGGGAGCGTGTAGAACGCACCAGAGACGCTGTATGGGTTGCTTTATTCACTGGCAGCCTGCTAAGCACGGTCCTGTCTTTGTACTACTACCTCAAGCTTCCTTATGCTATGTTTTTTGGTCCTGTACAGCACTTCAAAGTAGTGCCTTGCATCAGTCGGACACACCAAGCCATGATGGTACTATTGGCTAGCTTGCTCTTATGGGCCTTTTTCAATACACACAGCCTACTACAAGCCCTACACCATTGGCTTGCTCGCTGAGCAAGGCATACACACAAAGCTTAAAAACCAGATTCCTAGGTAAGGCACAGGTCTGTAAGCTCGTAGCCCTACTTCAAAAGGAGGACGTAAAGGTTTTATACCAGCTTTTCCTGATTAGGAGGAACAATGAAGTACCCTTGGGATTGGTTTTCTGTTTAGTCCCAGAGAATTATGGTATATTGAGTAAAGATAATAATACATGGAGAAAAAGCTTATGGGACAAGTATTACATGCTAATGCCAGAACAACGCAGGCAATCCGTAGAGAGATACGTAATTGTAAAGAGAGCTTAGTTAAAGCTGCTAAACGATTTAATGTTAATCCTAAAACCATAGCTAAATGGAAAAAAAGGGAAGATCCCCAAGATCTTCCTATGGGGCCTAAGAAGATAAAGTCTACAGTACTATCAGAGGCTCAAGAACAAGCAATAGTGGCATTTAGGAAGATGACACAATTACCCCTTGATGATGTGCTATACAGTCTCCAGGAGATAATACCTCATTTGACTAGATCCTCTTTACACAGGTGCCTTAAGAGACATGGTTGTTCTGTTCTTCCTAAAAAACAAGCTATAGCTGCTCAGAAAAAGAAATTTAAACAATATCCTATCGGCTATCTCCATGTTGATATTACGGAAGTTAGCACTGCACAAGGTAAACTTTATCTCTAGGTTGGTATAGATAGAGTCTCTAAGTTTGCTTATGCAGAGCTCAACGAGCGTCAAACCAAGTTGATTGCAGCAGCATTTTTGCGTGAGTTAATTCAGGTAGTGCCATACAAAATTCACAAGGTGCTCACCGATAATGGGATTCAATTCACAAACCATGAGCATCATAAAAATGCTTTTACACACATATTTGAACGCACGTGCAAAGAACATGTTATAGAGCACAGAAAGACTAAAGTGAAGCATCCATGGACTAATGGACAAGTAGAGCGCATGGACAGAGGGTTAAAAGAAGCTACAGTAAATACGTTTACATATGCAAGTCATCTACAACTAAAAGAACACCTTCATGCTTATCTGATGGCTTATAACTTTGCCAAGCGGCTGAAGGGTCTAAAGGGCAAGACCCCGTGGCAATTTATTATTAATGAATGGAAGGCCCATCCAGAATATTTTAATGTTAATCCAAACCACTTCTCCATGGGACTAAACACGTGTTACGTGCATCTTTGTTATGGTACGCCCTCGGCATGCAGGGCTTTTTCAGTACGCTCTAGCTCGATGCGTACTCTTGGGCTGCTTTGAGGCGTTCTCGATATGCTTCTGGGTTTTCCCAGTTATACTTTATCTCTTGGCAGAGCGCATTGATGAGCGCTGAAGCATCTGTGATCTTTTCTCCAATGTCTAGCTTGTCTTCAAACGTAGCCAGGGAGTGGGCTGCCCCTCCTAGGAATTTAGCAGCTACCACTGGAAGGTTAACAACCTCCTTAGCTGTGTCTAGAACATTCTCTCCAACACCCAGAGCAAACTGTCCCATACGCCTTGGTCCTGTTGGCGTAGATGGCCTTTTGAGTTGCGCCCGTACAGGTTGTAAGAAGTCTTCTCTGATAGCCTGTGCTTCTTGCTTATAAAAGGCGCATTGCTGCAGTTTTTCTGCACTCAAGCCCACACGCATTTCTATCGCCCCTAACTCGACAAGACTAGGGGTGGCTTTTTCTAATGCTTCGTCTCGAAGCTTTTGGACATTTATGGCTAATTGAGCCCCCTGCTGGTACAGCGGATGCTGCTGGAATGCTGCTTCTTGTTCCTTGAAGGTCCTTGCAAGTACGTCGTTGCTAGAGGCTTTCATAAGCTGTGCTTCAAGGCTTGTGAGTGTGCTGCGCAACTGCTGGAATTCCTTATCTGCCTTACAGGCCTTTTTGTACGCTTCTATAGACTGATGCAGTGATTGTTTAAGGTCTATCTCAAAGTGTTCCTTTTTTTATGCACTGCGCCCTAGCGCTTAGGAGCGGTAGGTGGTAGCTTGATTGCTCTAAGGCACACAGTCCCCACCTATACGACCCTGGACCAGAGTACCTTCACAGCATCATCTAACGCTGTCTTGACAATCGTGAGCTTTACCAGTCCTGCACTCAAACTAAAATACGTGCCCCATACATTGGTATAAGCACCAATAGGTACAGGTGCGTAAATACCTTGACTCACCTTCTCCATCAACAGTACACGATCTCTGTTATTTAGTATTTGTGTATCATTTTTTCCTCCTCCTTTCGGACCCCACTTATCATACATAATTTTACTGGCCCAACTATGGAAAACAAAACTGATATCATGACCCCGTAAATGTAATTGATACGTCCAAACACCTGCCCTATGATAACACTCATAATCAAATGTAATGGTATACGTATTTTTTTTTGTAGCAGTACCATCCCTATTGTAGCCCTGTTGTAAGAACTTCTTTTTGGCTTGCCAATGCAGCAGCTGCTTCTCTACTTGCTTGCGATCCTTACGCACCTCCCTAGTCATGTTAGCACTCCCCTTGAGCGCCTCATGCCGCTCCTTATAGGCTTCATATTTATCCTCGGCCTGACGCAACGCCCGCGTAGTAGCAGCATCCATCACGCTCTCTGACGTAAGTACCGCTGTAGATATCTCAGTCGAGGTCTTGATGAAGTCTATAGTGCACAATAGCTCCTTTCGTTTATCAAACAACTTATGCAGATGCGCATCATAGACATCACTCTCAAAAGAACTGTACGTGTACAACCCCTCCCTAATCAGAAAGTCAATACGCCAAACATTAAGAAACCCCTCTAACTTTCCTAGTTCGTTTTCGTTCTCTATAATATCCTGTAAAGCCACCGCTGGATCCTTTGTGCCTTTAATAAAGCCTTGTTCCACGGCCTTCTCAACCCAGGCAGTCAAAATTGTATCAGAAGTTGTGGCAGTAGTACGCAACTGATCTATAAATACCTCCAGCGTTTTAAATACATCGATCTTCACTGTATATAAGTGCTCTTCCATACCTAATTCTCTTTTCGGGTTCTACTGTGCGCCTCCCCTTTACATTGAGCCTTCTTTTGGAAATGCTTTATTTGTTTATCTAACTTCGTAATTTTTTCTCTTTTTACTTGGGTGAGAGGGCTCTTAAGAAGTTCTTTCTTGGCTTTTCTGGCTTCTTCCAAATATTCATTGGCCTTAGCCTGAGCATGCTTGTTCGTATGCTTCTCATTCTTACCACTTGTCTTCCCCACTGCCTTGTGCTGCTGCATGTCCTGCTCCAGGGCTACTTTGGTCATCATCGCTGTGCCATGGCTGGTAAGGGTAATGCCGGCTAAGGCTGTTGGGCCTACTATGGGGACAGCACCGCCTCCACTTAACACTAGGCTAGCTCTGCTTCCTATCATTATGTTATCCCCCATAAAGACCTCGCCAGCACCTAGCAAGAAGCTTGTCATATCACCAGCTTGTTGCCCTTGTACAAAGGAAGGGTTACTGAAGTGTGAGCGTGGTATAAGGTTTAATGAAAAGTTGTTGGCCAAGCTATTGCCAAATCCGCCTGTAGCGTAGTAAACCCCAACGAGTTCGTCCTCTATTTGCTCACAACGATCCTTGACTCTTTGCGCGTTGGCTGCATCCCCTTTGGCTTTGTAGTACCAATACTTAGGATGACCCCATTCTAGCACTTTCCCTCCCCTTCTCAAGGCCCCAGCATTGGCGGCTTCCAGCCTTTTGGTAGCCTCGTACAAGAGCGTAGCGTGCACTGAGGTCGCCAGCCGGTCGGCTACTTGTTCTCTGAGTGCAACACCACTCCCTACTTTATCCGTCTGGCACGCAGCAGCGTCGTAGAAGCAGTTAGTGGGGCCACTCAACTTGGCCTGGGCATCTGTACCATAAGGCTGCCAGTGGCCATAAATACCATCTTCGGAAGGGAAGTGTTGCAGTTTGATCAGCTTGCCAGGCTGTTTTCTCCCTATTATCTCCATAAGCTGGCCATACTCGTTGTAGATGGCAAAGGGCTGGCCTAGCTCTGCGGCAGCAGCTCCTATTTGCGGAATGCCTGCTTCTGCACCACCGCGCGTTTCCTGGGCCATGGCCTCGTTTTCTGGGCTTATGGGCTGCGCAGGCTTATGCATTCCCTCAAGGGGTTGAGACTGACCCTGGGCGGTTGCTTTGTCCTCTTTAACACTTGCCTGCTGAGCACACCCCTTGTCGCACTCCTTTGCCTCTGGCTTCTTCAGAGACTCATTGCCTACATGGTTGCTGTGGTAGTAAACAGCTCCCTCTGAACAATAATATGCTTCCTTTTTCTCCAGAGACTTCGTCACTCCCTCCAGCATCTTATCAATGCCCATACTTACCAAAGACCCTGTGACAGGCCTCAGCATGCTGCCTTGTATTTTACGCGTCATGCGGCTCGTAATGGTGTCACTAAAAGCACTACATAGGCTACTAGAACTGGAAAGAGCCTCATAGTAGTAGCCACGCAGGTCGCTCTTGTAGTCCGCTTGCATTTCAATGGGGGGCACTACAAGGTCCGCTTCATCTATAGGCGGCGCACTTACCACCTGAACATCTCCTTGTTGCTGCTTCTCTTCCTGCTTCTTGGCTTTTTCTTGCTGTGCTTGCTCCGCTTCTTTGATCTCCTTCTTATACTTCTCTGCTACCGTCTGGTGGAAGTTCGCCAGAAAGTTGTTTGTAAACGCCATCACTTCGTCCATCGCCTTAAGCATGGCCGTGCTCTGCAACATGGCCTGGGCGCCTTTTATTTTGTTGCTGGCCACCCCCTTTGCAATTTCTTGTAAGGCATACACCAACTTACTGTCTTTTTGGAGGGCCAGTAGGGCCAGCCCCTCTTGCTGCAAGAGGTTTTGCCAATGGCTGTCTTTATTGCTTACATCTATCGATAGGGCCACTTGCACCCACGCACTCTGCTCTAGAGAGTGGGTGACTTGCTCAGTCACTGCAGCAGCAATCTTCTTTTCTATGTTCTCGGCGACGAGCTTGTCTACCCCATAGTTGACCAAGGTATTGACACATTCTTTGGCTACGCCTCTGCCCAGTTCCAACCCCACGCGTTGCATGGCTAACTTCATGCCTTCTTTTCCCATCTCAACAGTTACTCTGCTTAGGTTTTGTACTGCTTCTTTGATGGCTTTACAACCATTTTGAATAGCATTCCAACCAGCAGATACCAGCGATACGGCCAGGCTAATTACCTTTTGTAGGCCCCACTCTGCCCAACTAAAACTGCCTTGAATACCCGCCTTTACCGATGTGATCAAGTCTGAGATGCCTTCGCTAATAAACCCTTTGGCCACCATGAGAGCACTGCCTAGCGTACAGGTCATCAGCAACACCCCTACCGTGATTTGGGCTAGGCCAATGAGGGCGACAGCCAAAATGCTCCACCAGGGGGTGGGTTCCTTTTCTTTGATGGTAAAGACATGGGTGAAGCCATTGCACGCAGCCTCTTCTATGGCCTGGAAACGATTTCCTTCGGCTTTCTCAAAGATCTCTTTGAGGGATTTTGTACCTGTGATCTCTATGTCCCAGTTCTCTTCTTGGGCTTTCTCTATGACATCAAGCGCTGCTTGGATGTAGTTTTCTTGCTGGGAGAGGATATCTAACTGGTGCTGCACATGTTCTGAGGTGCGGGGCTTCTGGCCGGTTTGGCCTACCAGCGTATCCAAGGTGAGTAGCGTAGGTTTGTAATAGGTTCTGATCAGATATTTGGCGGTGGTGAGCTCCCCTCTGGCGGCCTCATGGTTGTGTTTGTTCTTCTTGGGGGTCAGCAGGGCCTGCCCTTTGTTAAAACGGGCATTAACGCTGTAGCGAGGATCTAAGGCAATAGCTCTGTCATAGGCCTTGATGGCAAAAGAGTACATACCACCTCGTAAATATTCATTGCCTTTTTCGACGTGGTAATAGGCATTCTCAATAAGCTGGTCTGCTTGGGCAGCTGCTTGTATGCCTTTTTCAAAGCTATCAAAGCGGGTGTGGAGCGTAGCTTCCTCCAGGCCGCTAGCGCCCTGCTTTTTGAGCCACAACCCCCAGCTTTCTTGGGTGCCATGTCTTTCGGCCTCTCCCCACCCATACTGGACAGCTAGATCTCCCCCCTGGGGCACATAGAGTTTATCATTATAGAAAGCTTCTAAGACATCAGCAGATATTTCTTGTTGGGCCTGCTGGGCGCATATAAAGTTGATGCGCGCCTCTTCTTCACACCGCTTGTAAAATTTGGCTAGGGGCAGGGCTTGCACGAAGGCTGCTTGTATTTCTTGCGCCAATACACCCCGGGCTTCACTGCGCTCTTCTGATGTGTAAGCTTTCCATGATTCTGGATCTGGCGTTTGGTGGAGGTGTGCTTGAGTAGTCTGCTGGATTAAAGCTTCATAACGCAGACGCACGTTTGGGGGCGTCAGCACCGCTTCGGCATGGATCTTCCAGAGGGCAAATAGCGTCTGACTCAAACGTACCTTGGACAAAGCTTCCAGGACGGGAAACAACAGCGCTTCTAGGCCACAATAGCGCATAAAAAGCCGGTCTGAACAATGCATATGGGCTATTTCTTGCCTAGCCTTTTCAAAGGATTGAGCTTCCTTTTGGTCTCGCTGGGCCCGCAGGGCTTGAATGGTGGCTGCCCCTTCCTTGTGCAACATCACCAGCTGGGCCGTGCCTTTCTTGCCTTGCCGGGCGGTTCTTCCTGCATTTTGTAGCTCTACACGGTAGTTCTCTGGCAAAAAGGTGATGCACACATGCAGGCCGCCATTGGCTTCTACTTCCTCTGAGGTTGTCAGGTCTGTGCCGCGCCCTGCTATGTTGGTGGCAATAAGGATCTCACCGGCTTCCATTGCGGTCTTGGAAAACTGCTCTTGGCCGGTATATGTAAAGAGCTTCTCAGCATCATAGTTCGTTGCCAGTTGCGCTTGTAGGTACTCAACTTGGTTAATGTATTTGCAGATGACGAGCACTGCCTGCCCGTTGCGGGCTGCGCGCAGCACACTGTTGGCTACTGTGTCGTACCAGGCTTCTGGCGTAGATAAAAGCTGGGCAGGCAGCTCTTTGCATAGGTAGCGAGAGTCGCTATTGCCCATGATCTCGCGGTGCTTGTAAGGCGGTATGGTCACCATGTCTACCCCATATATCTCTGACAAAAAGCTACGGGTTGTGGGGTTACCTAGCGTGCCTGTCAGGCCATACAACTTGTGGCCATACCTTTTGAAGTAACCGGTCTTAGAGATAAAGTTGGTAGAGACATTCTCAGGCACAATCTTGAGGCCTTCTTTCATTTGTAAGAACTGTGCCAGGCCATTGTCCCACACTGTATTAAACTGCAACACCCCGGTGTTGTTGTAGTCAACAGGGACGATCTTGCCGCCTTTCACATCATAGTGCTGGCCTTTATGATAGAAAAACAGGGCATAAAGCGCACACTCTACCCAATGTGGAATTTGTTCCCTAGCAAAGGCCTGTAAGTGTACAGGTACTGCTAAGTACTCACCTTTGTCTTCTAGCTCCTGATGCCAGGCTGCTTCCTTCAGCGCTTGGTAAACACCCTCGCGCTCTTTTTCTTGCTGCGTAATCCATTCCTTACTATATCCTTTGCTTTTGCCTTGTTCAATGTCGTCATTGAGCTCCTCAACACGCAGGTTCAGTGCTTGGTACGCTTCTAAATTCTCCCTAGCCTCTGGCGTGAGCTTGCGCAAGAGCTTTTCCAGATAGGAAGTAGTGTGTTCCTTCAAAAATGCTCCTTGATCCTCTACAAGCACACTACAGCTGGCTAAATCCTGGCCCTCAGGAAGTAGCACACCCCCCTCTACATCTTGAAACTTCGCTGTAATAAAATAACACTTGCCTGCTATGGTACGCAGGCGACTCGCTATTTGATTCACTTGGTTCCAGGCCGTACCATAGATGATCTCTAGGTGGTTCATGGCAGGCATCTGGCTCGAGAGCCGGATGCTGTGCGAGCGGTCATCAAAGAGCATGCTGTCTACCTCGTCTACCAAGACTACCCCAAAGCCCCGGTCGCCTCTGATCTTTCTTCGGAAGAACTCTGTTCTTAAAATGTCTCCTTGAAAGTCTTCTGCTGTGCCATAGACAATATCTTTTTGGTACACCGTGTGTTTGGCTTCATCATCACCGTTGTTGGTGGCACTATTCTCGCCTACAGCAAGGCCGAGGGTAGTAAAGAAGGGCGTCTGCTTGGCAACTTCTGGTATAGAGAGCTCAGTAGAGGTAGTGAGTACATCTACTTTTTGGCCTTGTAAGGCATACAGGGCAGCTAGCATGGCCACGGTGAGAGACTTGCCCTCGCCTGTATTGATTTGTGCTAAGCGGCCAGTATTGCGCGCTGAGTTCAAAAGGGTGAGTACACTCAAGAGCTGCGTAGACCGCGGGGGAAAGCCATGGTGCAACTCCACCACGCGCTTGATCACAGCCAACAGCTCACTTTGAGAGACCTGGACATTCTGATCCTTGACTAACTTCGCCCA
Source organism: uncultured Cytophagales bacterium (assembly GCA_963705385.1). Classification (GTDB taxonomy): domain Bacteria; phylum Bacteroidota; class Bacteroidia; order Cytophagales; family Amoebophilaceae; genus MFD02979-c5. The sequence goes on from OY970075.1 coordinate 197,710, forward strand.
CCTCGTGATGGTTTCTTTTGACCAATGCGCAATAGGTTGGCGCTCGTTGAGTACCCCAGAATGCCCCTCATAGGCGACCATCAGGGCGTCATAGCTACTTTGTAGTTGCTGGGAATCGCCTGCAAAAAAAACACCTGGGGCGTTCTTGGCAATGCTCTCTATAGCCTCCTGCACACTGCGCTCGTGTGAAGCATGAAAGGTAGCCGCTACAATAACTTGATGGACTGCTCCTTCCCACTGGCTGGCTGGCAAGCTGGACATGGTCTGAAAAGCACTTGCATAGACTTCAGTGGGTACTTGATACGCATCCAGCAGGCCAAGGACTTCGCCCAATTGTTGGACTTGTGCAGCGCGCTCCGTAGGGATAGCCTCTGTTTGTTGCAGGGCAGATAGGAAGTAGGCGAGGGAATTATAGGCATCCAAATGCGTGTCAAGGAGGGCTGCTAGTTGCGCGTGTACTGTCGATCCCTGATCAGCAAACAGACCGGACAAGAGGCCATGGAGCACTTCACAGGCCAGTGCATGGTGCCACGTCTTGCAAGGGCTTCCTCCCCCCTCAGGAGGGTCCCTGAGAAGGAGTTCTTGGAATATAGCATCTGTTACAGGGTGCTGGGCTAAAAAGATCAAAAAGCTTTGGAGCGCCTGGAAGTCTTGTTTTTCCTTGATAGCTGCCAAAAAATCGGTTGTCAAGCGTGCATCCCAAGGCAGGTGGGACAAGACGGTGCACAGATCCAGGAACTCATCTTCTGAGTATTGGTCAGTAAAGTCTTCCAAATGAGGCTTGAGCCAGTTTTTTCTGATCGCTACCAACCAGCTGTTGGACGCGTCATTGAGTAAATGACAGGCTCGCTCGCCATCTGCTGGCAACAACTCCATGACCTTACAGAGCGAGAGCAGGTCTAGCTGATAGGCCTGTTGCTTGGCTTGCAGGGCCAACAGCAACTGGCCTAGTGCTGGGCCCTCAGTGTGTTGCTGCAAAGACGAAACAGCCTGCATAAACCGGCCACGCAAAGTCGTGTTGCCAGTAACAAGGGCTTCTTGAGCCAGGTCTAGGCACAGCGATTGGCTCAGCCAATACTCGACAGGCTCGTTTTGTAGCACAAATGGATAAAAACTACCTCCATGCTCCCAGTATAATAGCAGGGACTGCTGCACCGCCGGGTCGGCTCTTACCAGCTTCTCCTCTAGAAGCGGGGCCATGGTGCTTGTAAAATATGCCTGGCCTTCTGGTGGCAAGGTCTGGGAGTAGGTTGCTATAAATTGCACACATCGATGGGAAATAGCCTCCTCCACAGTCTGTTTTAATGATGCCCTAGCCCAGTGAAGAGGCGTACTTCGAAACTTATCCTTAGCCGCCAAGTCTGCTCCTCGGCATACCAATAAGCAGGCCGTATCGGCATGCCCTTTGGAGGTTGCCAAGTGTAAAGGAGTAGCCTCACAGCCGTTCCTGGCATGGATACCTGCCCCTTTGTTGAGCAATAGACTTACTATTTGGGTGTGTCCTTCCTTGGCTGCTTTGTGTAAAGGGGTTTCTTTAAACTTGCCCCTGTCTTCTAGAACACTACCACCTGCTGCTTCTAAAATGGAAGCAACAGCCTCTAGATCGCCTCGTTCAGCAGCTTGGTGCAAAGGGGTGTCCGTATCTTCTTCGTTGCTAGCATACCAGGGGGCATGTGGAGAAACGTAGCCTAAGGGTTCCTCATCTGAGGTAGTTGCCCAAGAGTCATCACTGTTATAGCCATCGTCTGGGTCAGTAGCATACTCCTTATCCTCTAATTCTAAACGATTTGCAATAAAATTTTTTGTGAATTCTTCATCTGCCTTAGGAGTATGAAGCAATCTGAGACCATTGTTCTGTTGCTGTTTGTCATGCGCATGCTGATCTACAGACACTACTGCTTCTGTAGGGGTAGTGGCCAGACTATGTTGCACCCTATCTATCAACGCATGGGTCTCTTCTTGAGCTCGGGCTACCTCTCTCGTAGCGTCTTCCAAAAATGTGCGCTCTTCCCTGACCTGTTGCGTAGAAACACCCTGTATAGCCAATTCTCTATTCCACTTATCCAACGACTTCTCCCAGGCATCGATTTGGCCTTGCCAAGCTTGGGTCGCATTTGCTAGCTGGCCGAGCTGGGCTTGTAAGGCGCTAGCAAGAACCTGCCCTTCAGGACTTGTACCTGCTGAAGCAAGATGTTGCTCCCACATATACAAGAAGTTCTCAGTGGCATAGTGTTGTTCACACCAGACGTTGCGCGATGCTGACGTTTGCTGGGAATACTCCCTTGCCTGTGATTGTAATAGGTGGGCTGGAGCTACTATCGATTTATCGGTCTCTTCATACTTAGCTTCTTTTGAGAATTGCTCCATCGTAGAAGTGGTCTCTTCTGAGTCTGCTTCCGAAAGCCCATTGCTGTGCACAGCAATGGGCCTAGTGGGTATGGGTGGATCCAGCAATTGCAGTGCCTCCGTGTTAGGAACAGCTATGGTCTCTTGCTTGAGCGCTTGATGGGAAATCTTTTGATGCCCTACATGTTGCAGGGCCCGAAGTAAGTGGACTTGCTGCGTTTGTATGACAGATGACTCGTTCCAGAACTTTGAAAAACCTTCTGCAGAGGTAGCTTCTTCGACAGCTTGGGCAGCTACTTTTTTGGCCAAGGCTTGGCGGTCTGCTATTCTTTGTTGTGCTTCCTCCTCATGCCTTTTCTTCTCTGTACGCTTACGTGCCTCCTCTTGCTCTTGACGCCGCTTTTCCCGCCTTCTTTCCTCTCTTCTGCTACGTTCAGACAAAATACTATGATAGGAGGTGTTTAATGTTAGACAATCACCACAACCCATACTGCAGGAATGGCGGCTCCAACTACTCGCTCGAATATCATTGGCCGAAAGTGATAACCTCTCATTTGATCTGACATAATATGTAGAAGAAGTAGTCCATTTACCGTTCGAAGCATGATAAAACTGGTAGCCACTAGTGTATACAAAATTATCACTATACTCGCTATCAGAGTTATACCGCACATCTATCTCATAAGGATAAGCACATCGAGAGGAAGAGCTAGAGCCATTTCCACCTCCCTTCAGCCCCAGCTCTCCTATGTAAACCACCCTAGGGGTCCAAGGAGGCTGGTCTGTCTTCAAAATTTGGATATGGCTCCTGGTACGTACCAGATCCATGACCTCAAGACCACGTAGCGCTTCCCCTATTGCTCCTTCACAGAGGACAGGCAGCGTCTCTGTACGGCTTAGGCCTGGATGAGCTGTGGTAATGGCTGCCTTCCACTGTCCGTCTAGTTGACTGAAGGATACGGAATCGCCCCCTGGAAGGCTATACGGGCCAATGAGAGTAGGGTCCTTTGGGGTAATGGCAACCTTGGGAGAGGGACTGCCTACTTGCGTAGAAGGTTGGGATGCCTCAGCAGGGCTTGTGGTAATAAGAGGCATTGCTGGCTTAGGAGTGCTAGCATTAGAAACTTGATTAGCCTTACGATCAACGCGACGAGCAATGGACTCTTGAGCCAAGACCACATGCCGAGGCGTGTTAGCGATACGCTTGGTAGGCTCTTTTATCCTCGTTGATGGTCTAGGGGATCGGGAAGGGCTGCTAGAAGGTGTGCGCTGCGGGGGAGCAGGCAATACAGACCTACGAACAGGCTCACTAGACACTTCGGCTAACGCCTCAATGAAGCGTTCGGCTGGTAGTTCGTCTGACCACTCACTATAAACCTTAGGGGTATCCTCTTGCTTTTGTACCAGCTTAGGAGACTTGCTCGTCTTAGCACTAGTCTTACGCCCTTCATCATCCAGCAGCTTCCAGTTCGGGTTGCCACAGCTCTGCAGCAATAGGCTGAAAAGCAGTATCGTCGCTATAAATCTTTGACCCTGACTGTACATGAGTATTACTTTAGGAGTCTGATTACAATAAGCTCAGCATTTATTCCCTACGATACAAGACTAGAAGAAAGGTTTTTGATTCCCCAGCTATTTACACTTCAAAAACCAGCTGCAATTTAGGCTGCTGATCGGCGCCTTACCAACAAGAGCTTTAGCACGAAGAAAGGCAAGGAGAAACACAGTGATCTGATCTACGCAGCTACCATTGATGGGCAAGATAGCTATCTCTACATCAGCCTAGAGCACCAGTCCAAGAAGGGTATGACACCTTGCCTTTGATCGTAAACATATGCCTGTATGACGGGGTCCAACCTTACCAAGGAGCAGTCACCACGCTATTAGCGCTCTTTGAGCACCCTGAACTTGCTAAGAAATATCTTGTAGAAGTCTACCATCTGGTAGACTTGAGGAGTGATAGCAGTGATAGCATAGAAAAGATCCAGCAAGACAAGAAAGCAGCCCTAGCAGAACCGCTTTTAAAGCAAGGCAAGTTCAGAACTTCTGTGAATGGATCGATCGATATGAAGAGCTTCTGAGCCTGTTGGCAGGACCCTATAATGAGGAGGTATTATTGGATATCTATACACTAGATCCACACAAAAAAATATATTGAAAAGGATAGAAAGACTGAAGGATCCAACACAAAGAAAATTAGCCATGACCGCAGCACAACATTTAGAGTAGAGAAAAAAGGAGAACTAAGGGGATTGCAGAAAGATAGACAAGAAGGTATACAACAAGAGAAGCTGAGTATTGCCAAGAATATGCTCTCCAAGGGGTCTGCCTCTAACTTAATCCAAGAACTAGCAGGCATCAGTGAAGAAGAATTTAGGCAACTAGAAAAGACCTATTCAGAGGATAATTAGCCATGACTACAGCACAACATCCACGACAACAAGGTATGGAGACCAAGGCCTTGGACATCGCCAAGCACCTACTTTCCAATCTACACTTGGATATGCAGGCCGTGCAGCAAGCCACTGGCTTGAGCCAAGAAGAACTGGAGAAGTTGCAGGCAGTGGGGGAAGAAGGCAAGGAAATTTAAGTAGTGGCCTTGTCTAAATTGTACCTCTCTAAGGGCTAGGGGTTGAACGCAAACTACCCCTAAAAATTTAGCCTGGATTCAAGGCATGGGTACTGTAGAGGTCCTGAATGCTCATTACAGTTACATAATTATCTAGCCCAAAGGAATGAGGGCCAGGATAAATGACTGTGATCTGATCAAGTTGCAGGTCCTCGAGGGCAATCTGCATCGATGGGGTAATTTGCGGCCTGTCTGTGTATTTAAATTCAAAGCCTAGTTCCTTTCCTTGGTAATGAAAGAGCAGATCAAGCTCTGCTCCAGCTTGTGTTCTCCAGAAGTAGGCATGGGGAGCAGGTACTTCGTAGTGCCTTAGTGGCTCTTCAAGGGTAAAACCTTCCCAAGATACTCCGAGTTTGGGGTGACGCTACACAGCCGTTCTGTCAGACAATTCCATAAGACTGTGTAGGATGCCTGAGTCTCATAAATATATTTAGAGACACTAAGGCCCTACAAGAAGGGGCTAGAAAAAATAGACTATCGCCAAAGCATATGAACTTTAAGATAGCGATCAAGAAAATCAGTATTCAGCATGCACTAGATATTTATGAGATCATGCAAATGGTCTTGAAAAGAGAGGAGAAGATTAACCAAGGCAAAGAGCACTTTTGGGTGCTGGCTTTAAACAATGCGAGCAGGATCTTGAACCTAGAACTGGTATCAGTTGGTAATGTCACCAGTACAACAGTCAAGCCTATGGAGGTTTTGAGCATTCCTTTGCAGAAAAGAGCTGTAGGGGTGATTCTAGTCCATAGCCATCCCTCATGACAAGTTAGAGCCTTTAGAGCAAGATAAGGACCTCACAGATAGACTGATCCAAGCCTGTAGGCTGATGAATACCCCTGTGTTAGATCATGTGATTATTCACTGAACATAGTTACTATAGCTTTAAAGAGGCTGGGCTATTAGAGCGCCTAGAAGCTAGTAACAAGTACGTGCTGCCCTATGAACTAGAGAAGCAGTACTACGAGGAGATGCAGGCAGCGATTAAGGAAGTAGAGAAGCAGAGTAAGAAGAAAATCTTGGAGAGTAAAAAGCAAATTACTAGACAGATGCTTGCTAAGGGCCTGAAAATAAAGTTAATCTGCGAGACGACAGGGCTCAGTGAAGAACAAGTCAATAAGCTGCAGCAATGAAGAGCTACAGAAGCTGCAAGAAGAGGAGAGGAGTAGTGAGAAAACCTGACCTTTGTTATTGATGTCTTGCCCCTGTTGCTGGCATGCTTTCCTTGTCAAGGAAAGCATATAAGCAGTATGCTTTAGAAAGGGATAATAGCATGGCAACTTTTTTAAAAGAATCTTTCGAAGCACATAAAAAGACAATATATAAACACTTTCACTTCATCTAATGCTCACTAACATGTTTATTAGTAAAACACCTCACAATGACTTTTTTTATCAAGTGATGAGCCGAAAAGACAAGGCAAAGACTTTCTTTGAACGATACCTGCCCAAGCAGATACTTGCTATCACCAATCTAGAAGAAATCACACTGGCTGAAAGCAAACATGTGAGTGATGCTGGAATCAGTCTCTACAACGATGTCCTCTACAAATGTCCCCTAACAGAAGGGCAAGTGGGTTACCTATTTGCTATGTGTGAGCATCAATCAACTCCAGATGCACAGATGCCCCTAAGGCTGTTGAAGTATAACATAGCCGCTATAGAAAAGCATTTAAAACAAGAGAAAGGCCAGTTTCCTGTGGTGGTGAACATAGTACTATACCATGGGAAAACACCCTGGAACTACTCTACTTCATTTGTGGACTACTATGCCAACCCAGCACTTGGAAAAGAGTTCCTATACATGGCTCCCTTCACACTAGTTAATATCCCAACACTATCTGATATTGCCATTTATACTGACCGCGCATTAGGTTTTTGTTTTGAAGCATTCCGTTGTACAAGTCAATTAGATCCTTATGAGGCCTTTGCTAGCTCCATGCGTGAACCTATCTTTAAGGAATACTTCGATACGCTACCCAAAGCATTACGAAACTTAGTGTTAGCTTATTTAGGCAAGTGTATAGATCAAGAAAAACATACTCTGGAAAATTTAATAACTTTAACTGCAAGTAACAAGCAAGAAAAGGAGGACATTATGACTACAATAGCACAAGCATACCAACAAGAAGCTTTACAACAAGGTATGCAAAAAGGTATGCAACAAGGTATGCAGAAAGAGAAGCTGAGTATTGCCAAGAATATGCTGTTCAATCTACACTTGGATATGCAGGCAGTAGAGCAAGCCACCGGCTTGAGCCAAGAAGAGCTCCAGAAGTTGAAAGAAGAGGGGAATAAGACAAAAAGTTAGAGCACCCCCTGCTATTCACTTTTCTCCCTTTCGACTGTATTTCCTTAGGCAATGGCAGAAAATAACGAGCTATTCAGCACCAGCATCCTTGATCACCCCGGCAAGGTGGGTCCTCTCTTTTTCAAGGAGTTTATTTTTGTCTTTCTAGGTGGCGCATCCTTGTTTTTCCTTGTCTTGCTCTTGTCCATTTCATACATATTAAAGGAATCCTGCTACTGCTTATCCCAGGCACTTTTTTGCTTTTGATAGGTTTAGTCAGATTCCTCCTTGCTAAGAAAGTATCTCCCCCCCTGGTATATACACAAATGGGTATCTCAACAGTTTTTAAGACCCAAGCACATCGTAGCAAATACCTTTCCTAATAGGAAACTTGCTAAGGAGAAGAAGGACACTAGAACTCAAAGCAACAGGGGAAAATATACCATGATGGATACACAGCACCCACACAATGAATTTTTCAAGAAGAGTTTCTCTAACCCCACTGTCGCCAAAGATCTGCTCAAGGCGCACCTAAGCCCTTCTATTGCAAAATACATCGGCTGGGATACCCTATAAAAATCACCAACAAACGCTATATAGATGAAAAAACTTTCGAAGCTGCGCAGTGACCTCGTCTATGCCTGTCAAATAGACGACAAAGATGCTTATATCTGTACCTTCATAAATAAGCAACAAAAGCAAAGCAAGAAACAGCTGCCCCTTGTCATCAACCTGTGTCTCTACTCAAGCAAACAAACACCGTACCCGTATTCTGTAGACATCTATGTATGCTTCGAAGATCCCATACTAGCAAAGGTAGCTACGTTTAAGCCTTTAGGGCTGATCTACCTAGGAAAAGCCGAGAAGAAGAACTGGCTTAACATGGAACTGCTGACCTGCTAGAAAGCTTACTCAAGCAAAGCCAGAAAAGAACATTCCGGAAATTGATCCAAAAAAATCCTGAGGCGATCCTCGGACTACAGAGCGATTCTATGTATTAACTTCTTCCACTAAAAATGGACCTGTTTTGGAGGAGAAGGTCAAACACGATAATGCCTATTCCCCAATAGCCACTCCTGACATCCTGCCCTGCACTTTAGTGATGGGAGGATGTTAGAAACTCTTTCTTTAGCAAATCAAGATAGGGATCAAAGCGATAAACTTTATTCCGTTCATTGACAGAATGCTGAGAAATGATGCCTAATGCACTGAAATGTTGTAACCTGCTACTAATAGCATTATACGTCTTGCCTAAACTTTTACTAAGCTCCGTCACACTTGTTATAGGATGAGTAAAGAGAAATTCTAAAATAGCATTAGCAACCTCACGCACTTTAGAAAAAGCATCATCATTTTTAATCTTATGTTGAATTGTTGCTCCCAATAAAGTCAAACAATAACAATACACAAAATATAGAAAACTAATTGACCGTACTACCCAATAAGACAGTGTAAAACGCAAAGCAGATAAAGCTTGGCTAAAAGACTATGGGCTCTGGGCTATTATGCTCATGCAGTCCTGGGGCTGGGATGCAAAAAATGGAACGCCTATGATATATGACTGGATAAAGTGGCCAATGCTTTGATTTTGTTTGGACAGTGGGCTTATGTGTGCTAACCTACACAAGCCCCCACGGCAAGCTCCTGCACAACGAGGATATCAGTTCTCCAGCACTGGGTTTTGAAGTATTTTCCCTGATATTTGCAGTGGCCCTGAGTAGAAAGGGCAAACTGGAGTGGTGACCGAGTGGTTGAAGGTGCTCGCCTGGAAAGTGAGTGTGCCTTGCAAAGGGCACCGGGGGTTCGAATCCCTCCCACTCCGCTTATTTATTGGGTGATTGGGGCCTTGTTTCATTGCATAATAGTCTAATAATTGCTTGAGCATTAATGCATACGCATATATCGTTACTCAGAGGTACAAGGTAAGTGGCAAAATAAACTACCCATGACAGCCTTGAGCAATGCCTATCAAGAGTTAAAAGGGTATACATGTGACTACTTACATCCAGCGTAGCAATGTTATCTTTCAGGCAGCAAGCGGTATAGAGGCACTAGAACGAAGCCTTAGCCAAAGCCATTAAAGAATAATTTGCTTATATACTCCCAGTACTTGTACAAGAAGTTACTTTGTTCAACAGCGTAGTCGCGCGCAATCCTTTTAAGGACTGTGATCCTATCACCCTGCTGGGGGATACAGCCCACCAAGCACGGCTAGCAAGCATAGCACATGACGCATATGGATTGAATTTTCTTGTAGAGATACACTCCGTAATGTACTGTCAAAACAAAAGAAGCGAACAAAAAATGTGGTATTTTTCTGTAGAAACACACAAGATCTCGTTGATAACCTAAAAAAGGCAGGGTAAAAATATTTCTGTAGCAAGAGGAACAGAAGTTATCAATGACTTAAGAAAAAAGCATGGAATTGATGCATATGTGGCATCACTGATACCAACGCTACTAGGTGATGGTATCAAATTATTTACAGAAATTAATTCAAAAAAATCAGCGTTAATTGACTGTCACGCCTATAAGTCAGGCTTAGTACAACTAAGATATAGGTCCCTTAGTTAGTATCCACTTTCCCATGAGTAATGATATAGGCATAACTACCTCTTACAACTCAACCAAGTACTAGCCATACAGGGCCTGCGCAAGTCACAACTCATCTAGGTAACCTATGCAACTTTCTTCTCACTACAATCCGCAAGCAGTAGAGCAAAAATGGTATACCTACTGGCTGGAGCATGGCTTTTTTCATGCTACGCCCAATCCTGATCAAGAGCCTTACACCATGATCATGCCGCCACCCAACGTGACCGGCAGTCTGCACATGGGGCACGTATTGAACAATACCCTTCAAGACGTCCTGGTTCGCAAAGCCCGTATGCAAGGCAAGGCAGCCTGCTGGGTACCAGGCCTTGATCATGCCTCTATTGCTACTGAAGCCAAAGTCGTGGCCATGCTCCAAAAACAAGGCATTGCTAAAAGCGACCTGACGAGAGAGGAATTCTTGCAGCATGCTTGGGCCTGGAAAGAAAAATATAGCGGCATCATCCTGGAGCAGCTGAAAAAGCTGGGTGTTTCATGCGATTGGGAGCGTACCTGCTTTACTATGGACCAAGGCCCTGCTAAAGCCGTACAGGCCGTATTCATCCAGCTTTACGAGCAAGGTTATATTTACCAGGGTACGCGGATGATCCACTGGGACCCAGCAGGCAAGACCGCCCTTGCTGACGATGAGGTGATTTATAAAGAGGTCCAGACAAAGCTGTACTACATTCGCTACGCAGTAGTGGGGCGTGACGAGCATGTGACCATTGCTACTACGCGGCCAGAAACCATCCTAGGCGACACAGCTATCTGCATCCATCTCCAAGACTCCAGGTACCAACACCTTCAAGGCCAGCAAGTCTTGGTACCACTTGTCAACAGGCCGGTTCCCGTCATTACAGATACCTATGTAGATCCGGCATTTGGCACAGGCTGTCTCAAAGTGACCCCTGCTCATGACATGAATGACTATGCCCTAGGTCAAAAGCACCACTTGCCCATCATTGACATACTGAATGAAAACGGCACCCTGAATGAGACAGCCGAGCATTATGTGGGTGAAGACCGCTTTGTGGCACGCCAAAAAATTGTCCAGCAACTCGACGCTGAGGGCTACTTAGTCAAAGCGGAAGACCATACCCATAACCTAGGCTTCTCAGAACGGACCGATGCTATAGTAGAGCCACGTCTTTCTACCCAATGGTTTGTGAAGATGCATGACTTAGCTGCTCCAGCCCTGAAGCACGTGTTGGATGGGACCATCCAATTTCATCCTGCCAAATTTCAGAACATGTACAAGGCATGGCTAGAAGAGGTAAGAGACTGGTGCATCTCTAGGCAGCTGTGGTGGGGGCACCGCATTCCTGCTTATTACCTACCAGATGGTAGCGTGGTGGTGGCCCAAGACAAAGCAGCAGCCTTAGCAAAAGCCCAGGTACAAACAGGCAACCCAGCCCTGACTGAGGCAGACTTGTGCCAGGACCAAGACGTGCTCGACACGTGGTTCTCTTCTTGGCTGTGGCCTCTGAGCGTTTTTGATGGCATTCAACACCCTGAGAATCCGGACTTCCGCTATTTCTACCCTACCAACGACTTAGTGACTGCTCCAGAGATTATTTTCTTCTGGGTAGCCAGGATGGTTATGGCAGGCTATGCCTTTCAGCGTACTCCTCCTTTTAGGAACGTGTATTTTACGGGCATTGTACGCGACAAACAGGGCAGAAAGATGTCCAAGTCGTTGGGCAACTCACCAGAGCCCATGGCCCTCATCGAGCAGTACAGTGCTGATGGCGTTCGGGTAGGCATGCTATTGAGTGCTCCTGCTGGCAACGACCTGCTGTTTGATGTCAAGTGCTGCGAGCAGGGCAGAAACTTTACCAACAAAATATGGAATGCTTTTCGCCTCCTGCAACGTTGGAAAACCACGGAGCAGCCCGAGGCAACCCACACAACAGCCATTCAGTGGTTCCAGGCCCGGTTAGACCAAGTGCTCGAAGAAGTCCATGGCCACTTCCAGCAGTTCCGCATCTCGGATGCACTCATGGCCCTTTACAAGCTGGTTTGGGACGACTTCTGTTCGTGGTACCTAGAAATGATCAAACCCACCCATGGCCAGCCCATAGCCGTCCATGTGTATGCTGCCACGGTGGATTTCTTTGAGTGCCTTCTCAAACTACTACATCCGTTCATGCCCTTTCTTACCGAAGAGCTCTGGCACCAGCTCCGGCCCAGGCAATCCCAAGACTGCCTCATCATAGCACCCTGGCCACAGCCAGCGGCGCACGATATCACCATGCTTCACCAGGCTACTGCATCTTTTGAACTAGTAACTACCCTCAGGAGCTTAAGAAACCAAGCCTTGGTCCCACCCAAGCAGCACCTAACGCTGTATATTTTGGATACAGAAGCACCTGTCTGGCTAACTCCCTTTTCTTTTTACGTCAAAAAGCTCACGCATTTGATTGACATTGTTCCTATCTGGAATGAACCACAAAACGCCACTAGCTGTAACATTCAAAACACAACCTTTTATCTGACTCTGCAAGGGCAAGTAGATATAGCCCAGGAAAAAGTGCGCCTGCAAAAAGAACTGGCCTATACCCAAGGCTTCCTGGCAAGTGTCTTAAGAAAACTCAACGACAAGCACTTCCTTCAAAATGCCCCTGTCCAAGTCGTAGCCATTGAACAAAAAAAACTAACAGAAGCCAAGGCCAAATGTAAGCTGCTAGAAGAGCGGCTTACACAATTGCCCTGATCGATGCTATAAAGCGGCTCTCAATATTGCAGGCTCGAAATACTTTTGTGAATTTTTAAAAAATTTAAAATAAATATTTCACGCAATACGCGCTCCATCAAAAACGCTCTTTCGTTTTATTTTTAGGGTTACATCAAGAGCAGGCTGTCTTGTGTTTTTTCACCTACAATCTACACATACAAAAGGCAATTATGAATTTGGTTATGTGAACGCTCCATCTTAAGCAGGTGCTAAAAGCTTTAACAAGGAGCTAGAAGCCATATCAATGACCAATATTCCAACGGAAAGGCGCCCATACCTTTGGCCCTTGAAGAAACAAAACGTCTAGAAATTATTGAGTTTCTGTTGGCTGAAAAGGCAGATGCGAATGAAGTCGATGAACAAGGAAATACATCCTTGCAATGTGCTTCAGCACTTTGAGAGAGCAGCCCAAGCATGGGCACAGCACCAGCAGGCACCAACACTACAGGATGCCAAGCAAGCGGTACAAGACTACAACGGCATTAATTCCCTAACCCAGCCCTCATCCCTGCTACCCTAGAAGCTTCCTCTTCTGCTCATTCATCCCCCAGCACTTGATGTAGGCTCTCTAAGAGGTAATGGGCAAGCGCATCCTGCTTCTCTTTGCCTGGCTGGCCTGCACTGGCCCTGATCCTTTGCCCATAGGACGCTAGATACGCGTCTCGGGGTTGCCCTAAGCGAATGCCTGCTTGTGCAAACTCTTTGTAGTGGTAAATAAGCAGATAATAAGCATAATCTATGCCTCGTATCTCCACTTGCTTATCCTGATCAATGCACGCTTGTAACAAAGGCGACACCATTGCTTGCTCCATCAAGCCATAGGTCAGCTCGCTCTGGGTATCTCCACTGTCGATGGCTTGTATGAGGTAGTCATGGGCTTGTGCTAGCTGGGCTGTAGCTAGCAGGAAATTGCCATACTCTGTGCATAAATCTGCTTCTACTCCATCACTCCATGCTAGGGCCTGTTCAAAAACAGTGGTCGCCTTATTGAGGTAGGTTTGTCTCAATGCTTCTTCGGTAGCACTCAGCGCTGCTACGTGATACATACACCCTAGGTTGTGACAAATGCTTCTCTTCGTATCTCTACTTGCTGCAGGTACCATCTGGAGGATTTCTTCATAATTACGTATAGCCCCTGCTACATCATGCTGCGCATAGGCGTTGAGTGCTTCTTCATAGCCCCGAATTACAAGCCTATTCAGACTTTGAGTGAGTATTTGGATATAGGAATGTGCTTCATCAGGAAGCTTGTTGCTGATCATGAGCCCTTCCTCATAGTGCTGCTTGGCTTTTCCATACTCCCCTAAGCTTTCGTAGGCACTCCCCACGTTACCCAAGGACCTGGCCAGGTCGGGGTGGGCTTGCGCCCCATACACCGCCCAATATATCGCAAGAGCTTCCTCAAAGTACGGGAGCGCTTGTTTCGCGTCCCCTAGCCTATAATAGGCACTCCCCACGTTACCCAAGGACCTGGCCAGGTTGGGGTGGGCTTGCTCCCCATAGAGGGCCTTATGCATCTCAAGGGCTTGCTCTTGGTACTCAAGCGCTTGTTTCGCGTCCCCTAGCGCCGCATAGGCATTCCCCATGTTATTCAAGGACATCGCCAGGTCGGGGTGGGCTTGCGCCCCATACACCGCCCGATACATCTCAAGGGCTTGCTCATAGTACGCTAGTGCTTGTTTCGTGTCCCCTAGCGCCTCATAGGCAATTCCCAGGTTATTCAGGGACTTCGCCAGGTCGGGGTGGGCTTGCGCTCCATACACCGCTTGTCTCATCTCAAGGGCTTGTACTTGGTACGCAAGCGCTTGTTTCGCGTCCCCTAGCGCCTGGTAGGCATTCCCCACGTTACCCAAGGACCTGGCCAGGTCGGGGTGGGCTTGCTTCCCATACACCGCCTGATTCATCGCAAGGGCTTCCTCAAAGTACGGGAGCGCTTGTTTCGCGTCCCCTAGCGTATGATGGGCACTCCCCACGTTACCCAAAGACATCGCCAGGTTGGGGTGGGCTTGCTCCCCATAGAGGACCTTATGCATCTCAAGGGCTTGCTCATAGTAGGCGAGCGCTTGTTTCGCGTCCCCTAGCGCCTCATAGGCATTCCCCACGTTACCCAAAGACATCGCCAGGTCGGGGTGGGCTTGGGCCCCATACATCGCCCGATACATTGCAAGGGCTTGCTTATAGTAGGCGAGCCCTTGTTTCGCATCCACTAACGCCGTATAGGCATTCCCCACGTTATTCAAGGACATTGCCAGGTCGGGGTGGGCTTGGGCCCCATACATCGCCCGATACATTGCAAGGGCTTGCTCATAGTAGGCGAGCCCTTGTTTCGCGTCTCCTAGTGCCGCATGGGCTAGACCCACGTTATTCAAGGAACCTGCCAGGCCGGGGTGGGCTTGGACCCCATAGAGCGCCTTATTTATCTCAAGGGCTTGCTCATAGTAGGTGAGTCCTTGTTTCGCGTCCCCTAGCGCCGCATAGGCTAGACCCACGTTATTCAAGGAACCTGCCAGATCGGGGTGCAGTTTGTCCCCATAAAGTGCTTGTCTCATTGCAAGGGCTTGCTCATAGTACGCAAGCGCTTGTTTCGCGTCCCCTAGCGCTCGATAGGCATTTCCCATGTTATTCAAGGACATCGCCAGGCCAGGATGGGCTTGGGCCCCATAGAGTGCTTGTCTCATCTCAAGGGCTTGCTCATAGTAGGTGAGTCCTTGTTTCGCGTCCCCTAGCGCCGCATAGGCTAGACCCACGTTATTCAAGGAACCTGCCAGGCCGGGGTGGGCTTGGGCCCCATAGAGCGCCTTATTTATCGCAAGGGCTTGCTCATAGTACGCAAGCGCTTGTTTCGCGTCCCCTAGCGCCTGATAGGCATTCCCCATGTTATTCAAGGACATCGCCAGGTCGGGGTGCGGTTTGTCCCCATAGAGTGCTTGTCTCATCGCAAGGGCTTGCTCATAGTACGCAAGCGCTTGTTTCGCGTCCCCTAGCGCCTGATAGGCATTCCCTATGTTATTCAAGGAACTTGCCAGGCCGGGGTGGGCTTGCGCTCCATACACCGCTTGTCTCATCTCAAGGGCTTGTACTTGGTACGCAAGCGCTTGTTTCGCGTCCCCTAGCGCCTGGTAGGCATTCCCCACGTTACCCAAGGACCTGGCCAGGTCGGGGTGGGCTTGCGCTCCATATACCGCTTGTCTCATCTCAAGGGCTTGCTCATAGTATGCCAGCGCTTGTTTCGCGTCCCCTAGCGCCTCATAGGCATTCCCTATGTTATTCAAGGACCTGGCCAGGTCGGGGTGGGCTTGCTCCCCATAGAGGGCCTTATGCATCTCAAGGGCTTGCTCATAGTACGCAAGCCCTTGTTTTGCATCCCCTAGCGCATGGTAGGCATCCCCCACGTTACCCAAGGACCTGGCCAGGTCGGGGTGGGCTTGCGCCCCATACACCGCTTGTCTCATCTCAAGGGCTTCCTCAAAGTACGGGAGCGCTTGTTTCGCGTCCCCTAGCCTATGATAGGCACTCCCCACGTTACCCAAGGACCTCGCTAGGTCGGGGTGGGCTTGCTCCCCATAGAGGGCCTTATGCATCTCAAGGGCTTGCTCATAGTACGCAAGCGCTTGTTTCGCGTCCCCCAGCGCCTGGTAGGCATTCCCCACGTTACCCAAGGACCTGGCCAGGTCGGGGTGGGCTTGCGCCCCATACACCGCTTGTCTCATCTCAAGGGCTTCCTCAAAGTACGGGAGCGCTTGTTTCGCGTCCCCTAGCCTATAATAGGCACTCCCCACGTTACCCAAGGACCTCGCCAGGTTGGGGTGGGCTTGCTCCCCATAGAGGGCCTTATGCATCTCAAGAGCTTGCTCTTGGTACTCAAGCGCTTGTTTCGCGTCCCCTAGCGCCGCATAGGCATTCCCCACACTACCCAAGGACCTCGCCAGGTTGGGGTGGGCTTGCGTCCCATAGAGGGCTTTATGCATCGTAAGGGCTTGCTCTTGGTACTCAAGCGTTTGTTTCGTATCCCCTAGCGCCTGGTAGGCACTCCCCACGTTATTCAAGTAAGCTATCAGCGCGAGGTGGGGTTGCGCCCCATAGAGTGCCTTAAACATCTTAAGGGCTTCCTTTTTGTATTGGAGCCCTTGTTTCGCGTCTCCTAGCGCCGCATAGGCTAGACCCACGTTATTCAAGTAAGCTGTCAGCGCGGGGTGGGGTTGCGCCCCATAGAGTGCCTTATGCATCTCAAGGGCTTGCTCATAGTAGGCGAGCCCTTGTTTCGCGTCCCCTAGCGCCTCATAGGCAATTCCCAGGTTATTCAAGGAATCTGCCAGCTCGGGGTGAGCTTGCGCCCCATAGCGCGCTTTATGCCGCTTAATAGCTTGCTTGTAGCAGCCTTTGGCTAGCTCATGCTGCATTAAACGCTCGCATATCATCGCCTTGATCTTATCATCATCTTCGTAAAAAGCTTGTGAGTGAAAGAAGTCCTCTTCCTTTTCATTGGTATTGAAAAACTCCTCCATTCTCTTGTGTAAGGGCAGGGCTGTATAGTAGTATTGGAATAAGCTCCCTCCTTCTACTAAGCCTGCTGCAGGAAGCGCAAAGGATTGACTCACTGCCTCCTGCGTGGTCCCCTTCCTTATGCTACTCAGCACAGCCATCTCCTCTTTTTGCTGTCCATGATGCAGATATGTTCTTAAGCGCAATAGCGTAGCAAAGCTCACCGCATACGCTAGATGGGGTGCGGCTTCTTCACTGATGATGTCCTTAGCACGCAACTGTGCTACAGCATCCCAGCCACTCTCTGGCAAAAGCCCATAGTACATCGCTAGCCGGCAGAGCAACCTGTCAGGTAACCGATAGATCTCTTGCTTCACATCATACAACCGCCCTTCGTCTTCAGACCCAAATTTGGGGGCAAAGTCTGCTAAGTCTCCTCCTTGACTAGGCTTGGCTAACCCTGGACCTGGTTTACTGTAGTTCATCTCTACTACCCCTTCTAGTAACTTCTGCAATGCTCTTGCTTGGTACACAGGTACCCCTTGCTCGGTTTGAGTACCTGCAAAGAATGTGCTCTTTTGGGCTACATACGCTTCATGCAGCCCTTGATCCCCATGTACATAACACGTACGCTCTAGAATAAAGGGCAGCAGCTTATCCATATGCTCCATTTTGTGGCCTTCATTTCTTAAGTAACGCATCATTCCTGATACTGGCTGTATCAAGTCATACTTCTTGTCGCTTCTGCCTAAGGGTGTCTTGCCTCCCAAATCAAAGTTGATCCCTCTTTTGCCTAGATGATCCAAACTGATTCGGAGATTATGTTGAGCCTTGTATTGATCCTGGGGCAAGACTGTCTCTCCTAAGTTGATCACCCGCAAGTGTACTAGGTGGCTCAGCTCCCTGAAGTATGCCCGATGCTTCGCAAGGATTGCCGCGTCCTCACTCTCTTCCATGAGCATCGCAAATTCTAGGTCTGAGTAAGGAGTCATCTGCTGCAAGGCCATTGACCCTAGCCCCATTACCGTGTATTTGCAAGGGGGTGGCCCTAGCACTTGCTCACTCTCTTGATAAAGTCTGGCTAAAAATGCCCCAACCCGCTGTGCTATCTCAGCAAACAGTGCCTTGCTCTTCTCAATGTACAACGCTTCATTGCTCGTCTCTGCTGCTTCTAGTTCACCTACTCTCCTCTTGGCCTCAACTCTCAACTCTTGCAATATTTGCTTATCCCTTGCTATTTCCTCTTGAAGCTCATCTGAGCTTACCCTGCTGCTCACTGTAGCCTTTCCCTGCCTACATCTGGCTATCATTGCCGCTTTAATCTCGGCTAAGCCCCTGTATGCCTCCTTGATCTGTTCTTGATAGCCTGGGGCTTTTGCTTCCTCTCCTTCACATACCTGCAGCATATGTTGATAGAGTATGGCTGCATCAGTGTAAAGGGATAAATCTCCTGTTTGGCCTCCCTGCGCTTGATGGAATGCTGCCAACTGGCCTAACGCCGCTGCTAGCTTCTCTTGCTCCTCATTAGATGGCCCCTTCAGCAGGGTAGTAGATACTGCTCGTTTGAGCGCTTGCCCATAGGCGCGCTCTAGCAGGGCTGTGAGCCTTTCTCTTACATCGGCTCCGTGTAGAGGCAGCCTATCATAGTCCCTTAGCCTAACTAGGTACTCCTGAGCGCTATCGTCGCTTTCTTCTAGCGTCCATAGAGCCTCTAAACCCAATAATTGCTCCAAATCAGAGAATAGCCTCGCTATTATTTGCGGATCGGCACTTGCGCCCTCTACAGAAAGCAGCAAGCCGTATCCCTCTTTTATGGCCTCCTTGAGTCTTGCTATTTCTCTTTGCGCGCTCTCTACCTCAGTAGGGCCTTGGTCCTCCCCCAGCAGCGCCATGCTTCTATGCGTAGCATGCACTGGGGCTGTTAACGCGGCAGGTCTATGTCTAGGAGTCTTGGGTGGATCACTTTGTTTGTACTCCCTAGGACCTTCACTGCCTGCTGAGGTAGGTAGTAGCCTGGATGCTTGAGCCTGCGCTGCGGTGGCTAGCTCCACAGGGTGCCTGTGCTGCAGAGCGCCTGAGGCCTGGTTAGGGAGGCGATTGATTGCTATTATAAGGGGGGTACGCTCCGTAGGCAGGGCTGCTGGGCAGGGAGAAACGCCTGCTGGTTGGGCCTCCAGAGCTAAGAGGGCTTGTAGGACTTCTGATGACTCTTGACCCAGCAAGGGCCTTGGTCTACTTCGCCCCACGCGTCGCTCCTGGGTAGGCGACTCCCTCTCAGACCCTACAGCCGCAGGTACGTCTAAGTTAAGGGGCGCGTTATTTCTACAACTCTGCACCAGCAGACTCGTCAGCAAAACGATCGATAGACCTTGCTTGTATGAACTGTACATAATACTTAACTATTAAATCTTATTTATTGAATTGTTGATGAATGGCACCCTAAATCACGCCTTTGCCTGTATATCAAGGCCACGGCCTTGCCTGCGCTCCTTGCCTGATACTTCCTGCTCGCCTTGGGACGCATGCGATAGCTTGCTAGGTACACCTGGACTTAACTTTTTTGATGAAAGAGCTCACAATATAATTTTAATATAAACTAAGAAAATTAACAAGTGAGAACTGTGCATAAAACTATTGTGTAGATGCTATACTCCTTCATATAGAGGCTGCTGGCCGTCTTTTGGATGAGCTCCCTGAAGAAGTATATAGCAAGTGCCTCTGTTAATTTTTCAGCCACTACCCCTAGGGTCACCCAGGGCATGCTTCCATTTTAATCACCTCCAATAAATCTTCTATCCTCCTAGTGCCTGGTCGTGGCTTGCCTCTTGCACTCAAACTTTCTATTACAGATCTTGGATTGAATCCAGCAATGGGAATAAATTAGATATGTGTAACATACAAGCATTAGCACAAGTGTGTGAAAAAAGAAATTCATCAGGCCATTGTATGACAAGCAAGCTAAGGGCGGTCAATAGTCAGCTCGAAAATGTGGTGAGGATACTGCGTAGCAAGTTGGCAATAACTACCCATTGGGTAGGCACCTTAAGACAAGGCTTTAACTCTTGTATTATGCCTTTAATGGTATAATTCCTTACTTTTATAGGATTAATTTAGATCTTCTTTCAGCTCTTTTTTCAGTTTTTTAGTCAAAAGTCCCGGATGGGTCCCAATCACCTTCTCATTAAAGAGCTACCACAACAAGTTCACTAGGTTATTGGGTATCCCTTCTGGCACTTATTTATGTAGCATTGCTCCTCCATGCAAGAGATCCAAGCACTTGTGGCTGCTGAAATGGCGGCTTTGTCAGATCAAGTAAAAATGTTGGTTCAACATGAGGGCCGTTTACTCCAACAGGTCGCCCAGTATGTATTCCAGGCACCAGGCAAACAACTACGACCTATGCTGGTGTTTTTAGTGGCAGGGGCTTGCGGAGGCATTACTGCCAAGGCCCTGCGCAGCGCAGTACTGGTGACACTCTTGCATGAGGCATCACTAGCACACGATGATGTGGTTGACAAAGCCACGCACCGGCGTGGAAGGCCGACTATCAATGCAGTTTGGGATAACAAGGTAGCAGTGCTGTTTGGTGACTATCTCTTGGCTAAAGGTCTGAGCCTGGCTACGCAGCACCAAGATCATGACTTACTGGCGCTCATCAGTGAAGCAGCCCAGGCCATGAGCGAAGGGGAGTTACTCCAGCTAGCACAACTCCACGCGTTCGATACCACAGAAGCAGTTTACCTAGAAATTATCCATAAAAAAACAGCGTACCTGTTTGGGACTTGCTTGGCAGTAGGTGCTATAGCAGGTGGGGCTTCTGGGACACAAGTAGCAAGCATGCGGCAAGCAGGCGAACAAATAGGCATGGCTTTTCAGCTCAAAGATGATTGGCTAGACTATGGCACTGAAGACCTGGGCAAGCCCTTGGGCATGGACCTCAAAGAAGGTAAGCTCACCTTGCCCCTTATCCATGCACTGCAGCAAGCCCCGGCTAAAGAACGCCAAGGAATTTTGCATGCCCTCAAGCATTCCCGACACCATCCCCAGCAGCAGGAAGAAGTCCTGGCCTTTGTCAGACAATCTCCAGGCATGGACTACACCCAGGAAAGGATGCTTGCGTACCAACACAAAGCACTTCAGACCCTAGCAAACACAGCCGCCTCACCCTATCAGGAAGGACTTTGTGCACTCATTCAAGACCTTATCTAGCTTACTTTTTCCTATTTTCTATTTCATACCAAAAAGCTTGCTAGCTAACTTGAATTTTCTTAGACTGGAAATGGTAATAAGATGTTTAACCCTTTAAACAAGGAGGTCACCATGTCACTTATGAAAATTGATCAGGACACTTTCTTCCCCAGCATTGCGCCACTCTGGGAGGATTTCTTTGGCAGGGACATTATGGAAAGGACTGGCTGGAGAAGCACTTCTAGCGTACCTGCTGTTAATATTGAAGAAAAACCGCAGGCCTTTGAGGTAACCTTGGCAGCACCGGGTTTACAGCGGAACGACTTTGAAATTAAAATTGACAATGGGATGTTGTGTGTGTCCTCTAAAAAAGAGGAAAAACACGAGGAGCACGATAAACAAGGCAAGTATACACGAAGAGAGTTTAGATATCATGCCTTTAGTAGGTCCTTTACGCTTCCTGAAGCAGTGGATGCAGATAAGATAGAAGCCAGCTATATAGACGGTATCCTATCCATTCATCTTCCTAAAAAAGAGCCAGCACAGGAGCAGCCTGTTAAACAGATCAACGTCAAATAATAAGCGCTCAATAGATTTTCAGGGGGCTTCAGTAGCCCCCTTTTTGCTACCTGGTAAAGAAGTTAGTGGACACAATTCAATAGCCGTACGCACCCAATAAAGCCACAGCTATTTTGAGCTTTTTTTGTAAGCAAGCGCTTTTTACGTGCTTGTGCCTAACTCAGAAGCCTGAAAAAGTAACAGCAACAAAGGTACAGGGTGCTGTAGAAGACAGTGGTTATGATAGTAACTCTTTGAACACCTATGTGCCTTAAGGAAGAGCAAGGCCTCTTCATGTTATTGCATCGTATGCTAATAAGCGAAAAATTCGTTGGCCTCATTAGAGCAATCAAAGTCTTCTGCAGAAATCCGAAGCTCACTCCTGGCAATAGAGAGCTTAATTTGATGCGTAGTTCTGTTAGAATAAATAGCAATTCGCTTGAGTGAACTCAAAAATTTATTAGTGGTCTTGGTACGTTAATTGCCTCTACCTCTTTTATAAGAATAAATGTTCAACCCTTAAAAAAGGAGGTCGTTATGTCAATTATGAAAGTTGATAAAAACAATTTTTTTCCAGGGCTTTCTAGCATTTGGGAAGATTTCTTTGGTAGAGATATCATGGATACGCCTAACTGGAGAAGCGCTTCAAGCATACCTGCTGTCAATATCGAGGAAAAGCCCCAGGCCTTTGAAGTAGCCCTAGCTGTGCCTGGCATGCAACGAGAAGACTTTAAGATTAATATAGATAACGGCATATTATCTGTCTCCTCAGCAAAAGAAGCCAAGCACGAAGAGCAAGACAAAGAAGGAAGGTACACACGCAGGGAGTTCAGTTACCACTCCTTTAGCAGGTCTTTTACCTTGCCTGATACTGTGAATGCAGATAAAATAGAAGCCCAGTATAAGGATGGTATGCTGCACATCCATCTTCCCAAAAAAGAGGGATCAGCAGTTCAAGCTGTTAAACAAATAGCAGTGAAGTAGCAAAGAGGTACAGCTTGTTTGCGCCTGCTGGACCTAGCTAGCCTGTAGGAAAAGGGGAAGTATACCTTACATACTTTCCCCTTTTTATTTATGTAGACTGTGGCTTAAGAAACTGAAAATTCCTAGCTCAGCCTCGGGTTAGTATGGAGCTACTAAAAGCGTTGAAGAAATAGGGTAGTGGGACTGCTAAGGGCCACGAGTTTCGCACTTCATTAAGCGAGGCTTGCTAACAGGGTTTTGATGTAATTGCTAATGGCCTTCCTGATAACCCTCCAGCTTTGCTGATAAAGTTAGATAGTTTCATCGGGAGATGTTTAACCATAGAGCAAGGCACCTAATGTGGACTGCAGCTAGGAATAAGCTAGAGCTGTAGGGATCAATTTAGCTGCTAAACAGCCTTTACACTCCTCTACAAAGTCCCTACTAGCCTTCTTAAGAGGGTTACCTAAGATACCTTCACAGCCTTTTGAAACCTTTTTTCTACTTCTTGCCAGCTGATAAGGTTCCAAAAAGCTGCGATGTACTCAGTCCTTCTATTCTGATATTGAAGGTAGTAGGCATGTTCCCAAACATCAAGCCCTAAGATAGGTGTACCGCGATGCTCAGCTGGAACTGTATCCATGAGGGGATTATCTTGGTTAAGCGTAGAGCATATATGTAGCTCGCCATGCCCACCTACATAGAGCCAGGCCCAGCCTGATCCGAAGTGAGTAGCAGCTACTTCAGAAAATCTTTCTTTGAACTGATCAAAAGTGCCAAACTGTTTGTTGATAGCATCAGCTACAACTCCTGTAGGGTGACCTTCTCCCCATGGTGACAAGATGGTCCAAAATAATGTGTGGTTGTAGTGACCGCCTCCATTGTTGCGCACAGCATGGCTATGCTTGCTCACGCTCTTCAGTAGGTTTTCGATTGACTCATGATCCAGTTCAGTACCTGCAATCGCCTTGTTAAGGTTGTTGACATATCCTTGATGGTGCTTGCCATGGTGTATTTCCATGGTCATGGAATCTATGTGTGGAACCAGTGCATCAGTTGGGTAGGGAAGGGGTGGTAATACAAACGCCATGGCCTTAGCTATTTTTAAAGTGATACATATCCTATAGTGCAAATAAATATACTAAGAAAAGCATTGCCAAACTACAGCCAATGGTCAAGGGCGCTGTGCCTAATAATAGTCCAATCGGTCTAATAAGGAGTTATCCTAACGACCTTTTTAAGTTCGTAAGTGCTGGAAAAAACTAGTTAGCAGTTGTGCACTTTCTTCCTGGAGCACGTTCTTGTTGACCTTGGTACGAGGATGCAAAATCTGTTTTCCCGCTGTAGTATAGCCCCGTTGTGGGTCGCATGCCCCAAAGACGAGCCGGCCTAGCTGTACCCAATAGGTAGCTCCACTACACATACAGCAAGGCTCCAGGGTGACGTACAGGGTACAAGCAGGTAGGTATTTTCCTCCTACATGGCTGCAGGCAGCGGTTAAGGCCATAATCTCTGCATGCGCTGTAGCATCTTGGAGCCTTTCTACTTGGTTATGTGTTCTGGCAATAACGTGGTTATTGCTTACTACAATGGCTCCTATGGGCACTTCTCCTGCCTCATACGCCTTTTGGGCTTCTTTAAGTGCTTCTCGCATGAAATACTCGTCTGTAAATTGGATCATTGTTGTATTAACTGTGGAAGTGGGTCGACCTCTTGCGCTTCTAAATGTTGTGAGAAAGCCTTCCAAAGGCTCAACCACGCTAAGGTTGCATAGTGCTGACAGGGCTTAACATGGCAAAAATCTTTGAAAGGAACTTAAAAAGTAATTCCTAACCCAAGGAGTCGTGCAAGGGTAAAGTTCTTGGATCGACTTGGCTACTGTGAGGTTCCAACATATCCAAGGGTAAAAGCAATAAAAACGATATTTATCTATTGGGAAGATTGCTGGCTATAAAAAAATAAAAGGAGTGCAGTTATGGTCACTCTGTACAAAGATACTAGGTGTATTTTAGGAGCAATAAATGGCTTTTTTAATTTGAAAAGTTGTGGAGGTGTAAGGCTTTTCTTTCTAAACACTCCATGAGGCCACTTAGGTGTAGATAATGTAACTTGGATTCAATATAGGTCGCCTCCTTTTTAACCCTCAATTACTTGTTATGCAAGACCAAGAAATGCAACATATCAAGCAGCAATTCGGCATTATTGGGAATGCTAAAGCACTGAATCATGCTATAAGGATTGCTGTGCAAGTGGCTCCCACAGAGCTGACCGTGCTGATCACCGGAGAAAGTGGTAGCGGCAAGGAATCTTTTTCCAAAATCATCCATAATCTGAGCCCTTACAAGCATGGTAAGTTCATTGCTATCAACTGTGGGGCTATTCCCGAGGGAACCATTGATTCAGAGCTTTTTGGCCATAAAAGAGGAGCTTTTACAGGTGCTACTGAAGAACGCAAAGGTTATTTTGAGGAAGCTCATGGAGGGACTATTTTCTTAGATGAGATAGGAGAACTACCTTTGGGTACCCAAGCCCGACTTTTGCGGGTACTTGAGTACGGAGAGTTTATTAAAGTGGGGGCTTCTGCAATCCAGAAAGTAAAGCTCAGGATTGTTGCCGCTACCAATATCGATTTATTAGAAGCGATCCAAAAAGGCAAGTTTCGCGAAGACCTTTACTACAGGCTCAACACCGTGCCGCTGCGTATTCCTCCACTCAGAGAAAGAGGTGAAGACATCATTTTTCTGTTCCGTAAGTTTGCTACAGCCTTTGCAGACAAATACCATGTAAAACCGCTACAGCTCACCGAAGATGCGCAGGAAACCCTGCTACAGTACTCTTTCCCGGGCAATATCCGGCAGCTCAAAAACATCATAGAGCAAATATCTGTTTTGGAGATAGATAGGAGCATCTCAAAAGAAAAACTAATAGCTTATCTGCCTCCAGAGCGGCGTGCTTTGCCTGCATTATACCAAAGAGAGCACCTTCATGAAGACCTAAAGGAAAAAGAAATTTTGTACAAGGTGCTATTTGATATGAAAAAAGACATGAACGAATTGAAGAGCCTTGTTTTTCAACTCCTTAGTACTGACCTACAAGCTAACCAGATTATCAAGGACCATGCTGTACTTTTCAAAAACTTGAACATATCTACCGATGCTCCTTCAAGCTCAGTACAGATCATAAGGCCTAGGTACGAGACCAATAAGGTGCATACCTATGAAAAAGTAGCACAACTCCCTAAAACGGCTGAAGAAGAAAGTCTATCCATAGAAAGAAAAGAAAAAGAATTGATTGTTAAAGCCTTAAAAAGGCACGAGAACAAACGCAGACTTGCTGCTGAAGCTCTGGGAATTTCAGAACGAACTTTGTACAGAAAAATCAAACAATATGATTTGGACTAGACATAGCTTCTTTGTCCACTTTTGGGTAGCCTTGATGCTGCAAGGATGCGGTATTTACTCTTTTTCAGGTTCCTCTCTATCGTCAGAAGTAAAAACCTTCTCTATACAAAACTTCCAATCAGATGCGGCTCTAGGCCCCCCTGACCTAGCTGAAAAGTTTACTGAAACCTTAGCAAGGGAATTACTACAACGCACATCGCTAAGTCAGGTGACTACAAAGGGGGATATTCAATTTGAAGGCATCATCACACAATTTGATTACAAGCCAGTGGCACCTACTTCTGGTGGTGAAAATGATCACGCCAATATCACCCAATTAACAATTACCATGCAGGTAAGTTATATTAATCTTAAAGAACAAGAATTTGTATTTAGCAAGAGAAAGTTTTCACAACATGCCGACATGCCCGCAAATGCTAGCACAGATACAGAAGAGTCTAGTCTTGTAGAAGAGATTTTTCTTAAACTTATCAAGGATATTTTTAATGCCTCAGTAGCTAGCTGGTAGTCCTTTTTCCATATAAAGACACGATGCCCATTTTGTATTATGCAAGCCGCACAATTTTTAAAATACATTCAGAACCCTCACCAACTCACCTTAGGAGATGTCACTGCCTTGCAAGGAGCACTGCACCAGTATCCTTATTTTCAGGCTGCCTATACCCTGATTGCCAAAGCTATCTACAATAAGGACCAAACTAGCCTAGGACACGAAGTGCAAACAGCAGCCATCTATGCTACTGACCGTGCCCATTTACAGGCTTTATTGGAAGGAGAGCCACCTTTTATAACACCAGCCCCAGAAAAAAAAGAAGCGCCTGAAGTAGCTGTAATACCTGTAGGGGAGCCTAAGGAAGCGCCTCCATCCTCTTCAGAAGCTTACCATTTCATTGATGGTTATATCAACCACATCCGTAAAAAGGAAACCCGCGAAATCACTAAAAAGAAAAACCAAGAACAGCTCTATATTATAGAGGCGTTTATCCAAAAAGGTAAACAATTTAGGGCCAACTCATCAAAAGAAGTAATGCAGGAGCAGTTTCAGGTAGATCTTACCCAAGAGAGCACTACTTTTCATGACGACCTGATTACAGAAAGCCTTGCTCAGGTGCTGTTTCAGCAAGGTAAGGTGCAACGAGCGATCGAAGTTTACGAAAAGCTTGGCTTTAAATTCCCTGAAAAAAAGACTTACTTTGTGTCCCTTGCTGAAGAACTAAAAACCCAAACATAATGTTTACCTTCCTTGTTGCACTAATCATCATTATCGCTGTAGTACTTATACTAGCCGTGTTAGTACAAAGTTCCAAGAAAGAAGGCTTGGGTAATCCATTGGGAGAGGTAGGAGCCAGCCAACTCATTGGTGTAAAAGAAACCAGTAGTTTGCTTGAACAGATCACCTGGGGATTAATTATTGCTTTGTTTATACTCACACTTGCTACCTCTCTGTTTCTTAGCAAGGCTGATGATCAACACATGCCTTATAGTCCTAATATCGACCGAGCACAAGAGCACGGTACATTGCCTCATGCAGCGCAGCAGGACGACGTAACACCCCAGGAAAATACAACTCCTCAGGAGTAAGGCCGGGTTTGGCTTGCATGACGGAACACTCGAACAACTGTGCTTCCTCTACCATTACATATTGTAGACTTGTAACTAAGCTACTAGGGCGCACAAGGCACAAGTGTTTTACACTTGTGCCATAGTAGGAGCATAATAAGTAAACACGAGTTCCGCAATTGATTAAAAAGTAGGTGATCAAGGGGGGTCAGACCTTCCGCCTTAGCTTAAAATGCCTGCCTAGGTAGACCTTACGTACTGTTTCATCTTCAGCTAGTTCCTCAGCAGTACCTGATTTGAGCAAAGTACCTTCAAACATGAGGTAGGCACGGTCTGTAATGGAAAGCGTTTCATTAACGTTGTGGTCAGTGATGAGGATGCCAATGTTTTTGTTCTTGAGCTTGGCTACTAAGGTCTGAATTTCTTCTACAGCAATAGGATCAACCCCGGCAAAGGGTTCATCTAGCAATACGAACTTAGGATCCATGGCCAGGGCTCTGGCTATTTCTGTTCTTCTGCGCTCTCCCCCAGATAAGACGGCTCCCTTATTTTTCCTAATGTGGGTAATGCTAAACTCCTCGAGCAATGCCTCCATCTTTTCTTTTTGTTCTTTTTGAGAAAGGTTACACATCTCTAGCACAGCCATCAAATTTTCCTCAACGGTGAGATTGCGAAAAACAGACGCTTCCTGAGGTAGATAGCTGATGCCTTTGCGTGCTCTCTTGTACAATGGAAGGGTAGTGATGCATTCTTTATCCAGGTAAACCTCTCCTTCATTGGGCTTTACCAATCCTACCATCATGTAAAAGGTAGTAGTCTTGCCAGCGCCGTTAGGCCCTAATAAGCCTACTATCTCTCCCTGAGATACAGATGGAGAAACATCTCTGACCACTGCATGGCCTTTGTATCTTTTAGCTAAATTTTCAGCGCGAAGCTGCATAGTAATATATTTTTTTGCTGAGCAAGGTTAAGGAAGTAGCCTTTACATTCCTTGTAGGTCTTTGATATTGAGTCGTAAACTCCGCTTCCCTAAGTGATTATTCTCTTCTATTGTATAGACCATCCTAAAGGGAATTTTCGTACGTATCAGGGGTTCGCAATGTGCTAAGCTAAAACCAATGGCTTCTACTACGTGGTTAGAAGCGTTTTGGTGAACATGTAGTTTGAGGTGTTTTTCTTTTAAGATGCTATAGCTTTTAGCCACCACATTGTCTGCTGCAAAAACTACTTTTGTGTTGCCATTGCCAAAAGGGGCCATCTGCTTGAGGACATTGTAGAATTTAAAGTTGATTTCTTCGAGAAAAATGGGCAAATCAACCTCCTGAAATGGAGTGAGCAACTCATCTGTAATGCTGCTGGCCACTACCTCCTCAAAGCGCTGCTGAAAAGCAGGTATGTTTTCAAAAGGCAGGGTAAGTCCTGCTGCAAAAGCATGCCCCCCATACTCGTCCAGTAAGTCGGCACAAGCTGCAATGGCTTCGTGCACATTGAAACCTGCTACAGAGCGGGCAGAACCTGTAGCCTTCCCTTGGGAAGCAGTTAGGATGACTGTAGGGCGGTAGTATTGCTCAAGGCACCGCGAAGCCACAATGCCAATCACCCCTTTGTGCCAATGGTCTTTAAATAACACTGTAGTCTTGGCCTTGGCTAATTGAGGGCTAGCAGCAATCATATTGATTGCTTCCTCTGTAATGGTACTATCAAATTCTCTTCTCAGGCTATTTTTTTTGTTAATAGCATGGGCTAGCTGCTCAGCTTCTTGCTGGCTTGAGGCTAGGAGCAAGCGAACTGCCAAGTTCGCATGGTCGACTCTACCTGCTGCATTGATGCGAGGGCCTAGGCTAAATACAAGGTTCGAAATGTTTAAAGGCGGGTTCAAGCTACCAATGTCCATCAGTGCTTGTAGGCCCGGGCGGGGTGCGGTGTTGAGCCTTTTGAGTCCGTGGTAAGTCAGAATTCTATTCTCTCCTACAATAGGTACTACGTCGCAAGCAATACTTACTGCCACCAGATCTAGGTAATCGTATAAATTTTCTTGGGGAAGCTGTTGTTGCAGCGTTAAAGCCTGTAATAGTTTGAATCCTACACCGCAGCCAGATAGCTCTTTAGCAGGATAAGTACAAGCTTGTTGTTTGGGGTCCAAAATGGCATAAGCAGCTGGCAGTACATCACCTGGCTCGTGATGATCGCATATGATTACATCTATACCCAGTGCGTTGGCTCGTTGTACGCAAGTAATTGCTTTGATACCGCAATCTAGGCTGACGATCAGCTTAAAGCCAGCCTTTGCAGCCCCTTCTACTGCTTGCATAGATATGCCATAGCCTTCGGCATACCGGTCTGGAATATAAAAGTCAGTGTTTGCCTGCA
This sequence comes from uncultured Cytophagales bacterium, assembly GCA_963705385.1. Classification (GTDB taxonomy): domain Bacteria; phylum Bacteroidota; class Bacteroidia; order Cytophagales; family Amoebophilaceae; genus MFD02979-c5. The sequence continues at coordinate 227,825 of OY970075.1, forward strand.
GTTTTTTAAGGAACCCATAGAAGGTAGTTACAGCAGTTACCCCGTCTACGTCATAATCACCATAGACCAGAATAGGTTCCTTTTGTGTGATTGCCTGTGCCAGGCGTGCTACTGCTCTATCCATGCCGTGCATGGCAAAAGGGTCATGCAAAGCATCTAGCGAAGGCCTAAAATACGCTTTAGCTTGTTCAAAGCTACTGATCCCCCTTTGCAGGAGTAGAGAGGTAATGGCAGGGTGTGTACCTAGGGCATTAGAGAGCGGCTTGACTTGATCAGCTTCAGGGAGTGAACGAAAAACCCACCTTTTATTCATCTGATAATGTGGTTATTGAGCCATTTGATGATTGTATCATTTGTATTTTGTGTGCAGGAGCGAGCTAGGGCTTTTGCTAACCAAAGGTAAGGCAATACTTACTCTGCTGATGGAGTACTTCGGCTTATTGTAAACTTTTCAATTGCTTCGCGTTTTATGACTCATTATGCATGTTGCTTAGCCTTGCTGCATGTTTACATGCCTCTGCATACTGCTCCGACTCTAGAAATTCCTCAATGATGCGTTGGTAGCATCCTAGTGCTGCTTGTAGCTCTCTGTTTGCTTCATAAGCCAAGGCAGCTTTGCTCAGGTAGATAGGCGTAAAGACTTTGTTAGGTTTATAATTGACAGCTTTCATGTAGTACTGCGCTGCTTTCCCATATGCTTGCTGGGCTGTAAATGCGTCGCCTAGAAGTACCCATGCGCGTGCCTGTAGCAAAAAGTCAGCTGCCTGGAATTGTTGAAGGTGTTGGATGGCGGCTTCATAGGCCTTTTGGTACATATAACTTGTTCCAATGTAAAAGTGTGCAAGGTTAGCTGTCTTTGTAAAGCGATATTCTTTGGCAATGTCCAACAAGCCTGCATATACACCGTCTCCTTGCAATGCCTTTTCAAATTCTCCTTGCTCGAAGTAGTATACTGCCTGGAACATCTCGCTTTGTGCCTTCGTATCCTTTTGTTGCTGGTAGCGCTTAAAAAAGAAGACAGCTATGGTGATAGCAATAGCTAGTATGCCTACCCCATATAGCCGACCTTGGCGTTTCTTGGTGGAAGCTGCTATTTGCTGTAGGTTGTTGGCAGCCTGGTGCTGAACTTTTGCTAGAGTTGTTGGTTGTTTGGTCATAGTAATTGCAATAAGGGAGCTGGTAATTAACTCTTAAGGAATGGGTAGTCTTTTTGTGTATACACATCTTTGTAGGCTTCCTCTGGTTGAGGAAACTCAGCTGCTTCGGCAAAGGCTACTGCTTCTCCAAGCTGCTGCTTGACGCGCTCATCAATGAGCGCTAGGACAGCTACATCTGCCAGCTGCTTTTCTAAGATCGTGGTTCGTACCCGTTCTATGGGGTCTTGCTGCTTGTAGGCTTCCAATTCCTCTTGGGAGCGGTACTTAGCTGGGTCAGAAATAGAGTGTCCTTTGTAACGATAGGTTTTGACCTCTAGCAAGCTGGGCATTCCTTGCCTGGCTTTTTCAGCTGCTTCAGCTACTGCATGGTAGACCTCCTCGACAGACATGCCATCTACGGGCTTAGAAGGCATATCGTAAGCAGTACCTAGTTTATAAAGTTCTGTTACATTGGAACTCCGCTCTACAGAAGTGCCCATGGCATAGCCGTTATTCTCAATAACAAATATGATTGGCAGTTGATATAGCATGGCCAGGTTAAGTGATTCGTGAAAAGCACCTTGCCTTACTGCGCCATCGCCCATAAAAGTAATACACAGATGAGCGGTCTTTTTATATTTCTCAGCAAAAGCAATGCCTACGCCCAGAGGGATCTGTCCACCTACGATGCCATGGCCTCCAAATAAATTTCGCTCCTTGTCAAACATGTGCATTGATCCTCCCTTGCCTTTAGATACGCCTGTGGATTTGGCAAAAAGCTCTGCCATGACGTATTTAGGGGCTGTACCTAGCGCAATGGGATGTGCATGATCACGATAGGCTGTAATGTATTTGTCTTCCTTTTTCAAGGCTGCTACTGCCCCTGTTATGCAAGCTTCTTGTCCATTATATAAATGGCAAAATCCCTTAATTTTTTGCTGGCTATAAAGTTGAGCAGCTTTTTCCTCAAATTTTCGCAGCAGCAGCATCTGTTCATACCAGGAAAGATACGTCTCTTTTGAAAATTCTGCTTGTGCTTCTAGTTCCAGCTTTGCTGTTCGCCTTGTATCAATCAGGTCTACTGCAGTTTTCATAAAATCAAAGGTAATATGTGATTGCGAAGCTAACCAAAAACAGTGAAAAAGGAATTGATGTTACTTAAAAAACTCCGGTGTGCGCACTTTAAAAACTACACTGCTGCTCAGTTGGAGTTTGCAGACCAACTGAATTTTATTGTAGGGCCCAACGGAGCAGGTAAAACTACCCTCCTAGATGCTATCCACTACCTTTCTCTGACTAAGAGCGCTTTTAACCCAATAGATAACCAAAATATCCAGCATGCCAGCGAAGCTTTTGCTTTAGAAGGGCGCTTTATCAAGCAGGAAAAAATTTATGATGTGCACTGTATCTTTCAGAAGCATGGTGGTAAGACCTTTAAAAATAATCACAAGCTTTATGAAAAGCTGCGGGATCACATAGGACTTTTTCCTGTTGTACTCACTACCCCTTATGACCTAGACCTGATTCGAGAAGGGAGCGAAGTAAGAAGAAAATTCTTTGACAGTATCATTTGTCAATTAGACAGGGTCTATTTAGAGACACTTATTAAGTATCACCACCTCTTAAAACAGCGGAACAGCCTCTTAAGGCTGTACAAAGAATATAGGAGCGTAGATCATAGCTTGCTGGCTTCCTATGACTATCAGCTGCTGTCCCTAGGACAACAACTGTTTGCTGCCCGAGAAGCTTTTATCCAGCTATTTTCTCCAACCTTTCAAAAATACTACCAATACTTTGTAGCAGCAGCTGAAGAGGTGCAGCTATCGTATGTTTCAGAAATAGCTAGCCCTGATTTTGAGCAACAGTTTCGAGACAACCTCCGACAAGACTTTGCCTTGCAACGCACCACCATGGGCGCCCACCGGGATGATATTCACTTTACCCTTAATGGCCATCCACTAAAAAAAGTAGGCTCCCAAGGGCAGCAAAAATCATTTGTTATTGCTCTTAGGCTAGCGCAGTTTGAGTGTATTGACAAAGCCATGCAGCTGAAACCTCTCCTCTTGTTGGATGATATCTTTGATAAGTTGGATGAGCAGCGCATTGATAGGCTGGTGCGGTTAATAGCCCAAAAGCATTTTGGACAAGTGTTTATTACAGACGCCAAAGGGCAAAGCAGTGCGGCTATCATGAAGCAAGTCCAGGTCGACCAAACACTTATCAAGCTTGACCAAGGAATGCTGGTAGAAGCTGTAAGGTGCTGAACAAGGGCTTAGCCTGCAATGATCTGATGGAAGTGCTTGAAACAAGGAAGGTTGAGTTATACCCAAAATCCTTTTAGGGGCTCAATTGTTTAAGCCTCATTTTCTTAGGAGCTGTGATCACCCAATAGAGCAATGGCAGTAATCAAAGGGAGAAGTTTAAACTAGAGACCAATGGATTGTGCGTAACGCAATAACCCCTTTTCACTAATAAAAAGGCTATCAACCTATCCAACGCCTGATAACGTAAACGCCTAAGTAAACTAACGGTGTATTGAGTAGTGTAAATACGACTTTGAAGGTGTACTCATTGACCATAAGTTGATACCATGCGGACCAGGATAGGGGAGTCAGACTTGTACTCCAACCCAGCAGCGGCCATGCTATCCAAGCGATCAGTCCAAAAAGCAGTGTATCCACCAGCTGACCAAGCAACGTAGAGACATTATTCCTAAGCCACAGGTGCTTACCCCGGGTCAGCTTTCTCCCCCAATCAAACAAATAGATGTCAGTAAATTGCGCTGTTAAATAGGCTACCATAGAGCCAACCACGATGCCTGGGGTAAACCCGAAGACTAATTGAAAAACCTCTTGACTGACTGGCGAATAGGCATATGCAGGGGTAAAACTAGCCAATTGTATCACCGCTGTCATGAAAATGCTGACTATTAACCCCATCCAAATAGCCAAGACTGCTCTCTTTTTGTCATAAAGCTCTGAAATGATATCTAGCAGAGAAAAAGTAAAAGGATAAGTAAGGGCACCAGCGGTGAGCACAATATGACCAAGCCTAAAATATTTGGCCGTGATTACATTGGTAATGAGTAAAACACCTACAAAGGCACTAACGAGCAGCACATAGACTCGTTCTGCATGCTGGGGCCTCTCTTCTCTGAAACCTTCTGACATGATCATGGGTGGTGTTGTGAGCCAATCCACTTTTGGGTCATATGCACCCCAGCATATACCAAGGGGGTGGTTAGCAAAGCCAATAATCCTTTGAAAAAGTATTGACTAACAACAACTTTTTGCCAAAGTTGTTGGTTAATGGATTGTGTTTGTTCGTTATCATCGAACATTGGCCATAGCACTAGGGCAATTGTAACCACCATTGCCGTATCCACTAGTTGACTGCACAAGGCAGCACCATTGCTTCTAAGCCATAGGTACTTTTTATTGGACAGCTTCCTTAAAGATTCAAATAGGTACATATCGACAAGATGGGCAGTGAGGTAAGCCACCAACGAACCCAGTACGATACCTGGCAATAGCCCAAAAGCTCGGGCAAAAGAGGTCGCATCTACAGGTGAAATAGGAGCTATCGGTGCAATGTTAGCAATCCATATCAACCCAGCAATCAAAACATTGACCACAGCCCCGCTTACAATTAACATTCTTGCACGCTTGATGCCATAGACTTCAGCAACAATGTTAAGGGCCAAAAAGATAACTGGGTAAATAATGACTCCACAAGACAACGGCCATCCCAGCAAGAAAAAGTATTTGCCTGCAATCAGGTTCGTGACTACCCAGGAAGTGATGAAGACACTGACAAACACCATAAAGGCTTGTTCTGCCCTGATAATAGACCTCTCATTGGGCGAGGATAAGTTGGACGCTGCGCTCATAAATACGCTTTTTGCAATGCTCCATAGGAGCCCATGATAAATACCCTCAAAGTAATTGCAACTTTTTGTAATCGCCTCTCAAAGGTATGCATAAACCCCTAACACCCAATATTAAGCTATCTATGAATTCCGAGTTAGGATTTTTGTAGATTAGGCGGCTTTGTAGACTGCTTAGGGGTTTTAAAGTACTAAGCATGTTAGCTAAAAATAGAAACAGATTGCTTTTCTATCCCTCAGTACCCTTTTATAGAGTTGGTTTAGGGCCAGGTTTTAGGGCCAGATTAATGAAATTCGCTGATGGTTAACTTTATCAGCTTCTCTAAATAGACTAGCCTTTTGGGAAAGGCTAACTTTCTTGAATAACCCGATTGTCTTAATTACCTAAAATATTTGTAGGTTCGCGGGCCCGGGAGCTTAGGACACTTTCTATGGCTCTGCAAAATGCTCAACCAAAGTGTTGATACTATAAAGAAAAGTGTTGATACCATAAAGATTTATTCAGCTGCGGCAGGATAGCTTGCATCCTACAGTGGGTGTATTGCTTTTGCGCTGCAATTGGAAACAGTTCGACCTTATAAGTCAAGCACAACTCTTAAAACTAGTTAGTATGATTTGGATTCAAATTGCTGTAGTGCTACTTGCTATTTTCATAGGTACAAGGCTCAAAGGGATTAGCCTAGGGATGATGGGGGGATTAGGGCTAGCCATCCTAACTTTTTGTTTTCACGTAAAACCTGATGAGCCACCTTTAGAGGTGCTCCTGATCATTACTGCTGTACTCACTGCAACAAGCAGCTTAGAAGCTGCAGGAGGGCTTCGCTACCTAACAACTTTGGCAGAAGGGGTCATGAGAAAATATCCGCAGGGAATCACCTTTATCAGCCCTTTAATAGCATATCTATTTACCTTTTTAGGAGGGACAGGCCACACGGTATATTCTATTTTACCAGTTGTTGCTGATGTGGCTAGAGAAATGGGAGTGAGGCCGGAACGGCCTTTGTCAGTTTCTGTTATTGCTGCCCAACAAGCAGCCATTGCCAGCCCTATATCAGCGCCTACTGCTATCCTTGTTGGGCTTTTAGCACCCTATGGCATTGAACTCATAGACATTATGAAGGTATGTGTCCCAGCCACTATTGGAGGCGTAGTTGTAGCCACTTGCGTAGCTAGCAAGCTAGGGAAAGAGTTGCATGAAGATCCTGAATACTTGAAAAGAATGCAGGAGAGTCAGCAAGAACTGGAAGAGCAGCCTAAAGGGGCTTATACTGTAACAAAATCAGCAAAGAGATCTGTGGGATTATTTATGCTGGGGGTTACCTTGATCATTCTGTTGGGCTCTTTGAAAGGCTTAAGGCCAAGCTGGGAAATCAATGGTGAGCTAAAGCCAATGAACATGGCTGCTGTGATTGAAATTATGATGTTAGCTGTTGCTGCCTTAATTGTGCTGCTGTGCAACTTGCAGTCCAAAGAGATCATCAAGAGCAATGTCTTTACAGCGGGTATACAAGCCGTCATTGCCATTTTAGGAATCTCTTGGCTTGGGGCTACTTTTGTTAAAGCCCATGAAGGAGCCATCGTAGCGCTTGTCCAAGAGCAAATTATACGTGCTCCTTGGCAGTTCAGCATCATTCTTTTCCTGATGTCCATTATCCTTGTCAGCCAGTCCACGACGATCCGTATTATGATCCCTTTAGGTATTTTTTTGGGGCTACCTGTCACGGCCTTACTGGCAGCCATACCTGCTGTGAATGGCTTATTCTTTATTCCTAACTATCCTACTATACTGGCAGCCATTAGTTTTGACCATACAGGTACTACCCGTATCGGCAAGTTTATTTTGAATCATAGTTTCATGATTCCTGGACTTGTAGCTACTATTACCGCTGTAGTAATTTCCTATGGTCTAGTGTACTTCCTATTTTAGCGCACAGATAAACATCAATGAATGTCAAGGGGCAAGTATCAAAAAATTAGTGGATTAAGGCTATTGTAAAATTTAGCACAGGTGCAATGAGTATGTTATGAGAGGTTCTTCGGTAACTCATAGCAAGGATTTTTACTTTTTTTAATACCCTTGTTCTTTACAAGGTCCTACCTAAGCAAGGAAGGCGAGCAAGTATTTCAATAAAATTCCTCTATACGCTAAGGCTTCACACGGTTAAAAAGGATAAAACTGTGCTTAAGGCTAGAAATAAAAAATGATTCAACCTACTTACCTCTCAGATCAAGGCCGAGCAGGTTGAGCGCCACCGCTTTATTTGGGGAGAGTAGTAACCCAAGTTGATACCTGCTAATACCGTTGCAAACTGAGGTGTTTAATCTCCTTTATAGCCCGGGAATGAATATTTTTCTGAGTTTTTTACGCTATCAAACCATCTAATGAAAAATCATATCAAGAGAGGCATGCAGTTGCTCATTCAGTAAGTTAAGCACTGTTTATGGTTATTGCCTATGCTCACGGGGCTGTATTGCTGCGAGTATGGAGATTCCCCCTTTTACTTTCTCTCCTAGGCCTACGTTGACTTTAGCGTCAAGCGGCAGAAAAACATCTACCCTAGAACCAAACTTAATAAACCCACATTCTTCTCCTTGCTTTACTAGATCTCCTTCTTTGGGGTAGAACTTGATCCTTCTAGCTACAGTCCCAGCGATTTGACGAAATAGGATTTCAACCCCATTTTCACCTGCGACAACTACTGTTGTCCTTTCGTTCTTGGTACTGGATTTAGGATGCCAAGCTACCAGGTATGTCCCTGGATGGTGTTTAAAAAATTTGATGGTACCTGAAATTGGGCTCCTGTTGACGTGTACATTGAATGGAGACATAAATATGCTAATCTGTATCCTTTTTCCTTGGAAATACTCTTCTTCGTCAACTTCTTGGACAACAACTATTTTCCCATCTGCAGGAGCTAGCACACATTTGTCTTGGAGATAAATTTTTCTATCAGGATGGCGAAAAAAATGAACAAGCCATGCATAAAAAAGGGTGGTGACAATAATAAAGGTTATATAATTGCGGTAGCTGATACCAGAAAACTTGATAATGATGAAATGGCTTATTAGTAAAACTGCTAGTGCTAGCAGTAAAATAGTTTTTCCTTCTTTATGAATTCCCATTTGACGAAATTTTATGGCCTTATAGCCGGATGTCTCACTTTGCTTATTGCGAAGACGGAAAATATACGAATTTTATTTCGGCTCTCTATGCCTCCATGCAGCAATCAGGCTAAACCCTTCAAAGGAATAGTTTTACAAAAGCAAGAATAAAAGGCATAGATAGCAGGTAACTATCAAATCGGTCCAGCAAACCTCCATGACCAGGAATAAGCTTACCTGAATCTTTTAAATTAATACTCCTTTTGAGCATTGATTCAACTAAATCTCCGTAGATTCCAACCACTATAATTATGCTGCCTATAGCTAGCCATGCTCCTAAACTCAAGGTCCTAAAGTACTTAGCAAGGAAATAACTCACAAGCAAGGCTAGCACTCCTCCTCCAATACTACCCTCCCAAGACTTTTTGGCTGATATACGCTTAAAAAGCTTGTGCTGACCTATAGTTGAACCCACCATGTAAGCTCCTATGTCATTGGCCCAAAGGAGTAATAAAATACCTAGAACGAGCTGATAGTTGTAAAAACCTTGGGAAAAGGCAAATAGGTGAAGCATGGCAAAAGGTACGCTTACATAGACAATACCTAGTATCGTGTAGGCGATGTTGGTAAAAGGTGTTGTTTCTTCTTTCAGGTAAAGTGTAATAGGAAAAATTAGGGCTATTATGGGGGCTAGTCCATAGAGGTATCTGGGAGTCATCCATCCGCTAGCATACATAAATACAAATGTGTAAGTCAACAACCCGCTTAGTATACCCCAAAACCTATGAGGCTTTGCTCCGCCAACACGAACCAACTTATAGAATTCTAGTAGGGTTAGTGCAACGATGAAAAAGAAAAAAAGAAAGTAGCTCCACACATTCCAACATACGGCAGTAACAATGATAGGAATGGCAACTAGCGCAGAAAAGGCCCTTTGAGCAAGATTACTATATTGCTTGAGCATGGTAAGTGTTATAATATGACAGTCTTGTGTACACTGATATAATAGGTGTCTTTATAGGATTTTTAAGGGGGTGTGCTAGCCAACCAGTATTGCTTAGCCTCTATTTGAATATGCCCTCTGCGCTTAAGGAAGTTGCCTGCTTAGTCAAGTTGAACAAATACTTTTTGAGGTTAGCATAAATGATGGAGCTCAATTCACTGCAATAAGCTACTATTTTTTGAATTTGCTGTTTCTCTGCAAAAAAGTTTCATTGATTCGTTGTCATGATCATGGACTTTATTAATCTGTTTTTCTCCAATAATTGCCTGACTTGCCATAAGCTTCTTGTCAAAGGGGAAGGATGGATATGTACAGTTTGCTTTTATGACCTGCCACAGACGACTTGCCACCAAGAGCCTGATAATATAGTAGCCCAAAAGCTTTATGGACGCATCCCTATTAGCTATGCAGGGGCACTTTATTGGTTTCGAAAAGGAAACAAAGTACAGAAGCTGCTTCACGCATTAAAATATGAAAAAAAGAAGGCAGTAGGAGAAATTCTGGGTAGCAAGTATGGGGCTGTTTTAAAGGAAACAAGTTTAAGTAGGACCATTGACTTAATTATTCCAGTTCCTTTGCATATTACTAAGCTACGCCAACGAGGTTATAATCAAAGTGACTATTTTGCCCGAGGTCTTGCTGATTCGCTTGTTATCCCTTGGAATAATGAATGCCTTCGACGAATTAAAAAAACGCCTACGCAGACGAAAAAGGATAAGCTAGAACGACTCAAAAATGTAGAAAATTCTTTTTGTGTAACAGACCCTAAAGCAGTATATGGGAAACATATACTACTAGTGGATGACATTATTACCACAGGTGCAACACTAGAAGCTTGTGGGCTAGTGCTCTTGGCTGCTGGAGTAAAGGCTGTAAGTATAGCCACAATAGCCGTTGCAGAATAATTTCTATTAGTCTCGGCTCACACTTGTCGTGGCACATCTGAAACCGATTGTCGCTGTAGCAGCATCTTCGTCTAAGTACCTTCTTGTACCTATCTGGAGCCAGTATGCACAATCTTTCCAAGAACCTCCTTTGTACACTCTGCTCTTGTTGTTAATCAAGGAGTTGTTATTTTTCTCATCGTAATCAGCTACAGGATCCAGTGTATCGTCTCGCCTTACTGGGTTAAAGTCTTCAAAGTCTTGCAAGGAAAGAGGTCTGTAAAGGTCAAATACCCATTCATTGACATTGCCCACCATATCATAAAGGCCCAAGTCGTTGGGTGGATATGTATAAACATGAGAGGTAGCCCCATTATTATCGCTTTCACCAGGAACACCTTTGTAGTTCCCTGGCCCACGCTTGAAGTTAGCCAAGAATTTCCCTTTGTATTTGCCTTCTTTGCCGCGCAAAGAGAGCCCATCCCAGGGATATACCCTTTGTGTAGATTGTACAAAGTCAACACTTTGCGTACCTACCATTCCTCTTGCTGCATACTCCCACTCTGCTTCGGTAGGGAGTCTGTATTCGACAACAGATTTTCCACTTGCTATGGGCAGTACTTCTCCTTTTTCTAACTCATAGCCTTTACCTGCATCCTGAGCAAGCTTTTTATTTACTGTAGCTGTCCTCCATTCACAATATTTGTTGGCCTGCACCCAGCTCACTCCTACTACTGGATAGAACCGAAAGCCAGGGTGCCACAGATAGTTTTGTACATAAGGATCATTGTAGGCCAATTCACTTACCCAAACTTGCTGATTGGGAAGCGCTGCATTGTATTCGTCCTCAGACGCATTGTTTTTCAAACCATCAAGATATTCTTGCCAGTGTAAATTGACGACAGGGGTCTGATCCATAAAAAATGAAGCTACAGAAACAGTTCTTTTGCCAGCGTCACCTGCATGCAGCAGATCTTCATGGAAAGCGCCCATCACAGTAGCACCTCCCTCTATGAAAACAAGACCAGGACCTACGACCTGCCCTTTAAAAGGGGCTACCCTGAATCCATCTTTTCTATCGTTATAAATTGCTCCTGTCGCAGTACTTTTTTTACCTGGATGTGTACTGGTAGGGTGGCTGGCGGTGCCTGCGCATCCAGCTGCTACTATTGTCAACAGACTGAAAATAGTTATTTTAAAGGGCTGCATCATGTGCTTTTTTTAAAGTATATGCCCATATATATGGGTTATAATCAGGCTTAAATATAGTATCTGCATGCGAAAAATGGTACAAGTTATAGAAAATAAGCTGTCTCTAATCCTGTTCTTCTTGCCTAAGTTCGTTGATTTCTGGTGATGGATAGGCTATATCGTTTTCTGCTTTTTTTGATCTTATGGGCTGTCTTCCAGTGAAAATATTGGGCTTGTTGGCAAAGTAAATAGGTCTAATAATGGCTTGAGGGATAACTTTTTTAATAGCTGCATACATAGAATAGGCTTCTATTTTATCTAAAAATTTTCCGGCTCTTACTGTATAATTAGGTAGGTCGTAGTGTACTTCAGGGCTGGCTAATGGAAAATATGCATATAACTCGTTTTTGGTTTTGAATGCCAACTCTCTACTGTCTCCTGCATATACCTGGATGGTGTAGCCTTGAATAGCCTTTATTTGTTCATTGAATGTCTTTTTATGTTGCAATAGTGTATAAATTTGTGCAGTAATGTCATGAATAGGGGTTATGCTGATAAGCTTTTTGTCCTTACACGCTTGGGCAGGTGTTGATAGTGTTGCTTGAGCCGCCTTGAACTGCTTTCTGTGCACAGCAAGATGCTCCTCATAAATGTTTAGAGAAGGTTTCTTCCCCCATGCACTGGTGAGTAAGAGAAGCGTCGCTAAAATAAGAAGCTTCATCTTGTTCATAGAGTATAAGTTATGAGCGCTCAGAGGATATTCCCCAATCCCTAGTGGAGGCCTGTGTTTGCGAGGTTAATCTTCCTCTACGAGTATACACTTTTTGCTAGCTATATCTTCTTCTACTGTTTTGTACTTAACATTCGCTTTGACCGCACCATCTTTATAGCGTACGGTTACACGTTGGTTGCGTTTGGCTATTCTTTGTGAACTAAGTGGTTTTACATTGACAAGTGCTTCTGAGCTTATACCGTTTGTATACAGCAGAGATGCTATGCTTTGTTTACTTTCCTGGAGATGTGGATGCTCCTCTTCATGCCCTCCTAGTTCTACCTCTTCAGAGCGCCTTACCTGTAACCTTGACCTATAAAGGAACCCTAAAGTAGCCTGGTCAACCTTCTGAAGAGATTGCTGAAATAGGGTATAGCTTTCAAATTTATAGATGAGCAGGGGGTCTTGGCGTTCGTAGACAGCATTTTGAACGGACTGCTTGAGCTCATCCATCTCTCTCAGATGTTCTTTCCAGTATTGATCAATACAGTACAAAATAGCAGCCCTTTCTAGGCTTTTAACAAATTCTTCGCCCATGGAGTCTACACATGCTTGTAAATCAGCTGTTACATACAATTGTGTCTCACCTTCAGAAAAAGGCAATGAAAAAACTTGTAGGTTTGATCCATGGGTTTTGTAAAGGACATGGATAAGTGGATAGACTTCTGTTTGGATCTGCTTTTTTCTTGTCTCGTACAACTTGAGCGCTTGGTAATATATGTCCTTGACTACCTTCTCCAGTTCATTTTGGTCACTGAATACCCTTGCCGTTAGGTTAGTGGTTATACCAAAGACCTTCAGGATATCTTTGTTAAATGATTCATGGTCCGACCCATCTTTGCGGTATGCTGCCATAGCTTCTACCGTGTCATGGATGATACTCATGACCTCTAAATCTAAGTGCTTTCCCAAAAGCGCATGCTTCCTTTTTTTATAAACCACTTCTCGTTGGGAGTTCATCACATTGTCATACTCTAGCAACCGCTTTCGGATGGCAAAGTTGCTCTGCTCTACTTTTTTTTGCGCCCCTTCAATGGATTTAGTAATCATGGAATGCTGTATCACTTCTCCTTCTTTTAATCCCATCTTGTCCATGATACGTGCAATCCTGTCAGAGCCAAAAATCCGCATCAGGCTATCTTCTAATGAAACAAAGAATTGAGAGGAACCCACGTCTCCCTGGCGCCCAGCCCGACCACGCAACTGTCGGTCTACTCTTCTGGATTCATGACGCTCTGTACCAATAATGGCCAATCCTCCTGCAGCTTTTGCTTCTGGCGTAAGCTTAATGTCTGTGCCCCTGCCTGCCATGTTGGTAGCAATAGTGACCGTGCCTGCTTTACCAGCTTCTGCAACAATCTCAGCTTCCTTTTGGTGGTGCTTAGCATTCAGTACTTGGTGTTTAACTTTTCTCATAGTGAGCATTCGGCTCACAAGCTCAGAGATTTCTACTGAAGTAGTGCCGACCAACACAGGTCTATTTTGTTGAGTAAGGGCTGTAATTTCTTCGATAATGGCCTGAAACTTGTCACGAGCGGTCTTGTATACCTTATCATCTTTGTCTTCTCTAATAATTGGTTTGTGCGGAGGGGTTACTACAACATCAAGTTTGTAAATTTCCCAAAACTCTCCAGACTCTGTTACGGCTGTACCTGTCATGCCTGCCAGTTTGTGGTACATGCGGAAGTAGTTTTGCAGCGTAATAGTGGCGTAAGTTTGAGATGCCTTTTCTATCCTCACATTTTCTTTGGCTTCTATGGCCTGGTGTAAGCCGTCTGAGTAGCGTCTCCCTTCCAGTACCCTCCCTGTCTGCTCATCCACAATTTTTACTCTGTTGTTGGCAACAATGTATTCTACATCTTTTTCAAACAGGGTATAGGCTTTTAGCAGTTGGTGAACAACGTGAATACGTTGTGACTTAATGGTGTAATCTTTGATGAGTGCATCTTTTTTGGTAAGCTTTGCTTGTTCATCAAGACCTGGTGTAGTCTCTATATGGGCGATTTCAAGGCCAATATCTGGTAACACAAAAAATTGCGCATCTTCCTCACCTTGGGTAATGTACTCTAGCCCCTTCTCTGTAAGCTCTATGCTGTTGTTCTTCTCTTCTATGACAAATAGCAAGGGTTCATCTGCTTCAGGCATCATCCTGGCGTTGTCCTGCAAATAGTAGTTTTCAGTTTTGCGCAGCATTCGTTTGATGCCTGTTTCACTCAAGTACTTAATCAGCGGTTTGTATTTGGGAAGCCCTCTATAGGCCCTAAATAGCGCATGTCCTCCTTCTTCATTGCCCTCGGCAATCTTCTTTTTGGCTTCTTGTAAAAACTGATGAACAAGCTCTTTTTGGACTTCGTAAAGTTTTTGGATTCTAGGACTGAGCAAGTTGTAGGGTTGCTCATCACTGCCTTCAACAGGTCCAGAAATAATCAACGGTGTTCTTGCATCGTCAATTAACACAGAGTCAACTTCATCGATGATGGCAAAATGCAAGCTTCGTTGTACTATTTCGTCAGGGTTATTGGCCATGTTATCACGGAGATAGTCAAAGCCAAACTCGTTGTTAGTACCATAAATGATATCAGCCTGATAGGCTTCTTTTCTTCCTTGTGAGTGGGAAGGGTATTTGTCGATACAATCTACTTTGAGACCGTAAAATTCGTAAAGGGGTGCCATCCATTCGGCGTCCCTTTTAGCTAGGTAATCGTTGACCGTGACAATATGGACCCCTTTTCCTGCCAGCGCGTTGAGGAATGCAGGAAGGGTTGCTACTAAGGTTTTTCCTTCTCCAGTAGCCATCTCAGCAATTTTTCCTTGATGCAGAATGATTCCGCCCAGCAATTGCACGTCGTAGTGCACTATATCCCAGATAACTGGACTTCCAGCTGCTTCCCATTGGTTGTACCAGATGGCCTGCTCACCTTTAATTGCTACATAGCTACGCCTAGCAGCGACCTCTTGGTCATAGTTTGTGGCTGTTACAATCAGCTGTTTATTTTCTTTAAACCTGCGTGCTGTTTCTTTGACAATGGCAAAGGCTTGTGGCAGCATTTCCATGAGCACTGCTTCCAGCTGTTCGTTGTAATGCTTCTCCAGTTTAGCTGCTTCTTGGTAAAGATGCGCTAGCGCATCAATGTCTGTTGATTTATTCTCCCCTGCTTGCTTTTCTATAGCGGCACTTTCGTCAACTAGCCCTTGAAGTTTGTTTTTGATGTGCGCTTTGAGTGCTAAGACTTTACTGCGTAAAGCGTCATTGCTGAGATGGCATAGCTGCTCAAATTCTGTTTTGATGTTTTCAAGATGAGGCTGTAAGGCCTTGATATCTCTTTCCGATTTCGTACCAAATATCTTGGTGAATAGTTGAAGCATGTTTTTTCGAATTCTATGTGCTTATAAGCCTGGGGTGCATGTAACGACACAGAGGAACGCTTAGGAGAGAGAAGAGAGTATAGGGCCAATATCTATGGTTCCTTGAAAGACCAGCTTCACAGGGCCGATCAGAAAAACGTCTTCAAAATAGCCATTTTTATGCCGTAAAAAGCGTACCTGAAGCGTTCCTCCTCTAGTTTTAATAGTTATAGGACTTGTATAGCCTTTTGTTGCAGCTACTAAGGCAGCAGCTGTCGCGCCTGTGCCACAAGAAAGCGTTTCATCCTCTACCCCTCGCTCATAGGTCCTAACGAAGAGTGTATTATCTTCCTCCAATTGCACGAAGTTAACATTAGTTCCTTCTTTTTGAAATGGCTCGCTATCTCTAATAGCTTTGCCTGCTTGGTAAACATCCCAATGTTCCAGGTTATCCAAAAATTTAACATAATGAGGTGATCCAGTATTAAGCACGTACCCATCCCATAAAGTCTTTATCTCATACACATCCCCCATTTTTAAGTAAATGAGTTCTTCTTTTATGTACGCCTGGTGCGACCCATCTGTAGTAAGGAAGTAAGCCTTTTGTTGGATGATTCCTAGTTGTTGCGCAAAATGAACGCCGCATCTACTTCCATTGCCACATAAGCTTTGACTCCCATCTGCATTGTAGTAAGCCAACTCAAAATCATATCCAACATGGTTTTGAAACGCTATGAACCCGTCAGCGCCTATGCCCAATCGGCGGTCACATAGCTTAGGAACCAAACTGCTGAAGTACCTGCTCAACAGTCCCTGCCTGTTGTCAGCAATGATAAAATCATTGCCTGTGCCCTGGTATTTATAAAAGGATATAACCATGAACCTCTTCCATTAACAGCGAAATTTACAAAAAAATAGCCCTGTAGGGGCTATCCTAGGTAGTGTAGACATATAGAATTTATGTTAGTGTAATAGAGGTAAAAAGGAGGAAAGATCATGTTTAATGAGCTAAGAGATGAGCAATGGAAAAGGATAAAAGCCATCTTACCAGCAAGGAAAGGAACATCCGCCCGTAAAGGTAAGGATGCTCGTGCTTTTGTAAGAGCAGTGCTTTGGATAGCCAGGAGTGTATCCTCCTGTAAAGAGATGGATTACGTAGTCACAACCGCCTAGGAAGCGCAGTGCAAAATAGAGATTGCTTGTAAAAAAAGAGCAAGACGTAACCTTCCATAGCATCCACCAAGGGCTTGTAGAGGTTTTTCTATCAAGGATAGAGCAGCGTTCTTCAAGAGCAACTATGGTAGGCTCGCTTGACATGGGATGGAAGGAGATAGACCGATTCCCTATCCCATGCCTCCACCAGAAGGGATATGGTGGATGATGTACAAAAAGTGCTAGATGAGATTGTGTATCACTACCCGGTACATCTGGAATACTTTTTTGGACAGTAGAGGAAAGTTGAGGAGGATCTTGTAAAAACTTATTCCTGGTTGCTTGTAAAAAATAAAAATAGTATTCATATTTAATTTGCATGCCCAGGCTACTCACTTAACCGGCACTGCCTTACGTTGATCTCTATTTTATTTTCCTAACCTCATCATAATGTACAATCCATTTCAAAGATGCATAGCTATTATGTTACTTTGGAGTATGGCCTTGCAGAGCTGCACCTCGAACCTCAAGCTCGATACGGGTCCAGTAGCAAGCCAGCCACAGGCCAGTAAAAAGCCCCTAAGGCGCTTCGTAGGAGGGGAGCAGCACCCACAAGACAAGCCCATGTCTATCAGTGCTTCCACGGAGAACGCTCCAGCAGTCCCTGCTGCTCCTCAGGTTGCTCCTGCTGCCTCCCTTTTCATAGCCCTACCTCCCAGTAGCTTTCCTCCTCGCACAGCAGTTCTACCCTTCCCCAAGACTGTTCTTTACAACCAAAGGCTTTCCCAAGGCACAGCCATTACTCAGTCTCCAAAAAACCGCATAGGTAGGCAGGGCTTGCTGAGCGGCATGATGCAAGGATTTGAAGAGAAAAAGGAAAGCGGACTTCCTCAGGAAGATGAAGAGCAAAAGGAAGCATTTCCCCAAGAACAGCGCGCTCTTGGAGGTTCCTTGCTGAAGTTGAGGCCATCGGAGCACCAAGGACCTACTGCATTGGAGCTTGCCCAAAAAGAAGCAACAGCCCTGAAGAAGGTAATAAAAGAGCAGTATGGTTTACTGATCTCTCAAGATAGGGAGGCGGCTGATCCGCAGCTAGTGAGTGGCTTGCTTGCTGATTTGGAGCAATTGTTGGGTTTAGAGGCGCTGTGGACGCTGGAAGAAAGCGAGGATAGCGCTCAGGAGTACCTAGTCAGGCTCAGGAACGATGATGGGCTACCTCTATACGGAGCCGATGTAAGAGAAAGGCTCATGGTACTGCTAGAGCGCGCCTATGTGCAAGCACTCAAAGGAGCAGTATCTACTACCCTACTGAAGGGGCCATCCAATTTATCCCATGAAGAGCAAGAGAGGCTAGCAGCAGCGTTAGGCCAGCTAGCAGCATTCCACCAAGAGCAGGGAAGGCAAACAGGAGATTTATCCCTTTACACTGATGCAGCCATACTCTACCAACATATGCTGCAGGTATGTGAAGGAGAGGCAGAGGAGGCATACAGAGGCTTAGCCGAGATTAAAGCAGCAATGATAGCCAAGTGTAAGCAAGGAAAGGCTAGACTGAGCAGCAGGGTAAGCTCAGATGAGCTGCAAGAGGAAATAGCAAGGGATAAGCAAATATTACAAGATTTGAGAGTTGAGGCCAAGAGAAGAGTAGCTGAGCTAGAAGCAGCAGAGATGAGCGATGAAGGGTTGTACATTGAGCAGAGCAAGGCACTGTTTGCTGAGATAGCACAGCGAGTTGGGGCATTTTTAGGCAGACTCTACCAAGAGAGCGAGGATGAGTTAGGGCCAGCGCCGTGCAAGTACACGGTAATGGGGCTAGGGTCAATGGCTTTGCAGCAGATGACGCCCTATTCAGACCTAGAATTTGCTATCCTCACAGAAGGGAGTGGGGACGCAGCAACCCTTGATAAGTATCGGGCATACTTCAGGGAGCTGAGTCACCTGGTACACTTGCGGGTGATCAACTTGGGGGAGACGGTCATGCCTAGGAGTAAGTATGGAGTGAGTTTAGATTACCTAGGCAAAAGAGGGATCAACTTTGATTTAGGCGGTAAGACCCCTTTAGGTAGAAAAGATAAGCCATACTTAAAAAAGCCTTATGAATTAATACAGCCAGTAGCAGGAATGATGCGTTACTTAAGAAATGAAGGGGATAAATCAACTAATATGGACAAGTTGCTGCCCTTTATTCTAGAGCGCACGTGTTATGTACATGGAGATCCAGGGCTGCATGCAGCTTATGTAGCGCAAAAAAGCGTGTTCTTTGCAAGTACTCAAACGGAGCAAGGGGTACCTGTGTACCAAGCAAGAGCCTTGCAGAAGTTACTAGAGGGAGTGGTAGAGATGGATTACAGCCATGCAGGTGCAGGGATAGCCAAGTCTGGTCAGCCAGGAGACTTAGCAGACTTTAAACCTAAATTTGGGTATGAAGATACAGGGCGGCTGTATGATGTGAAGCAAGAAATATACCGGTTGCCTGATAGGCTGCTCTATAGACTAGCGATGTACTACGGGTTACTCCCCGAGAGTGGCTGGGACGCAGTAGCGCAATTGTCTAGCAGGGGTATCATCACCAGAGAAGCAGCTCAGCACTTGGGCTATGCGGTAAGCTTTGCTACGATGCTGCGCTTAAAGACGTATTTACACCAGGGCCAGCAAGGAGAGAGTATGACAGTGCTAGGTGGCATGAGCCAAGAGGCAGCGCAGCAATTTTTTGTGCTCTCTAAAGAATCCTTACAAGAAGGGGGAAGCTTGTTTCAATACTACTATACAGCCCTGCCCTTGCACGTGAAAATGGAAGCGTTTTTCAAGGGGAGGGAAGGAGACTTTTCACCCATTCAAGAAGAAGATTTCTTTCAAGAAGAGTCCTTTTACAATGACAGTTATAGTGTCAGGGGGCGTATACACCAGCGCGTAATGCAGCATGCAGCAGCGAAAACGTGCTATAAGAAAGCCCTTGAGATGTATAGGGCCTTTTATCCTGGTAACCACCCTGATGTAGCAGGTTCCCTGAATAGCGTGGGTATAGCCTACCAGATGCTAGGGGAAGCTAGCAAAGGGCTAGGGTATTATGAGCAAGCCCTGGAGATGAATAGGGCCCTTTATCCCGGTAACCACCCTGATGTAGCAGTTTCCCTGAATAACGTGGGTAGTGTCTACCAGACGCTAGGGGAAGTCAGCAAAGGGCTAGGGTATTATGAGCAAGCCCTGGAGATGAGACAGGCCCTTTATCCCGGTAACCACCCTGATGTAGCAGCTTCCCTGAATAGTGTGGGTATAGCCTGCCAGACGCTAGGTGAATCCAGGAAAGGGCTAGGGTATTTGGAGCAAGCCCTGGAGATATATAGGGCCCTTTATCCCGGTAACCACCCTCATGTAGCTATGTTTTTGAATAACGTGGGTATTGCCTACGAGAGGCTAGGGGAAGCCAGCAAAGGGCTAGGGTATTTGGAGCAAGCCCTGGAGATGATGCGGGTGCTCTATCCCGGTAACCACCCCTCTGTAGCTACGTCCCTGAATAACGTGGGTAGAGCCTACCAGACGCTAGGGGAATCCAAGAAAGGGCTAGGGTATCAAGAGCAAGCCCTGGAGATGAGACAGGCTCTTTATCCCGGTAACCACCCTGATGTAGCGGATTCCCTGAATAACGTGGGTAGTGCCTACGAGAAGCTAGGGGAATCCAAGAAAGGGCTAGGGTGTTTAGAGCAAGCCCTGGAGATGATACAGGCCCTTTATCCCGGTAACCACCCCTCTGTAGCAGGTTCCCTGAATAGTGTGGGTAATGCCTACCAGACGCTAGGGGAATCCAAGAAAGGGCTAGGGTATTATGAGCAAGCCCTGGAGATGAAGCGGGTGCTCTATCCCGGTAACCACCCTGATGTAGCTACGTCCCTGAATAACGTGGGTATAGCCTACGAGACGCTAGGGGAATCTAGCAAAGGGCTAGGGTACTTGGAGCAAGCCCTCCAGATGTATAGGGCTCTTTATCCCGGTAACCACCCTGATGTAGCGGATTCCCTGAATAACGTGGGTATAGCCTACGAGAAGCTAGGGGAATCCAGCAAAGGGCTAGGGTACTTGGAGCAAGCCCTCCAGATGTATAGGGCTCTTTATCCCGGTAACCACCCTCATGTAGCGAATTCCCTGAATAGTGTGGGTCTAGCCTACGAGAGGCTAGGGGAAGCCAGCAAAGGGCTAGGGTGTTGTGAGCAAGCCCTGGAGATGATACAGGCTCTTTATCCTGGTAATCACCCTGATGTAGCGGGTTCCCTGAATAACGTGGGTATTGCCTACGAGAGGCTAGGGGAAGCCAGCAAAGGGCTAGGGTATTATGAGCAAGCCCTGGAGATGATACAGGCTCTTTATCCTGGCAACCACCCCTCCGTAGCAGCTTCCCTGAATAACGTGGGAGGTGCCTACCATGTCCTAGGGGAAATAAGGAAAGGGCTAGGGTATAAAGAGCAAGCCCTACAGATGAGACAGGCTCTTTATCCTGGTAACCACCCTGATGTAGCTACGTCCCTGAATAGCGTGGGTAATGCCTACGAGACGCTAGGTGAATCCAGCAAAGGGCTAGGGTATCAAGAGCAAGCCCTCCAGATGAGACAGGCTCTTTATCCTGGTAACCACCCTCATGTAGCAGCTTCCCTGAATAGCGTAGGAGTTGCCTATGAGACGCTAGGGAAAGCCAGCAAAGGGCTAGGGTATCAAGAGCAAGCCCTGGAGATGATACAGGCTCTTTATCCTGGTAACCACCCTGATGTAGCTACGTCCCTGGATAACCTGGGAGGTGCCTACCAGAGGCTAGGGGAAGCCAAGAAAGGGCTAGGGTATCAAGAGCAAGCCCTGGAGATGAGACAGGCTCTTTATCCCGGTAACCACCCTGATGTAGCGGGTTCCCTGAATAACGTGGGTAGTGCCTACCAGACGCTAGGTGAATCCAGCAAAGGGCTAAGGTATTATGAGCAAGCCTTGGAGATGTATAGAGCCCTTTATCCCGGCAACCACCCTCATGTAGCTACGTCCCTGGATAACCTGGGAGGTGCCTACCAGAGGCTAGGGGAAGCCAAGAAAGGGCTAGGGCATTTGGAGCAAGCCCTGGAGATGAGACAGGCTCTTTATCCCGGTAACCACCCTGATGTAGCAGCTTCCCTGAATAGTGTGGGTATAGCCTGCCAGACGCTAGGTGAATCCAGGAAAGGGCTAGGGTATTTGGAGCAAGCCCTGGAGATGTACAGAGCTCTTTATCCTGGTAAGCACCCCTCTGTAGCTATATCCCTGGATAACGTGGGTAGTGCCTACAAGACGCTAGGGGAAGCCAAGAAAGGGCTAGGGTATTATGAGCAAGCCCTGGAGATGAAGCGGGTGCTCTATCCCGGTAACCACCCCTCTGTAGCTATATCCCTGGATAACGTGGGTAGTGCCTACAAGACGCTAGGGGAAGCCAAGAAAGGGCTAGGGTATCAAGAGCAAGCCCTCCAGATGTATAGGGCCCTTTATCCCGGTAACCACCCTGATGTAGCAGCTTCCCTGAATAACGTGGGTAGTGCCTACCAGACGCTAGGTGAATCCAAGAAAGGGCTAGGGTATTTTCAGCAAGCCCTGGAGATGAAGCGGGTGCTCTATCCCGGTAACCACCCTGATGTAGCTATATCCCTGGATAACGTGGGTATAGCCTACGAGACGCTAGGGGAAGCCAGCAAAGGGCTAGGGTATCAAGAGCAAGCCCTCCAGATGTATAGGGCTCTTTATCCCGGTAACCACCCTGATGTAGCAGCTTCCCTGAATAGCGTGGGTAGTGCCTACCAGACGCTAGGGGAAGCCAGCAAAGGGCTAGGGTATTTTGAGCAAGCCCTGGAGATGTATAGGGCCTTTTATCCTGGTAACCACCCTGATGTAGCAACTTCCCTGCATAACGTGGGTAGTGCCTACGAGACGCTAGGGGAAGCCAGCAAAGGGCTAGGGTATTTGGAGCAAGCTTTGGAGATGAGGCAGGTGCTCTATCCCGGTAACCACCCTGATGTAGCAGCTTCCCTGAATAGTGTGGGTATAGCCTACGAGACGCTAGGGGAAGCCAAGAGAGGGCTAGGGTATTATGAACAAGCCCTGGAGATGACACAGGCCTTTTATCCTGGTAACCACCCCTCTGTAGCAGCTTCCCTGAATAGCGTGGGTATAGCCTACCAGACGCTAGGGGAAGCCAGCAAAGGGCTAGGGTATCAAGAGCAAGCCCTGGAGATGATACAGGCTCTTTATCCTGGTAACCACCCTAATGTAGCAGTTTCCCTGAATAACGTGGGTAGTGCCTACCAGAGGCTAGGGGAAGCCAAGAAAGGGTTGGGGTATTTAGAACAAGCCCTGGAGATGATGCGGGCTGTCTACCCTGCTAATCACCCCTCCATTCAGCAAATAGAGCAAAACTTGAGGAAAATTTCATCTCAGCAAGTAGGGGAGAGCGATTTGTTCCTTCAGGCATGTATGGCAGGAAATGATAGTTTGGCAGCAAGTAGGTCTATAGGCTCGCTTAAAAAAGACCTCAAGGATACCCAAGGGAATCCTCTGATCTGCTGGATGGCCCAGCATGAGATGGTCAGTACTATAGAGCGAGCCTTGGGCCTGAATTGGAATCCCAACCTGCCCAATACGAACCAAGTCTATCCCCTCCATTATGGAGCTGTGAAGAACCTGGCCCTTACTAGGCTTTTGCTCCAAGGAGGAGCCCATCCCTATGTCCAAACAGCTAAAGGAAATACGCCTGCTCAGGCTGCTAGGAGTAAAGGCAAAGTAGATACGTTAAGTTTGCTATTACCCCATCTCGGAGAGCTCTCTTACACAGATGCATCCTCCTTTGAAAGATCTTATCAAGCCTACAAGCAGGGATTTTCCCAACGACAGCTCAACACTGAAGCACTCTTGGCAGCTTTGGACGTAGGCCTTCAGCTAGGTGATGCAGAGCTAGTCCAAGCCATTCAGGCTCAGCAAACTCCAGAGAGTCTGCTAGGGCAGCTGATAGATCGGTATCCCTTAGCCAAAGAGGCTATCCAGGAAAGAATTCTGACTAATCAGAGTATGGCCCCTTTGCGAGTCGAACTATTCACTGAGGCATGTAGAAGGAATGATAGTTTGGCATTAAGCATGCCCATGGACACATTTGCAAAAGACCTACACGACACCCAAGGCAATCCTCTGATCTGCTGGATGGCCCAGCATGAGATGATTAGTACTATAAAGCGAGCCTTGGGCTTGAGTTGGAACCCTAATCTCGCTAATACAAGTCATCTCTATCCCCTCCATTATGGAGCTGTGAAGAACCTGCCCCTTACCAGGCTTTTGCTCCAGGCAGGAGCCCATCCTTTTGTCCAAACAGCTAAAGGGAATACGCCTGCTCAGGCTGCTAGGAGTAAAGGCAAGGTAGATACGTTAAGTTTGCTATTACCCCACATCGGAGAGCTCTCTTACAGAGATGCATCCTCCTTTGAAGGATCTTATCAAGCCTACAAGCAGGGATTTTCCCAACGACAGCTTAACCCTGAAGCACTCTTGGCAGCTTTGGACGTAGCCCTTCAGCTAGGTGATGCGGAACTAGTCCAAGCCGTTCAGGCTAGACAAAGCCTACACTCTCTGCTAGGGCAGCTGATGGATCGGTATCCCCTAGCCGCAGCTGCTATTCAGGAGAGATTTTCGGCTTATCTCGAGTAGCTCTATCAAGCAGCTGAAGAAGCCTATATCTTACTGGTAGCGCTCAGGGATGTGAGAAGAGGCATCTACCTCTCTGGTTTGTGCGCTGACAGGTTAAATGTCAATCATTACACTGTAAAGAGCTTCAACCTAACTTTCTAAAAAGTGCACAATGGTTTGTAGCAACCTCAAAGGTTGATCGTAGTTGACCCAGTGTCCAGCATCTTTAATGAGCTTGAGTACATAATTGGGAAACATAGCCTTGATCTGGGGTAGGTCCTGCTCCTGGATATAAGCTGACTGCACTGCGCGCACAAAAAGCGTAGGCTTCGTAAAAGGCGCTTTAAGGACTACTTCCCGCTCTAAGTTGGGAATGCTGTTAGCAAGGATAGGGATATTGCTGCTCCAGGATAGTATTCCTTGTTCAGTTCTGTGCAAATTTTTCATAAAGTGCTTTCGCAACAATGGTTCAGAGATACCACTACTCAAATGCATGTCAACTTCAGCCCTGGTGCGCAGGCCTTGCAGCGAAGTTTGCTGGAGTACTTGCAAGGTTGTTGCTAGCTTGGACATGTCATAGGCCCTTGGAGCAATGTCTACGACAACGAGTTTAGCGATTGCCTGTGGGTAGGTTTGTGTAAATTGCATGCTTACCTTGCCTCCCATGGAGTGTCCTATGAATACAGGGTCTACAATGCCCCCTTGAAGGATGAAATACCTGAGATCTTCTATCATGGCCTCATAGGTCATGACTTCACTATGAAATGACTTACCATGGTTTCTATGGTCGATCAGATACAGTGTATATTTTGTAGCTAACTGCTTGACAATGGTGCGCCAGTTGTCTGCAGATCCTAATAACCCCGGTAAAATGACAATAGGAGGTCCCTGCCCTAACTTCTGAGAAAAAAGTGTCATGGTTAGACTATAAAACGCTATCCCGTTAGTTTTGTGCCGCAAGTGTTCTCCACAAGTATTCTATTTCAGGCTAAAAATCCTTTCAATGGTTTATCAAACAAAAAAGCTTTTTTTGAGCTTACTCTTGGTGCTTGTAGGGTTAGGGTCAAAAAATCAGCAGCAATTAGGAACGAAAGATAAGGGAAACAATGCATCTGATGTTGCAGAAGCCATACAAGTTGCTAAAAATAAAGACATATTTCGCAGCGCAACCATTGGATTATATGCTGTTAATCTCACCCATAACAAAGTTATCAGTGATATCAACGCAGCAACAAGCCTTACTCCAGCTTCTACCTTAAAACTCCTTACTACCGCAGCAGCGCTTGAAGTTTTGGGCAAAGACTTTCGGTTTAAGACCACTATTCAATATGATGGTAATATAGATGAGCACGGAACACTGCATGGCAACGTTTATATCAAAGGGGGAGGAGACCCAGCCCTAGGGTCGATGCAGTTCAAAAAGCATTATTACCAACCTTATTTTATGGAAACATGGGTACAAGCGGTCCAAGGAAAGGGCATTAAACGGATAGAAGGAGCTGTCATCGGTGATGCACAGATTTATACTGATTTTATGGTGCCTGACACGTGGGCCTTGGGTAATTTGAGAGAATATTACGGGGCAGGTGTAAGTGGGCTGTCTATATTTGATAATATATACACCATAACCTTCAATGCTGCTCCAGAGGGAGTCCCTGTTCAAATAATTGATATTTTTCCTCCCCTTCCTGATGAAATGCAAGTCATTAGCCAGGTCAAAGGCGCTGCTATCAATCACAAACGCATCCATATAGGAGGGGGACTACCTTACCATAACGTTCGAGTCATCCAAGGAGAAATCCCTTGTAACAAACAAAAAATTAGCCTTAAAGGCAGCAGTCCTGACCCACCTTACTGGGCAGCCTACAGCTTTTGTCAAGAACTTCAAAAGACAGGCATTGAAGTAACACAGCCACCCACTACTATCCAAAGGGCTGCTACGCCTCTCACAGACCGGCAGGAAGTATATACCACACTTTCTCCTCCCTTGAGCGACATTATCAAATGCCTCAACCATGATAGCCTCAACAGCTATGCAGAGCACCTCTTAAAGCATTTAAGTCTCGCTGCTTCAAGACAAGGAAACACGCAAAGTGGAGCCCGAGCGCTCAAGAAGTTTTGGAGCAACAAGGGTATTGATACCACAGGTATGTTAATCTATGATGGCAGTGGGCTATCTAAGTATGATGCACTTACCCCCAAACAGCTAGTAGAAGTACTCTGTTACATGAAGAATAGCGAAAATTTTACACCTTTTTACGAATCTCTACCCATAGCAGGGAAAACTGGCAACTTGAATTTCCTTTTCCAACAGCCACCTTTAAAAGCTAACATCAGAGCTAAGTCAGGTGCCCTGAGCAACGTAAGAGGATTTGCAGGCTATTGTACGAATGTAATTGGTGAGGAAATTGTTGTTGCTATCATTGTCAACCACTATGATGGATCCCTTAGGAACGCAGAAGCAGAGCTGGAAAAGATCCTGACGGTGCTTCTCAAGCAAAAATGAGCACGCCTAAAAAATACTGTGACCATATTGCAGTGCCATGGCACAAACGCGTTAGAGAGTAACTCAATAACTCATCACTTGTATGAAACTTGCCATTGTAGGAGCTACAGGGCTTGTTGGCCAGGAGGTTTTGCGCGTCTTAGAAGAACGGCGCTTCTCCTTTAGCGAGCTACTCCCTGTTGCCTCCAGTGAATCTATAGGTGAGGTTGTTACCTTTTCAGGTAAGGCTTATGGAGTGATCAGCATGGAAGCTGCACTCAGTGCTCAACCTACCATAGCCATCTTCTCTGCGGGTAGTGCTGTTGCTTTAACCTGGGCACCTCTTTTTGCAGCTGCGGGTACTACGGTCATCGATAACTCTGCTGCTTGGCGGATGCACCCCAACCACAAGCTGATTGTGCCAGAGGTCAATGGTCAGCTGCTGCAAGCCAGTGACAAGATCATTGCCAATCCTAACTGTTCGACCGTTCAGCTAGTCGTAGTGCTAGCCCCATTGTACCAACAGTATGGCCTTAAGCGGGTAGTAGTAGCTACTTACCAAGCTGTCACGGGCAGCGGTAAAATAGCCGTAGCGCAGCTGATGGCAGAGCGCCAAGGCTTGAAGAGCACGCTCAAAGCCTATCCACATCCTATTGACCTCAACGTCATTCCACACATCGATGATTTTTTGGAAAACGGCTATACTAAAGAAGAAATGAAGCTCGTCAACGAGACCCCAAAGATCCTGGGCAATACATCATCCATTAAGTTGACCGCTACAGCTGTGAGGGTGCCTGTACTAGGTGGACATTCGCTGGCTGTCAACGTGGAACTAGCCCAAGACTTCGACCTTCAGGAAATTATGCAACTACTACGCGCCACCCCAGGTGTTGTTGTACAAGACAAAGTGGCACAGCACCAGTACCCTATGCCCCTGTACACCCGCCACAAGGATGAAGTTTTTGTAGGAAGAATCCGGAGAGACACGTCACAGCCCCACACCCTAGACTTGTGGATCGTAGCTGATAACCTACGCAAAGGTGCAGCCACCAATGCTGTGCAAATTGCTGAGTATGTACGCAAGCTGATAGCTCAGTAAGGGACTTAGATTGGCCTAGGCCCTTGTAACAGCAGGCAAGAGGACCTATAGTGTAAGCATATCGGTTGCCACCGAGCTAGCAATTTTCGCCTCTCTTTGCCAAGCACAGGTAATTTTGTCAGCGTACACATCGTTATTTGTATTTTTAGCTATGTAATTTTAGCGACAGCATAATACAAAAACTCTCAAAGGGTTTTTGGCACGGGATATGGTACAAGGAAATCAAATGTCTAACCCTGAAAAGGATTATCAACCTAATAACTTGTATAAACTATGAGTAAAGTAAACATCAAGCCACTCGGTGATAGGGTGTTGGTAGCACCTGCACCTGCTGAAGAAAAAACTGCAAGCGGTATCATTATTCCTGATACCGCCAAAGAAAAGCCACAAAAAGGCAAAGTAGTTGCTGTAGGACCAGGTAAAAAAGACGAGCCCATGACCCTGAAAGCAGGTGACCACGTCCTGTATGGTAAATATGGTGGTACAGAGATTACCATTGAGGGAGTTGAATACCTGATCATGCGAGAGTCAGACATCTATGCAATTGTCTAGTCAGGAAATGTTGTTAATCAATTTTTAACTCTAAAACACGATCAATATGGCAAAAATTATACTTTTTCATTCAGAGGCACGCGAAAAGCTAAAAAAAGGTGTAGATACGATGGCTAACGCCGTAAAAGTCACCCTAGGTCCCAAGGGCCGCAATGTAATCTTAGACAAAAAGTTTGGTGCTCCTAGCATTACCAAAGACGGTGTTTCTGTAGCTAAAGAGATCGATCTAAAAGATCCAATAGAAAACCTGGGCGCCCAGCTTGTTAAAGAAGTAGCTTCCAAGACATCCGATAGTGCTGGTGATGGTACTACAACAGCTACTTTGTTAGCACAGTCTATTTTTACCCATGGTATCAAAAACGTAGCAGCAGGAGCTAATCCTATGGACGTAAAGCGAGGCATTGATAAAGCCATCATAGCAGTCGTGGAGCAGCTTAAAAAGAACTCTAAGCCTATCAGTGACTCCAAAGAAATAGAGCAAGTGGCCACGATCTCAGCCAACAACGACCACATGATTGGTAAGATGATTGCCGATGCCATGGATAAAGTTGGCAAAGATGGAGTTATCACGGTAGAAGAAGCCAAAGGCACAGAAACAGAAGTCAAGGTCGTAGAAGGAATGGAATTTGACAGGGGGTATCTCTCTCCTTACTTTGTAACCAACACAGAGAAAATGGAGACAAGGTTTGACAACCCCTATATCCTTATCTACGACAAGAAAATTTCTTCTATGAAGGAGCTACTGCCTATCCTAGAAAGCGTGTCCCAGAGCGGAAAACCCTTGTTGATTATTGCAGAAGATGTAGATGGCGAGGCATTAGCTACGCTGGTGGTAAACAAGATAAGAGGAACCTTAAGAGTAGCTGCTGTTAAAGCACCGGGCTTTGGTGACAGAAGAAAAGCTATGCTCGAAGACATTGCTGTACTTACAGGAGGCACAGTGATTGCTGAAGAGAGCGGCTACAAACTAGAAAATGCTACGTTGGATTACCTAGGTAATGCCGAGAAAGTCAACATTGACAAAGAAAACACTGTCATTGTAAATGGCGACGGCAAGAAAGCAGATATCCAGGCTCGGGTTAACCAAATCAAAGCGCAGATAGAAAACACAACATCAGATTATGACAGAGAAAAGTTACAAGAGCGCTTGGCCAAACTGTCAGGAGGAGTAGCTATACTCTATATCGGTGCAGCCACAGAGGTAGAGATGAAAGAGAAAAAAGACCGGGTAGACGATGCCCTACATGCCACAAGAGCGGCAGTACAAGAAGGTATCGTACCAGGAGGTGGCGTTGCATTGATTAGAACTATAGCTGCGCTTGAAAACATACAGGTAGACAACGAAGATCAGGAAACAGGCGTAACTATTGTCAAAGCTTCATTAGAGGCCCCATTAAGGACCATTATCGCCAATGCTGGAGGAGAAGGTTCTATCATCGTACAGCGGGTCAAAGAAGGTAAAGACGACTTTGGGTACAATGCCAGAACAGACAAGTTTGAAAACCTTTACAAATCTGGTGTCATTGACCCTACCAAGGTAACTAGGTTGGCCCTAGAAAATGCCGCATCTATTGCTTCTCTACTCCTTACTACTGAGTGTGTAGTGGCAGAAGAGCCTGAAGCTGAAAAACCTAACGCAGCTGCTATGGGTGCGGGTGGTATGGGGGGTATGATGTAAGCCTAACTTTTTCTAATGCTTAATACAACCCGAGACCGTAAGGCTCGGGTTTTTTTGTGTCTGCTTGCCCTCTGTGCAATAAACAAAAAATTGCTATCCTTAGATTTAAAAGTTTTGTCTATACTAGGTGGTGCCGTCAATTAGTCTCCTATATTTTGTTTGTTGTTACATTTTAAAGATAAACATGATGCATAGACACGAGTTGACGCTAGAAGAGTTTGCTAAGGTTGAAAATATACTTCCTGGCAGTAAAAGACATGTAGGGGTAACAGCTCAAGGCAATCACAATTTCTTCAATGCGATCTTATGGATGCTGAAGAGCGATGCTCCTTGGTAGGATTTAGCGCTGCGATAGGGAAAATGGAAAATGTACATCGCAGGTTTACCCGTTGGTCTCCAAGTGGAGTCTTTGAGAAGATCCTAGCAGTGCTCTGCGATGAAAAAGAGCTAGCCATGATTTTGATGGATAGCACTGCTCTTAGTGCACCCCAACACGCAGCTGAGCTAAAAAAGCCTACAGGATGAGGGCTTAGGTCGCTCAAGGGGAGGATTTACCAGTAAAATACATGGTGCAGTCAACCAGGATGGTATTCCCTTCAACATCTACTTAAGCGGCCATCAGGCTCATGATAGCAAGGATGGGCCTTGATTGCTTAGGGGTCAAAGTGCACAGGATGTATTGGCTGATAGGGCCTAGGCAAGTAAATCGATTCTAGCACCCATAGAACTATTCGGTAGCTAGGCTGTCATTCCCAATCATCAGTGTTCATAGACAATAGAGTTACTAGGACAAAGCAATTTACAAACAGAGAAACGTGATAGCGCTATCTTTGAATAGGTTAAAGCACTACAGAGCTATAGCAACACGTTATTTTAAGCGGGGCTTACTTGCTCTCGGTAGTCAAATTTGCTGCCCCTCTCATTGGTTTTATTCATTGACGGCACTACCTAAATAGCGGTGCTTATGAAAGTTACATTTTTAGGACACGCCTGCTTCCTTATAGAAGTCCACAAAACCAAACTGCTCTTTGATCCTTACATTTCTCCTAATCACCTTGCTCAGTCGGTCGATATAGATGCTATCAAGCCCAACTACATATTGGTCTCTCATGGCCATTATGATCATTTAGCAGATGTAGAAAGGATTTACCACAATTATTCTAACACCACGTTCATTGCTAACCCAGAAATAATTAGCTGGTACAAAAAAAGAGGGATAGAAAAATCGTTGCCTATCAATTCTGGAGGAAAAAGAACCTTTGAGTTTGGCACAATCAAGGCGGTGAGTGAACTGCATTCTAGCGCTATGCCCGATGGTAGCTATGGAGGTAATCCTATAGGATTTGTGGTACAAAGTGAAGGCAAGGCTTTCTATTTTGCTGGAGACACAATGCTACACCAAGACATGAAACAAATTGGCGAATTTTATGCCATTAATTTTGCCATCTTGCCTATAGGCGATACCTTCACCATGGACCTTGAGGCAGCTCTTCATGCAGCAGATTATGTGGGTACCCAAACAATTATTGGGATGCACTATGATACCTTTGAAGAGATTGAGATTGATCACCAACAAGCGCACCAATTGGCAGAGAAGCACAGTAAAAAGCTTTTCTTGATGGATATTGGCCAGTCTATTGAATTATAATGGGAAAAACCATTGCCATTGCGAACCAAAAAGGGGGAGTCGGTAAGACAACTAGCGCCATCAACCTGGCTGCCAGCCTAGCGGTGTTAGAGCATAAGACGCTTATCGTTGATGTTGATCCGCAAGCCAATGCCACCTCTGGCATTGGCTTGGATCCACAACAGGTTAAAAGTAGCATTTATGAGTGTATGGTCAATTCCATAGCTTCTTCAGCAATCGTTCAAAAAACAAGCATTCA
This sequence comes from uncultured Cytophagales bacterium, assembly GCA_963705385.1. GTDB lineage: Bacteria > Bacteroidota > Bacteroidia > Cytophagales > Amoebophilaceae > MFD02979-c5. The sequence goes on from OY970075.1 coordinate 259,670, forward strand.
ATACCTAGATATTATCCCCTCACACATCAACCTAGTAGGGGCAGAAGTAGAGATGATCAACTTTTCTCAGCGAGAGGAACGAATGCGCGAAGCCCTGACACTGCTCAAGGAGGAGTATGAGTACATCATTATTGACTGTGCGCCTTCACTGGGGCTAATTACGATCAATGCTTTGACCGCAGCCGATTCCCTGATCATCCCTGTTCAGTGTGAATATTTTGCCTTAGAAGGACTAGGTAAACTCTTAAACACTATCAAAATCATTCAGACCCGCCTTAATCCCGACCTAGAAATTGAAGGCATCTTGCTCACCATGTACGACTCTAGGCTACGGCTCTCTAACCAGATTGTAGAAGAAGTCAAAAAGCACTTTCAAAGCATAGTTTTCAGGACCATTATTCCTAGAAACGTCAAACTAAGTGAAGCTCCTAGTTTTGGGAAACCTGTCATCCTGTATGATGGCGAGAGCAAGGGTGCTGTCAGCTACCTTAACCTTGCCAAAGAGGTTGTGAACAAGCAGTTAGCCCAGAGCGCTGCTACTTACTGAGCTGTATGAGTACAAAAAAGACAATACAAAGAAAAAGTGCATTGGGTAGGGGATTGAATGCCTTGCTCCAAGACTCTCATTTTTTGACAGAAAAAGTCCTTGTCAACCCCATACAAGAAATTTCTATTGAACAAATACAAGTCAATCCCTTCCAGCCTAGAAAACACTTTGACTTAGCTTCCCTGCAAGAGCTGAGTGCGTCTATCCAACTACATGGTATTATTCAGCCTTTGACAGTTAGAAAGCTCAAGACATCTCAGTACCAGCTCATAGCTGGAGAGCGTAGACTACAAGCTGCCAAAATGGCAAATATTACGCGTGTTCCTGCTTATATCCGCACAGCCGACGACCAGCAAATGTTGGAAATGGCCTTGGTAGAAAATATCCAACGAGAAAATCTGAATCCTATAGAAATTGCTTTGAGCTACCAGCGGTTGCTGACTGAGTGTAAGCTCAATCAAGAAACACTAGGTACTAGGGTGGGGAAGGACAGAACTACTGTCAACAATTATTTAAGATTGCTCAAGCTACCTCCTGCTATTCAGATTGCTTTGCGTGACCAAAAAATCAGCATGGGCCACGCCCGCGCCCTCATTAACGTACCTGCCATTGACACTCAACTCAATATGCTCAAAGAGATCATTGAGCAAGACCTTTCTGTACGCAACGTAGAAGCACGTGTCAAAATGCTAACCCAGGACAAGCCTAAAAAGCCGCTACTAAAGAAAAGGTTAGCTACTGCATTTGATGATCCTAGTGTCCAAGAACTGGGTACCAAGCTGGCTGCTCATTTGGGCACCCCAGTAAAAATTTATGCTAACACCAAAGAAAAAGGTGAAATCAAGATAGCTTTTGCCAATGCCAAGGATTTAGACAGAATCTTTAAAATACTAGCAGGCTCTTGATGAATAGTTGGTATGTTTTTTTTGTAAGCTTTTGGTTGCTTTGCGGCCATGCCATGACTGCCCTAGCCATTGCGTCTCCACAACAGCATGCAAGTAAGCCCCCAACTAAGGAGCAACCTAAAACCAGCCTTTTAGCGGCCAAGCCAGTGGCTAAAATACCTGCAGAAACGGCCAAAAAAACATTCAAAATACCGATCAAACCCCCTACTGCTGCCCAAGAAAACGAGCGAAACCTCCCCTTGATAATTGAAGAAATGGCCATGCAGCGTGCCTGGATGTATTCTGCGGTTTTTCCTGGGCTAGGGCAAGCCTACAACAAGCATTATGGGAGAATACCTGTTATCTATACAGTTTTTGCTGGGCTAGGCTGGGGGGCCATTTACAACCACAACGCCTACATGGAGGTCAAACACAAGCTTCTTAAACATAGAAATATGTTCTATAGTCTTAAAAATCATGTAGATTATTATAGGAAAACCCGGGACCTTTTTATCATCTTCACAGCCTTGTGGTACATTGCCAACATTTTTGATGCCTATGTAGGAGCTAGCTTAAAAACTTTTGATCTTTCTGACGACATAGGACTAAAAGTACAACCAAGTGTTGCTCTTCCTACCACACATCACAGCCCCACAGTGGACCTTAGCGTGACAATAAGTTTAAGGAAATGAAAATACTTCTCATTGGTTATGGAAAAATGGGTAAGGCTATTGAGCAAGTGGCTGTGCAAAGGGGGCACCAGCTTGTGCATAAAATAGACTTGGCTAACAGTACCCCTCTAGCTACCATTGATCCGGCAACAGTTGACGTTGCTATAGAATTTAGCCAGCCTACAGCTGCTTATGACAATATCTACCAATGCTTATTCAAAAATATTCCAGTAATAGCAGGCACCACGGGTTGGCTTGATAAAAAAGAAGCATTAGATACTTATTGCAAAGAGCAAGGAGGTACTTTTTTTTATGCTGCTAACTTTAGTATCGGCATGAATATCCTTTTCAAGGTCAATGCATTCCTAGCTAAACTCATGAACCAGCGTCCTGAGTATGATGTCATGATCCAAGAAGTGCACCACTGGGAAAAAAAAGATGTGCCTAGTGGCACAGCCCTTACCCTAGCGCAGGACCTTATGCACCACTTACACTGTAAAAAACGCTGGGTGCAGGCACCTACACAACAAAAAGACGACTTGCCTATTGCTTCTATGAGGGTAAAAGACGTACCAGGCACGCATACTGTCACCTATACTGCTTCGTTAGACACTTTAGAACTCAAGCACACTGCCCACAGCCGGGAAGTATTTGCTTTGGGTGCTGTTTTAGTGGCTGAATGGATACTAGGTAAGCAAGGTGTTTTAGGCATGGAAGATTTTTTAAAACTAGATGCTTGCTAGATATAGAGTCATCACAGGAGATGTTTAACCATAGAGCAAGGCACTTAATGTGGACTGCAGTTAGGAATGAGATAGCATTTTTAGCATACTGGGTCGCTATGCACTGCCACCTTTTGACTCTCAGTATTGTGTTTGCTACCACCTGCCGCAGCTTGTAACTCCCTTTGTCGTAGGGACGTGGTCGCTTTCTGTTCTTTCTAGTAGGAATAACAGAGGCCATCCCTTGAACTTTGGCTTGTTTGATGATTTGCTCTATATCATACGCACGATCTGCCAACAGGTGTTTGGCCCTGCAACCTTCTATGAGCTTACCCGCCTGTTTGCAATCAGCTTGGGGACCCCTCGTAATCAACGCTCTGGGCGGCATACCATCCGCATCCACTTGAGCCCCCTTTTGTGCCGCCCATCTCTTGGTTACCTTCTTTGGTTCCTGCTGCGTGAGGATGAACTTTGCTATGGGTGGCATCAATGATTAACCACTCAAGCGCTGGTTTTTCTTTGGCTTTTTCTCCCCAGCAGCCTTTGCTACCAGGAAGCTGGGGCACTAACATAGCCCAAGTTTGGTTTGAAATATCGTACCGCTGGAAAGGATGTAGTCCTAAGCATGTCTTTGCTAAAGGGTTTAGCATGCAAACTTTTGCCCATAACAAATATCCTACCTCATGACGACTCTACCCGGAAAAGCTGTTACACTAAAAACTCTAGTAAGACTGCTAGACTAGCCCCTGTTAAGCTGGCTACAAATTTGTGGGCGTTCAGGTGGTGGCTAGGGCTGGATTCAAAGAAGATGGTAGTAGCAATGTGGAGGAAGTTACCACCAACGATGGCCATCAAGGCTAGTAAACTTTGGTCTGATAACCAATGTTGCTGGTTACAGTAGTTGCTACACCATAGTCCTATGGGAGAAGCCAAAGCAAAAAGCATTAAGTACAAGATGACAGTACTTCTGCGAGCAGTGAGCTTGGTCAGTACGCTAGTCAGTGCAAAAGCAACGGGTATTTTGTGCAGAATAACCCCTAACAAGAGTCCACTGGTGCCATGAGCATGGTGGTGGGGATGAACTGCAGTAGGGGTGCTTAGGATTACACCATCTAAAAAGGCATGGATACAGAGCGCAAGCAGCAAGGTCATTGGGGCAATGTTGTGCTGTTGGCCTTCCTGGTGGGTAGTATACATGTGGCCATGTTCTACGCCTTTACTAAAAAATTCCAGTAAAAGCTGGAAAAAAAACCCGATTAGGATGTACAATCCTACCACCTTAGAAGAAGGGTATAGTGCAAAGATGTCTGGTAAAATATGTAGGACCGTGATAGCAAAAAGATAACCTCCTGAAAAGATAAGTAGTATCTTAAAGAGCCCTGGACTAGGCTTTCGAATTAAGAAAACTACAAGACCGCCCAGGACAACGGAAAGGAATAATAGCAAGGATTGGAAAAGCATGGAGGAATTATGCATTATTAGTATGGGTTAGTTATTAGTGTCATGACCTTTTTGTTGGCGTAAGCAGCTGCTTGCGCTCCCTGAGGCATTGCTTTTGAAACAGACTAGGATACAAAGCTAGCATACCCTTCAAGGTAAAGTATCCAAAAGGGATTCATTTTATACCTGTGATCCTAAAAGCTGCTCGCCTGTTCAGTCTTGCACTAGCAGGTGAGTTTTGTTGAGGAGCCAGGGGCCGACTTTGGCTATAGCCCTTGTAGGTGAGTCTGTCGGCATCAATGCCTGTAGCCACCAGGTAATCATAGATTGCTTGGGCTCGTTTGGTAGAAAGGCAATAATTGTATTCTTCTGTACCAGTTTGGTCTGTATGGCCTTCAATTTCTATGAGCAGTTGGGGGTTGGCTTGCAAAAATTTTACTAAGCAGTTGAGTTCTGTAATAGAACGAGGCGCTAGCCTATAATCATCAAAATCAAAAAATACATTTTTTAAAACCTTAGTTTTATCTACCTTAATGGGCTCTAGCAGTACTTTATCATGAGCAGAGACCACAGGCTTGCTGTGGTTTTTGTAGTCTACATGAATGCTCTCAAACAAATACTTATCCTTTCTGACAAAGATGACGTACTCCTTACCTTCATTCACGACCACCACAAACGCTCCGTCCTTGAGATCTATTTGTATATTCCACTGCTGGGTATTTGTTTCCATATCATATACCTCTACTGTTACTGGCGTCCCACGCTGGGTATCCACTACCTTAAGTTTGATAAAGTCGCTTTTAGGAAACTGAAGGAGGTCTTCTGGAAAATCAAACTCATAAAGATGGCTACTGTAGTAACTAGTTCCTTTTTGGTTGCCATCTGCATAGTACCCTTTTTTGCCATCGGCAGTGACAAACAGAGCAGCTTGGTCTCTATGGTTATTGATGGGATACCCTAGGTTGACAGGTTCAGTCCATTTGCCGTCTATCCAGTTGGTATAATAAATATTGAAGCCCCCTAGGCTGGGACAACGGTCAGAAGCGAAAAAAAGGGTCTGGCCATTGGGATGAATAAAAGGAGATAGCTCTCTCGCTTCAGAGTTGACAGGAGGACCTAGGTTGACGGGCTCAGACCATTCTCCATCCTCCTGAAGCGTACTTTTCCAAATATCTTTTTTGCCATAATTGCCTTCTCTTTCTGAAACGAAATAAAGCGTTTTCCCATCTGCAGATAAAGAAGGCTGAGATTCCCATCCTTTGCTGTTGATGTTAGGTCCTAGATTTTTAGGTGTAGACCATTGGTTATCCTCCTTATAGGTTACATATAAGTCACAAATGCCACAGTTGCCTTTGCAAGAGCAGGCTGTAAAAACAAGCACCTTTCCATCTGCTGAAATTGTACAAGTACCCTGGTTGTGTTCACTATTCACGCTGCCTGTGAGGGGCTGCGGGATGGTCCAGTTGTCTGCCTCATCTTTGTAGCTGACATAAATATTTTCTTTGCCTTGCGTTTCGCTAGAGCGTGCCGTAAAGAACATTGTCTGCTGGTCTACCGTGAGTACAGGGAAGTACTGAGAAGCAAATTGATTCAGTGGTGCTGAAAGTGGCCTAGCCTCAAAAGCTACTGGTATTTTAATCTTCTCCAAAGAAAAGTCAACATCTTTTTGTAAACGCACAACCTTAGCAAGTAAAGTTGCAGAGATAGCGCTTTTAGGGGGCAAAGCCTTGAGTACGTCTTGGGATTTTTGATAAGCTCCTGACCTGTAATAAAGATAGGCGAGCTCGTAATACAGTTGGTAATGATCTCCGTGAAATAAATAGTACTTGGCTTGATCGAGTAGCTTGATAGCAGCTTCAAAATTATCCAGTCGTTGCTGGATGATTGCTAACTGCAAGTATGCCTCGACAAACTTTTTATCTTTTTTTATAGCTTGCTTGAAAAGTTCCTTAGTCTTCTGGTATTCCTTTTTTGCATAATGGCTAAGGGCCTGCTCATAAAGCTGTATCGCCTTTGAAGATTTACTGGTATAGGGGATCCTGGTGGAATTAAAAGCAAAACAAGCGAATACAAAAAGTGCAAGAACGTAGTTGCTCATTTTTATGCTACCCATGCTGTGGAGCATACTATCAAACATAGAGGTATAATAACCTGCTGGTAGGTATTTTATGCTTCTTGGTCAACTGTCTTTTCCTGTTTTTTTGCTTCATGCGTTGTGCTATTTGTTTTGACACGGATCTGGTGTTCTAAGGTGTCGAGTAACTCAGGGTTGTCTTGTAACGTTGTTTTTACTGCATCTCTTCCCTGGCCTAGCTTGTTGCCTTCGTAAGAGAACCAAGAACCAGATTTTTGGATAATGCCTAGTTCTGCACCCAGGTCAATAATTTCTCCTACTCTAGAAATGCCCTCTCCATAGATGATGTCAAATTCTACTACTCTGAAGGGGGGTGCTACTTTATTTTTGACTACTTTCACTTTAGTACGGTTTCCTAACGCCTCTCCAGCACTGCCTTTGATTTGTGCCATCTTACGAATATCTAACCTTACAGAAGCATAAAACTTTAGTGCATTACCCCCTGTAGTGGTTTCTGGGTTGCCAAACAGCACGCCAATTTTCTCCCTAAGCTGGTTGATAAAGATACAAGAACAACCTGTTTTGCTAATAGATCCGGTAAGCTTTCTAAGGGCTTGTGACATGAGGCGTGCTTGTAGACCTAACTTGCTCTCACCCATATCGCCTTCTAGCTCGCTTCGAGGAACTAGTGCTGCTACAGAGTCAATGACAATGATATCTATCGTTCCTGAACGAATCAGGTGCTCTGCAATTTCTAGGGCTTGCTCTCCATCATCTGGCTGCGAGATAAGTAGGTTTTCTGTGTCAATGCCCAGATTTTCAGCATAAGTTTTATCAAAAGCATGCTCAGCATCAATAAAGGCAGCCATACCCCCATTTTTCTGTACTTCGGCTATGCAATGAAGGCTTAGCGTTGTTTTTCCTGAAGACTCTGGACCGTAGACTTCGATAACTCTTCCCTTAGGTATCCCTCCAATGCCTAGGGCAAGGTCTAGGCCCAAGGAGCCTGTAGAAGTAGCAGGTATGTCTGCCACTTTGTTGTCACTCAGCCTCATGACAGCGCCCTTGCCATAGGCCTTTTCTAACTTTTCAATAGTCAGCTGTAATGCCTTTAATTTTTCTGTCTTTTCGCTCATAAGCTTGTTCATCATGAAGGTTATTACATCAACCTCAAGGACTCGGTGATGCGCTCAGATCCTGCTTTCATCTACTTTGTGCTTGAAGTGAAAGTTTCGCCTAAAGTCCCCCAAGATAAGCAATACTCATAGCTTAGGCAAAAATCATTGCTTGTTCAAACAGGTTAAAAGCTAGAGGAGGTTGACCTGTCCTTTAAGTTTTTTTAAACATGAAAAAAGCCAGTACTAGCCTAAGCCAATTCTCCGAGCAACACAAGGTGCTCAATACCCACTATATTTGTTGGTGTTTGCTAGTAGCAACTTTGAAGTATAATCTAGAAGGTGCATAAAAAATTAATTCTCCTTATCCTGGATGGCTGGGGCTTGGCCTCTCAGCCACAGTATTCTGCTATTGATCAAGCAAAAACACCTTTTATAGATGCGCTCTACAAGCAATATTCCCATAGCCAGTTAGTAGCCTCAGGACTTGCCGTTGGGCTGCCTCAAGGCCAGATGGGTAATTCTGAAGTAGGTCATATCAACCTAGGTGCAGGCAGGGTTGTTGATCAGTCATTGTTCAGAATTAACAAGGCCATTGCTTCCGGGGCGTTTTATCATAACAAATCCTTGTTAGCAGCATTAGCCTATGCCAAAACCCACCAAAAAGCAGTGCATCTCATGGGTCTGGTCTCTGATGGAGGCATTCACGCCCACCTTGATCATCTAAAGGCCTTGTGTAGCGTGGCTAAGGACCATGCAATAGAAAGCTTGTTCATTCATGCCTTTACGGATGGACGTGATACAGGCCCTTGCAGTGCTGTAAAGTTCTTAGATGCTTTGGAAGCACACCTTCAAAAGACTACTGGAAGGTTGGCTTCTATCATAGGGCGCTATTATGCCATGGATCGCGACCAGCGTTGGGAACGCATTAAGGTAGCATACGATGCACTGGTGCATGGCAAAGGCACCCAAGCACAGAGCTGGCGCCAGGCCATTGACCAAGCTTATGCACAAGGCATTACAGACGAGTTTTTGCAGCCTATCTTACTCACCCAAAGCGATGGCTCCCTCATAGCCTGTCTTCAAGAAGGAGATGTAGTGCTCTGTTTTAACTTTAGGACTGACCGGAGCCGTCAAATTACCCAAGTACTTACGCAAAAAGCCCTACCACCCTATGCTATGCATCCCCTCAATCTGCACTACCTGACGATGATGGTTTATGATAATAGCTTTCAAGGCGTGCAGCCCTTATTTACTCAAGAAACCTTACAGCAAACTTTGGGAGAAGTTTTGAGTGGGCATGGAAAAAAGCAACTCCGGATTGCTGAAACAGAAAAATATCCGCATGTTACTTACTTCTTTTCTGGAGGCAGAGAAGAGCCTTTTGCAGGTGAAGAACGAATACTTTGTCCCTCGCTTCAGGTAGGCACTTATGACTTGCAGCCAGCCATGGCTGCTCCAGCCGTCACAGAAAAAATGCTTACAGTACTTGCCCAACAAAGTATTGATTTTATTTGCCTCAATTTTGCTAATGCAGACATGGTAGGGCACACGGGCGTGTTTGGAGCCACGGTGCGCGCTTGCGAAGTGGTAGACCAGTGCTTAGCACAAGTGGTTACCAAGGCTTTAGAAAATGACTACACCACCCTTATAGTAGCAGACCATGGCAATGCAGACAAGATGCTTGACGACCAAGGCCACCCTTATACTGCACATACTGACCACCTGGTTCCGTGTATTTTGGTTGATAAAGACATCCGCGTACCCTTGAAAGAAGGTAAGCTGGCTGATGTAGCACCTACCATTCTGCAATGCCTGGGCTTGCCTATCCCTCCAGCTATGACGGGACAGTCCCTGATTGAGCTACACTCACCACATTTCCACATTTGTCCATAGAATAAATTTCAGGCATGGTTGTGGTACCTCTAAGCTGCTTAAAGGCCAGTGCCTGATGATAGGCAGAAGCAGACATAGGGAGAAATGGGCAAGCTCGTTTACATACGGATTCATCCAAGCAAAGTCCATTACGGTAGCACCCCCAGGAGCCTTATACTGTACACATAGATAACTTAGATATCATTGCAGTTCGTTAAGCTATAAGTCCGTTACAAGAACGGCTTTTTATTTTCCTCCTTAATTAAGGTCAACTGCCCTATTGCAGCTCCTTATCACATCCTCATTGCTTACATTACCCAAAGTTATTAGAATAAGTTTTTAGGAGATCAACAAACAAGAAGGAGCTTGGATAAAACTTTATTGAAGGAAAGGGGCACTTTCCTTCAACGCTTTTTCTTTTTCTATAAACTTAGTCTAGCTCCACTTCCCATCCATTGTGCTTGCAAAAAAGAGAAAAAAATCTAAATTTCGTCTACTAAAAAACATAGCTCTGAATTTCACTCATACCTTGACCCTCTAATCCATTTCTCTTGACCATGTATACCCAGTTTCAGCGCTTTGTAGCCACGCTCTTGCTTTTGAGTATGGCACTTCAGAGCTGCACCTCAAACCTCAAGCTTGATACTGGTGCAGCAGCAAGCCAGCCACCGGCCAGTAAAAAGCCCCTCAGAAACCTCGTAGGAGAGGAGCAGCACCCACAAGACAAGCCCATGTCCATCAGTGCTTCTAGTGAGAAGGCTCCAGCATCCCCTGCTGCTGCTCAGCTTGCTCCTACCGTCTCCCTTTTCACAGACCTGTCCCCCAGTAGTTCTCCTCATCACCCAGCAGCTCCATCCTCCCTAAGGACTGTTCTCCACAACCAAAGGCTTTCCCAAAGTATAGCCATCCCCCAGCCTCCAAAAGACTGTCCAAAGGCCCAGGCTATGTACAGTGCTCAGCCAACACAAAGGCCAAGCGCTCCGTTAGCCAAGGCTGAGGCAGTAGGTGCAGCGCCAGTGCAGCACTTGACTGCCTCCGGTGGGCAATCCATACGGTTGTCTCCAATAGAGGGGCAGTGGCAAGCGCAAGTAACTGAGCGCATAGGGCATGCGCAGCGTCAAGTGGTGCTGCCAGTTGTCTGTGCGCCTGACTGCGAGGTAGCAGCGCTCCTGGGCTATGAAGCAGGGCGGGTAGCGCAACTGTTGCATGTAGCCAAGCAAGGGTTGGATGAATTTGTCTATATAGGCAGGCAAGGCTTGCAGGGAGGGATGCAAAGCGATGAGGGTGTTTGCGAGCACGAACCTGGAGGAGATATGGTTGGAGAAGAAGGATTTGAAGAGGAAAAGGAAAGTGGACCTCCTCAGGAAGATGAAGAGCAAAAGGAGGCATTCCACCAAGAACAGAGCGCTCCTCGAGGTTCCTTGCTGAAGTTGAGGCCATTGAAACACCAAGGACCCACTGCATTGGAGCTTGCCCAAGAAGAGGCAACAGCGCTCAAAGAGGCAATAGAAGAGCAGTATGGTTTACTGATCTCTCAAGATAGGGCTGATCCGCAGCTAGTGAGGGGCTTGCTTGCTGATTTGGAGCAATTATTGGGTTTAGAGATGCTATGGACGCTAGAAGAAAGCGCTCAGGAGTACCTGGTGAGGCTCAAGAACGATGATGGGCTGCCTCTATACGGAGCCGATGTAAGAGAAAGGGTTATGGTACTGCTAGAGCGCGCCTATGGGCAAGCGCTCAAACGAGCAGTATCTACTACCCTGCTGAAGAGGCTATCCAATCTATCCCATGAGGAGCAAGAGAAGCTAGCAGTGGCGTTAGGCCAGCTGGCAGCATTCCATCAAGAGCAGGGAAGCCAAACAGGAGATTTATCCCTTTATACCGATGCGGCAGTACTCTACCAACATATGCTGCAGGTATGCGAAGAAGAGGCAGAGGAGGCATATAGGGGCTTAGCCGAGATTAAAGCGGCAATGATAGCCAGATGTAAGCAAGGAAAGGCTACACTGAGTAGCAGGGTAAGCTCAGATGAGCTTCAAGAGGAAATAGCAAGGGATAAGCAAATATTACAAGATTTGAGAGTTGAGGCCAAGAGGAGAGTAGCTGAGCTAGAAGCAGCAGAGATGAGCGATGAAGGGTTGTACATTGAGAAGAGCAAGGCCCTGTTTGCTGAGATAGCACAGCGGGTTGGGGCATTTTTAGCCAGGCTTTACCAAGAGAGCGAGCAGGAGTTAGGGCCAGCGCCGTGCAAATACACGGTAATGGGGCTAGGGTCAATGGCTTTGCAGCAGATGACTCCTTACTCAGACCTAGAATTTGCCATCCTGATGGAGGAGAACGAGAACCAAGAAGTGTTAGAAGAGCATCGAGCGTACTTCAGGGAGCTGAGCCACCTAGTACACTTGCGGGTGATCAACTTAGGAGAGACAGTCTTGTCCTCGGATCAATCCACGGCTCAACATAATCTCCGAATCAGTTTGCATCATCTAGGCAAAAGAGGGATCAGCTTTGATTTGGGAGGCAAGACGCCCTTAGGAAGAAGTGACAAGAAGTATGAGTTGATACAGCCAGTAGCAGGAATGATGCATTACTTAAGAAATGAAGGGCACAAAATGGAGCACATAGATCAGCTACTGCCCTTTATTCTAGAGTGTACGTGTTATGTACATGGCGATCCAGGGCTTCATGCAGCTTATGTAGCGCAAAAAAGCGCGTTCTTTGCAAGAACTCAAACGGAGCAAGGGGTGCCTGTGTACCAAGCAAGAGCCTTGCAGAAGTTATTAGAGGGAGTGGTAGAGATGGATTACAGTAAGCCAGGCCCAGGCCTAGCCAAGTTTAGTCAGGGAGGAGACTTAGCAGACTTTGAACCCAAATTTGCGAGTGAAGACGCAGGTCGGTTGTATGATGTGAAGCAAGAAATATACCGGCTACCTGATAGGCTACTCTATAGACTAGCGATGTACTACGGGTTACTCCCCGAGAGTGGCTGGGACGCAGTAGGGCAATTGTCTAGGAGAGGTATCATCAGGAGAGAAGCAGCTCAGCACTTGGGCTATGCAGTAAGCTTTGCTACGATGCTGCGCTTAAAGATACATTTACACCAGGGCCAGCAAGGAGAGAGTATGACAGTACTAGGTGGCAATAGTCAAGAGGCGGCGCAGCAGTTTTTTGTGCTCCCCCAAGAAGCCTTACAAGAAGGGGGGAGCTTATTCAAGTACTACTACACAGCCCTGCCCTTGCACGAAAGAATGGAAGCGTTTTTCAAGGGGAGGAAAGGAGATTTTTCACTTAGTCAAGAAGAAAATTTCTTTCAAGAAGAGTTTTTTTACAATGATAGTGATGGTGTCAGGGGGAATATACACCAGCGCGTAATGCAGCATGCAGCAGCGAAAACGTGCTATAAGAAAGTCCTGGAGAGGTATAGGGCTCTTTATCCCGGTAACCACCCCTCTGTAGCGGATTCTCTGAATAATGTGGGTAATGCCTACCAGACGCTAGGGGAAGCCAGCAAAGGGCTAGCGTATTTGGAGCAAGCCCTGGAGATGAGACAGGCTCTTTATCCCGCTAACCACCCTGACGTAGCTATGTCCCTGAATAACGTGGGTAGTGCCTACCAGAGGCTAGGGGAAGCCAAGAAAGGGCTAGGGTATCAAGAGCAAGCCCTGGAGATGAGACAGGCTCTTTATCCTGGTAACCACCCTCATGTAGCTATATCCCTGAATAAGGTGGGTAGTGCCTACCAGACGCTAGGGGAAGCCAGCAAAGGGCTAGCGTATTTGGAGCAAGCCCTCCAGATGAGACAAGCCCTTTATTTCGGTAACCACCCCTCTGTAGCGGATTCCCTGAATAACGTGGGTCTAGCCTACCAGACGCTAGGGAAAGCCAGCAAAGGGCTAGGGTATTATGAGCAAGCCCTCGAGATGATACAGGCTCTTTATCCCGGTAACCACCCCTCTGTAGCGGATTCTCTGAATAATGTGGGTAATGCCTACCAGACGCTAGGGGAAGCCAGCAAAGGGCTAGGGTATTTGGAGCAAGCCCTGGAGATGAGACAGGCTCTTTATCCCGCTAACCACCCTGACGTAGCTATGTCCCTGAATAACGTGGGTAGTGCCTACCAGACGCTAGGGAAAGCCAGCAAAGGGCTAGGGTATTTTCAGCAAGCCCTGTGGATGAGACATGCTCTTTATCCCGGTAACCACCCTGATGTAGCAGCTTCCCTGAATAACGTGGGTAGTGCCTACCAGAGGCTAGGGGAAGCCAGCAAAGGGCTAGGGTATTTGGAGCAAGCCCTGGAGATGAGACAGGCTCTTTATCCCGCTAACCACCCTGACGTAGCTATGTCCCTGAATAACATGGGTAGTGCCTACCAGACGCTAGGGAAAGCCAGCAAAGGGCTAGGGTATTTTCAGCAAGCCCTGTGGATGAGACATGCTCTTTATCCCGGTAACCACCCTGATGTAGCAGCTTCCCTGAATAACGTGGGTAGTGCCTACCAGAGGCTAGGGGAAGCCAGCAAAGGGCTACGGTATTATGAGCAAGCCCTGGAGATGTGTATGGCCCTTTATCCTGGTAACCACCCCTCTGTAGCGGATTCCCTGAATAAGGTGGGAGGTGCCTACCAGACGCTAGGGGAAGCCAAGAAAGGGCTACGGTATAAAGAGCAAGCCCTGTGGATGAGACATGCTCTTTATCCCGGTAACCACCCTGATGTAGCAGCTTCCCTGAATAACGTGGGTAGTGCCTACCAGAGGCTAGGGGAAGCCAAGAAAGGGCTAGGGTATTTTCAGCAAGCCCTAGAGATGTGTATGGCCCTTTATCCCGGTAACCACCCTGATGTAGCAGCTTCCCTGAATAACGTGGGAGGTGCCTACGAGACGTTAGGGGAAGCTAGCAAAGGGCTAGGGTATCAAAAGCAAGCCCTGGAGATGTATAGGGCTCTTTATCCCGGTAACCACCCTGAGGTAGCAAATTCCCTGAATAGCGTGGGTAGTGCCTACCAGAGGCTAGGGGAAGCCAAGAAAGGGCTAGGGTATTATGAGCAAGCCCTTCAGATGAGACAGGCCCTTTATCCTGGTATCCACCCTGATGTAGCAGCTTCCCTGAATAACGTGGGTAGTGCCTACCAGAGGCTAGGGGAAGCCAGCAAAGGGCTAGGGTATTTGGAGCAAGCCCTCCAGATGTATAGGGCTTTTTATCCCGGTAACCACCCCGATCTAGCTACGTCCCTGGATAACGTGGGTCTAGCCTATCATACGCTAGGGGAAGCCAGCAAAGGGCTAGAGTATCAAGAGCAAGCCCTGGAGATGAGACAGGCTCTTTATCCCGGTAACCACCCTGATGTAGCTACGTCCCTGAATAACGTGGGTGCAGCCTATCAGGAGCTAGGGGAAGCCAGCAAAGGGCTAGGGTATCAAGAGCAAGCCCTGGAGATGATGCGGGTGCTCTATCCCGGTAACCACCCTGATGTAGCTATATCCCTGAATAACGTGGGAGGTGCCTACCAGAGGCTAGGGGAAGCCAGCAAAGGGCTAGGGTATCAAGAGCAAGCCCTGGAGATGTATAGGGCTCTTTATCCCGGTAACCACCCTGATGTAGCAGATTCCCTAAATAACGTGGGTAGTGCCTACAAGACGCTAGGGGAAGCCAGCGCCCTTGAGATGTATCGCGCGCTTTATGGGGACAAACCCCACCCTGAGCTGGTGAGTTCCTTGGGTAATGTGGGGAGTGCCTATGAAAGCTTAGCGGAGTATGGAAAAGCCAAGCAGCACTATGAGGAGGGGCTAAGGATCAGCAACAAGCTTCCTGGTGAAGCACATTTCTACATCCAGACATTTACTCAAGCTCTGAATAGACTTGTGAATCAGTGCTGTGCAGCGGCAGAACAAGCCTATGCGCAGCATGATGTAGCAGAAGTGATACGTCATTATGAAAAAGCTCTCTCCATACCAGAGATAGGGAATAAGGATAAGAGAAGATTCATCATTTGTCACAACCTAGGGTGTATGTATCATGTAGCAGCGCTGAGTGCTACCGAAGAAGCAGTGAGGCAAACCTACCTCGACAAGGCGACCACTGCTTTTGAACAGACACTAGCATGGAGTGATGGAGTAGAAGCAGGTTTATGCACAGGGTATGGCAATTTCCTGTTAGCTACAGGGCAGCTAGCACAAGCCCATGGCTATCTCATACAAGCCATCGACAGTGGCGATACCGAGAGCGAGCTGACCTGTGGCTTTATGGAGAAAGCAATAGTATCGCCTGTGTTACAAGCACGCATTGATCAGGATGAGCAAGTGGAGGTACGCGCTATCGATTATGCTTTTTATCTACTTATCTTTCACTATGAGGAGTTTGCACAAGCAGGCATTAGCTTGGGGCAACCCAGAGCGGCGTATTTAAGGTCCTATGCACAAAGGATCAGGGGCAGATCAGGCCAGCCAGGCCAAGAGAAGCAGGATGCGCTTGCCCATTTCCTCTTAGAGAGCCTACAGCAAGCACCGGGGGATGAATTAGTTGGAGGTGAAGGCGTTTGCGAGCACGAACCTGGAGGAGATATCTCTGGAGATGAAGGTGTTTGCGAGCACGAACTTGGAGGAAATATCTCTGGAGATGAAGGCGTTTGCGAGCACGAACCTGGAGGAGATATCTCTGGAGGTAAAGGCGTTTGCGAGCACGAACCT
The DNA here is from genome assembly GCA_963705385.1 of uncultured Cytophagales bacterium. Classification (GTDB taxonomy): domain Bacteria; phylum Bacteroidota; class Bacteroidia; order Cytophagales; family Amoebophilaceae; genus MFD02979-c5. The sequence continues at coordinate 275,681 of OY970075.1, forward strand.
GGAGGAGATATCTCTGGAGGTAAAGGTGTTTGCGAGCACAAACTTGGAGGAAATATTTCTGGATCGGAGTCCTTTAAAAAAGATAAAAAAAATAAAGATTTAAAGGATCTCAAAGGCAACCCGCTAATCTCCTTCTGGATACCCCATGAGCTGTCCGCTCCCATACAATTCATAACACAATTCCTCGATTCTTCATGCGCCCGTCAGTAGCATCACATAAGTATTAAAGCTAGGGTAGGATCCTAACTTGCCCAATAAACGTGGCATCTATCTCCTGCACTATGGGGCGCTGAAGGACCTGGCCCTGACTAGGTGCTTGCTCGCTGCAGGGGTAGATCCCTCTGTGCAGACGCCTAAGTAGAACACCTGTTCAGGTAGCTAGATAGTGAGGTAGCATTTTAGCCTACCGGGTCGTTATGCCCCGCCACCTTGATTGTCTTTGGCTTTTCCTCCCCAGAAACCATTGCGACCAGGAAGCTGGGGCGCTAACAAAGCCCAAGTTTGCTCTGAAATATTGTGCCGCTGAAATGATGTAGTCCTAAGCATGTCTTTGCTAAAGGATTTAGAATACAAACTTTATAACTCCCAAGTCTCTTTAGCTGATACTTGTATTGAAAATAGAAAGCGCAAAGCCTTCTTCCTTGCGCAAATCAACACTTTGCTTGATTGGAAACTCATCCAATACTGCCCGAAGCCTCAAGGCAAGAAAGTCTAGCATCTACCCTCAGAGAAGCCCACTCCTCCTTCAGAAGTAGTAACTCAAAAGGGGGGGTAGATAAAGAAGCTAAGTGGTGCAAACGAGCTCACCAGCTCTATTATGGCTATAAAAGGTACTACGTGGTCGATGGACAGGGAGGGTTGGTATTAGCAGTGCATACCACCAGTTGCTAATAGTCATGAAAGTAAGCACCTGCTAAGACTCTTAGAAAATGTGGATCTAAGAGCAGGGAGTGAAGTATTGGCAGACAAAGGGTATAGTAGTGCAGCTAATGAGACCCTACTACATAGTTAAGGGAATTCGTAGTGGTAACAGCATAAAGCCTACTGGAAATAAGCCATTAAGTGCTTGGGGTAAATTTTATAATAAGCTGATTGGTAGAGGTAGGTATACAATAGAGCGGGTTTTGGGCGTATCAAGCGTTGGTTTCGGTGGGTTAACAACCCGCTATGTAGGCCTAGAAAAGACGCATGGTCAGCATGTACTGGAGATATAGTGTACAATTTATATAGACTTCCTGAACTTCTTGCTTAAGGGGGGTGGTGCTTTTTAAGTGTGGGGGTTCGAATTCCCCCTTGCGCACAACATTGGATCATTAAATCATTATCAGTAATGGGGGTGATTAGCTCAGTTGGTTGAGAGCGTCCTGTTGATATCGGGGGTCGCTGGTTTGAATCCAGTATCGCCAACCAGGCCTATTGGGTTGATAGATTATTGCATTCAGTACACAATTGTTCAATCGTTAAGTAAGGCAATGCTTCAATAGCCTAACAAGGAAAACATACTATCCAACCAACACATGACCCAATGCCTAGAGGCACTCAGTGCATGATGCTACTTCGCCCATTATGGTCCACTAATGCATGAAAGGAATTCTCTTTCCCGTTGGGAGGGGAAAAAGGAAATATTTTTCTGTTAGGCACCCTATTAACCACTTACTTTCCCGCATTACCCAATTGCTGTGTAAGCACATGCATTTCTCCTAGCCATTGCATGCAAAGGGGCAGTACGGCTTCTTGGGTTTGTTGAATGAGCTCCCGGTCTGTTAGCTTATTTAAGAGATTGATAAGACTATTCAGGTATTGCGTAATATGGGGATATTCTTTTTTACAAATAGGCAAAGCAATGCTTACTGCCTGGTAATAATAGGAGAGAGCATCACCCAATCTGTCAAGGGCTTGCATGGCTTCTCCTAAACTATGGCATGTTGCAGCAAGCAGCGGATGGTCTTGGTCTTTGTAGATTCTTTTTTGCATGGCCAGGGCTTCTAAGTGATAGTTCAGTGCTTTTTGATAAACACCAGCCTTGACCAAAGCATTCCCCATGTTGTAGAGCATTTGGGCAGTGTCAGGATGATCTTGGTTTCGAAAGATACGCTGCAGCATCTCCTTGGCACGCTTATGATAGGCGAACCCTTCCTCTAGGGTTCCTAATCGCACTAAGCTTATCGCTATATTGTTCAAGGAAGTAGCAATGTCAGGATGATCTTGGTTCTTATAGAGTCGCTGCCGCATGGCCAGTCCCTTCTCGAGATGGACTAACCCTTCTGCTTCTTTGCTTAGCTTCCCTAAGATATAGCCCACATTGTTTAAAGAAAGAGCAGTGTGTGGGTGAGCTTGGTCCTGATAGAGCCGCTTTTGCATGGCCAGGCTCTGCTCGAGATAGACTAACCCTTCTGCTAGTTTTTCGAAATTCCCTAGCGTATAGCCCAATTTGTTCAAAGAAAGAGCAATGTCAGGATGATCTTGGTTCTGATAGAGCCGCTGCCGCATGGCCAGGCCCTGCTCTTGATAGGCTATACTTTCCTCCCTTTTGCCTAGCTGCCCTAAAGTATAGCCCACATTGCTTAAAGAACGAGCAGTGTGCGTGTGATCTTGGTTCTTATAGAGCCGCTGCTGCATGGCCAGTCCTTGCTCGAGATAGACCAATCCTTCCGCTAGTTTGCCTAACTTCCCTAAGATAAAGCCCAAATTATTCAAAGAATGAGCAGTATTTGGGTGATCTTGGTTCTTATAGAGGCGCTGCCGCATGGCCAGGCCCTGCTTGAGGTGGAGTACGCTTTCCTCTAGTCTGCCTAGCTGCTCTAAGATAAAGCCCACGTTGTTCAAAGAAAGAGCCGTGTCCCTATGATCTTGGTTCTGATAGAGGCGCTGTTGCATGGCCAGCCCTTGCTCGAGATAGACCAATCCTTCCTCTAGTTTGCCTAGGTGCCCTAAACTTAGCCCTACATTATTTACACCAGTAGCAATATCAGGATGATCTTGATCCTGATAAAGGCGCTGTTGCATGGCCAGTTCCTGCTCGATATAGACTAATCCTTCTGCCAGTTTGCCTAACTGCTTTAAACTTAGCCCCACATTATTGAAAGCAGTAGCAATATCAGGATGGTCTTGATTAGGATAACATTGCTGGGCTAGGAGCAGCCCCTCTTTGGCCCACTCGAGTCCTTCCTTGAATAAACAACCTGCCCTACAAGCCCTGGCCAAATACCTTGTTAATGAATAGGCTGCTTGCAGATACTGGGTTTTATCTAGCCTTGCGAACAGCATTCGGCCATGGGGTAACAAGGAGATCCATTTGGAGGCATGCTGCCCTGCAGGGCTTTCAGCTCCTACATAAGCCATCAAGCTATCAATAAGCCTTTCGAGCGATGGCTGGGGATGAAGGCGCCTGATGACCTGTTGGGTAACTTCATGGATGTACACCTGGGCCCGTTCTCTGTCCCATTGCACCAAGGAGTACTGCTCTAACAAGGCCAAGCCCGCCCTTGTCTCTCGTTTCAGAAAACTGCTATCATCTGGAAATAAGGTCAATAACCAATCTACCGGGATGCCCTTGGGATCTAGGTAAGCAAGTCGACTCAATAACTCAGTAGCTTTGATGCCTTGCGTTGATTTAGCTAATTGCTCCAGGCTGATGCTTAGCACCTGGACTACGCTCATGTCATAATGAATGTTTCCCGTTGGCTTTTCTGCCAGCAACTGTACCACTGCCTCGTCTTGCACCAGCAGGGGGTTATTTTTCAACTTCCTCACAAAATCGGCTGGGCTATGTCCTTGCATTTTACAGAAACTAAAAAACTGAGCCAAGGTCAGGGGATATCCTGACATTTTCTCTAAGAGATACTGCAGCGTTGCTTTATCCTTGGGATCTAAAGGGCAGTCAAAGTTTTTAGCCAAGACAATGACTTCGTCCTCAAAAAAGGTTTGACTAACAACTGCTGCGTAGCATGCCCCCAAGCATCAGGAGCACTGTTCCGAGAAGTAATGAGTACGTGCCCTTGGTTTAGGGGCAAGAACTCTTTGATTTCTTCATAGCTAGGCGCATTGTCGAATACATACAGACAAAACTGGTCTGCCAAGCGCATCCGTACCTTCTGGATGGTCTTCTCTACCTGCTTCTTATCTATATAATAAATGCCTAATGCCTCAGCCATCTCTAGATAGGCACTTGTGAGCTTCTCGGTAGTCTCGGCAGAGAGCCAGAATGTGTGTACATACTCCTCTTGTACAGTATGGTAAAACTTGAGGGCCAATTGGCTTTTGCCCATCCCCCCTGGTCCTGTAAGCAGGTGTACAATCCGCTTGCTTTGGTTCTGGTAAGCTTTACTGAGTTGTGCTAAGGGCATTTTTCTACTTACAAAAAAGGAAATAGATGGCGGAGCAAGCGGCATACGAATCCTTGCCCTGCCCTCGGTAGGTCTAGGAGGCCCTAAAGGCGCTGTATTTTCAAAAAGATCGGGGTGCTGTAAGGCAATGGTTACCAGCCTATCTACCCGAGGGCGTATGTCTTCTGCTAAACTAGAAGAGAGGATACCCCTCAACGGATCCCAATCAAGGCCATAAAACTCCTTTTCTTGGTCAATAGTGCCTGATACTTCTGATCTACCCTGCCGAAGGTTAGTGATGAAGCGCTGTACAGGCGTGGGTAGATGCCGATTAGCCACAGCACTGGGATCAAAAGGTTCGGTATGATAGTGGTATTTGTACTTAAGTTCAAAGTCGTCTTGGCTATCCTCTTCCAAGCTCATGCCATCAGGGTGGTAGTGATTGGTTTTTTGGGCAAAGCGAAAAAATCCACTGTACTGCCCTAGGAGCTCCCCGTCACTAGCGATTTTCAAGACAGCTAAGAAGTTGCCCATGGTTTCAATCAACTGCCCCTGGAGCATTTTGGTCAGTCCTTGCCGCATTTTTTTGAAGCTCTCTTTGGAAATCAAGGGCCAGCTTTTCATAAAGACACAGCGCTGTTCCTTGCCTGTTGTGGGGTCAAAGGCATGAAGGAAATTATGCATTGCATGACTGGCTAGGGTATAGTGCCGGGGTGTAGCATTAAAATTATCAAAGACCACTCTATAGAGGGTACCTACGTGCGGGTTACAGGCATTGATCAGGTTGGGTGCAGAGAGGTAGTTGGTAATATCGAGTTGATCAAGGTGGATCGCATCATTTTGTGGATTCATCTGCTCGAGCATGGGCCTAGCCCCTGGGGAGTCGAATGTGATGGCATTGAGATGGAGCTTGGAACGATACTGCTTTTTGTCTTGGGCAATAAAGGCAGTAAGCTGCGCGAGCCATCCACCTAGGGAATGGCCAGTGACCGTCAGAGAGCAAGTTTCTTTCTCTGCGATAGTTACTGCTTGTTGCAGCACCTTGAGTAGCAGCTTTTCTTGGCCTGCGATGATATTTTGTGCTATAGAGAGCGCATCTGTTTTAAGAGCTCCTAGATTGGGCACGGTGCCACGGTGCACCAAGACGCATTGCTGCTTGCTTCTATTGCAGTAGAGAACGCCTTTGTAGCCATCTGGAAATTGTTTCTTTTGCTTATTTTTTTTACTAGGGTATTCTTGAAATACCTTGTATACGATCCATCCATGTAGGGTATGGGTATCATTACCTTGCTCACTGCGCACAAGCACGTGATCTCCTTGTTGCAGGTTCTCTTGGTAGACGTGTGCACTCAACACGGCGCACTCATAAGGAGAAGGGGTATGGTGTAAGTCACGTAATGAGCAGGGCAATGGAGCCGCCTGGGCACTAGCAGGGCTCCAACCAAGACTGCAGCCCAAGATGATAGCACCCACGACACTAGAGAGGTGGTTACGGTTTGTGTTATTTTTTATCATAAATTCTACTACAGTTAAATTTAAAGACTAGTTATTTGTAGTTTTTTCAGGCTAGTCTACGAGTAGAAAAAGTCACCGTAACGCCCTGAGTAGCCCACTCAGTACTGTCCTCTAACAGGTTGTCTTTTCTAATTTCTTTCTTAATTTCCTCCAACTAATTTCTTCTCCTCCTCAATCATCATCCTAATCTTCTCCAAGTTTTTGAAGGTACATGCAATTTGGGCATAACCATCTTGCCAAAAAAAGTTTTTGAGAGCTTCTGCTACCTTCTCTATCAATGATGCTTGATCAGTATGCTTGCCCTGAAATTGAAAAATTGCCTTATCAATTAATTTTCTTTCCGAGGAGGTTAGATAAAATTTATGAATGAGTTTATCTAGGACAGGCCGAACAGAATGTCCGCTGTAGGGTTCTTGGTCTTTTTTTACTTGTGGCTCCTCTTTGTCGCCCTCTTCCTCTTTGTTGTCGTCCTGAAGAAACTCCAAGAATATTGTGCATTCTCCATCTTCAAGGTGTAATTGATCCTTCAACAACTCTTTGATAGGCTTCCTCTTTGCTTCTAACTTTTCTGTAGAGAATTCCCCTTGAAAAGCACTGATCAAATCTACTTGCTCAGGTGTAAGATTTCTATGTTTAAGTGTAATATCTGAGCGTTGCACCCGGTCAACTCTAGATGTTTTGTTTTTCAACTTTTTAAAGGCCCTGCTAATCTTTTCATTCTTCTCGGAAGAGAAATTCAGTATCTCTTTTATGGCATCAACGCTTAGACCATATTTTCCATTCTTCAATTTGTCCGTTAACAGTTTCTTTGCTTCTGCTGCCCTTTTTGCGTGAGATATGAATTCTCTTAGTTCAGTGGCCTGTTTTTCTTGTAATCCAAGTTTATCAACAAACAATGATATCAATAGGTACTCTTGACCCACTAGATCCAAAAAATCGGTTATTGGAGTATTGCCTTGCTGCTGCTTCTGTACTTCTCGGTAAAAGTTGTCAAATCGTAAGAGCGCTTCAACAGCAGTACATCGGAGTTTCCATTCTTGGGAAGAATCTTTGGTGTCTCCTGAGGTAAGACTAAGGGTAACAGGATCATTATTGTTTTTAAGATTTGGTGGCAACACAATCCCTATGAGGGACATCAATGCTATTCCTTCTATGTGGTTGCTGAGTTTCTTGTCCGACTTTGTCTCGAGACTTTTAGATCCACGTGTTGCAATTAGGCTTTTGAGGAAATTATCGTCTTCTAACAAGCTTAAATCCAAAAATGTAGCCATTTCTCCAAAAACATTGAGTATTTCGCATTTTACATCCGTATGCCTTGTTGTAGCATACAAATCGACCAGTGCATAAAATGCGATATTGCATAATTGGGGAATAATCTCTTGCTTTTGAATTTTTTCTGCCTTCTCTATCTTCTTTTTGATTGTTTCTAGCTCCTCGAGTACGAACGTAGCAAGGAGGTTCCTATAAGAGTCTCTATCCTTCTTTATGATACTATGCACTGTGTTTTGAACAGCTTGTATACTACTTTCTTCGCCCAGAGATTTTTCCCCAAAATATTTCCGCAAGATTCCTAGCATTTTCTCGATTTCTTCTTTTCTTAGTGAGGTTGTCTCTGCGTTCCTTGTTGGCCCTAAAACAATGCCTCTCCATGAAGCAACCACAGCCAGGTGCAGCATTAATGCCTGCTCCTTGTCTTTTTCTAGTACATCTGAACCTATTTCATGGATGCGCTGCAGTACCTTGTAGGATGCTGCTATGGAATCGGAGGTGATATTATCATCTACGAATTGTTTGATCTCACGTATTGTAGCTGACAGTTTACCAGATGCATCATTTTTAGACATTGAGAGCTGTTTGACTAATACTTTTGTGTTTTCAAGATTCATAGTTGACGTAACACATGGATCTTTACTTGGCTCCAGAAGCTTCAGAAGTTGGTCAAGGCCAGAGATAAGATCTTGTTTTGTTTGGTCCGCAATACCTACATTTTTTGTTTGGTCCCATTGGTAAATATCCTGTGCCATGTGGCGTATCACCAAAGCAAGCAGATGCTTGATTTCTAAAGACAAAAAATCTTCTCTGCCATAACTCATATTTGTTGTTACTAGGTCATAGAAAGGGGACAATGGGTTTCCTATCTCCTTAAAATTAGTGTGGTACAGCCCTGCTAATCCAGAAAGCACCTGTTGCTTGTCTAAGTTTAGAATCCCCTCTTTTACAGCACCTACGTCTTGTATACTAGTGCGGTGTTGGTTTTTCGATATAAGCCCTTCATCGACTTTCGATGAGCAAAGTAAAGTGGCCAGAGCAGCAAAAAAAAATAGAATAGGAAGGCTATTTTTTATGGTGCCATATTGTATGCTAGTGCTTTGTTGTTCTGACATAGTTTCATTTAGCGTTTCAGGCTACAATATAAAGCGGCCACAGCAGAAAAAAAACAGAATCAGCAAATACAATATTCCTCCTGTATCTTCCCTTTCATTTTCATGCTGAACCCTAGAAAGAAGAAAATATCAAGTCTAATGGCTAAAGACATTGAGCCTTTCTAGCCAAGAAAATGTTCAAAAAAACCCTTGATCATGAGTGTGAAGCAAGGCGATGCTATGTGTATCATACACCTCCTTTCCTTAACTGCCTGAAGACAGAGAAGATGGCTCAATACGCATTCGCAGTAATGCGCTTATTTGAGAAACGATAGGCCACAATAACCGAATACATAAGGGCCCACCCAACAGGCAACATAACAAAGAAAGGCAAGCGGCAACAATATGCTTTGTATTTGAGCTGTCCATTGCGTTATGCTGACCCTTTTGTCAGTTTCCACACCACAATCCCCATACCCACCTATACATTACATATGGCCCGAGCCTGAGTGCTGTTTCCAAGCAGCTTCTTTTCTTTAGGAGCTATCTTGCAGTATCTAAATTCCGTTAAGGTGTATTGCTCCTGATCAAGGAGCATAGCATCTACACAATAGTTTTATGCACAAGTTCTCACTTGTTAATTTACTTAGTTTATATTAAAATTATATTACAAGCCTCCTCATCAAAAGTTAAGTCCAGGTGTACATAGTAAGCTGTGGGGTACCAAGGCGAGCGGGGAGTATCAGCTGAGCAGCACAGGCAAAGCCGTGGTCTGATATACATACAAAAGTGTGGTTCAGGGAGGCTACCCATTGAGCAAGTGTAATTAAACAAGTATTATGTACAGTTCCTACAAGGGATGTTTATCGATCATTTTGCTGACGAGCCTGCTACTGCTGCAGAGTTGCAGGAGTAAAGTACCCCTTAACTTAGACGCCCCTGAGGCCGTGGGCTCTGAGGGGGAGTCGCCTACCCAGGAGCGACGCGTGGGGCGAGGTATACCAAGGCCATTGCTGGGTCAAGAGTCATCAGAACTTCTACAAGTCCTGGAGGCCCAGCCAGCAGAGGTTCCACACTGCTCAGCAGTCTTGTCTACGCAGCCCACCCCCCTTACAACAGGAATCAATCGCCCCCCTGACCAGGCTTCAGGCGTTCTGCAGCCCAGGCACCCTGTCTATGCCCAAGGTCTTTCTACCCACCCTGTGCGTGCTCAAGGCCTGCAGCTAGGAGATGTAGGGTTGGTGGTAGTCATCAAGGAAAAGACATCTTTAGCGCCTTTGTTAGTGCAGCTACAGGATCGGTATCCCTTAGCGGCAGAGGCTATCCAGGCTCAATACAACAGTATGCTCCCATGAAAATGAAAAATAGAGTAACCATACTACTTTATACTGTAAGAGTTGTGGCTAGCGCATCGATCAGTACTGCCCCACTGCTTTTGCTTATCTGCCTGCCTTGGCTTTGCGTGCAGCGTGCCGCTAGCCACCCACCCGTAGCGATGCGCGCTAACCTTTTGGAGATGCAGCATAGTCCTGCCCCTTATGAGCTAGCGGTCTTGAGCCAACATGCCTACCAGGAAGATGTGCAAGAAGGAGATTACGTGGTGGTTGACAAGCTAGCTACCCCTCTAGCCGGCTGGCAAGTAGCCAAGATCTTACAAGACACAAAAGAGGGCCCCCTTGCCACGGTCTTCCAACAACTAGGGCTACCCTATGGCTATCGGGGCACCCTCTATCTCAATACAGCAAAGAAACAAGTCGTCCTGGCCCACAGAGGCACTGAACCTAAAAACATAGACAGCCTTCACACAGATGTCTCCTCCATTGCTGCAAACACAATCCGAGGACAAGAAAAGCTCCTGCCTATTTTATTAGCCGAAGCGCTCAGCCTAGCTGAAAAAGAGGGTGCTTCCCTTTGTGTGACAGGGCATTCGCTGGGCGGATGGCTGGCCCAGGTCACCGCCTTTATTGCCAGAGACCAATATCCTAAGCACCATGTCAAGGCCGTTACTTTTGATTCTCCAGGCGCTTACCCCATGCTGAACCAAATCAATGCTAGAAACGAGCATATCAAACTAGAAGAGCTAGACATCACCAACTATCTATCTTCGCCTAACCTGATCAATGCAGCCAATCAGCATCTGGGCACCCTGTATCGCGTTGTCTTTGAGCAGTTTGAGGATACACTCATGAATTATACCATGGCAAGCCATGCCATGGCTAACTTCCTCCATGCCTTTGACCCCCTGACAGGGCAGGCGAAAAGGTGCGTCTGCGTCCAAGATTGGCCTATAGTCTCTAAGAAAAGCCTTAAAAAGGCAAAGAAAATCCTGACTGCCAATCCTGCAGAAGGCCTGTTGAATGTATTTAGTTTGCTTAAAGATGTGGTGTATCAAGAACACTTGGGAGAGTACAGTGGCTTTTTTAAGCTGGCGCACAAAGCCAATCAATACCACTTACAAGGGAAAGACATATTTTTTGAACGTGCCTACCAATATCATTACAAAACCCAGCCTTTTGACTCCAGGGTTTTGCCGGTGCGTAATGTACCGGCCAGTGTACGCCAATTTTTAGAAGGCGTTGTCAGCGATTCTCCTGCCCATAAGGCTGTTTTGAATCAGACAGTCCTGCTCAGCTCGGTACAATGGGACCGTGAAAATGAATTGCTTACGCTTCCCTTTGCCGGAGATATGCGCCTTGTAGCAGATCAACTCATCACCCTGGCCTGCCTGCATCCACACCTTTGCAGGCCCAGTAGCCTAGGGGCCCAGCACACTACTGAAACCAACCATCTTCTGCCCCTTCCTGCTATCCCCTTTTTCGTGGGCAGAGAAGACATGATCAAGACACTGGTGAAAATACTCAGTGATCACGGGCCCCAAGTGATTGCCCCTCCCATCACAGGGCCTGGAGGCATTGGCAAAAGCCAGATTGCCTTGAAGGTTATTGCCCAACAAGTCCAGCACTACGAGCATATTTTTTGGTTGCCTGCTGCCTCTAGAGAAAAACTACTGGAGGCCTATGTGACCCTTGCCCACGGGCTGGGTATCTATGTAAATCCAAAAAATTTAGAACAAGTAATACAAAATGTGCGGGTATACTTGCAAGACAGACACTGCTTGTATGTCTTTGACGATGCCCCCTCGATGGAAGGTATCCAAGATTTTCTTCCGCTGCAGCAAGGTCATGTACTGATTACCTCCCGTAATAGTAATGCGCACGCTTGGCTGAAAAAACCATTGCTAGTAGAGCCCTTTAGCAAAGCAGAAGCCTTGGATTTGGCTATCAAATTGGGATACGGAAAAGATAAACAAGATCACCATGCCTTGGGCGTATTACTTACCCAGATTCCTCGTTACCCCTTAGCCCTAGTCCAGCTATTCATCATGCTGGAAGATGAGCGGTATACGCCAGCCAAGTTACTAGCTGGCTTGCAAGCCTATGAGGCCAATGCCCAAGAAGAAGCCCTGATGGAGTTTCTAAGGGAAGATCCCCACCAAGGAAGAGTGGGCTATAGCAAGAGTTTATTCTATGTCTTTGAAAAAGTGGTAGAGAGACTACAGGCTGAGATACAGGGAAGTAGGGCTTTGCAGCTGATAAGCCAGCTAGCCTATCTAGATCCTGAGGGGATCTCGGTGGCGTGGTTATTAACCTTAGACAGTGAAGATAGAGGCCTACTGCATAGAAAGACACGGGCCGCCTTATCCTTGCTCACCAAATACTCCTTGTTACAGTGGGATGAAAATTATGAGCAAGTATACATCCATGCTGACACCCAGTTAATTATGAGGCACCTGCGTCCCCAGCCTTCTCTGAGTGCGCTGGTGCATAGCCTGATTACCCATGTAGGGCCCAAGGAAAAAGCCCATCAAAATCTGGCGGCCTGGAAGAGCATGCTGCCGCAGGGTCGTATGTTATTTTTAAGGCTTGATACAGCCCGTTTTCCAGCAGAAGGGTATTTGTTAACCAAGTATCTGGCCGATGCCTGCTTTTTAACCTCGCTTTTTAAAGAAGGCGTAGGCTGGGCTAAGCAATGCCTAGCCATAGCGCAAATGCGCTATCCCAACCAAGATCATGCCGAGGTAGCAGAAGCCTTGCAAAAGCTAGGGGTTAGCTTAGTAGAACTAGGCAAACACCAGGAGTCACTTGGCTACAAGCAGGAAGCACTGGCTATGTACAAGCGTTTATTTAAAGATCAAGACCAGCTTGAGGTAGCCTATGCTTGGAGCGATGTGGGAAGCAGTTTCAGTCAGCTAGGCAAGTACCAAGAGGCCTTGGAGTGCAAGCAGCAAGGCTTATTCATGCGCCAGCGTTTGTTTCCAGAGCAAGATCATCCTGAAATAGCCCATGCCTTAAACAGCATAGGAGAGCTTTTCTCGCATTTAGGCGACTATCAGCAAGCATTGTCTTACAAGCAGCAAGGCTTAGCCATGCGCCAGCGTTTGTTTGCAGAGCAAGATCACCCGGATCTGGCTCGTTCTTTAGTCAGTGTAGGCATTGGCTTAGAACAAGTGGATAAGTGCCAGGAAGCCTTGGCCTACAAAAAAGCAGCCCTTGCAATCAGGCAGCGGCTCTACCAACAACATCCTGATGTGGGGCACTCGTTGAATAATGTTGGCGAGACGCTCATCAAGCTGGGTCAGTTTGAAGAGGGGTTGGTGTATTGCCAGCAAGCCTTGTCCCTGCGGCAGGCTATCTACGAAAGTGGTCCCCATCAGTATGTGGCCTATTCTTTAAACAGTGTGGGGGTTGCCTTGACTGGCTTAGGTAGGTTGGAGGAAGGCCGAGTACACTCTGAGCAAGCCCTTGAGATGCTGAAGCTGGTTTATCCAGGCCGAGATCATCCTTACATGGTGCATGCTTTAAAAAATATTGCTGCTAGCCTAACCAAGCTAGGGAGCTTGGAAGAAGGGGCTGTGTATGCGCAAGCAGCTGTAGCAATGCAAGAGCGACTTAGAGGTAGCAAAGCTCCTTAGGCCTATTGCCCTAAACTGTTGCTAATCAGTAAAAAGTCAATAACATAGGAGATGCGAAACAAGCACTCGCCTTAGGTAATTATCAAAAGGCTTTAAAGTACGCACAAAGAGGCTTAAAGATGTGCCAGATATTATGTAAAGGCCAGGATGACGCTGATGTAGCTTGTTCTTTAAACAGTGTAGGGATTAGCCTAGAGCAGTTAGTAAATTACTAGGAAACACTTTAATCTAAACAAGAGGCCTTAGGTCTAAGGCAGCGTCTACATCAAGCTCAAGACCATCCAGATGTAGCACACGCGCTTAACAACCTTGGAGAAACCTTCATTAAAATAGAGATACTTGAAGAGGGTATAAGATATTGCAAGGAAGGGTTAGCGCTAAGGAAAAAGCTTTATGAAAACCAAGATCATCCTTACCTTGCTCACTCTTACAACAACGTGGGGATTGGTTTAACTGCATTAGGTAGATACGAGGAGGCTTTAGCACACAACAGGAAAGCTCAAGAGATGTTACAGCAGCTTTACCAAGAGGCAAGGCTATCCCTGGCTGGCCAAGACGCTCAACAGTATAGGAGAGGCACTAGAAAGCTCGGAGCACCAAAGAGAAGTATAGATTGCTACAAGAAAGCTGTGTGTATGGCTTTGACGAAGTACCCAAAAGAGCATCCTTATCTCACCCAATATCTAAATAATCTCATCGAACTTTTGAACAAGGCCAGCAGATACAGCACTTATTCAACAACCCAAGAAGAAGTGTTACCTCTTTGTGAGCAGCACCTTGGCAAAGGCAATGGGCCTACCCAGCAGTTGCATGATGCTGGGAAAAGTGATCTTGCCTCTGAAAATTAGTCCAAAACAAAACTGCAGTGCTTGCTGAGCATCGGCCTAAACTCTTGATAGGCTATGCCTACGTTACGGATGATCTGGGGCTGATCCCAGGCTTTTAACCCTTTCATGGCTTTAGCAATGAAGCCTTTAGCATTACACGTGGCAGCAAGGTAAAAATCAATTGTATGACCCCGCTCATCGATAGCGCTACAGAGATAAGCCCATTTCCCTTTAACTTTGACGTAGGCCTCATCCAGATGCTATTCATAGTTAACCTTGGCTTCTCCAGTATCATTTGAGGCTAGTTAGTATTTCAAGAGCATGGTATTACACCTAGCGGAATAGGGTAGAATGATCGACCGCTATCCCTCGCTCAGCTAGCATCTCCTCCAAGTCGCGATAGCTAATTCCATATTGGCAATACCAGCGAACAGCCCAGATGATGATCTCATAAAGTGGCGCCTTTTAAAGGTTTGCATGGCTATGAGCTATAAAGTTAACATAGCTTAAGCCAAAGCTCTACTTCCTCTCTTTGCAACAGGCCTTACTTTTTTACCAACTCGACCTCCTTTCAAGGCTATTAATTATAACACTTGAAGCAGATTAGCTGGAACAGTCTCAAGCAAGTCTAACAAGTAAGGTTTGGCACTTAAGTCTAATTTTTATTAGGTTGCACACATAGTACAAAAGTAAAACCTTTAAATAAGAACCATTATGAGAAGAGACATCATATCTTTTGTAGCAGGTATCTTTGTCGGTACTGTACTAGGCATTTTAGTGGGTGATGAAGATAAAAAGCGAATACAAGAAGCTTTGAATAAGCAAGCCGCTAAACTACGTGAGGGGTACGAGGGACCGATTATGGAAACCGCCAACAAAGTCAAGAACTTTGTAACAGGACATGCGGACAAATCATAGCTTGAACTTCTAAAGTGCAGCTAAGGAGGGCGCTGAACTTTGGGTCTCGTACGAGCCCCGTATAAAAGGGTTACACATGTTCCATCGTTTTTATGCGTTCCGCTATGAAGTCTCCAGAACTGGCGGGCTAATGCCACTGCGCAAAACATCAGCCAAGTCTCAGTAAAAGCTTTAGCCACATCACGGCTACCGGCAGCTCCCCACTATGGGTCAAGGGAGTACAAACTGGGCCTCCCTTAGTTTAAATGTGTGAGAAGTGATTGCTGCCTTAGCAGGCAGTTTTTTGCTTCTCACACAGTTTTTTATGGCTTGATTATACCCTTTTGGTCAAACCCAACAATGTTGTAATGCTGAACAGTAAATAGGTAGCGGAACAAGGGAGATAGAACTTTATAGGCCTATTTCTACCTCCTTGGGTAGTTGGCCTTAGAAGCTGGTCTAGAGAGGTAGGTTTGTCACGCCAAATGGCCTGCTCGAGTTGGGAAATCCCAGAGAAAGGCTGTCTGTAGAAGTAGCACCAGCTGGCATGGATAGCAGCTTACAGCGTGGCACTTGCCCTCACCCCCTTCCCTACCTGAGTAGGTGTTGGCAGTCGTGAAGCTCCCAACGTAGGGTCCACCTTCCCTCAAGGGACCGTTCTTTGAGTAGCTAGCAGGTTGTTTTTAGAGTAATAAATGTTTGTGGTACAGTCAGTCACCTATAAATAAGGCACAAAGGCAGGCAAGTAATGCAATTCAAGCAGTGCTTTTAACCAAAAAAATCTCAAAGCTACATGGATGCTGGAGCAAGTGTGGCGATATGCTTACTTTTGTTGTAGACAATAAAAAAACCCAAGGCGCACACAAACTCATTCACAATGACAACACCCCACTTAAGCGAGCAAGAGCTCCTGAGGAGAAATAAAAAACAAGAGCTTGAGAAACTAGGGATTAACCCTTATCCTGCCCCTACCTTTGAAACCAATACGTCAACACAAGACATCTTAGCACATTACCCTCAAAACCCAGAGCGCTACCAGCAAGTAGCGCTAGCGGGGCGGCTGATGAGCCGCAGGATCATGGGCTCAGCTTCATTTGTGGAATTGCAGGACATAAGCGGTAGGGTCCAGCTATATGTGCATCGAGATTCAATTTGTCCTACTGAAGACAAGACTTTTTATAATATAGTCTTTAAAAAACTCCTTGACATAGGAGACATCGTGGGTGTCCATGGCTTTGTATTTACCACCCAAGTGGGCGCTATTGCTGTGCACGTCACCCAGCTGACTTTATTGGCCAAGGCGCTCAAGCCCCTCCCTATTGTGAAAGAAGTGGTAGAAGAAGGGGTTAAAAAAACTTACGATGCTTTTACAGATCCAGAGCAACGCTATCGCCAACGCTATGTAGACTTGGTCGTTAATACTCATATACGTGCAATATTTAGCAAGCGTGCCCAGCTTATTCGCTCTATTCGGCAACATCTAGATGCGCTGGGTTGTTTAGAAGTGGAAACACCTATTCTACAGCCACTCCATGGCGGCGCTGCAGCAAGGCCTTTTAAGACCCACCACAATGCACTTGACATGCCTTTGTATTTGCGCATCGCCAATGAGCTCTATCTCAAAAGGCTCATCGTAGGGGGGTATGAAGGCGTGTATGAATTTGCTAAAGACTTTCGCAACGAAGGGATGTCGCGGTTCCATAATCCTGAATTCACCCAGGTAGAAGTGTACGTTGCTTACAAGGATTATTGGTGGATGATGGACCAGGTAGAGGCGATGTTAGAAAAGGTAGCCCTTGCCCTACATAGTACCACTAAAGTCCAGGTAGGCGGACATATCATCAACTTCCAAAGGCCTTGGAAGCGTTTTACCATGTTTGAGGCTATCCAGCATTTTACAGGGGTTGATATTAGCCAAATGGATGAAGCGGTATTAAGAGACACCGCCAAAAATTTAGGTGTATTTCTGGAAACCTCAGTAGGCAAAGGTAAAATTATCGATGAAATCTTTGGCTCCAAGTGCGAGCCTTATCTAATTCAACCAACCTTTATTACGGACTACCCAGTAGAGATGTCACCTTTAGCCAAACGGCACCGCCATAACCCTGCATTGGTAGAACGCTTCGAGGCAATATGCAATGGTAAAGAAATTTGCAATGCCTTTTCTGAGTTGAACGATCCTATCGAGCAGCGCCAGCGCTTTGAAGAACAATTGGAGTTAGGCAAGAGGGGCGATGAAGAGGCTATGGCTTTAGACGAAGATTTCTTGCGTGCCTTGAGCTACGGCATGCCCCCCACAGTGGGGTTAGGCATTGGTATTGATCGGCTGACTATGATCATGGCTGATGCAGCCTCGATTCAAGAAGTAATCTTTTTCCCGCAAATGAGGCCTGAACACATATAGCATTTGCTGCTTGACTTACCTCAATAGGCAACTGCCATAAAGGCCTAAAAATCTAATAAACAGCTAAAAATGATTGCCTTGAGCAGTTATGTTAAAGGCCTAAGCACGCATCAAGTACGCTTTGATAAAATCTCCAATGTCTCCGTCCAATACATGCTGTACGTCTTTCCTTTCAAGGCCAGTACGGCTATCCTTCACAAGTTTGTAAGGATGTAACACGTAGTTTCTGATTTGCGAACCAAAATCAATCTTTTTCTTAGTGCTTTCTACTTTGGCTTTTTCAATATTTCTCTTTTCAAGTTCCAGCTGATACAGTCTGGACCGCAACATTTTTATTGCCTTGTCTTTATTCTGAAGTTGAGACCTTTCTTGCTGACATTCTACAATAATACCTGAGGGGGCATGTTTAAGCCTAACCGCTGTTTCCACTTTGTTGACATTCTGGCCCCCAGCTCCCCCAGAGCGAAAGGTTTCCCAAGTAAGGTCAGCAGGGTTAATGTCGATTTGGATGCTGTCGTCTATAACTGGATAAGCATATACTGAAGCAAAAGAAGTATGGCGTCTTCCCGCTGCGTCAAATGGAGAAATGCGGACTAGCCGATGAACCCCAATCTCTGCTTTTAAGTAACCATAAGCAAACTCACCGTTTAACTCCAAAGTTGCTGATTTGATGCCTGCAGCAACTCCGCGTTGGTAGTTAAGTTGCTTAACTTGATAGCCCTGCTTTTCTCCCCACATGATATACATCCGCACAAGCATCTCAGCCCAGTCCTGGCTTTCTGTGCCGCCTGCACCTGGGTTAACCTCCAGGATAGCATCCAGCTGGTCTTCTTCATTATGCAGCATCCTTTTCAGCTCAAGGTCTTCAAGCTTACTGAGCAAGTGCTGGTGGGTCGCCTCTACTTCTTCTGCACTTATCTCATTGGCTTCATAAAACTCATGCAAGGTTTCCAATTCATCTAAACAGGTTTGGATTGCCTCAAAGCTGTCAACCCAACTTTTATTGGTTTTGATAGTCTTTAATGCCTTTGCTGCTTGCTGTGCATTGTCCCAAAAACCGGAGCTTAAGGTCGCTTGCTGCGCTCCTTGCAATGCTTCTAGCTTGCTATCGTATTCAAAGATACCTCCTTAAAGCTACTACTCTTTCCTTTGCTTCTTTGTACACTTCTTGTTTCATAGTAGATGTAATGTAAATAGTCTGTTTAAGGTTTTTTAGTTAAAATTTGTTGTTAATAACTAGCCTTTTCCCTTTCTAGCAAGGAAGCGATGTTTGGAAGCCACTGTTTTGCAACCTTTAGGAACATCAGTTGATTTGTTAGCAAAGTCCTCTTCCCTTGCTAGATTTGTGGGGCCTTGTAGGTTATAACTCTCCAAAGTAAGGCAAATGGAGACGATCTACATACACATCATACTAGAAAGATGTATTATAAATACTATAATTCGTTGCGGCTTCCTATTCACGAGTAGGTAAGTGCCTCTGAACATACAAAGTCGCTTTTACAGTTGTGCTGTGTTGAAATCTGTTACTTAGGCAAAAGGCAGTATGTCTTTCAAAGCAAACATTGAGGATAAAATTTATTACAAGCGTACCTTGAAGGGACTGTGTCAACATAAAGCTTTCAGCGCTTCAAATTTTAAGCTAAGTAAAAAGTAAGTAAATAAGGCGCTGTAACAAGCAGCAACTAAAGTCGCTTATTGTTCATCAGCATACCAGGCCTTTGGGAAGAAAATAAAGCTTTATAAGCATCACCCTTGTGAGTTTGTACGTCTATGCTCCTTACTGATAGCCCTAAAGAGCTTTTCCTTGATTGATAACCGTTGAATGTTCGCTATGGCTAATAAGGTTCAATATACCTTTAAAGAAGGCCATCACGCCCGCGCTGCTCCTACCAAGCATAAGCCAAAAGACTTAAAAGCAGAGGAGGTGCTTATCAACATAGGGCCGCAGCATCCTGCTACACATGGCATATTGCGGCTGGAGGTAATTACTGACGGAGAGGTGGTAGTAGACGTAGTGCCACATCTAGGTTATTTACACCGTTGCTTTGAAAAGCACGCCGAACTTTTGCCTTACAACCAGATCATTCCTTATGTAGATCGAATGGATTATCTAGCGTCTATGAACTCAGAACACGCCTTTGTGATGGGGATAGAGCGCATGTTGGGTATAACAGAAAAGCTGCCCCCTAGGGTAGAATACATCCGGGTGTTGGTGGCAGAACTCAATCGATTAGCTTCTCACTTTTTGGCCATTGGCACTTATGGAGTAGACTTGGGCGCTTTTACAGCATTTTTGTGGCTCATGCGTGATCGGGAACATATCTTAAAACTGTTAGAATGGCTCTGCGGCGCCCGCATGCTATACAATTATATCTGGATTGGAGGGCTGTTCTATGATCTTCCCAAGGGCTTTGAAGCCAGGTGCAGCGAGTTCATTGACTACCTCCAACCCAAGCTTACAGAAATAGACCAGTTGATCATTGAGAATAAGATTTTTATTGAGAGAACAGCCAACGTGGGCATCCTGCCTTTGGATTTGGCCATTAACTACGGTGTTTCAGGCCCTATGCTTAGAGCATCAGGCTTGCGGCTGGATTTGAGAAAAGTAGATGGCTACTCTGTGTACCCAGCACTGGAGTTTGAGGTGCCCATTGGACAGGGCCAGATGGGGAGCATAGGGGATTGTTGGGATAGAACATGGGTGCGGATGCAGGAGTGCAAAGAATCTATAGAAATTATAAAGCAATGTCTGGTGCGTTTAACTACTGATCTGAAACGGTCTCCTGATTTTGACCCACACCAGCTAGTACCTAAAAAGGTACGCACCCCTGCCCAAGATTTTTACATGCGTGCAGAGAATCCACGTGGTGAGCTGGGATTTTTTTTCCGGACTACAGCGCATGGCGAGCGTCCTTTTCGCTGTAAGGCTCGTTCTTCTAGTTTTTCCAACCTTGCAGTAGTCCCAGAAATTGCCAGGGGACACTTGTTGTCTGATCTCATTGCTATTGTAGGTTCAGTCGACATCGTATTGGGTGAGATAGATCGGTAAGCTATTAGGAGGTGATTAAATTTATTTGGTCTGTATCATGTACTCCGGATGCTACCGCACTTACCTCCTTGAAGGGGCCTGGTAAGCTTAGGAGCACTGTACATAGATAGATGCTATAAGGTTGCCCAGCATTGGACCTTCGCGAGGATTAGAGAAGCCAATCATACTAAGCCTAATACAGGTTTTACTCCACTTGCACATCTAAACAGCCTAGAATATATAGATTTAAGTTGCAAAGGAGTGAGAAAGAGGTAGTTAAAGAATCAAGGTTGTCTCTACCATCCTGTAAAATAAAAATGCAAGGCTAAGAAAAATATGCAGTTCTACTAAACTTGGACAACACCTTAACCTAGAAAATGAGTGGGATAAAGTAAGCATGAATGATAAGAAAGCACACAAAGTTTAGGCCTATTTTTCTGTCCCCCACTTAAAAAGCAGTTACTGATTTATATAGACATAGCGTGTTAAAAGAACGAGCATACTGAAATGAAACTACAAGGCTTTTTTCACTCTTTTGGGAATTTGCTTTGGAAGTCACCTTGTACAGGCCAACCACAAAGCAGGCCAGCACAGCGTACCTCATTTCAACGCAGACGCAGCCTATCAATTTATCCAAGAGCAGGTAAGCTTTGGTCCTAGAGTACCCAACACAGATTCCCATCGCCTCTCGAACATAGGCGTGGATATCATCTTCTTTGATGGGGAAGACTATGAAGCGCCGCATGCTACCTCAAACATTGGGGCTAAGTCTAACTACTGGTGCCTAGGAGCACAGTATTGGTCCCATCATCCCCATATTCCCAACTACACAGCTACTTACGGGGTTGGTAGGTGCTTAGTTAGCGATGCAAGCTTTTATCAAGAGTATTACTCCCTGTACTATGCTGCTACAGGGTAAAAAATTTGGAACATAGCACAGGGGCTGGGGTACGGCCAGTACTTTATTCCACAAGATAGTAAAGGCTATATTCTAGACGATCATGTGTTTGTGAACCAGCTTGCGCACATTCCTATGGTCAAGGTCATTGACCACCTCTCTACTGGCCAGCCTTTTAAATCCTACCACTACACCCATGCTGACAACCTCCAGCTCATCGAGAAAAAACACTACAAGCTGTAGGAAAGACTTTGCTCCACACGATCTATTCCACGGGGTTGTAGCATCACCTAGTTTACTCAAGCACTTTTCTCGTTCTTTTGCCAGTATTCATATTCTTCATAAGTACCTGGGTATTCCTTGATCTGCTTGTCTTGGATGTACCAGATCTTGGTAGCCACTTGTGCAATAAAATGACGGTCGTGCGATACGAGTAAGAAAGTACCCTGGTACTGCTGCAAAGTTTGCGCTAGAATATTGATAGAAATCATGTCCAAGTGGTTAGTAGGCTCGTCTAACAGCAAGAGATTAGCCTCAGAAAGGAGCACCTTAGCAAGTGCCACTCTAGACTTTTCACCCCCAGACAGTATTCTGATCTTTTTGAAGACATCCTCTTTAGTGAATAGAAACATTCCTGCAATAGTTCTTAGCTCTGTTTCAGACCTTTGTGCACCCACTTGCCTCAGTTCTTCTAGTATTTCATGGTCTAGGTGTAAAGCCTCTAGCTGGTGCTGTGCATAAAAGGCCATGTTTACATGGTGCCCTAGGGTTCTTGCATGCACATCGACTGCTTCTTGTCCAGCAATAATGCGTAAGAGGGTAGACTTCCCTTTTCCATTGGCGCCAACAAGCGCAATTTTGTCTCCTCTTTCTACCTTAGCACTGGCATCTTGTAAAACCTCTAAGTTACCAAAGGCTTTATGGACATGCGAGAGCGATATTATTACTTTACTGGGTTGTTGTTGGATAGCAAAATTAAACTTGATAGAAGCGCTAGCACCTTGCACCGCCTCTACTTTATCCATGCGCTCCAAGGCTTTGACTCTAGACTGTACTTGCTTGGCTTTGGTGGATTTGGAGCGAAATCGCTCTATAAAACGCTCGGTTTGTTGAATCTGCTTCTGCTGGTTAGTATAAGTATTTTGTTGCAGCGCTGCTCGGGTTGCTTTTTCTGTTTCGTAAAAAGTGTAGTTGCCCATGTACACATTCAGCTGTTGGTTGGCCACTTCTACGGTTTTATTAGTCACTTGATCTAAAAAGTTGCGGTCATGCGAAACAACGATAAAAGCACGGTCGTAGCCATGCAGGTAATTTTCTACCCACTGAATAGAAACGATATCTAGGTGGTTGGTAGGCTCGTCCAGCATCAAGAGAGAGGGTTTCTGTAGTAAGAGCTTGGCTAGCATGACACGCATGCGCCATCCGCCAGAAAACTCGCTAAGGGGCCTTTCCAAATCCTGGGTAGTAAAGCCTATGCCTTCTAACACAGCGTCTACTTTAGCTTGCAGCTCATAACCCCCTAGTTGCGCAAAAGTTTCCTGCAACGTAGCCAGTTTATCCACCAGTGCGTCGCTATAGTTGGCCTCCATCTGCTGAAGGACGGTATCTATTTCTTTTTGGATGGCAATAACTTCTTCAAAAGCCAGCATGGCCACATTGCGAATGGTATCATTGCTTTGGTAAGAAAGCAGATCTTGGTTCAAAAAGCCGATCGAGCAATCTCTATTTTTGCCAATAGTGCCTTGGTCAGGAGCAAGGTCCTTGACAAGGAGCTTCAGCAGGGTCGACTTGCCAGTACCATTGAGGCCGATTAGGCCGATTTTGTCTTTGGGTTTAATGTGCAAAGAAGCATGGCTATAAAGCGCCCTATCACCTACGTGGTAGGTAAGGTCGTTGATAACGATCATTTCGTTTTTCTATTTTTGAGGTGCTAGATTGTAAAATTTCAAAGAAGGAGCAACACAAAAGATACACGGCATATCCATTTTTTTGGAGCAAACCCTTTACAGAGTCCTGGTATTCAGTGTCACATACAACTTTCCCAAAACATGATACAATGAATAGGCCTAGTTTTGATGATATCTTTATAGAATTAGCTACAAATTTAGCCAAAAGGTCACACTGTGTCAAAAATCAGGTAGGTGCTGTCTTGGCAAAAGATACGCGCATTATTTCTATTGGTTACAATGGACCTCCAGCAGGTACGTACAACTGCGATGAGCAATGGCCTGGGGTAGGGTGTCCCAGAGACTCCAAAGGAAGCTGCTCGCTGGCTTTGCATGCCGAGCAAAATGCTATTTTGTACGCAGTAAATAACAACGCCTCTGTTACAGGTGCAACGCTTTATACAACCCTGGCGCCTTGTCTGCCTTGTGCACGTGTTATCTTCAGCGTCGGCATCCAAAAAGTTATCTATGTAGCCTCCTATGCGGCCTATAAAGGTATCAGCGAAGAAGAAGGGGTAGCCTTCCTCAAAGGATTTGGCGTAGCGGTAGAGGTGTCTGAGAAAAGTATAAGCAAGGAAGGGCTAGGCAGCAACCAAACAGGATCATAAGGTATATTCAATGTCTACTCCTAAGGAGTAGACGCTATAGGCCTTTGCCTGGAAACAGACAAAGGTTAAAGGCAAGCTTGCCGCGCTAGCCCTGAAATTTTGACAGTGTCGTCACATAGCATACAACCTTACATACAACCCTTAGCAATGAAAATAGGCTTACTTGCTGATACCCATGGCTGGCTTGACGACAGGGTGTTCCATTACTTTAAAGATTGTGATGAGCTATGGCATGCAGGCGATATAGGCACCCTAGAAGTGGCCACAAAACTGGCTGCTTTCAAACCGTTTCGGGCAGTGCATGGCAATATTGATGGCCAAGACATTCGGATCAGCTACGCCCAAGACCAGCATTTTGTATGCGAAGGCCTGAAAGTATGGATGACGCATATAGGTGGTAAGCCGCCCTTTTACACGCCTACTGTCCTCACAGCTTTGCAGCAAAAGATACCTGACATTTTTGTGTGTGGCCATTCTCATATCTTGCGTGTTATGCGTGATCCTAAACATCCGCCGCTGCTTTACCTCAACCCTGGGGCTGCCGGTATGTATGGTTTTCATCAGGTACGCACCTTGCTCCGCTTTACGCTACAAGACAAAAGGATCAGCCACATGCAGGCCATCGAGCTAGGCAAAAGGGGCTAAAGCCCTATGTTTGCCTGCAATTGCTTGCCCAAGAGTAACTTATGGAATTCATTGACACCCACGCACACCTTTATGCCCAGGAATTTGCAGCAGATATTGCGCAAGTCATGGCGCGCAGCCGAGACCACCATGTACGCAAAATCTATATGCCCAATATCGATCTGGACACTATAGACGGGATGTTGGCGCTGGAAGCCCAGTATCCAGACCTGTGCGCTGCTATGATGGGCATCCACCCCTGCCACATTGGTCGAGATTTTCAAAAGCAGCTTGAACACGTAGAAGCTTGGCTAGCCAAGCGCCCGTTTGCAGCGATTGGAGAAATCGGCATTGACTTGTACCGAGACAAGACCTACCAAGCACAACAAGAAGAGGCATTTGCTATACAGCTAAACTGGGCCCAACAATACCAGCTTCCTGTGGTCATCCATTGCAGGGCAGGCCTGGAATCAACTTTTCGGATACTAGAAAATCACCAAGATGGTAGGCTAAAAGGCATTTTTCACTGCTTTAGCAGCAGCTTGCAAGAAGCAGAGCGAATCATCGCACTAGGTTTCTACCTGGGTATTGGGGGCCTTGTCACCTTCAAAAATGCAGGCTTGGATCAAATAGTTGCAGCCATTGGTCTGGACCACCTGGTGTTAGAAACTGATGCGCCTTACCTGGCACCTGCGCCCCATCGCGGCAAACGGAACGAGCCTGCTCACCTGCTCCACATCGCAGAAAAGATAGCTGTCTGCAGGGCAATCGATTTGGAGACAGTAGCCAAAGTGACAATGGCCAATGCCATCGATGTATTTGCATCCCAAGGATGATGCACACATTCAAGCATCAGATTTATACACTACAGCATCGCACACGTGCCCTGCTGTTAATAGCCCGGGCAATTGCTTGTAGTACTTCTAGGCCGCCACAGTCAAGTCCCGAAGCCATACCAACTGCTACACCCATACCCCACAAAAAGAAAAAAGTTAGCTGGTGATCTGCAAGCAGCCACTGGCTTACCGGATGATTACCAAGGGCTTGTCGATCATACCGCATGTTTGCAGAAGGGCAACACTGACGCTTCTTTTGTATGGTATACAAGGCTGCGATGCCTTAAGGAATAAATCGGGCATATATGGCGATCTCACTAAATTCAAAGCCTGGGACAAGGCAGGCACTTGGGAGCAGTTTGACCATAAAAACCACTATGATTGGTGGATATCCCCTATGAATAAAACGCCGATAAAAAGGGCCTTAAACATTACCTTTACCAGGTAGTGCCGTCAATGAATAAAACCGATGAGAGGGGCAGCAAATTTGACTGCAGAGAGCAAGTAAGCTCCCCGCTTAAAATAACGTGTTGCTATAGCTCTGTAGTACTCTAACCTATTAAAAAATCGCGCTATCACGTTGTTTGTAAATTGTTTTGTCGTAGTAACCCTTTGTCCATGAACGCTGATGATTGGGAATGACAGCTTGGCTACCTAATAGTTCTATTTGTTTTAGAATCGATTTACTTGCCTAGGCCCTATCAGCCAATACATACTGTGCACTTTGACCCCTAAGCAATCAAGGCCCATACTTGCTATGGTGAGCCTGAAGGCCGCTTAAGTAGATATTGAAGGGAATACCATCCTGGTTGACTGCACCATGTATTTTACTGGTGAATCCTCCCCTTGAGCGACCTAAGCTCTCATCCTGTAGGCTTTTTTTAGCTCCAGCTGTGTGTTGGTGTGCGCTGAGAGCAGTACTGTCCATCAAAATTATGGCTAGCTCTTTTTCATCGCAGAGCACTGCTAGGATCTTCTCAAAGACTCCACTTGGAGACCAACGGGTAAACCTGCGATGTACATTTTCCGTATCGCAGCGGTAAATCCCGCCAAAGGAGCACCGGTCTTAAGTATGCACAAGATCTCATTGAAGAAATTGTGATTATCTTTAATACTTACCCCTACATGTCCTTTGCTGCCAGGAAGTATATGCTCAACCTTAGCAAAGTGCTCTAGCGTCAATTCATGTCTGTGCATTATCATTTAAAGTCAAATGATACACAAAATATAGAAAACTAATTGACCGCACTACCTAGTGTTGCTAGATGTAGGATTTAGTTTTTAATTATGTTCTGCTAACTTTGAGCATGCCCAAGCAAGGTTAAAACAACGCTTCATGTTACGCAAAATACTCATTTACCTAAGTAGTGCTTTGTTTTTTTTTGCCTTCAGTCAATGCACCAAGTGCACAAGAAAGCCTATTGAAAATGTGATTGACTGGAGGCTAGTCTGGAAACCAGCAAAGCCATCGGCTAATCCGTTGCCTAGTAACTTAGACGTTGCAAAAAGCATTAACTGTTGTGTGCCCCCTGACAATGCGGTTTATTGCATTAATCCCACAGGAGAATGCTGGAAGTTTACTGAGACCTCTGAAGGGCCTGCCTGTGAATCAATCAATAGCCTTCCAGGAAGTTCTTCACAAAAAGCGCTCTTTGCCTTCTCAGCCGGTGCTACCAAAGAGACACAAGCGTTACATGTAGGGATCGTAACCGCAAGCAACATCATATTGCAGCAATACACTCCTGAAGGCTGGCAAGCAATAGGAACTTTTAATTTCTCAAATTTAGGGATAAATTCCCCTACCTTACCCAATAACCCAATGGTCCATGCAGCTGCCTGCTCGCTGCGTGAGCAAGGACAACTCAATGGTCTTGTAGCCTTGAAAATAGACGCTGATGCGCCAAAGCTGCTCTTGTATGATACCAAGACGCAAAAGCTTTCAGGGAGTACAACATGGAGTTATGCATACCACAGCAGGACTCCAATTGCTCTAGTCCAATTAGCTCTTGGAGAGGTACTACTCCTTTACAAGGAAGGAGCAAGCACAGCTAAAGCCAGCATTTTGCGAGAGAAAGGTGCCTATGTAGTTTCATTTGATGCCTATCCTGAGTATATAAATTTGTGCTTATTAGAAGCAGCACAGTTCCCCCTAAAAAAGGTTTGCCTAGTATGTTACAATAAAAAGCCCATCCCATCAGGCACAACTGTCGTTGTACCTAAATTCTATACCTTTGATAGTAATAACTCATCCTTAAGGCAAGCTGATGATTTACCTGAACTACCAGAGGAAAGTGAAGGAGATAGTAAAAAAGGAAATACTCCTCCTGTAGCTGATCATAGCAACGGCTTGCTGCTCCCGTTTGCACACCAGCTCTTCTTTATAACCAAAGGCAGTAAGGGAAATGCCGTTTACTACACAGGAGCTTTAGGGCCTCCTTCACAAAAGAATAAATTTTGAAAAACATGAGGGCTAGCAGCACAATATCTCTATTATTGTTTGAAGGCGCTGATCTTTGACTTGTATAACCTCAACACCCCTTTAGCTATGCGTAAAGAAAGTGAAAAGTTCTTATTTGAGTACCTCAACAACATTGCTCCTACAGGCTATGAACTGGCTGGACAAAAATTGTGGCTAGATTATATTAGTCCTTACATAGATGAAAAGCTCACAGATACTTACGGTACGGCAGTTGGGATTATCAATCCCCAGGCAGAATACAAAGTAGTAATTGAGGCACATGCTGATGAAATTTCATGGTTTGTCAATTACATTAGCAAGGAAGGATACATTTACGTTATTCGCAATGGAGGCTCTGATTACCAGATTACTCCTTCACAGCGTGCTAAAATCCATACAGAAAAAGGCGATGTACCTGCTGTTTTTGGCTGGCCAGCTATCCATGTAAGAGAAGAACATGAAAAACCCATCAAGCTTGACATTGAAAAAGCGGTCCTTGACTGTGGCTGCAACTCAGCTGAAGAGGTAGAAGCCCTCGGCATCCATGTAGGCTGTGTAGTGACTTTTGATGCAGATCTGTTTAGCCTTAACCATAAATTTCTGGTGGGTCGAGGATTAGACAACAGAATAGGTGGATTTATGATTGCTGAGGTGGCTAGAAAACTGCATGAGCACAATCAACATTTACCTTTTGCACTTTATATTGTTAATGCAGTGCAAGAGGAAGTAGGGCTTAGAGGAGCAGAAATGATTGCTGAACGCATCCAACCAGACTTGGCCATTGTCACAGACGTAACGCATGACACCCAGTCTCCATTTTACAACAAAATTAAACAAGGCGATATTGCTTGCGGCAAAGGGCCTGTCTTAAGCTATGCACCTGCCATTCAGCATAACATGCTAAAGATGCTCATTGACGTAGCACAAAAGAACCATATTCCTTTCCAAAGGTCAGCTTCTTCCCGCTATACAGGCACTGATACAGATGCCTTTGCCTATTCTAACACAGGCGTTGCCTCTGCTTTGATTTCACTTCCACTGAAGTACATGCATACTACTGTAGAAACTGTGCACAAACACGATATAGACAATATTGTTGAGCTGTTTTATCAGTTTCTGGTACAGCTAACACCTAACTATGATTTTAGCTACTTCAAACATTAGGTTTCCTGATTAATTGATGGGTGCTGAAGTAACTTTCGATTCTTCAGCGCCACGCATCAAGGATGTAGTTCGTACCAAGGGGATCCGTAAGGAGATGTAATAGTTAAAACCAAAGGCTTCTTCATCGTTGAGCCCCCAGCCAAGTATTTCAAAAGGCAGGTGAGCGGTAGTATGCGTTATTTTGAGCCCAAATTTATAGCGCATTGTACAGCCTACGTACAATAACTTCCAGACCTTTACTTTAACCCCGCTTACTGCTTCAAACCAACGTGCTTGGACCTTATCTTGCTGCATATCTAGCAAAGGCCCATTTTCAACAAGCCCTTCTAAGGCATAATTTACCCTGCTTTTTAGCGCATCCTTAAAAAAGCCCCTCGCATACCTGAGCCCCAAGAAAGCAGCGTTTTTGTCTGGCGTATCCTTGACAAAATTATAATTGAGCCCTACCCGAAAGTATTTTCCGTGGTTAGTATAAACTGATGCTGTGTTTGTTTTGTGATTAAGCCCTGCTTGCTCGACCTTGCCCCAACCATAGTCTCCTTCAAGCATAAGTCTTGAAAAGTCAATAGAGCTATTGAACTCATAGTGCACTCCATTTTCTTCGTAGAACTTGTAATACAAAGGTCTAGACACATCCATGCTCAGCTGAACACCTGTAGGCCAATAACGCACCTTTGCCCAGCTGCATGAACTGTTCATGAGCATCCAGAGCGATATGAATGTGCTAAAAATATACTTCAACATCAGGACCTGAGCCATTAAAAATGCTCAAATTATGGTTAAAGATTTTGGGTTGTGGGGTAAAGGTAGATTCCACCTTTTTGAGCACATATTCCTGCTGAGCACCGCATTGAGGAGAGAGGAGTGATACGACCCTTTCATAGTGTATGGTAAGGGTATCAGTAAAAGGAAAATGACCAATAACAAACACAACAGAGTCTGCATGTGGGTCTAGGGGCAATACATAAGTAGCCTCTTCATTTTTTGACCCCTTAAACTCTTGATTGGATTCCAGGCCCCTAATAGCATCGATAGCGAGCTTTGCTTTCTCACTGACAGGCGTAGTAAACTTAACTGTAATAGTAGATTTATAAGGGGTACGGCAATCTTCAAAATCTTTACATCTAGTGACAGTAAATAACAATACAACAGCCAGCAAGGCAGGAAAATATTGTTTTATGCTTGTCAACATCGAGGTCAAGTGTTTGATCTGAAGACTAAGGAATTAATTACAACAGAACAAAATTACTGGATAATCTGGTAAACTCCGGGTTATTGAGAAAAGAGCTGATAGCAGCCAAAACTAGACAAAAACTAAGGCACAAATTTTTAGGAATGACCTCAATAGGACAAAGCTAGGCGCCCTGCTGGGCCAGCTGGTTCATTGTTTCCTCTTTGAGTGCCCTGCGTAGGGTTTTGCCTACATTAGATTTGGGTAAATTGTTTCTGAACTCAACGTATTTAGGCACTTTGTATTTGGTCAACCTTTCTTTGCAGTGAGCAATAATTTCTTCTTTGGTCAAAGTAAGGTCTTTTTTAACAACAAATACCTTGATGGCTTCTCTAAAGCCTTTGTCTGGTACACCTATGGCACCTACTTCTAATACCTTGGGATGTGCGCTCACTACGTTTTCTATCTCATTAGGATATACATTAAAGCCAGATACGTTGATTACCTCTTTTTTGCGGTCAACAATTTTAATGACTCCTTTCTCGTCCATTACAGCTACATCGCCTGTTTGTAGCCAGCCCTCCATAAAAACTTGCGCTGTTTCTAAGGGTTGCTGCCAGTATTCTTTCATTACCTGAGGCCCTTTGACAAGGAGATTGCCAGGCTCGCCATAGGCAACTTCTTTACCCCTATCATCTACTATCTTTACTACAGTACTGGGTAGAGGAACGCCAACGGTGCCTAGGGAGTGGCTACCATCAAGCAAATTACAAGTCACTACAGGCGAGGCTTCTGTAAGCCCATAACCTTCTATAAGTGGGGTTTTGGTTACTTCCTCCCATTGTTTTGCGATCACTTCTTGCAGGGCAACCCCTCCGGATACAGTAGTCTTGAGGTGAGAGAAGTCAAGGGTTGCAAATTCTTTTTGCACTAACAGGCTGTTGAATAATGTGTTGACGCCTGTAATCACTGTAAAACGGTGCTTGTGCAGCTCTTTAATGAAGCCTTGTACATTTTTGGGGTTAGTAATAAGTACATTCTTAGCTCCTAACCTAATCATCGCTAGCAAGTTGACGATCAGAGAAAAAATGTGATAGAGTGGTAGTGGGGTTATGATTATTTCTTCCTTCTCCTTTAGTTTCACTAGCATAAAAGCCCTCATCTGCTCTATGTTAGCCACGATGTTTTGATGTGTTAGGACAGCTCCTTTGTATATGCCTGTTGTGCCGCCTGTGTATTGCAGGAAAGCTGTCTGATCTCTCTGGGGAGCTACCCTATTGAAATTTGCTCTTTTCCCTATTTTTAGCGCCTTTTTCAGGGATATGGAATGAGGTAAATGGTAAGGCGGCACAAGTTTTTTGATATGTTTAATAGTAAAATTGACTGCACGGCTCTTCAGGTTGCTTAGTAGGTCTCCTACTTCAGTAATGATGACTGTTTGTATAGAGGTTTTAGACAACACTTTCTCCAAATTGTGGGCAAAGTTGGCTAAGATGATAATAGCTTTGGCCTTTGAATCTTGGAGTTGGTACTCCATTTCATAGGGAGTGTACAATGGGTTCACATTGATGGCTACCATGCCTGCCCTAAGTATACCCAACATCGTTATAGGGTACTGCAGTAGGTTAGGGAGCTGAATAGCTACATGGTCACCTGGTTGTAGGCCAGTATGGTTTTGTAGGTAAGCAGCAAAAGCTTTTGAAAGCCTGTCTACTTCTTGGTAGCTCAGTATTTTTCCCATATTCTGATACATGGGCAAACCATAGTATTGCTCAAAGGAATCCTCTAGCAAATCGATAAGAGATCCGTAGCGGCTAAGATCAATGGTAGAGGGCACGGACGGAGGATAGTTTTGCAACCAGGGATAATTTCCCATACTTGAGGTATATTTTGACTATACAAACATTAGTTGAGCCCAAAGGCGTGGACATGAAGCAGACAAATATAGGTAAATTAGTGTTGATGATTTGGTAAGCAGTGTAGGAATCATTGGCTCATGGGCTATCCACAATAAAAAGCCAAGAGTGGTCAACAAACCATATCCTCTGTAAACAACGGTATGTATGAGCATTTGCCGCAAGGTTTTGTGTATCTCTCTGATATTGATCCAACCATATAACAGGAGGTTTGGTACGCAGGCACGCACAATTTTGTTACAGGCCAATCGAAGGCTATGAAAGCGCTGCGGTGATCCTTACTGAAGGTGCTGCCAAGGCGTTATAGCAGCACAAGCTTCTTTGAAAAATCATCTCATGGTCAATTGGAGCTCAAAGTCTATGATGATTACCGCCCACAGCGGGCCCTAGACGTATTCTGGCGTTGGGCGTAGGACGCCACTGATCAAAAGATGAAAAGAAAAAAGAATCTTATCCTAACACAGCAGATAAGAATGAGCTTTTCATCTAAGAATACATTGCAAAACAACCTGGACATTCAAGAGAAAGCACCTTAGACTTGACAATCGCGGCTACAGGCCATAAAAATGGGGTGGACCCTTCTGAGAAGCCACAAAACAGTTGGATGCTGGATAACAGTATAGATATGAGCTCTCCCTTTGATCTTTTCGATACGTTATCTCACCATGAAAACAAAAGATCAACGAGCAGGCCCAGAAAATAAGAAATTGCTCAGAGACTTGATGGTAGCCCATGGCTTTGTACCTCACAGAAAGGAGTGGTGGCACTTCACACTCAAAGATGAGTCTTTCCCTAACACTTACTTTGACTTTTCTGTGCGGTAAGGGGAGTAAAGAGTTAACTAGCTATGGTGGCTTGTATTTGGGCTGCTATTTTAATGAGTTCCTCTTGGCTCAGCTGTAGTTTGGGCTTTTTGAAATCAATGTCGTAAATATCATTGAGAGGGATGAGGTGCACGTGCGTATGAGGTACTTCAAGGCCTACCACTGCCATTCCTATCCGCAAGCAAGGCACTACCTTTTGGATGCCTGTTGCTACTCTCTTTGCAAAAAGTATGAGCCCGCTGAGCGTTGTGTCATCTAGTTCAAACAAATAATCTACTTCTTTTTTAGGAACTACTAGGGTATGGCCTACAGCAATGGGGTGAATATCTAAAAAAGCGATGTAGGCTGCTTCTTCAGCAACAATATGGCTTTTAATCTCTCTGTTAATGATCTTCGTAAATATGCTTGACATGTTCAGTGATGCTTGTTTGCAGATTATGGTTGAGTCTCCTTTGGCCTGGGTAGCTACTCTCAATTAATTCATCTTATGCAGTAAGCTCTTACTAGAGCTAAAATCAAGATATTTGAGGCTCCTCTCCTGCGAGGGAGGGGCAGGGGTGGTCAAATATATAATCTATTGACCATCAAATTGCTGTGTTGCCTCATGCAGGCCATGTGTAGCGCAAAGTTCACAGCCCAATTTCAAGGATTTCGAATTCTAGCTTCCCAGAAGGAGCATCAACAGTCGCTACCTCTCCTACTTTTTTCCCAAGCAGCCCTTTGCCAATAGGAGATCCAACAGATATTTTCCCTACTTTGAGGTCTGCTTCTTCCTCAGCAACAATGGTGTAAGTGAACATTTGTCCTTGCTTTTTATGCTTGATTCTCACCTTAGCTAAGATGGAGACTTGCGAAGTATCAATGTCAGCTTCAGAAATTACACGGGCATTGGCAAGCGTGTGCTCCAGCTTACCAATTTTCATTTCCAGAAGTCCCTGTGCTTCTTTGGCAGCATCATACTCAGCATTCTCACTCAAATCACCTTTATCTCTAGCCTCTGCTAGCTGTGCAGCGATCTTTGCCCTTTCCTGAGTCTTTAACCTATGCAACTCCCCTTGGAGTTGTTTTAGTCCTCCTGCAGTATAATAGGATATCTTTTCCATGGCTATATAGATTAGTATAATTGTTTTTCTTAAGGTTCTGTATTTATAGAAGTATGCAAAAAAAGTGATAGCACTAAAGAGCAGCTAGCTCACTTTAGTACGTATTACAAAAAAAATTGGTACCTACACTATCGGTATTGTGTAAGCTAGTTTTAGGAAGCTACGCTATTAGCTGGCTACAGATTTTTTATTGACCAGTAAGAAGTAGTAATGCAAAAGCTCCAACAACAAGCCAAAATTTATGAATATTCAATGCAGGAATCATTACAAATTGCAGGTGCATCCCCAATGACAGCAGTACAATGACCATAGCAATGAACTTTAGTATCAACCTTGTTTTTTGACTCATACGTTTGATCTTTATCTCCCTGTCCCAATATAAGCAAGTTAAGCTTTCGCCAAAAGCAGTGCAAATTTCTCCTAAACAGTAAGACGCAGTGGCTATCATAGGTTTAGATATTTCTCATGCCCAACAGCTTTTAGAAGCCGGTGGAGTAGTGGCTATCCCCACAGAAACAGTCTATGGCTTGGCAGGTAATGCCTACAGTGAAGAAGCAGTCCTGAAAATTTTTCATATCAAGCAAAGACCTAGCTTTGACCCTCTGATTGTGCATGCTAGTAGCATAGAGGCGATACAAGATTTTGTAGCGCGATTCCCTGTCAAAGCCTTACAGCTAGCGCAAAACTTTTGGCCTGGACCTTTGACTTTAGTACTCGAGAAGCAACCTATTATCCCCGATATTGTTACTTCAGGCTTGTCAAGCGTAGGCGTTAGGATCCCACAACATGACCTGACATGCCAGTTGCTCCAAAAGCTTTCTTTTCCTGTAGCAGCGCCCAGTGCCAATCCTTTTGGTTACATCAGTCCTACCATTCCGATGCACGTTCAGGACCAGCTAGGGGATCAAATTCCCTATATTCTGGACGGAGGGGCTTGTACCATAGGTATCGAGTCTACCATCGTTGGTTTTGAAGAAGAACAACCTGTTATCTATCGACTGGGCGGGATAAGTGTAGAAGCCATTGAGCAGGTAGTAGGGCCTGTCACTGTGGCCAATCAGCTGACCTGCCATCCAAAGGCACCTGGTACGCTGGAGAGCCATTATGCTCCTCAAAAGCCCCTGGTGGTAGGTTCGCTTCCAGTCCTGCTTGCAAAGCATGGCTGCCAAAACATAGGTATCCTTGCCTTTGATCAGCATTACGCTAACGTCAGCCCTAGCTATCAAGTGATGCTTGCACCTACTGGCAGCTTGGACGAGGCTGCCAAAAATCTTTTTGCTGCACTCAGATCGCTTGATGCATTGCCTGTTAATATTATCTTGGCAACCTTTGTTCCTGATATAGGCATTGGCAGGGCCATCAATGATCGGCTTAAGAGAGCAGCAGCCCACCCAGTAGTTTAATAATTCAAATCAAGTCTTTCATTTTCTGTTTGGTTATTGGCTCAATCAGTGGTTTAACCCATTCTTTTTTCCTTAAATAACATTTGCTTTGTGAGCCTGCGAAAAGCCTTACCAGTTAATCGCAGAAGCTACAGGAAGCGCCCGTATGAGATGATGTACAATACTTAGCAGCATAAGTTCATGAGGCGATTGAGGTATAAAAATTACCTAGAGGTCTGTTCGTGGCCTCAGTCAGTAAACAAATAATCTTGTGATACGATACGTTCAGGAATATAACTTCAAGGATAAAAAGGCTCTGATTAGAGTAGACTTTAACGTTCCTTTAAATGACAATTTTTGTGTTGTAGACGATACTAGAATCACTAGAGCTGTCCCTACCATTCACAAGGTACTCAATGACGGTGGAGCTGTCATGCTTATGTCCCACTTAGGAAGGCCTAAGCAAGGATATGAAGCGCGTTTTTCCCTACAATACCTTATTCCTCATCTGATCCAAAGCTTAGGGGTTGAGGTAGCTTTTGCTTCTAGCTGTACAGGTACTGCTACACAAGCACAAGCCAAGCATCTTCAACCAGGCCAAGTACTGCTTTTGGAAAATTTGCGGTTCCATGCCGGAGAAGTAACAGGCGATCCTGGCTTTGCACAGGAGCTCGCTGCTTTGGGCGATGTATATGTCAATGATGCTTTTGGCACTGCGCATCGGGCGCATGCTTCTACGGTCGTTGTAGCCCAATACTTTGAGGATAAGCTAGCAGGGTACCTCATGCAAGAAGAATTAGCAAATGCTGATAGGCTACTGCAGGATACGCAAAAACCTTTTACCGCTATCATAGGTGGTACGAAAATTTCAGATAAGATCAAGCCTATTGAGCAATTGCTGAACCAGGTAGACTATTTGCTTGTAGGGGGAGGTGTGGCCAATACGTTTCAAAAAGCTTTAGGGAGATCAGTAAGTACTCTTCGGCTCGAGCATGACGAGCTGAACTTGGCCTACCAGTTGGCAGCAAAAGCCCAGCAAAAGGGTGTGCAGTTGGTGTTGCCTGTAGATGTAGTCATTGCCGACCGTATGGAAGCAGAAGCTGATATAGCTGTAGTAGATAGAGGGGATATTCCAGCGGGCTGGATGGCTTTGGACATAGGCCCTAGCGCGCAACAAGAGTTTGCAGATATTATTCAAGCTTCTCAAACCATACTGTGGTGTGGACCTGTGGGCGTCTTTGAAATCCCAACCTTTCAAAAAGGTACCCAAGCTGTGGCATTAGCTGTAGCCCGAGCTACCCTCCAAGGAGCTTTCGCGCTTGTAGGTGGCGGAGACTCTGCGGCTGCCATGCAGCTGTTAGGCTACAGCAAACAGATAAGCTACCTCTCTACGGGGGGCAGTGCTTTGTTGGCTTATTTAGGCAGTGGACGCTTGCCAGGAGTAGCAGCCCTTCAGGGGTGTACGCTAGGATAGCCAAACCCTACCCTAAACCACTGTACTGGAATTATCATCTAGTCTAGCTCATATGTGGAAGGATGTGTATTATTGTGGACCGTATAATCATAAAAGGTATAAACTTAACACTCAAAATGCATTATGAAAAAGGTACTTAATATAACGTTGTTAATAGGGTTATGCGCGGTAGTAAATGGCTGTGGCGCTGCCCTCAGAGTCACCCGCCTCAATACTATTCAAGTAATAGACCTCAGTGGGCGATGGAATGATACAGATACTCGATTAGTCTCTGAAGAAATGATTCAAGACGTTCTCAGTAGTGCCTGGCTATCAGCATTTAAAGAAGCCCATGACAAACGTAAACCTGTGCTCATTGTAGGGACTATATTGAATAAGACGCATGAACACATTGAAGCAGAACCTTTTATTAAGAATATAGAAAAAGCCATCATTAATAAAGGCGAAGCGCGCATAGTAACCAACAGCACGTTCAGAGAAAAGCTGCGTCAAGAAAGAGAAGGACAAGAAGAATTTGTTTCTCCAGAAACACAAAAATATTTTGGTCGCGAACTAGGAGCAGATTTTATGCTGTTTGGGAACATTAACTCTATTGTAGATACAGCAGGGCAAAACAAAGTAATATTTTACCAAGTCAACCTAGAGTTGGCCGATCTAGAGACCAATGAGCTTGTATGGATAGGAGAAAAAAAGATCAAAAAATACATAGGGAAAAGTAGTAAAACTAAGAAGAAGCATCGCAGTGCGGTCCCCTCTACCTAGCCACAGCAAAGTATATGAGCGTGCCTACGCCAGTCTATACTCCCTCATTGATCTAGGCGCTTTGTCGTAACGTTTGTGAAAATGAAAAAGAGCTGTTTGCCCCTACTCATAGGCTTAGGGCTATTGCTACATGCTTGCCACGTTACCTACTACCAAAAGTATGCTCAATTCCACAAGCTGTTCCTGGCTGGGAAGCTGGCAGAGGCAGATGCACTCCTTGCCGAGGATAAGCGTGCTGAAAAGAAAAAGACCAGGCTACTACACTATTGTAACCGAGGGTTACTAGCCCATCAGCTAGGTAGGTATGAGGAAAGCAATCACTTCTTTGAGCAGGCACATCTTATCCATGAGAATTTCTTAGCTAAACCTGTTGACGAAGCACTGGCTTTAGTGATTAATGCTACAGTCACTGATTATAGAGGAGAAGACCATGAGGTGCTTTTAGTTCACTATTACAAGGCACTCAACTTCCTACAATTAGGAAAAAACAACGAAGCACTGGTAGAATGTCGTCGATTAAATATTAAGTTGAACCAGCTGAGCGATAAATACACTAATCCTAAAAAGTACAGGTGTGATGCATTCATTCATACACTCATGGGCCTTGTGTACCAAGCCAACCACGATTACAATAATGCCTTTATTGCTTACCGCAATGCTGTTGAAATATACCAAGAGGACTATAAACAGCTTTTTAGCGTGGATGTGCCAGCACAGCTAAAAAAAGACCTGATTTATACTGCTTATAAGGCAGAGCTTTACGACCAGATGGATAAATATAGGAAGGCATTGAAGCTACAATACGATCCTACGAAGGAGGAGGCACTGTGCGACGTTGTCTTTCTATGGAACAACGGCTTGGGGCCTCTAAAAGATGAGTGGGGGATCAACTTTGTCATAGTACCTGGTGCTGGTGGAGTAGTCACTTTTAGAAATGAAGGATTAGGCCTTTTCTTTCCTTTTATGCTTCCAGAAGATGATCCAAGAGAAAGCGCGATTGCTGACTTAAAATTCATTCGTGTGGTCTTTCCCAAATATCAAGAGCGCCCATTGGTGTATGATCAAGCTTGCATAGTGGCCCCTGATAAAGGCCAACACACCTTTGAATTACTAGAGGACATTAATGCCATTGCCTTTCATGTACTGAGAGAACGCATGGTCCTAGAATTGGGCAAGTCATTGTTGCGGGTCGCACTCAAGCAAATAGCTGAGTACCAACTCAAAAAACACAATGATACGCTAGGCATTATTTTAGGAGGGATTAATTTTCTCACTGAAAAGGCAGACACCAGAAACTGGCAGACCATTCCACACGGCATCTATTATACACGCATTCGGCTACCTGAAGGGGGCCATCAATTGAATTTCAAAGCCTTTTCTAGGCAATTGCCACGTGCTAGTCAGTACAAAGAATTTCATCTTACACTGCGGAGAAACCAAACAGCATTCCAGGTAATCCACTCCCCAGTCACGACATCAGGTTGAGCTTGTAAAGGTTAGGTTAGGCCGGCTATGTTTTTGTTGGACACCACCATGCTGGTGTAAAAGCCTACCAACTTGGTCATAGCTAAGCTCTTCACTATCAAGCATTTGTCGAATGGCCATGAGCACCTCCTTTTCTGCTTGTGGATCTATCTTATCTACAAGAAGTACCACATCGTTGATGCCTTCCTGTAAGTGCTGCAAAATAAGGGTTCTATACTTTTTATAGGCAGCCGCCTTATTGTCTGTGTTGCCCTTTTTCTTCTCCAAACATATATCACACTGCTTGCACTTTTCGTAAGAGATTTCACCAAAATATTCGAGCAGCAGCTGAGGCCTACAGCGGTGTTGGTGGGTTACGTAATGAATCACTGCCTCTCCCTTTTTGATAGCAAGAGCACTTCTTTGTTTTAGCTTTTGTATGTCCAAAGGGAGTTGGGAAGCTGGATGGCGGGCTGTTGTAAAGGTAAGCTGGGGCTGGTCTTTTTGGGGGTGGTATTGGATTACTGACAGGTGATCCAAAGCCTGAAGTTGTTTTTTTACTTCTTGAGGTGAGCTGTAAAGGAGTTTAGCTATTTTCTGCTCTGAAATACTGCAAAATTCTGAGAATATCGCTCCACCATACATTCTTAGAAGTGCTTTGATCAGCGGGTCATAGGTTACATGGGCTACCTGAAAGGCATACAACTCCTTGGGGTCAGTAGGAATTTGCAATTGAGCAGTCTGAAAAAAAGTTTCGTTCAGTTGCACTAATCCTTCTTGTTCTAGGACCTTTAAGGCTTGGTAAACTGCTTGTGGTTTTAAATCGCAAGTATGGGCAAAGTCTTCTAAGTCAAAATCATAGGTAGTCATGGTGTGGCTTCCGATGGCAACTTTGTAGTAGTTAGCTAAGTGCTGGTACACTTTTTTCAATTGATCAATAGTAGGATGTGCTGCTTGTATACTTTCTCGTAGTAAAGCAATGTCGTAGTCTTCATAAAGGGCAATAGCATAGGCCTTTTTTTCATCACGGCCGGCGCGGCCTGCTTCTTGGTAATAAGCTTCGAGCGTCGTAGGTAAGTCCATATGCACCACCAGTCGCACGTTAGGCTTGTCAATGC
Organism: uncultured Cytophagales bacterium; assembly: GCA_963705385.1. Taxonomy (GTDB): domain Bacteria; phylum Bacteroidota; class Bacteroidia; order Cytophagales; family Amoebophilaceae; genus MFD02979-c5. The sequence goes on from OY970075.1 coordinate 315,760, forward strand.
CCATACCAAAGGCATTAGTAGCTACCATGACTCTGATGTTACCTTTGATCCAGGCTTCTTGTTGCTGCACTCTCTCTAAAGTTGTTAGGCCAGCATTATAAAAAGCTGTGCTGATACCATTTTTCTTGAGCAACTGAGCAATGAGCTTGGTCTTTTTACGTGAGTTGACATAAACGATAGCTGTGCCAGGTATATGGTGCAAGATTTTCAGTAGCTGCCTGCCTTTGTTTTCTGTCTTCCTCACTACGTAAGCCAGGTTATTGTGTGCAAAGCTCTTTTGGAAGACGGCTGGTTGACGAAGGTCAAGTTTTTCCTGAATATCTTGCTTGACAGCAGGTGTGGCAGTGGCAGTAAGGGCAATTGTATTGACACCAGGGATCAAGGCTCTGAAGGCTGCAATTTCCAAATACGGAGGTCTAAAATCGTAGCCCCACTGAGAGACACAATGTGCTTCGTCTACTACCAGTAAGCTGACCGACATCTTTTTTACTCGCTCTTGTAGCAGTTCAGTCTTCAAACGCTCTGGTGATACATACAAGAACTTTATCTGCCCATAAACGCAATTATCTAAGGTCAAGTCGATTGCTTGTGGCTTCATGCCTGCAAAGATGGCTGTCGCAGCAACACCTCTTCTTTTTAGCTGATCTACTTGGTCCTTCATCAAGGCAATCAAGGGAGAAACCACAATACATGTTCCTGCTCGCATCATGGCAGGCACCTGAAAACAGATAGATTTTCCACCTCCTGTGGGGAGCAAGGCCAACACATCTTTTCCATCTAAAACTGCTTGGACGATTGCTTCCTGCAGTGGTCGAAAAGAGCTATAACCCCAATGTTTTTGGAGTATCTCGTGAGGAGTCATGGCGTCCTTTTTTGTTGAACGAGTTATTAACCCTTACTTGTACGCAGTGCGAGTAGTCATTTTGCTAAGCTAAAGAAATGTAATGAGGAAGTGCCTACAGTCTTCAGCACTTGTGTTTGTCGCCTATAGGGTATACAGAGCTGCCTTCGCCTCACTCAGTTATAACAAAGGAGATTGCTAGAGACCCATAGGGAGTAGCTTTAAGCTAGTGGTCAGAGCGCTTCCCATAATTTACAATCGATCAGCAGGTAGCTTATCAGTGTTTTAAAGCTGAGTTAGTAGACGATGCACAAGTTAGTCATGGCTAGGCTCGACTGCCCACTCCTCTAGGGTAGTAAAAAAGCTGAAGTAGTCCTTTCTCTCTACAAGTTGATGAAGCTTATTCCTTGTAGTGTATTGCTGCAAGTCTTTTGGGGCTACCTGAGCTGATGGTTGAGGAAGAGGTATGGCTTGTCCCAGCTCCAACACCCCTTTATCGGCATCCCAGAAATTTTTCCAACTAAGATAGGAGTTAGGGCTATTTGGTTGTTGCTCTTGTGAAAAGGTCTGGTGCAATAAGTCGGCAGTGGTTTTGAGTGTTGATTTTTTGGGGCTTAGGGTGAAAACATAGAGGCGATCTTGAGGCCTGGTAAAGGCTACGTAGAGCAAGTTCAAATTGTCTAGATGAGCTTGCATTTGTTCTGCGTAATATTCGCGTGCAAACACAGTATCCTTGAGGAGTCTCGTATACTGAAGGGGTAATACGGGGAACTTGGAAAAAGGCGGATGGTCTGTGTGGCACCACAAAGTAGGAGGATGACGTAAGTTATGGTCAAAGTCCCACTCGCAAAAGGGAAGAATTACTGCTTTAAATTGTAAGCCTTTAGCTTGGTGGATGGTCATGATTGACATGGCGTCTTGCTCTTCTGCACGGGGCAATGTGTGTTTGTACCCTTTTTCTTTCCACCAAGCCAAGAACCCATTGATGTCTGCCATTTCCTTTTTAGAAAAGTCGAGCACTACATCTTGAAAGGCTTGCAAAAAGGGAGTTTCCTCAGTACCACGAAGCTGAAAAAGGCTTATCAATGCTTCTACAAGCTCGTACAAGGAAAGTTGTTGGAGCAAGAGGCGTTTTTCAAAGAAAGCTTCAGGCAGCTGTGGGGTTTCCTCCCCAGGTTGGGCATCATTGTAAAAAGTGGGAAGGTATTTTTTCAGTACGCATAGCTGGTAAAGATAAAGTAGCTCGGCTTGTGCTAGCTGGTCTGTCTCGTTGTTCAAACATTTCAGCGCGTTGACCAGGATATTTACCCAGGGATTGTGGCTTAGGTACAAAGCCTCTGAAAAGATGGTCTCATACCTACAGTCAAGTTTAGCCTGGGGTGAATGCTGATAGGCCATCAGCGTGTGGAAAATTTCACGCCCTTCGGCATTGTTCCTTACCAATAGCACGATGTCTTTTAAAGCAAATCCGTCTTTTTGTAGCGATTCGATAAGTAAGGGTAAACGGGCTTTTACTGCCTCACGCCAGCTTAGGAGCTGGCCTTTGTCTGTCAAGGTATCTTCTAAAAAGGTGATGTTTACGTAACCCTTATCAGCGTGTAAATATTTTGGAGGCATGTATTGATAAACATCTTGATAAACAGCTCTAAGTTGTTGTGCTTGAGCAGATAAATCTTTTTTCAATGCAACATCTTCCAATGTTTCTAGGCCACTTTCCAGGTGCTTGACGAGATAGGTGACAGCAGTTGTAAAGAAGGTGTTGTTAAAGTCAATGATATGCTGCTTGCTGCGCCAGTTCTGATTTAGGACAATAGCAGTGGTAGGATTAATGTCCTCTTCAATTTTTGTAAGCAACAGCTTCCAGTCACTGTTGCGCCATCGATAGATAGACTGTTTGATGTCACCTACTACTAAGCTCATGTAGCCTTCGGACATGCCATTCTCTATGAGCAGCTTGAAGTTGTGCCACTGAAAACTAGAGATATCCTGAAACTCATCAATCAAAAAATGTTTGTAAAAGGCCCCTATCTTTTCGTATACAAAAGGAGTTTCGTTTTCAGCAATAACCTTGCGTAAGAAAAGGGAAGCATCTGAAATGAGCATTACATTGTGTGCTGCCCGGTAGTCATTTAACCTATCTAGGAGCTGTGTAATAATGCCAAGGGTATAGAGAAAGTGCCGTACAGACAGGGCAGTATGGTAGGTGCGGTGGTGGGTTTGGTAGAATTGGACAACTTGCTTTAAGATTGACTGTAGGCCGCCTTGCACCACTTGTACGATGCGTTGCTGTTTGTCAGACTTCTTGCTATACCACCCCTCTAGGTGCTGCAATGTGCTCAGCGCCCTTTGTGTAGGCGTAAATTTTTGCTTGGTTGCCAGCCCTGCTAGGTAACCTGCCACGCCGGATTTCCCAAAAGAAAAATCAGTAACTTCTAAGTCTGCTTGTTGCATAGTTACTAAAGCTTGTTTACCCAGGTCCTGGAGCTTTATTTCAAAATGGGCGACGTGTTGATAGAGCTGTTGCACAAAACGCCGTAGTATAGCTTTATCATGGGTCGCTTGTAACAATGCTGCTTTTCGGGCATTAAAAGTTTCATTAAAAAGCTCATTTCCTAATACAGCGAGCTCTCTTTTAAAATCCCAATTTTTGCCGCTTAGTAGCTTGTCTTCAGCAAATTCAACCAACCACGCTCTTAGCTGTTCATCTTGTCCTGCAGCTGTTATCAAATCATTGACAATAGATGCCATGACATGCTCCTGGTCCATCTCAATGCTAAACCCGCTTTGTAGCCCTAACTCCTGGGCAAATCCCCGTACAATCTGTTGGAAAAAACTGTCAATAGTACTTACTGAGAAACGTGTGTATTGGTGAAGGATGTTGGACAGGACCTGCTGTGCACGTTCTTGCAAGTCAGGCATCTGCCAATCTTTTTCATGCATTAGCTCCTCAGCTACTGGGCTTAGGGTGCCCTGGGCAAGGCTATGTAGGTAGGTAAGGATGCGCTGCTTCATCTCCTGTGTAGCCTGGTTGGTAAAGGTCACAGCCTGGATTTGTGTGAAGCAATCAGGGTTGTCTAGTGCTAATTTGAGGTAATTGCTGACAAGGACATGGGTTTTTCCTGAGCCAGCAGAGGAGCGATATAGCTTAAGTTCAGACAAGAACCCTGGAAGAGTAATAAAAAACTAAGGGTTTTCTTCGTCAATAATAGTAAAAAAATACGTAAGCCTACCCTAGGAGAATTATACAGATGCAGTAGCCTGTAAGGGTATCTTTTTTCTGTGCTTCCAATAACCGCTTCCGTAATGAATCAACAACGCTTCTCCTTTTTTGATGTCTCTTGCAGCTAGATAAACAACATGCCAAACCTTGCCATGATACACCAACTCAGTCCTTACATTAGGATCTTCTCCGTGGTTGGCAAACCTAGCTTCATTACCATAGTGCCGGGCATCTATTGCAAACGAGGACTTAGTATCCCAGAATCCATCTTTTGCTGGATAGGTCCAGGACCATGTGGTGTTGTCAGTATTTTTCACTACTTCGCCTGCGTACTCCATAATAAAGGAATCTTTTGGAATGTCGTGGTCAGCAAAAAGCCCATATCCTACTTGATTGCTTACCCACTGAATAAAGATGGGAGCCACATAATTGACAACAATGTATGAACCATACCAACGGCTCAACGTATCGTAATACCATTTAAATAGGGAGTAAGAATAAAAGTCCTCTTTTTCAAGGTTAGCCAATACTTCACAAGGTTTTGAAAAGATCAAGCTAGGCGTGTACTTGACGCCTAGTCTCTTAAAAAACTTTTGTCGCTCTTCAGGTATTCTGATCTTACGGTCACGCGGATAGACTCTGGAAGATGGAGCAGCCCCTATGCCAAGTATAAGGCAGATCAAGGAAAATAAGCTTACCACAATGCTATAGAATAGGAAGAGCTTATCATTCATAGGAAATGAATAATGTAATATTATGCCAACAATATCTTGACAAAAATGGAAATAAAATACAACGTTTAAGTGTAAATCAGGTACTACGTGGAATATATACTACTTGTATTTATTTTGCTCTCATACCCCTCACAAACAGATTTCATATTCTATACAAATGCTGTAGAGAGGTGGGTGGGACCTAACTGAGACTGTTGAAAAATCCAAAAAATATACGTTTGTAAGTTAAGCAAGGGAAAACATGCTCCGTTTTACAATTGTCTCTAGGTTGTGTAGACATTTGTAGTTTACATGACGTAGGACCCTCGCAAAGCTTAGAGTAAGCTTTGTTTGCAAGTTCAAAAAAGAGCTGAGTAGCTCATTTCCAACTGTCTCGATTTAACAGATGACCACTTAGAGAAGCTAGTAGCCAGGAAGCTATCCATGATCACGATATATGTCTACACAACCTAGCTATAATAGAGCTCTTTCGTAAGCTTATTTTTTAACTTTTACCTAAGTGCTGGCATCTATGGATTAGGTGGGCTTATCCATCATGTGCTAGGAAAATGGCTCCTCTCCCCAATAGCCTGTCTATACAGGGGATTGGTTGAATCACCCCTAGCCCTTCCTTGTACAAGGAGGGGAGCTTTTTAGGATTGATAGTGCACAGGGTTGCAAGAAATCATTGAAGCCACTTAGCATTTAACCCTGGATTATGAAAAAGAGGTCTGATACTCAGATTATTGCATAGGAAAACCAAGCAGGAGTGGCTTTGTTACGTCCTGAATTTAAGTATCCAGAAGTGGATTAAAACCCAAGGAGGAAATATTTGAGCGAGGAGTAGATCTCTCTAAAAAAACGATTTTACTCTGTCGAAAAGGCTCCTTTCTTTTTTAGTAGGGTCAGGTACGAAGTGAGGAGAGTCTTTGAGCGAGATAAGCTTTTCTTTTTCTTCTTTGGTTAGCTGCTGAGGGGTCCATACATGGACGTGAATGAGTTGATCTCCTCGACCATAACCGTCAATATCCCCAATGCCTTTTCCCCGCAGCCGCAGCATTTTCCCACTATGTGTGCCAGCAGGTATTTTTACCTTCACTCGTCCTTCTATGGTAGGCATTTCCACTTCACTCCCTAGTGCTGCATCAATGAAGCTGATATAGAGATTGTAGTGAATATGGTTGCCCTCACGTTTGAATAGTTCATCTTCTTTCTCTTCAATAGTAATTAACAAGTCGCCAGGTAGACCTCCGTGCCTAGGTACATTGCCTTTGCCTGTCATGGATAGCTGCATACCATCACTAACCCCTGCAGGAATTTGAAGGCTTAATTTTTCTTCTTGGAGAACCCTTCCTTCTCCTTGGCAAGGAGCACATAGCGTTGAGATAATTTTCCCTTCTCCATGGCATGCATTACAAGGGGCAGAAGTCATCACACGTCCCAGCACTGTGTTGGCTATTCGGTGTGTTTGGCCTGTACCTTTACAAAGGCTACATGTAGCAATGGCTGTACCGTTTTGGGCGCCATTACCCCCGCAACTGTTGCAAGTGACATAGCGTTTTATTTTGATCTTCTTTTCAGCGCCATTAGCTACTTCTTGCAGAGCAAGCTTTAGCTTGATGTGTAAGTCAGTGCCTTTGTTCACAACTCTACCTTCCTGTCGGAAAAAGTTTCCAAATGGACTGCTACTCCCACCAAAGATGTCGCTGAACTGCGCAAAGATGTCCTCCATGCTCATCTGTGGACCTCTAGCTCCTGCACCATTCATGGTTTCATGTCCAAAGCGATTGTATTGTTGCCTTTTTTGGGCATCGCTTAGTACCTCATAAGCCTCTGCTGCTTCTTTAAACTTTTCTTCAGCTGCTTTGTCACCAGGATTTCTGTCAGGATGGTACTGAAGAGCAACCTTCCTGTATGCTTTTTTAATTTCCTCAGGGCTTGCGTTGCGCTTGACATCTAGTATTTGGTAATAGTCTCTTTTGGCCATTATGCTCCAATTACAACTTTAGCAAATCTCAATACCTTTTCTTTTAACCAATACCCCTTTTCAATCACATCTATCACCTTGCCCTGCATGGCTCTGTCTTCTACAGGTAGCTGCGTTACTGCTTCGTGCAGCTTGGTATCAAATGCTACTCCTTTTTCAACCAGCATTGGCTTGACCCCTGCCTGCTGTAGTAAATGGATCAGTTTGTTATGAATTAATTTAATGCCCTCTTGGGCGGCTTCAGGACCTCCTTGACCTTGTTGCAGTGCTTCTAAGGCGCGTTCAAAATCATCTGCTATGAGCAATAAATTTTTCAGGATACCCTCGCCAGCAGTTGCTATCAAGTCTAGTTTTTCTTTGGCATTCCTTCTCCTAAAATTTTCAAACTCCGAGTACAATCGCAGGTATTTATCATTAGCTGCAGCCAATGCTTCATTGGCTTCTTTAAGTGTATTGGTCAGACTCTCTTTTTTATCAGCGTTAGCCTGTTGCTCTTGTTCCAGAGCGTCCGCCTGGCTTGTCTTTTTTTCCTCAGTTGTTTTTTTTACTTCTCCTTCAGATGATTGTTTCTTCTTCATTGTTGTTGCTAATTTATTTCCACACAATAGAGTTGAGCCTCATACTCTAAAGGCAACTTTGTTGCCAAAAGTTATATGAGTGTCAGAATGACACCTTCTTCTTGTTGGTAGTCATACCTGAATTGCCCCACACGCTAGACAAAGCTAGCTAAATGCAGGCGGTTAATAAAAAGCGATTGTTGCAAGTATCAATCTCCTCCTTGGCCCATAAAGCTGAGGCAAGTAGCAGGCAAGGTCAATGAATTAGATACCCTAAAGCGATAAGCTCCTTTTCACTTCCCATTAACAAGCTTAAAACACATTGTTTGCATCAGCTACTCATGCTCCTATTCGGCACATCAAAAACAAGGCTTTACAATTCTTCTACTGCCTGAGATAGGCCTAGCTGTTTGGCTAAAGGAATAAAGAACTGTAGGGTCTCTTCTGATATCTGCTTTTTCTTTTCATAGTTCGCATGTCCCTGGATGGTACGTATGTTATGTACGGTCTGCTAGCTTAATTTTGAGCACGCGCTCATCTTCTTCATCAATAAGCTTTTTATAGAGTGAATGCTTAAACACCCAAATATGATACTTCACGAAGCTTAGCATAACCCAATCTCATTTACTTTTTGCTCACTTATTTAGCCATTGTTTTATGAGAAGCTTTGACTTGCAAGACAGCTTTTTTGAAATGCTCGCCGCGTTCTTCAAAGTTTTTGAACAGATCAAAGCTAGCACATGCTGGAGAAAGTAGTACCACGTCCCCAGGCTGCCCTAAGGAAAGCGCCACATCCACTACCTCTTCTACTTGTTGGGTCTCGTAAATCAAGGCTACTGCTTCCTGAAAAGCATGACGCAACTTACCATTTTCCTTGCCCCAACAAATCATGCCCTTGACGCGGGATTTGGCTATTGGCTGAAGGGAGGTATAATCATTGCCTTTGTCTTGCCCTCCTGCAATCCAGATGATAGGGTTGACAAAGCTTGTCAAGGCAGCCTGTGCTGCTTCTACATTGGTAGCTTTAGAATCATTATAAAAATGAATGCCGTTGATTTCAGCAATCCATTCCATGCGATGGGGGAGGCCCCTGAAGGTAGCCAGGGCCAGATCGATAGTACTTTGGTCAATGCCCAGCAGGTTAGCTATACTCACGGCCATGAGGCCATTCAATTGGTTATGTTTTCCTAGAAGCTTGTAGGAGCGTAATTGCGCCAGGTCAGGGGAGGACTGATGAGCGGCTATAGGATGTTGGACCGGCACAGTAATAGTCCCTTGTAGGTAAGCCTGAATGTTAGCATCGTCCTGGTTATATATGAAGTGGTCTGTAGAAGTCATATTCTGCAAGATCCTGAACTTAGTCTGGATATAGGGCTCCATCTGATAGTCATATCGATCCAGGTGGTCTGGAGTGATATTGAGCAAACAGGCAATGCCTAGTTTACAGGTATACATGCCTTCCAACTGGAAGTTACTGAGCTCCACGACGTAGTAATCGTGCTGTGCTTCCAAGGCCTTTCTAGCAAAGCTAGTGCCTACATTACCGGCCATACCTACATGAAGGCCTGCTTCTTGAAGCAAATGATAAGTCAGGTGCGTTGTAGTGGTCTTGCCATTTGATCCTGTGATGCCAATTAAAAAAGCCTGGGTATAACGACTAGCCAGTTCTATATCTGAAATGATTGGAATGCCCGCATTTCGGGCTGTCTTAACAATTGGAACTTTGTCTGTGATGCCTGGACTTTTGACTACCTCATCAGCACGTAGGATCAGGTCCTGAGAGTGCTGTCCCTCTTCAAAAGCAATTCCATGGGCCACTAGTTCTTTTTTGTAGTGTGTAGCAATGTTGTTTGCATCAGAGACAAATACCTTCAAGCCTTTAGCTTGGGCCAGCAAAGCTGCTCCTGTACCGCTCTCACCTGCACCTAGAATGACTAATTTTTGCATGTGTGCTGAGTTTTTTGGCTATGTAGCCTAGCTATTCAAGGAATGATAACTTGAAGAGGAGCCCGCTTAGTACAATGGCACCGTCCTTGAGTTGATTGAGCTCTTACTGAGGGGTTTCTAAGGGTTGATACCTTTTAAAAGTGTATGGTATTCGTCCATATTCTGGAAAAGTGCACGTGCTTTTTGGACATTCAGGTCGTAGTCTAGCATGCTCTCTATGGCTCCTTCCTGAAAGTAATAACGCGATACAATAGCTTCTTTGAGCAGTAACTTAATTTCCTTTTTGAACTTCTGGAGATCTGCTTCTCTATAGTGCTGTACTTGAGCTCTTAATGCGGCAATCTGCTTTCCAATATCCTTATGGTAGGACTCGTTTTGGGCTTGCTCTAGTAATTGGTCAATGCCTCGTTCAATGGTATAGGGATACTCTTTATCCTTAAGCCACCTTACAAAGTCTTGGTACTGGTTTTCTGAAAGAGAAAATTCTTTAGGAGGAGCAACATGGTTATGCTTGGCTTGAAAAAGATTTGCATAATCAAAAATTAACCCCTTTTCACTTAGACTAATTGTGATGGGAGCCAGGTCTAATTTCTCGGCTTCAATGTCTGGCGTAATGCCACTGCCATCATACACTGCTCTTCCTGCTCTTGTCGTAAATACTTCTTTAGGTGTGTCAACTGCACCTTCTGCTCCTTTTTCTTGTTGCTTACGGCCATAATCAATTTTCTGGATACTCCTTCCGCTGGGGATATAATACTTAGCAGTGGTGAGTTTAAGCTGTGTGTTATAGCTTAAAGGCCTAGTTGTCTGTACTAATCCTTTGCCAAAGGTACTTTTTCCAATCAGTACACCGCGATCATAGTCTTGGACAACACCTGCTACAATCTCAGCTGCTGAGGCACTTTGCTGGTCAATGAGCACAATCATAGGTATGGTGCTGTCATAAGCAGGTTCTTCTGTGCAGTAGGTTTTCGCCATCTCCGCTATTTTGCTCTTAGTTCCTACTACTGTAAGGTCTTTGTCTACAAAGAGGTTTGCTGTTTTGATGGCTTCTTCTAAAATCCCTCCTGGATTACCCCGCAGGTCTAAGATCAGTTTTGAGATACCATCACTTTTCAGTGCTTCTAAAGCTGCTTTTACTTCGTCGGCAGCATGAATTGTAAAATTGGCTAGCCTGATGTAGCCCACGTCTTTTTGAACTTTGCCAAAGTAGGGTACATTTTTGAGCGTTACCTTTTCACGTGTTAGGGTCATTTCGAGTGGCTCTCCTTGAACTTGTCTAACAACAGATACCTGCACCTGGGTGCTAGGCATGCCTTTGAGCAGGCTGCTCACATGAGCCACAGGTTTGTCTGTTACCTTCTCGCCATTAACCATAATAATCTCGTCCCCCACATGCAGTCCGCCTTTATGAGCAGGACAGTCTTTATAAAGCATGAAAACAATGGTTTTTCCCTTGCGGTTACCAATAATAGCCCCGATACCGCCATATTCTCCGCTCGTAAAAGTTTTAAAACTCTCTAGGTCTTCCTCAGCAATAAAATTGGTGTAAGGATCTAACGAACTTAGCATCGCGTCAATGCCTGATTTGACAACAGCGTCCGGGTCTACTTCTTCTACATAATAAGCGTCTAGCTCCTTCAAGATGTCAGCAAAAATTTCTAGATTTTTGCTGAGTTTAAAGTACCTGTCTTGTAGCTGAATCGCTGTTAATAAACCAACAAGAAGCAGTGCTAGAACGACAGAATAGCGCCATTTACGCCTAGGGGTAACCATCTTATATTTGCTCATGGAGATTGTTCAAGTAATGGAGTGAGGATACGATCTTTTCCTGAACCTTCCTAAAGTCGCCTGACATAGGAGGCCCAATATAAAGGTAGCCTATCAAAAAATAAGCATCATCGTAAGTTGTCAAGAAATGTTTGTTGAGACGATAAGCTTCCCGCATCTTTCTTTTAAGCTTATTCCTAATAAAAGCACTCCTAACCTTCTTTCTGGAAACTGAAAATAAGACTTGATGATTGGGGATGGCATCGCAGGACAGATATATCATGCGTAAGGGGGGCAGCTTGAGAACCTTTCCAGTTTCAAAAAGAGCTTTGATTAGCTTCCGGCTTTTGAGCCGTTCATTGCGCGTGAAAGATTGTTTATTAATTATGAGCTATAAATTATTAACAATTTACGTACAACTCTTTTTCAGCAATCCTTAGGTTGCACAAAGCCTCAGCTATTTAAGGCTTATGGCGTGGTTTGTCAGAGACAGACAACTTAGCTCTGCCTTTGGCTCTCCTTCTGGCGAGCAAAGCTCTGCCATCAGCAGACGCCATTCTGGTTCTAAATCCGTGTTTATTTCTACGTTTCCTGTTAGAAGGTTGGAAGGTCCTTTTCATCGCTTTATAAGTTGGGAACTGAGAGCGCAATTTTACGCAACTTTTCGTTGCACTACAAGCGACAGTAGCCTGTGTACAAATTAAGGAAGCAAAACAAGGTTTGGAGTCTTAAGTACTAGTACCGAGCGCACGCAAGCTAAACTGCAGCACCCTGCTACCGTTGGGCTGATTAGCGAGGCATACTTGGCAGTGTGTTGGTGGAATTAGGCTGGAAACCTTAGAAGGCCACTCGATGAAGCAATAGTTACCACTATCAAAATAGGCTGTACAATCCAGAGCCAAGGCTTCTTCTTCGTGTTCGAGGCGGTAAAAGTCAAAATGATAGACCAACGTCCCAGAGGAGGTCGTATATTCACTGATTAATGAAAAGGTAGGACTGTTCACGCTGCCTTGCACACCTAGCTGTGAACACAAGGCCTTAATCAAGGTAGTTTTTCCAGCACCCATCTCTCCTTCAAAAAGCCAAATTTTTTGATTGCCTGCATAGCCTAACAGAGCCTTTGCAATTACTTGCAAATTGTCTACAGTGCTGTGTAATGTACGGCTAGGTTGGTTCATAGGCTGCTCAAAATAGGAGACCATCTTATGGCGTTGGTCTTTAAAAAGAAGTGCGTAACTTCGGTACGTAATAGCCTTACTCAAAAATGTATTCAGCAACAGATACAGGAACAAGTAGTTATAATTTTTTCGATCAATACTTCGCCTAAAATGCAGAAAGAACAATATTCCAAAAATAAAGCAAGTACTCCGAAATATGATCTGAATGCTCCTGCTGTGGTTGACATCCGACACATTATGCGCATACTGCCGCACCGCTACCCCTTTCAAATGGTAGATAAAGTCATCCACTTGGATGAGCGCAGTGTGACAGGAGTTAAAAATGTAACCATCAACGAGCCTTTCTTTCAAGGACATTTTCCAAGTGATCCTATCATGCCAGGGGTGCTTCAGGTAGAAGCTTTGGCGCAAACAGGGGGGGTGTTGGTGCTCAGTACAGTACCAGACCCTGAAAATTATCTGACTTACTTTTTGGGCATTGACGAATGTCGTTTCAGAAAGATGGTGGTGCCAGGGGATACCCTAATACTGCATTGTGAACTACTTGCTGACATTAGAAGAGGACTTTCTAAGATGAAAGGACACGTTTTTGTTGGCGAGCACCTTGCCTGTGAAGCGACTATGCTAGCGCAGATTGCGAAGAAGAGATCAGGGTCCTAAAATAAATTGTCTCCTTAAGTTAAACGGCTTGAGTTGCTAGAAAATCATCTGGCTAAGGCTGTTCAAAGAATCCAAGGAAAACTACAGTCCTTCCATGCTATCCAAGGTTTTTGAGTAGATTCATCTACCTGTGAAAAGGAGGGTAGAGTCTACAAAACGAAGTGTACACCTCACTATAATAAAGAGATAAGGTATTTAGAAAATACCCTAGAAGTAAAGCTTGGTTTGGCATAACTACCTTGGTTTTTGCACCAAGCCTACCAGCTATTATTTACAGGTATGAAACGCCTGACGGCACTATTGCTAAAATTACTACCCTTTGAATTGGCCAACTAAAAGAAAAAATCTTTAAAGACGGTAGCATGCGAACTGCATATTTGTTTCCAGGACAGGGAGCCCAGTTTCCAGGAATGGGCAAAGCTTTGTACAACAGTAGCGCACAAGCTAGAGAACTTTTTGAAATAGCTAATGAGCTCTTAGGCTTTCGCATCACTGAGGTAATGTTTGAAGGCACTCCAGAAGCCTTGCAGCAAACGCAGGTAACTCAGCCAGCTATTTTTCTACATTCGGTGATCCTGTCCAAGACTTTTCCTCACTTTCAGCCTGACATGGTAGCTGGACATTCCTTAGGAGAGCTATCAGCGCTAGTAGCCAGCCAAGTACTGACTTTTGAGGATGGGCTCTGGCTAGTGGTTCAAAGAGCAGCTGCCATGCAGGCTGCCTGCGAGTTGGTACCCTCTACCATGGCAGCAGTTCTTGGCTTAAGTGACGAAAAAGTAGTGCAAGTATGCGCTTCAATAAATGAACTGGTAGTACCTGCCAACTACAACTGCCCTGGCCAGTTGGTGATTTCTGGCACGAAAAAGGGGATTGCCTTGGCTTGCGAAGCGCTGCAAGCTGCAGGGGCTAAAAAGGTAGTTTCCCTTTCAATAGGCGGTGCCTTTCACACGTCATTGATGGAACCTGCCCAAGCAAAATTAGCCCAGGCCATTGCGAAAACTAAATTCCAGCTTGGAATATGCCCCATCTATCAAAATGTGAATGCTACCCCTACAGTAGTCCCTGAGCTCATACAACTAAATCTGGTCCAGCAGCTGACTTCGCCTGTCCAATGGACCCAGACAGTTCAACGCATGATTCAGGACGGTGCCCAGTGCTTTGTAGAATGTGGACCTGGAAAGGTACTACAAGGACTAGTAAAAAAGATTGATACAACGGTAGCAGTGAGTACAATGCATGTGTAGGTAGGTAGCCACAAGCGCCTAGGCAACACAAGGCTCCCCTTGTTTTTCTGAAATATTTTTTTTTCCTTGTGTAATGAATACAAGGAGGCAGGCAACAGAAGGCCCAATAAGTAATCAGCTAACCCTGAACGTGTAGTGCCTTACATAGACCACGGTGAGAACACAGTTTCTAGCATTTAAGTTAAACTTCGCAGAACTGATGCTGGTGATTCGCAAAAGGGAAAGGCGGTCTCTAACTTTAAAAACAAAAATAATTATGAAAAATTACCAAAGATTTTTTGTATCACTCAGTGCTTTAGCAATAGCTAGCATATTGGATACTACGGCTGTACATGCACAGAGCAGAGAAGAGGGTAAACTCCAGATAAAAGGGGGCTTCACAACTCGGGCTCTTTATGACTTTAAATATTTTGGAGGAGGTAGATTCGCTCCCTCCTCTATCCCTTTGAAAAAGGCGGATCATGTAGATGAAACCCAGCAATTCACCTTTGATATCCCTAATGCAGGGTTAACCATTGAGAAAAAAGTACCTTTTGCAGATGATGAAATAAAATTTTTTATAAGTGTCGGCCTTTCAAAGGAAAAAATAAGCCTCGGAGAGATCTATGCAAGTCATAAAAAACTCAGATTGGGGCTGACTAAGAGTAATTTCTGCAACCCTTCTGCCATGCCGGCAGTTCTTGGCGGTGCTCCCTGTAGTGCTGTTAGCGCCACTGTAGGACAAGTAGCTTGGAGAGACCAATTAAACGAAGTGTTCAATTACACACTAGCAGTTGAAGACCCTTTGCAACAGGAGTTGTATCCAGGCATCAAAGAAGAAGAAAAAGATAAACAGGAGTTGAAAACCAAAAAAGGCTTTCCTGCCTTAGCTGGCAATATTAAGTATGAGCAGAAAGACCTTTTCCATGCTCAACTTGGTGTTTTGTTTAGATCCTTCCAATACCACCATACAACTAAGAAACAAGACGAAAGCTCAAACACATGGGGTGCTAATATCTCTGGTGAATACAAGTTCATCCCTGAAAAAACCGCTCTAAAGTTGCATCTTATCTATGGAAAAAGCATGGGCAGTTACATATTAGACTTTGCAGGTACCCCTAAAGAGGAACCTAAAGATTTCTACCTTAAAAATGGTACAGAGGTTACCCCTGTCCATGCTTGGGGAGGATACATAGGCGTAGAGCATTGTTGGCTCCCTCAAATACGTTCTACAGTAGCTTATGGGCTATTAAATACGATCGACGATAAGGGTAGAGATGAAAATGCCTACAGACAAGGGCATCATGCTTCTGGGAACGTAACTTTCCATCCTACCGATTATTTCACCACAGGCATCGAATACCTGTATGGTAAACGGTTTAGCGTAAAAGATGGTGATGCTGGTAATGATGCACACCGGATACAAGCCATTGCTAAATTCTCACTCTAGTACAAAGCCTACAAGGTTTTTTAGCCCAGGGAAACGTCCCTGGGCTTGGGCTTTTTTTATGCCAGGGATAAAGCCAAGCAAAGGGCTTACAGCTACCTCTAGATGCCAGACCTTAGCTACTGCAAGCTACACTTACAGCTAGGAATCGTCTACTAGAGCACTTGCTCAAAATAATTGGCTATTTTTCCCCTGCTCTTTAGCTTACACATAGAGTCATCAATAGCCATTTCACCAACGTCACTAACAACCTAGCATGAGAAGAAGAAGCGCCTTGCTGATAGTCACCTTTACTATTGCGGTAACAAGTTTACTCAACACCAGCCTAGGAAAGCTCCCCCCTTTGGGTAAAATACTAGATCCCTTGCAAGGCTTTTGGCAAAACGCAGAAACAGCGTCTCCAAGTATACCTCAACACTTGTCTTTGCTAGGCCTTGAAAAAGCAGTCACAGTCCGCTTGGATCAGCACCTAATCTCTCACCTCACTGCCCAAAGCGACTTAGACCTGTATTTTGCCCAAGGCTACATCACAGCTTTACACAGACTATGGCAGATGGACTTCCACACCTACGCAGCAGCAGGCAGAATGGCAGAGCTTGTGGGCCCTAGGGCCCTTGATTTTGATCGCTTGCAGCGGAGGAAAGGGAACCTGTATGCAGCTAGCAATGCACTCGCAAGTATCAAAGAAAACGACATGCTTTATAGCATCGTCCAAGCCTACATAGCTGGTATCAATGCCTACATCGCCTCCCTCTCTTACAAAGATTTACCTGTCGAATACAAGCTGTTGAACTACCGCCCTGAACTCTGGACCCCCTTGAAAGTGGTGCTGATGATGCTCCAAATGACCGATTACCTTTGCGGAAGTGATGAAAGTATAGAAAAGACCAATGCATACCACTGCTTGGGCCAAGAAAAAATTGCCTTTTTTTTTCCAGATTACTTCCGCAATAATGAGCCAGTAATCCCTGAGAAGACACCCTGGAATTTCAAACCTGTTGCTATCAAACAGCCTTCTCTACAAGTTCCACAGCTAGTTCCACAGCTGAAGAGGACCCAGCCCCTCCAGATTAGCGGGAGTAATAATTGGGTCGTAGCTGGCAAAAAAACGATTACAGGGGCGCCTTACCTGGCTAATGACCCTCACTTGACTATGCAGCTCCCCTCTATTTGGTACGGTATACACTTACAATCGCCTACAGTCAATGTCTTTGGAGCTGCTATTCCAGGCCTTCCTGGAGTTGCTATTGGCTTTAACGAAGCTATCGCCTGGGGTGTTACCAATACAGGAATAATCGTTAAGGACTGGTACGTTATTAATTTTAAGGATAAAACACGAAAGGAGTACTGGTATGACAACCTGCTTTTGAAGTCACAATTCGTCACCGAAGAGATCAAGGTTAGGGGTCATGAGACTTTCTATGATACAGTCGTTTACACCCACTTAGGCCCTGTGGTGTATGATGCTAATTTTCAAGGGCAAAAAGAACAACAAAATTTGGCTATGAAATGGGTAGGGCATCATCTTGGCCAAGAACTGCTTGCTTCGCATTTGTTAAATAGGGCACGCAATTTTCAAGAGTTTGAAGTGGCACTGCAGCATTATAACGTTCCCAGCCAAAACTTTGCCTTTGCTTCTGTACAAAACGACATTGCCATGTGGGTAGTAGGACAGTTGCCAGCCAAGTGGAAAAACCAGGGAAAATTTGTTATGCCAGGCAATACAGCTGCCTATGAGTGGCAGGATTTTATCCCTAAAGTCCACAATCCCAAAATTATCAATCCCCCAAGTGGCTATGTAAGTTCAGCCAACCAACGTTCTACTGATGAACAATATCCTTATTACTACCAGCATTACAATGAAGAGCATTACCGTAACAGAAGGATCAATCAGGTATTAAGCAAACTCAAGGGGATCGATGAATATGCGATGATAAAGCTGCAAAACGATACATACAATCTAATGGCTAAAGAGAGTTTGGGACTACTGCTAGATCATGTGGATACTGCCAAACTTAATACCGAACAGCAGAGCGCCTACGAAACCCTACTAGCCTGGGATTTTCACAATGATGTAGACCAGCTGGCACCTTCTATCTTCAAAGCCTGGCAAGAACAGCTCATTGCAACACTATGGAAACCACTGCGCGATGACCCAGGCCTTATTCCAGTACCTCATTTTTGTCGTACTATGGAAATTTTGCAGTACCATCCTGATAGCCCACACCTAGACTTGGGACCCTATGCTACTATAAGAGATTTAATTCATGGTACTTTTGAGGCAGCTGTACAGCAGCTTGAGATTTGGGAAAAAAAGCAAGGGAAGCCTTATCGCTGGGGCGATTACCAAGAGGTATACATTGAGCACCTAGCTAGATTCCCTTCCTTTGGATTAAGCAATATACAAGTAGGAGGCGGAGAAAACATTATCAATGCCAATGCAGGAAATCGTGGAGCGTCCATGCGGATAGTAGTGTCCCTGGACAAGCAGCCTAGAGGATGGTTTATTTATCCAGGCGGACAGTCAGGTAATCCAGGTAGCCCGTATTACACTAACTTAGTAGAGCCTTGGCGAAAAGGACAGTACCTTCCGGTCACGCTCAGTACAGAGCAGCTAGAAAAAGAAGGTTGTCTTACGCTTATGCTACAACCTAAAAACAAATAAACTGATCATCGTCAAGTACGTATAGTTTGTCATTAATCATTCCTAACCTCTCCTGTAAAAAAGGGAGCTTGAATACAGAATCGCTGCTAAAGAAGGGGAGGCTTGAGGTGGTTTCTCTGCAAGTAGGAGACTGCGAAAGTTTTAAAAGGCTTACGTAACATGAGTGAGTAAAATGCAGTATTGCGATAGTACAAGGTATCAAGAGTAAGTGGGCTCCCCATTGAAGAATGCTCCCTGTGCTCAAGAGAATCAGCGGCAGCTTTAAAGGCTTACACTTGCAGATAACGCCAAGTCAACAAATAACGCTGAGGAGCAACAGTAGTACAACCAAAATCTAAAAAAGTGCAGCATGAAATTTATTTTGCAAACAGTATTAACAGCTTTGTTGAGTTGCGTAGCAGCACAGTTTTTGCCCTGGTGGTCTGTGGTTATTTGTGCAGCAGCAGTAGCGCTAATCTTAGACCTCAACAAGGCTATGGCATTTTGGGGTGGTTTTGTTGCTGTGAGCCTGCTTTGGATGGTGATTGCCACTGTGATTGATGTAAAGACACAAGCTATCCTCTCCAGCAAAGTGGCACTTTTGTTGGGTTTTCAAAATTCTACCCTACTGATTCTCTTGACAGGTATGCTAGGAGGGATTGTAGGGGGCCTGGGAGCTTTGAGTGGACAGCAGCTGCGAACACTCCTTAACAAGGAGGAGCAGGAGCGAATTTATCGAAGAGGTTGAGCTGTAGCGTAGCAGGGGAAATTAGGCGGCCGTCAGGCTCATGATAGCAAGTATGGGCCTATTGCTTAGGGGTCAGTGCACAGGATGTATTAGCTGATAGGGCCTAAGCAAGTAAAACGATTCTGGCACCCATAGAACTATTAGGTAGCCAGGCTGTCCTTCCCAATCATCAGTGTTCATGGACAAAGGGTTACTGAAACAAAACAATTTACAAACAAGGAAAGGTGATAGCGCTATTTTTGAATAGGTTAAAGCACTACAGAGTTATAGCAACACGTTATTTTAAGTAGGGAGCTTACTTTGCTTTTGGCAGTCAAATTTGCTCCCCTTCTCATCGGTTTTATTCATTGACGCCACTACCTAGTCAGCGCTTAAGAAGTCCATGGGTATTACACAAGTTCCGGGCCTCGGCTCAAGCCTTTCGTACTGGAAGAGCAGTCAGTCAAAAAAAGAGAAAAATGTAGCCCTCCATGGCACCTATCGACGACTTGTGGAGTTTTTCCATCAAGGATGGAGCAGCATTCTTCAGGAGCAACTATGGTAGGCTCACTTGACATGGGATGGGGAAGATAGACCGATTCCCTATCCCATGCTTCCACCAGAAGGGATATGGTGGATGATGTACAAAAATCGCTAGATGAAATCTTTGATTACTACCAGGCCTACCTGGAACACTTTTTGGGACAGTAGAGGAGGTTTGAGAACGACTTTATAAAAATTTATCCCTGGTTGCTTGCAAAGGATAAAAATAGCATTGATGTTTAACTTGCTTTAACAGGCCACTAACTTAATTGGCATTGCCTCAAGCTGATCTCTATTTTATTTTCCTAACCTCATAACGATGTACAATCAATTTCAAAAATTCATAGCTATTATGTTGCTCTTGAGCATGGCCTTACAGAGCTGCACCTCTAACCTCAAGCTCGATACGGGTGCAGCAGTAAGCCAGCCACAGGCCAGTAAAAAGCCCCTCAGGCGCCTCGTAGGAGGGGAGCAGCACCCACAAGACAAGCCCATGTCCATCAGTGCTCCTAGTGAGAAGGTTCCAGCAGTCCCTGCTGCTGCTCAGATTACTCCTGCCACCCCACTCTCCACAGACCTGTCCCCCAGTAGCTCCCCTCATCACCCAGCGGCTCCACCCTTCCCAAGGACTGTTCTCCACAACCCAAGGCTTTCCCAAGGCACAGCCATCACCCAGCCCTCAAAAGACTCTCTAAAGGCCCAGGCTATGCGCAGTGCTCAGCCAACCCAAAGGCCAAGTGCCCCTTTAGCCAAGGATGAGGCAGCAGGCGCTGCACGGGTGCAGCACTTAACTGCCTCAGGAGGGAAGGAAGTAGCGCTATACCAAAAAGAAAGGCAGTGGCAAGCCCAAGTAACCGAGCGCATAGGCGATGCGCACCGTCAAGTGGTGCTGCCTGTTGTCTGTGCGCCTGACTGCGAGGTAGCAGCGCTCCTGCGCTATGAAGCAGGCCGGGTAGCGCAACTGTTACATGTAGCCAAGCAAGGGTTAGACGAATTTGTCTATGTAGGCAGGCAAGGCTTGCTAGGCGGCATGATGCCAGGAGTTGAAGAGCACAAGGAGGAGTTCCCCCAAGAACAGAGCGCTCCTCGAGGCTCCTTGCTGGAGTTGGGGCTATTGGAGCACCAAGGACCCACTGCAGTAGAACAAGCGCAAAGCAATATAGAAAGCTTTAAGGAAGCCATAGAAGAGGGGTATGGCTTGTTGCTTTCTTTAGAGACAGCCGATTTGCAGGTAATAGAGAAGCTGTTTTCTGATTTGGAGCAATGGTTGCAAGAAGAGCAGCTCTGCGTACCTACAGCAGGAGAGGAGAGTGTTCAGGAATACATCATTAGGTTAAGGGAGGATGATAGTCTAAACTGGGGGGATCACAGAGACAGGCTCACAGCCTTGCTAGCGCGCGCCTATGCGCAAGTGCTCAAAAGAGCAGTATCTACTAGCCTGTTGAAGGGACCATCCAATCTATCCCATGAGGAGAAACAGAGGCTAGCAATGGCGTTAGGCCAATTGGCAGCATTCCATCAAGCGCAGGGAAGCCAAATAGGAGATTTATCCCTTTACACTGATGCAGCCATACTCTACCAACATATGCTGCAGGTATGTGAAGGAGAGGCAGAGAAGGTATACAGAGGCTTAGCCGAGATTAAAGCGGCAATGATAGCCAAGTGTAAGCCAGAAAAGGCTACACTGAGTAGCAGGGCAACCTCAGATGAGCTACAAGAAGAAATAGCAAGGGATAAGCAAATATTGCAAGATTTGAGAGTTGAGGCCAAGAGGAGAGTAGCTGAGCTAGAAGCAGCAGAGATGAGCGATGAAGCGTTATACATTGAGGAGAGCAAGGCCCTGTTTGCCGAGATAGCACAGCGGGTTGGGGCATTTTTAGCCAGGCTCTACCAAGAGAGCGAGGATAAGTTAGGGCCAGCGCCGTGCAAATACACGGTAATGGGGCTAGGGTCAATGGCTTTGCAGCAGATGACTCCTTACTCAGACCTAGAGTTTGCTATCCTGATGGAGGACAACGAGAGCCAAGAGGTCTTGGCAAAGCAACGGGAGTACTTGAGGCAGCTGAGCCATCTGGTACACTTGCGGGTGATCAACTTAGGCGAGACGGTCGTGCCTAGGAGTAAGTATGGAGTAAGTTTAGATTATCTAGGCAAAAGAGGGATCAACTTTGATTTGGGAGGCAAGACGCCCTTAGGCAGAAGTGACAAGAAGTATGAGTTAATACAGCCAGTAGCAGGAATGATGCGTTACCTAAGAAATGAAGGTCATAAAATGGAGCACATGGACAAGTTGCTGCCCTTTATTCTAGAGCGCACGTGTTGTGTACATGGCGATCCAGGGCTTCATGCAGCTTATGTAGCGCAAAAAAGCGCATTTTTTGCAAGAGCTCAAACCGAGCAAGGGATTCCTGTGTACCAAGCAAGAGCGTTGCAGAAGTTACTAGAGGGAGTAGTAGAGATGAATTACAGTAAGCCAGGCCCAGGCATAGCCAAGCCTCGTCAGCCAGGAGACTTAGCAGACTTTGAACCTAAATTTGAGTCTGGAGACGAAGGGCGGTTGTATGATGTGAAGCAAGAGATCTATCGGTTGCCTGACAGGTTGCTCTGCCGGCTAGCCATGTACTATGGGATTTTGCCAGAGAGTGGCTGGGATGCTGTAGAACAGTTATGGGCTAGGGGTATCATCAGTGAAGCAGCAGCAGGACATCTAGGGTATGCGGTGAGCTTTGCTACGCTATTGCGCTTAAGGACCTATTTGCATCATGGGGAGCAAAAAGAGGAGATGGCTGTACTGAGTGGCATGAGGAAAGGGCCCACCCAGCAGGTAGTGAGTCAATCCTTTGCCCTTGATGTCGCCGCCTTAGAAGTAGGAGGCAGCTTATTCAAGTACTACTATACAGCACTGCCCTTACACCAGAGAATGAAAGACTTTTTCAATAAGGTGAAGTCACACGAGCAGCTATTAGAAGAACAAGCAGCAGTAAGCTTTTTTCAGTCAGAAGCCTTTTACAATGACGATGATTGGATCAAGGGGATGATATGCACGCGCCTAATGCAGTATAAAGAAGGCATAAGATGCTATGAGAAAGCTATTGAGAGGGATAGAGCGGTCTATGGGGATAAACCTCATCCCTATGTAGCGATGTTTTTCAATAACCTGGGTTTAGCTTATGAAGCACTAGGAGAAGTGCAACAAGCGCTTCAGTATCAAGAGCGATCCCTCGATATGAAACGAGCGGTCTATGGAGATAAAGCCTACCCCGATGTAGCGGCGACTCTTAATAACGTGGGTAGTGCCCATGATAAGCTAGGAGACCCGAGCAAGGGGCTAGAGTACTTTACGCAAGCCTTTCAGATGAGAAAAGCCTTCTATGGGGATCAAGCCCACGCTGACCTGGCGGGCTCCCTCACAAACCTGGGGGTTGCTTATGAGAAGCTAGGCGACGTGCCCAAAGCACTCTTGTACTATGAGCAATCTCTTCAAATGAATAAGGCGCTCTATGAGGACAAAGCTCACCCCGACCTGGCGACGTCCTTGGGTAACCTGGGGAATGCCCACAAGGCGCTGGGCGAAGCGCGCAAAGGGCTTCAGTACCAAGAGCAAGCTCTCGAGATGAGGCAGAAGCTCTATGGGGATCAAGCCCACCCTAATCTGGCGCTTTCCCTCAATAATGTGGGGATTGCCTATGAAGGGCTAAGAGACTTGCACAAGGGGCTGGAGTACTTTGAGCAAGCCTTTGAGATGAGACAAGCGCTCTATAGGGATAAGGCCCACCCTGACCTGGCAAGTTCTCTCATGAATGTGGGAGTTGCCTATGAGGAGTTAGGCGACGTGCAAAAAGGACTTATGTATCAAAGGCAAGCCCTTGAGATGAGACAGAATTTCTATAGAGATCAAACCCACCCCGACCTAGCAAGGTCCTTCATGAATGTAGGGGTTGCCTATGCGGCGCTAGGCGAGGCAAAACAAGGACTCGCGTACTATGAACAAGCCCTTAAGATGTATAAGAAGCTCTATGGGGATCAAGCCCACCCCGATCTGGCGACGTCTCTTAATAATATGGGTAGTGCCTATGCGGCGCTAAGAGAGTTGCAAAAAGCGCTCCCGTATTTTGAGCAAGCGCTTAAGATGAGGCAAGCCCTCTATAAGGGCAAAGCTCAGCCCGATCTGGCGGTTTCCCTCAATAACCTGGGGGTTACCTATGCGGCACTAAGAGACTTGCACAAGGGGCTGGAGTACTTTGAGCAAGCCTTTGAGATGAGACAAGCACTCTATAGGGATAAGGCCCACCCTGATCTCGCGAGTTCCCTCATGAGCCTGGGGATTGCCTATGAGGCGCTAGAAGAGTATACAAAAGCCAAGCAGCACTATGAAGAGGGACTTATGATCAGCAACAAGCTTCCTGGTGAAGCACATCCCTACATCCAGACATTCACTCAAAAGCTGGGTAGGCTTGTGAATCAATGCTATGTGGCGGCAATAAAAGCCTATGCGCAGCATGATGTATCAGGGGTCATACGTAATTATGAAGAACTCCTTCAGATACTACCTGCAGCAAGTAGGGATACAAAGAGAAGCATCTGCCAAGACCTAGGATGTATGTATCACGTAGCAGCACTGCACGCTACTGAAGAAGCAGTGAGGGAAACATACCTTAACAAAGCGACCGCTGCTTTTGAACAGGTACTAGCATGGAGGAGTGATACAGTAAAAGCAGGTTTATGGACAGATTATGGCAATTTCCTGCTCGCTACAGCCCAGCTAGCACAAGCCCATAACTACCTCATACAAGTTATTGACAGTGGAGATACTCAGAGCGAGCTACGCTATGGCTTGATAGAGCAAGCAACGGTATCGCCTTTGTTACAAGCGTGCATTGATCAGAATGAGCAAGTGCAGATACGCGCTATCGATTATGCTTATTATCTGCTGATCTTTCACTACGAGGAATTTGCACAAGCAGGCATTGCCTTAGCCCAAGCACGAGGCACCTATCTAGGGTCCTATAGGGAAAGGATCAGGGCCAGCGCAGGCCAGCCAGGCAAAGAGAAGCAGGATGCGCTTGCCTATTTTCTCTTAGAGAGCCTCCAGCAAGCACTGGGGGATGAATGAGCAGAACAGGAAGCTTAGGGTAGCAGGGCAAGAGTCAGCCCATTGATTCACCAAGGGAGGGGATACAGCTTCCATAACAAGGATGCCTTACGAGGCCTTTGAAAAAGATCTGCACGATCTCGAAGGCAACCCGCTCATCTGCTGGATGGCCCAGAATGCGCTCGTCACTCCCCTCACACAAGTATTAAAAAGCTAGGCTGGAATCCCTAACCTGGCCAATAAGCGTGGCGTCTATCCCCTGCACTATGGGGCAGTGAAGGAGGGACCCTGACTAGGTGCTTGCTTGATGCAGGCGTACATCTCTTTGTGCAAACGCCTAATAAGGGCAACACGCCTGCTCAGTTAGTTAGGAGCAAGAAGCAAGGTAAGCACGCTAGCCGTGCTACTCCCTGACGTAGAAGGGCTATCTTTTACAGATGCAGCCAGCTTCGAAGCCAATTACCAGGCCTATGTCCAGGGTATTGGTACCCATCCTGCCAGTGCTGCAGGTAGGATACCTGGTAAGGCCTTTATGAAAGCATGGAAAAAGACCAGCACGGAAACGTAGTGCAGGGCAATGTAGCTGCCCTAGCTACGCAAAACAGTATGATTAAGAGTATAGAAGATACGCTCATTGCCACCTATAGTGTAGCAGACCTCATCATTGTACAGCACGACCATGTAGTGATGATTTGCTCGAAAAACCAAGCACAAAAAGTCAAGGTACTTGTAGCGCACATTAAAACTATCCAGGTACAGGAAGTGGATCTGTGAGCAGCATCAGACATTTTTTGCCCGAACACCTTGCGTATATCTCCTAAAGAGGAGTACCACTGTGCGCGTTCCCTGTTCGCTACAAACTGAGCAATGAAGAATACTGCACTCATACAGGAGCACCAACGGAGCAGTAATTAGAAGCTGGCTCATCACATTGGGTGGGGTGATGATAGCTGCCAAGTTCAGGATTAGCCATACTTGCATGTCTGCGATAAGTACGCACGCTGTGTACCGTAACAATGCTTACCTTAGCCAGGAACAGCTACAGGAAGTAAAACATGAATGCACAGCCTAGTGCTAGGGTAACAACCGTAGACATGTAAGAGACAATATCAAACCTATTTACAATGCTGGGATCTAATTGATAATTGGCCAGGAAGTGGGTGACCAAAGGTGTGATAATGTAATAGCCAATTTCCAGTCAATAAGACCTGTCTCCTTATTGAAGCCATAAGAAGAAGCTTGATACAGTTTGCTAGAGAAGTTCACAGGCGATCCATACGTCAGGTGGCCTCCGTGTGCCAAGTCAAAACCCTAGATCTTATCGCCTGGTTTAAGGATGGCTATCATCACCGCTGCATTGGCTTGCGTTCCTGAATAGGGCTGCACATTGGCCCGGGCCGCATGGAACAATTTTTTTGCCCGCTCTATGGCCAGCGTCTCTATCTCATCGACCACCCTACAGTCTCCATAATACCTTTTTCCTGGAAATCCCTCTGCATATTTGTTGGTCAGCACACTCCCTGCTGCTTCCATCACCTGTTTAGAGACAAAATTCTCAGAAGCAATCAACTCCAGGCTTTGTTCTTGTCGATGCCCTTTTTCCGCTATCAGATTAAATAGGGGATGGGCTTTCGGCATTATGCATGTGGTTTAGAAGCTCAGCAACGAAGGTAAGCAGCAACAAGTCAGGAAGCTACGTGATGTGGTATCTCTGTAATCACTAGGCAAACTTGTGGCAGTTTGATGGATTTCTTTGCTTTACCGCTTTTTCATCACTGCGGCAATAAGCTCTTGTAACTCTTCTTCAATCTGTTTGAGACCTAGATACTTAGCAATAGGCACAAAGAAATGCAAGGTCTCCTCTGCTATCTTTTTTTGCTTGGCCAACTGAGGGTGGCCTTCTATGGTACGTACGTTGTGTGTACGGTCTGCCAGCTTCACCTGTAGCACACGTACATCTGTTTCTTCAAGGAGTTGTCGAAGGTTTTCATGGGCATCCATGCTGATCCGATGGAACTGACCATCCAGGTGTGTTAGCTTATTGACAATGGCTGCCACATCAGGGCCAAAGACCACCCCGATCTCTGACAGCGTCAGTGGAGTGTCTTCTACAGTATCATGGAGCAAGGCTGCTAGGATCGCTGCCTGGTCCTGGGTATAGCTTAGTAATATTTCTGCGACAGCTATAGGATGTAGATAAAAAGGTTCTCCTGACTTCCGCTTCATAAGACCATGATACTTCTTGATATACATGATGGCTTTTTCTGCTAATTCCATATTCATGGAGGATTCATTTTGAAGCTTTGTTAGCAGCGCAGTCTCTTCTGGAAGCACTATTTTGGATACCTCTTCTATGCTACCTACCCCCATTTGTGGGAGGTCCATCATACTCGGCCTCACTTCACGCAAGTGCATTGGAATAACGTAAACTTGGGTAAGTGCTTCTTCGTTCTCTTTTATTAATTCTACAGTTCCGTAATGGGCATCTACAATGTGTTGGTTATCTAGGAGAGGCCAATCTTGCATGGATTGTGGAACTTGTAAGGAAGGGTTTCCTATTGTGCCCATGTACAGTGTTTTAGGTTCTGGTAGTATATCGGTACTGCTGATTGTAATGCAGAGGGCAGGAATTTCTTTGATGTAATTCTTGACTGAAGGAATCGGATAGCCTAAGGTCGTTTTTTGAATGCCTAAAAGGACAGGCTGCTGAGCACTATTGTTCTGCTGGGCATAAAGCAAGGCATTGACAAGCAGTTGTTGAATTTTTATTGGGTCACACTGCAACTCTTGGATATTAGCCCTGTTCTTAATGCGTGGCTGTTGCTGTGTGGATTGTATCTTTAGTACAGCCAATGCTTCTGCAAGAAGATTATCTATAAGCACAGTATCTACCTTTAGCTGGAGGTGACCTTGTACGCGGTAAACAACATTCTGTAAATACAGCATGGTATTTTGGAGGGCCTGATGGGCTTCTTCTAAAGCATGGCGAACCGGGGTGAGCTGTTGAGGAGCACTTACCCGCAGGGCTTGTTGCGAAAACGTTTCTACCTTTTTCCTGACCGCTTCTAATACAGTGGTGCCTGCAGTGGAGACTTCAGAAAAAAAGCGTGCTTCATGATTTAGCGCTTTAACAAGCTCGTCTTGGCTCACCCTACGTTCTGTAGTGAGTAGCTTGTTATGCCTTTCTAACGTGTTATAGGCTTGTTTGTATTTAAAAAGAGCAATCAAGGAGCTGCTGCAGAGCAATAGCCCGTAGACAAGCTTAAATTGCAATGGTCCCATGGTTCCTGGCAGGCTAGGAAGACCTGTATATTGCTGAAACAAAAGCACTGCTAACAAGCTCCCTGCTATAAGCATACTGATTGCCATGGGCATACTGAGAAACAGAACAGTCACAACAAAATTAAGCATCAAGAGCATCAATTGTGGCAATCCAAAGCCACTGATGATGGCGAGCATGGCCCCCACGACAAACAAAGTGTAACCAATACTAGCAGGCCATATCCAAGTCAGTAATTTTTTGGCTCTTAAGCCTTTTGGCCAGATAGGAAAAGCCAAGAAGAAGGTGGTGGCCAAGGTGACGGAATATTGCAGCCCTTTGTAGAGACTTGGATATAGCCTGGCGACTTCTTGGGGTAGGAGGTATAAAGAAGCATAAGTAGTTGTGAAGATGTAAAAAGCCAATAAGAGATAGGCTTGGTCTTGCTTAGGCAAGAGGTTTTCTAGGTAGGGCATAAGCTGAAATTGCCTGAGGGCTTCTCTCCATTGCTTCCACTTACTACGGGTATCTTGTGTATGATAGAATGTGGGCAGAGGATTATGTCCCCATCCTCCTTGTTCACCCAGTAAGTAGTGTGCTCCCATCATCACTAAAAAGTTGACGAACATACCTGGAAAGAAACTGTTCACACTTTTGAAGTAGAGTAGGCAGGCAAGGGCTGTTGTTGCCCCGGCCCCCATAGCCATAAGTACCACCCTTTTGCTAGTTTCAAAGCCAAAGATGGCTAGTAGCATGGGAATGACCACAATGGGCACATAAAAGCAAGCAGAGCCTAATATTATGGTCAATATATTTTGCACTTTCAGGGTTAGGAGCACGGCCAAAAAGCCCAATATGAGCGTAGCCCATTTGGCTGTGTTGAGTGAGCGTACTTTTTGGATTCTTAACGGAGGCAGGATGTCATTGGTAATAACCACAGCACAGGAGTTGAGTGCTGAGTCTGCGGTAGACATTGCTAGGGCAATGATCCCTACACACAAGAAGCCCCTGAGACCTGGGTAGGTATAGGTATTGACTATGTGTTGCACCAGCTTGCTAGGGTCAAGGCCTGGTTGATCTACCAAGAGCAGAATAGCAATCCAGATCATACATAGATCTATTGCTAAGTCTATTAGAGTTGCATAGCCTATTGAGCGCTTGACCTGTCCCACATCCCGTGCCATAACCATGCGTTGAAAAAGTTCCGGGGGGAGCGCAGGTGTCATCAAATAGCACATGAGGATGAGGGTTCCTTGAAACTCTGGAGTCCATCTCACCACCTCTTTAAAACTGAAGGACGGGTTGGTAGTAAGCATGTGAGCTACTTGATGGGGATCTTTGAGGTTATGCCAGATCACCAAGGCCAGGACAGGGAGCAAGGTACCAAAAGTGAGGAACTGGATGACATCTGTAAAAGTGACGGCCTTCACGCCCCCAGAAGTGGAATAAAGAATAATGATGGTAGCAGCAATGATGGTTACCACCTCCTCGTTGAAGAAATTACCTGCGCTGCTGTATGCGTTACCATGGTACAAGAAAATGGTTAATATTCTAGAGATCGCTTTAAACTGTACGGCGATATAGCCTATGGTCGACAACACAGTGCTGATGCCCGCAATGGCTTGCACCTGGTTGCCATATACTTTTCCGAGTAACTCTGGCACCGACACATTGTTCAAGAACTTGCCCATGCGCGGACCAATCACGTTTCCGGTAATTAATAGCCCTGCTGTGCACCCTATGATTATTGCTATCACATAATAAAGTCCCGTACTGTACGTTTGCTCTAGACAGACGAATAAATGACTCCCTGACATCCAGGTAGCCACAATGGTAGCGGTGAGGGTGGCAGTAGAGAATTTCTTATCACCTATGGCATATTCTTGAAAAGACTTGCTTTTGCCTCGGTACCGAAAGCCTACGATGATGTTTAAAACTAAGAAACCTAATAAGATGAGAAGGTCTAAGGTGTGGGATGTTGTTGCCACAGATGAATGAGTTTAGATGATGTTACTGTTTAATAGCAATCGACGTACAAAAAAATGGATAAGAGTACTAAGCCTAATTAGACTATTCTTACGCACAAATACTAGCAAAAGAAAAGACAATTGCAAATATAATGCCTGTAAAAGCCTAGGGTGGGAAAGCTGTACGTGACAATACTGCTAAAGAAATTCCTGATGTATCACTCTACTGCTGCCAATGCTTGCGAAGCCGTGCCGGCGAGGTACAAGACTGCAGGAGTATTAATTTCCCTAACCCATCCCCGCTACCCTAAAAGCTTACTCTGCTGCTCATTCCTCTCTCAGTGCTTGCTGGAGGCTATTGAAGAGGAAATGGGCGAGCGCATCCTGCTTTTCTTTGCCTGGCTGGCCTGCGCTAGCCCTGATCCTTTGCTCATAGGCCGTTAGATACGTGGCTCGGGGTTGCCCTAAGCTGATGCCTGTTTGTGCAAACTCTTTGTAGTGAAAGATCAGCAGATAATAAGCATAATCTATGCCTCGTACCTCCACTTGCTTATCCTGATCAATGCGCGCTTGTAACAAAGGCGATACCCTTGCTTTCTCCATCAAGCCATAGCCTAGCCCGCTCTGAGTATCGCCACTGTCGATGGCTTGTATGAGGTAGTCATGGGCTGGTGCTAGCTGCCCTGTAGCGAGTAGGAAATTGCCATACTCTGTACATAAACCTGCTTTTGCCCCATCGCTCCATGCTAGTGCTTGTTCAAAAGCAGCGGTCGCCTTGTTGAGGGATGTTTGCCTCACTGCTGCTTCAGTAGCACTCAGCGCTGCTACGTGATACATACACCCTAGGTTCTGACAGATGATTGTCTTGGTATCTCCACTTGTTGCAGGTAGCATCCGAAGGAGTTCTTCATAATTACGTATCACTTCTTGTACATCATGCTGTACGTAGGCCTTGTTTGCCGCTTCTACATAGCACCGACTCACAAGCCCATCCAGCTTTTGAGTGAATATCTGGATGTAGGGATGTGCTTCACCAGGAAGCTTGTTGCTGATCATGAGCCCTTCCTCATAATGCTGTTTGGCTTTTTCATACTCCCCTAACCTTTCGTAGCTCTCACCCACGTTCATGAGGGAATTCACTAGCGCGGGGTGGATTTTATCTTTATAAAGTACCTGTCTCATCTGGAGGAGGGCTTGCCCAAAGTAGGCGAGCGCTTGTTTCCCATCTCCTAGCGTCTGGTAGGCAATACCCACGTTATTCAGGGAATCCGCTACATCAGGGTGGTTACCGGGATAGAGCACCCGTTCCATCTCCAGGGCTTGCTCAGAATACTCTAGCCCTTTGTTGGCTTCCCCTAGCGTCGTATGGGTAATACCCACGTTATGCAGGGACATAGCTACATCAGGGTGGTTACCGGGGTAAAGCACCTGTCTCATCTTAAGGGCTTGCTCACAGTACAAGAGCACTTTTTGCGTTTCTCCTAGCGCCTGATAGGTAGCACCCACGTTATTCAAGGAACTCGCCAGGTCGGGGTGGGCTTTGTCTCCATAGAGGCCCTGCCTCATCTCAAGGGATCGCTTATGGTAGACGAGTGCTTGTTTCGCGTCGCCTATCTTCGCATGGGCAATCCCTAGGCTATTGAGAGACTCTGCTAGGTCACGGTGGGCTTTGTCTCCATAGAGCGTCTTATTCATCGCAAAGGCTTGCTCAAAGTACACGAGCCCTTTGCGCGCATCCCCTAGCTTATAATAGGCTAGACCCACCTTATTCAAGGATATTGCTACATCGGGATGGGCTTTATCCCCATAGAGCGTCTTATTCATCGCAAGGGCTTGCTCATAATACCCTAGCCCTTTCTTGGCTTCCCCCAGCATCTCGTAGGCAATACCCACGTTATTCAGGGAACCCGCTACAGAGGGATGGTTGCCGGGATAGAGCACCCGCTTCATCTTCAGGACTTGCTCAGAATACCCTAGCCCTTTGCTGGCTTCCCCTAGTGTATTGTAGGCACCTCCCAGGTTATTCAGGGACATAGCTACAGAGGGGTGGTTAGCGGGATAAAGAGCCTGTCTCATCGCAAGGGCTTGCTCATAATACCCTAGCCCTTCCTTGGCTTCCCCTAGCGTATGGTAGGCACCTCCCACGTTATTCAGGGAAGCTGCTACATCAGGGTGGTTACCAGGATAAAGAGCCTGTCTCATCTGAAGGGCTTGCTGAAAATACCCTAGCCCTTTGCTGGCTTCCCCTAGTGTATGGTAGGCACCTCCCACGTTATTCAGGGACATAGCTACATCAGGGTGGTTAGCGGGATAAAGAGCCCTATACATCTCCAGGGCTTGCTCCAAATACCCTAGCCCTTTGCTGCTTTCCCCTAGCTTCTCGTAGGCACTACCCACGTTATTCAGGGACATAGCTACAGAGGGGTGGTTACCGGGATAAAGGGCTCTATCCATCTGAAGGGCTTGCTGAAAATACCCTAGCCCTTTGCTGACTTCCCCTAGCTTCTCGTAGGCACTACCCACGTTATTCAGGAAAGTTGCTACAAAGGAGTGGTTACCGGGATAGACCGCCCGCATCATCTCCAGGGCTTGCTCCAAATACCCTAGCCCTTTGCTGCTTTCCCCTAGCTTCTCGTAGGCAATACCCACGTTATTCAGGGAAGCTGCTACCTCAGGGTGGTTACCAGGATAAAGAGCCCTATACATCTCCAGGGCTTGCTCCAAATACCCTAGCCCTTTGCTGGCTTCCCCTAGCCTCTGGTAGGCACCTCCCACGTTATTCAGGGAACCTGCTACATCAAAGTGGTTACCGGGATAAAGGGCCCTACACATCTCCAGGGCTTGCTGAAAATGTTCTAGCCCTTTGCTGGCTTCCCCTAGTGTATTGTAGGTATTGCCTACGTTATTCAGGGACATAGCTACATCAGGATGGTTACCAGGATAAAGGGCCTGTCTTATCTCCAGGGCTTTCTTATAGCACCTTTTCGCTGCTGCATGCTGCATTACGCGCTGGTGTATATGTCCCCTGACTCTATAACTGTCATTGTAAAAGGACTCTTCTTGAAAGAAGTTTTCTTCTTGAACGGGGGATAAATCTCCTTCCCTCCCCTTGAAAAACGCTTCCATCTTTTCGTGCAAGGGCAGGGCTGTGTAGTAGTATTGAAACAAGCTCCCCCCTTCTTGTAAGGCTTCTTTGGAGAGCACAAAAAACTGCTGCGCTGCCTCTTGGCTCATGCCACCTAGCACTGTCATACTCTCTCCTTGCTGGCCCTGGTGTAAATACGTCTTTAAGCGCAGCATCGTAGCAAAGCTTACCGCATAGCCCAAGTGCTGCGCTGCTTCTCTGGTGATGATACCCCTGCTAGACAATTGCGCTACTGCGTCCCAGCCACTCTCTGGCAGGAGCCCATAGTACATCGCTAGTCTATAGAGTAGCCTATCAGGCAACCGGTATATTTCTTGCTTCACATCATACAGCCGCCCTATATCTTCATATCCAACTTTGGGGGCAAAGTCTGCTAAGTCTCCTTGCTGACCAGGCTTGGCTACCCCTGGACCTGGATGGCTATAATCCAGCTCTACCACTCCTTCTAGTAACTTTTCTAGGGCTCTTGCTTGGTACACAGGTATTCCTTGCTCTGTTTGGCTGTTCTTGAAAAATTCGCGCTTCTCTTCTACATATGCTTCATGCAACTTCCTATCTCCATGTATATGACACGTACGCTCTAGGATAAAAGGCAGCAGCTTGTCCATATGTGTTGATTTATCCCCTTCATTTTTTAAGTAACGCATCATTCCTGCTACTGGCTGTATTAATTCATAGGGATTTTTTAAGTATGGCTTATCTTTTCTGCCTAAAGGGGTCTTGCCGCCTAAATCAAAGTTGATCCCTCTTTTGCCTAGATAATCTAAACTCACCTTATACTTACTCCAAGGCACGACCGTCTCCCCCACGTTGATCACCCGCAAGTGTACCAGATGGCTCAGCTCCCTGAAGTACGCCCGATGCTCTTCTAACACCTCTTGGCTCTCGTTCTCCTCCATCAGGATGGCAAATTCTAGGTCCGAATAGGGCGTCATCTGCTGCAAAGCCATGGAGCCTAGCCCCATTACTGTGTATTTGCACGGCGCTGGCCCTAGCACTTGCTCAGTCTCTTGGTAGAGCGTGGCTAAAAATGCCCCAACCCGCTGTGCTATCTCAGCAAACAGTGCCTTGCTCTTCTCAATGTACAACGCTTCATCACTCATCTCTGCTCCTTCTAGCTCAGCTACTCTCCTCTTGGCGATAATTCTCAATTTTTGTAATATTTGCTTATCCCTTGCTATTTCATCTTGAAGCTCATCTGAGCTTACCCTACTGCTCAGTGTAGCCTTTCCTTGCTTACATCTGGCTATCATTGCCCCTTTAATCTCGGCTAAGCCTCTGTATGCCTTCTCTGCCTCTCCTTCACATACCTGCAGCATATGTTGGTAGAGTATGGCTGCATCCGTGTAAAGAGATAAATCTCCTGTTTGCCTTCCCTGCTCTTGATGGAATGCTGCCAGCTGGCCTAACGCCACTGCTAGCCTCTCTTGCTCCTCATGGGATAGATTGGATAGCCCCTTCAGCAGGGTAGTAGATACTGCTCGTTTGAGCGCTTGCGCATAGGCGCGCTCTAGCAGTACCATAAGCCTTTCTCTTACATCTGCTCCGTATAGAAGCAGCCCATCATCGTTCCTGAGCCTCACGAGGTACTCCTGAGCGCTATCCTCGCTTTCTTCTAGCGTCCATAGCGCCTCTAAACCCAATAATTGCTCCAAATCAGCCAGCAATCCACCTACTAGCTGCGAATCAGCCAGCTTACTATCTTGAGAGAGTAGTAAACCATACTGCTCTTCTATTGCCCCTTTGAGCGCTGTTGCCTCTTCTTGGGCGCGCTCAAACTCAGTGGGGCCTTGGTGCTCCGATGGCCCCAACTTCAGCAAGGAACCTCGTGGA
Organism: uncultured Cytophagales bacterium; assembly: GCA_963705385.1. Taxonomy (GTDB): domain Bacteria; phylum Bacteroidota; class Bacteroidia; order Cytophagales; family Amoebophilaceae; genus MFD02979-c5. Next base: position 350,513 of record OY970075.1, read on the forward strand.
GCGCTCTGTTTTTGGGGGAATACCTCCTTGTACTCTTCAACTCCTGGCATCATGCCGCCTAGCAAGCCCTGCCTGCCTACGAGGGCTGCTGATAGCTGCGCTACCCTATCAGGAAGGCTATGAATCAGATCAGCCGCTACTACTTGTTGTAAGGCTTGCCCGTAAGCTTGGGTTAGCAAAGCACTAAGCTTGGCCCTGTGATCTCCCCAGCTTAAGCGAGAATCTTCCCTTAACCTAGTGATGTATTCCTTAGCATCCTCATCATCTGCTGCTGGCCTACACAGCTGCTCTTCTTGCAACCATTGCTCTAAATCAGAGAACAGCTTCTCTATTACTTGCGAATCGGCTGTACCCAAAGAAAGCAGCAGGCCGTACCCCTCTTCTATGGCTTCCTTAAGGCTTGCTATGTTGTTTTGCGCCTGTTCTAGTGCAGTGGAGCCTTGACGAGCTAGGGCGCTTACAGCAAGAGGCTGGCTGGGCTCACTATAGGGGAGGGCAGCAATCAGATCAGCCCCTACAAGTTGTTGTAAGGGTTGCTCATAAGCTCGCGTTAGCAAAGCACTAAGCTTGGCCCTGTGATCCCCCCAGCTTAAGCGAGAATCCTCCCTTAACCTAGTGATGTATTCCTTAGCACCCTCCTCACCTACTGCTGGCCTACAGAGCCGCTCTTCTTGCAACCATTGCGCCAAATCAGAGAACAGCTGCGCTATTACTTGCGAGTCAGCTGTACCTAAAGAAAGCAGCAAGCCGTACCCCTCTTCTATGGCTTCCTTGAGGCTTGCTATGTTGCTTTGCGCCTGTTCTAGTGCAGTGGAGCCTTGGCGAGCCAGAGCGCTTACAGCAGGAGGCTGGCTGGAATCACTTTGTTTGTGCTCCCTAGCGCCTTCATCCTCTCTGTACATCCCCCCTTGCAGTCCCTGCCTGCCTACATAGACAAATTCGGCTAACCCTTGCTTGGCTACATGCAACAGCTGCGCTACCCGTCCTGCTTCATAGCCCAGGAGCGCTGTTACCTCGCAGTCAGGCGCACAGACAATAGGCAGCACCACTTGACGCTGCGCAGGGCCTATGCGCTCGGTTACTTGCGCTTGCCACTGCCCCTCTCTTTGGTATAGCGCTACTTCCTTCCCTCCTGAGGCAGTCAAGTGCTGCACGGGTGCAGCGCCTGCTGCCTCAGCCTTGGCTAAAGGGGCGCTTGGCCTTTGTGTTGGCTGAGCACTGCGCATAGCTTGGGCCTTTGGACGGTCTTTTGGGAGCTGGGTGATGGGTGTACCTTGGGAAAGCCTTGGGTTGTGGAGAACAGTCGTTAGGGAGGGTGGAGCTATTGTGTGATGAAGGGAGCTACTGGGGGACAGGTCTGTGAAAAGTGGGGCAGCAGGAGCAACCTGAGCAGCAGGGACTGCTGGAGCCTTCTCCGTAGGAGCACTGATGGAAATAAGCTTGTCTTCTTGGTGCTGCTCCTTTCCTACGAGACTCCTGAGGGGCTTTTTACTGGCCTGTGGCTGGCTTGCTGCTGGACCAGTATCGAGCTTGAGGTTCGAGGTGCAGCTCTGCAAGGCCATGCTCCAGAGTAATATAATAGCTATGCATCTTTGAAATGGATTGTACATCGTTATGGGGTCAGAAAATAAAATAGAGATCAGATTGAGGCAATGTCAGTTAAGTTAGTACATTTCTAGGCCAAAATAAATATGAATACTATTCTTATTCTTTGCAAGCAACCAGAGATAAGTTTTCACAAATTCGTCCTCAACCCTCCTGTACTGTTCCCAAAAACTGTTCCAGGTATGCCGGGTAGTAATCAAAGACTTTATTCTAGCACTTTTTGCACATCATCTACCATATCCCTTCTGGTGGAAGCATGGTATAGGGAATCGGTCTATCTCTCCCATCCCACGTCAAGCGCGCCTACCATAGTTGCTCCTGAAGAATGCTGCTCCATCCTTGTGGAAAAACGCTACAAGCCCTTGATGGGCGCTATGGAAGGTTACCTCTTTCTCTTTTTTTGTAAGCAATCTCTATGTTTACACTGTCCCTTCTAGGCAGTTGTGGCTACGTAATCCATCTTTTTTACTAGGCGTTGTAGACATTGATAGAGTCCATAGATAAATGCCTCCTAGGTAGGCCCAAGCTAGGTAGCAGGCTACCCTTCCCAACCATAGTGTTCACGGACAAAGGAACTTACAAACAAAGGTGATAGCACTATTTTTGAATGGGTTAAAGCACTCCAGAGGTATAGCAACAGGTTATTTTAAGCGGGAAGCTTACTTGCTCTCGGTAAATTTGCTGCCCTTCTCATTGGTTTTATTTATTGACGGCACTACCTAGCTATAGAGCCAAAGAAAGCTAAACTATATCCAGCCACGCATTTCAAGCTGTGCCTTAGCCAGCATGTAGTGAAAAGAGCATGATAGAATTTAGGTCGGGATGGTCAGTATTTATTAATATTACTCCCTCTGCGCTAAACGCTTTATTCAAGAATCTACTACAAGCTCCATGAAAGCTATTTATGACTTTGTTTCTGCAGCGTGCTGCAAGATTACGACCCAGGCCTATACTAATTCCTTTGCACTGGGCATCAGATTCCTTGATTCAAAATTCCACCATGCCATTTATGCTATCTACAGTTTTTTTAGACTGGGTGATGAAATTGTAGATAGTTTCCATGACTATCCTAAAGCAAGGTTGCTACAAGAATTCCAGGAGGCTACTCATCAGGCTATCCAAGAAAAAATAAGTTTGAATCCAATTTTAAATGCGTTTCAGGCGGCAGTAAATGCCTATGAAATTGATACAACCCTTATCAATACTTTTTTTGAGAGCATGAAGCTAGACCTGACCCAGCAAACCCATACGCAGGCTTCTTTTGAGAGCTATCTGCTGGGCTCTTCAGAGGTAGTAGGTTTGATGTGCTTGCAGGTTTTCTGTGAAAAAGACAAAAGGGAATATGCCCAACTCAAGCCTTATGCTATGCGCCTAGGCAAGGCCTTGCAAAAGGTGAATTTTTTGCGCGATCTAGATACAGATTACAGAACCTTAGGCCGAACTTACTTTCCATACGTTGACTTTGAGCGGTTTACAGAAGTAGAAAAGGAGAAGCTTCAAGAAGACATTGCTGCAGACTTTTCAGAAGCACTGGTGGGGATCAAACAACTTCCAGCAGGTGCTAAGTTTGGGGTTTACCTTGCCTATGCCTATTACAAAAGGATTTTTAAAAAGATCTGTAAAACGCCTGCGAACAAGCTTTTACAACAACGGATCAGGATTCTGAATTATAGAAAATATACCATGCTGCTGAGTGTAAGCTTCAGGTACAGCTTCAATAGGCTGTAGTAAGTCATGCATAACCAAAAGCGCTTTAATTCAGCTATAACGTTTTCTTTAATGCTAGGGCTTACTTGTAGCAGGAAGTAGGCGAGAGGTGGTAAGTTACTTTGCGGACATTTGATTTATACAAAAATGCTTATACCTTCCCTTGCTGCCTTAACGCCTCAGAAAGAACTTACCCTTTTTTGGTTCCGGAGGGACCTACGGCTTGCAGACAACCATGGGTTGTACCAAGCCCTCAAGGATAGTGAGCAAGTCCTCCCCATCTTCATGTTTGATACGAACATCTTAAACAAGCTAGAAGATCCTACTGACCGGCGCGTTCAATTTATCTACGCGCAAATTCAGCAACTTAAAGGAGCATTAGAAGAACTGGGCAGTTCCTTATTAGTGTGCTATGGCAATCCTACAGAGGTTTATCAGCAATTAGCTAGTACACTGCTACTCAAGGCCGTGTATACCAACAATGACTATGAGCCTTATGCCATACAGCGTGACCAGGAAGTGAGTGTGCTGCTAGCAGCACACCAGGTTGCTTTTTATAGTTTTAAAGACCAAGTCATTTTTGAAAAAGGAGAAGTGATCAAGGAAGACAGCACACCTTATACAGTTTTTACGCCTTACATGAAGAAGTGGAAAACGCTTTTTCAGCCAGAAATGGCAAAAAGTTTTGACAACGCTGCCTATTCTAGTCATTACCTACAAACAAGCCCTTTATCCTTGCTTACACTAGGAGACATGGGATTTCAAGCGCAGCACTATGACTTTCCTAGCAAGGAAATAGACCTAGCATGCATTAAAAAATATGACCAGCAAAGAGATATTCCCTCTGTTTTAGGCACCAGTCGGCTAAGTGTGCATTTGCGGTTTGGTACCATAAGTATCAGGGCTACTACACGCGTTGCTCAAGAATATAATGAAGTGTGGCTCAATGAGCTGATCTGGCGCAACTTTTACATGATGATTTTGTGGCATTTTCCTCATGTAGTAACCCATGCTTTTAAGCCTGCTTATGACGCGATAGTATGGGAAAATGATGAAGTACAATTTCATGCCTGGTGTGAAGGACGTACAGGCTATCCGATTGTAGATGCAGGCATGCGAGAGTTGAATGAAACAGGCTATATGCACAACCGGCTACGCATGATTACAGCTAGCTTTTTAAGCAAACACCTGCTCATTGACTGGCGTTGGGGCGAGGCTTATTTTGCTAAAAAGCTTTTAGACTATGAATTGGCTTCTAACAATGGAGGGTGGCAGTGGACTGTTGGTGCTGGCTGTGACGCAGCACCTTATTTCCGTGTGTTCAACCCTTACCTGCAGACCCAAAAATTTGACCCAGAGTTGAAATACATTAAGCAGTGGGTGCCTGAGCTAGCAAGTAAAGGTTACCCCAGTCCTATCGTAGACCATGGCACTGCCCGAGATAGAATGCTCAAAACTTATAAGCAGGCGCTGGCTAGTGAGGCGTGGTACAAGGACGAGTCATGAAGCCGTATAAGTCCGCGACTTGCTAGGATGATAAGGCCTTCTTGCTTAAAAAGGAGCATTTCCAGGCGTTCTAGGAAAAGGAATAACGTCTCGGATGTTTTCCATACCAGTGACAAATTGTACCAAGCGCTCCAAGCCAAGCCCAAAGCCGCTGTGGGGCACTGTACCAAAGCGACGTGTGTCTAAGTACCACTGCAAAGCTTGTATATCTATGTTGGTACGCTGCATGGCAGCTATGAGCTTATCCAAGCGCTCTTCGCGTTGTGATCCCCCTATGACTTCACCTATACCTGGAAACAAGATGTCCATGGCAGCAACCGTCTTGCCATCATCATTCTGGCGCATATAAAAAGCTTTAATGTCCCTTGGATAATCTGTAACCACTACAGGTTTTTTGAAGTAATGCTCTACTAGATAGCGCTCATGCTCTGACTGCAGGTCAGCACCCCAGCCTTGGATAGGGTAAACAAACTTGCCTTTTTTGTTGGGCTTTGAAGCTTCGAGAATAGCAATTGCTTCTGTATAAGTAATTCGTTCAAAAGGCTGCTGCCATACAAACTCCAACTGCTCTATCAGCAAAAGGGCCCCTGGAGGCTGATTTTGTGGTGTATTTGCTTCTAGGGCTCTTTGTTGTAAGAAAACTAGGTCTTCCTTACAGTGCCTTAAGGCAAACTTGATGAGGTATTTCAGAAAAGTTTCTGCCAAGGCTATGTTGTCAGCCAAGTCATAAAAGGCCATTTCTGGTTCTATCATCCAAAACTCTGATAGGTGGCGAGTAGTGTTGGAGTTTTCTGCCCTAAAGGTAGGTCCAAAGGTATACACCTCTGCTAGCCCCAATGCTGCAGCTTCGGCTTCTAACTGGCCTGAGACTGTCAAGTGAGTTTTTGTGCCAAAAAATTCTTGGCTAAAGTCAATGCTACCATCTTCTTTTTTAGGAATGCTAGCTGCATCTATGGTGGTTACATGAAACATTTCTCCAGCACCTTCTGCATCTACGCCTGTGATGATAGGCGTGTTTAAGTATACAAAGCCCTTTTCATGAAAGAATTGGTGGATGGCATAGCTAATAGCGTGGCGTATTCTAAAAACAGCACTCAAGGTGTTGGTACGAAAACGGAGGTGAGCAATTTTTCGCAAGAACTCCAACGAATGCTTCTTGGGTTGTAATGGATAAGCTTCGGCAGTGCCTAGGATAGTAATTTTGTGAGCTTGCAGCTCAATATTTTGTGCTTGGCCCTGCGAGAGCACCATGGTGCCCTCTACACACAAGCTGGCCCCTGTAGTAATGCTTTGCAGCATTGCCTCTGAAAGTTGTTGGGGAGTAGCCACCACTTGCAAGCTGTCAAGCGTGGAGCCGTCGTTAATCGTAATAAAGATAACATTTTTACTAGTACGCTTGGTCCGTACCCAACCCTTGACACAAACATGTGCCCCTGTTTGTGCAGTGGCCATGAGCGTTTTTACTTTTGTTCTGTGCAAATTTCCTTTGTTTTAAACAGTAAGCTCGAGATTACCCTAGAATTTGTGCACACAAAAATATGAACAAATTGTTTAGCAATTGATGCGCAAGGAAAAAGTTGTCTTGGTTAAGCTTTTCCCTAGCTCCCCTAAGCTAGAAGGGTGACTTGCAAGAAGCCTTCTCAACATTTTTTCAAGCTTAAAAAACTGGAAAGCGTCTTTAAAAAAATTTGTCAAAGAGTTTATCTAGTTGCGTTAATTTTGGTATATCTATTGTAGCCCAACCTAATTATGCAAGAACTAGGTCTGAACCAAAAATTGCGCCTAAAAAATGTACTAGCGCAAAGGATATCTCCGCAGCAACTACAGACGATTAAGCTATTACAAATCCCTTCTGTAGCTATGAAGGCCCGTATTGAAGAAGAGCTAGCCAGTAACCCAGCGCTGGATGAAGGGAGTGAGATAGAAGAACAGGAGAGGCATGATGAGCTCATTCAAGCCGAAGAAGGCCTACAAGAGTATATGCGTAGTGATGGTTATAATACATACAGTAGCGGAAAGGCCCATTTGTCTCATGACTGGCAGGCAATAACCCATGCTAAGCTTTTTACTCCTCGCTCACTAGAGGAACAATTGTTGGAGCAGCTAAGCTTTCTCAGCCTTGATGAATGCCAACACAAAATAGGTACCTACCTCATTGGAAGTATTGAAGGGGATGGCTACCTCCGTCGTGACTTGGAAGCCATTGTTAATGATTTAGCTTTTACTCAATATTTGGAGACTAGTGTGCAGGAAGTAGGAAAGATCCTTAAAAAGATACAACGCTTTGATCCGCCTGGGATTGGTGCTAGAAATTTACAAGAGTGCTTGTTAATCCAGTTAAAGAAAAAACAAACAGACACCCCAGCAAGAGCGCTTGCTATTCAGGTAATTGACCAATGTTTTGAGGCATTTACCAAAAAACACTATGATAAGGTTGCCAAGAAATTAGGGGTTGAAGATCTGCAACTGCTCAAAGATGCGCTAGCCTTCATTGCTAAGTTAGATCCTAGACCTGGAGATAGCAGCGACGGGTTGTCTCCCAGCAAGGTTTTATATCCTGATTTTATTGTCACCAAACAGCACGGAAAGCTGCATGTTGCCCTCAGTACCTATAATCTCCCAACTTTGAGAGTCAGAAAAAATTATGTTGCCATGCTAGAAAGCTATCATAAGCAGAAAGACAAAAAGCTAAGGGAAGCTGCTGTATTTGTAAAAACAAAAATGGAGGCTGCGCAATGGTTTATTGATGCTATGAAGCAACGGGAGCACACACTACTCAATACTATGAACGCCATTGTAAAGCTTCAGCCTGATTTTTTTATGGAAGAGGAAGAGAACAACCTCAAGCCTATGATTTTGAAGTACGTAGCCGAAGAAATTGGTATGGACGTCTCTACTGTGTCAAGGATAGTGAATAACAAATCTGTGCAGACGGACTTTAGCATTTACCCACTAAAATTTTTCTTTACAGAAGGTATTAGTACCACTTCTGGAGAAGACGTCAGTAATAAGGCTGTTAAAAACGCTGTTGCAGAGATCATTGCTAACGAAGATAAGCAACGGCCTTATGCAGATGAAAAGATTGCAGCGATGCTCAAAGAAGAGGGCTATCATCTAGCCCGAAGGACAGTGGCTAAGTACAGAGAGCAGCTGCATCTTCCTGTAGCCAGGTTGCGTAGGGAGCTATAATACTTGGAGCAATTTTTAGAAAAGGTCGACAGAGAGTCCTGCATTACAGGGACTAGTTTTGGTTTTTTCAGGCCCCTTTTCCTGATCAAAGAGCTTTGAAAGGGTGTGGGCGTAGAAGAGGCTGAACCTTTTCCAGCCTAACTTGGCATGTACAACATAGCGCGTGCGGTTCAGGTTAAAAGTGTCAACCATGATGCGCTCTTTCCTCTGTTTATCTTCTTGGTATGCTACCCTAGTAGAAGGACTCCAGAGCAAGCCTGCCTTACCCCCAATCGCTACGGAAAAGCCCTCTTTAGGATAGGCCCGATTAGCATTAAAACGTACTTCTAGAAGAAGGTCTACGTATCTTGTATTCAGGTTAGACTGAATAATCTCATTGTTTTTACTTTGGTATAAAAGGTCACTTGCAGCTTGCAGCTTTGTGTTGCGGTCCTGATCTCTTACCAAGGTGTAATATTCTTTGTTATTTTCTTTAAAACTATAGCCCTCGTACCCTAGGCCTATGCCTGGAACAACGGTGAAATGTGACTGTTTAATGCGAATGTTATAAGCAAGGTAGAAATTGGCAACCCTAGAGTGCCACAGGCTTGGTTCCATTGCTGAAAGGTTCCCTCGCAAAAAGTTAAGTCCCAAGTCAACAAATAAGCTGCTATAGTTGAATAAATCTTTTTGCTCAGGCTTGTTTTTATTATCCTTTTTCTCAGTTTCTTTTTGTTTTGTATGCTTCTGGTCTTCCTGGGAGGGCTGAATGGGTGCCGAGGCATTGGGAGCAGGTTGTAGGTCATTTGTGCCTGCTTGGTCTTCAGCTTCCTGGGCCAACATACAAACAGGGGCAACGAGCAGTAAAAGTGTAAAAATCAGCTTTTTCATTGCATTGGGTTTTAGACTATTAGTCAGAGAAAGGTAAAGCTAAGGTTTTTCTTTCCATAGTCAAAGTACCCTTTTCTAAATGCAAATTTATTGTCTAGGTTTGCAAACCTTCGGACCTGTGGCTTAACTGGATAGAGCACTGCACTACGAATGCAACGGTTGGGGGTTCGAATCCCTCCAGGTCCGCAAATTATCAAGTGCGCTGCTTGTTGTGCTCACGCTACAAGGAGCACCCATGCTGGTTTTAGCTTGAATAAAAGCTGGTTGTGATTACCAGACAACAATACCGAGTTGCCCGGCAATAGTTGCTTCTGACTGTTTGAGTGCTATATGAACTTGCAGTAGCCTGTCTTCCTCCTCAGAGGTAGGACTGTCCTTCAATTCACCTTTGTTTTCCTCAATGAGCTGCTGAATAAGTCTGAGCTTAAGTCTCAGGATGTTTTTAAAGGCTGTGTTGTGTAAGTTGTCTTCTTCTTTAGTGGTGTAAATTTCGTACCGCTCTTCCCATTGTCCACTGACTTCATAGGGTGAGGCTGTTAGGTCAATGGCAGTCTTCTGGATAACCTCATCCTCCTTTTGAATGAAATAAGTGCTATCCACTACGTTACCCTGGGCTATTTGTTCCTGAAATTGATTCCAAATGGAGTTGTATACAGCTGTACGGAAGTGTACGTCTTCTAACTCACGAAGCAGGTATTTGTACAAGGGTTGTCCATCTTCTAGGTGGGTCGTTCCATAATTCAGCAGCATACGCATAGCCTCGCGCTCGTATGCTTCGATGCTAGCTTCCAGCTGATAAGGTTGGAGAGGTATTGCTTTGGCACTTACAGTCATTGGTGCTAGTGCAGTACGCCCTGCATATTCGCCTCTTCGCTGTCGTTCCTGCTCTTTTTGAAGGATCAGCTTGTTTTGCTCGGCTGTTAATACTGCTTCGTCAATAGCAAGCAGCCTGCTACAATGCTGGGTCAAGACTGCCCTTTTAACAGCATCTGGAATAGTAGCAATGCTCTGTAGGATTTCTTGGATGGCACCAGCTTTTTTTATGGGATCCTCCTGCGCAGCTTGTAGGAGTAAGGTAGTTTTAAAGTTGATGAAGTCCTGTGCATGCGTTTTGAGGTAGTCCTGAAAGGCTGTTGCGCCTATTTTGCTAGCGTAGCTGTCTGGATCTTCGGCTTCAGGCATGGACACAACTTTCACATTGAGCCCTTTTTCTAGCACTAAGTCAATGCCTCGCAGCGAAGCCTTGATACCAGCTGTGTCTCCGTCAAAAAGGATCGTGACATTTTTGGTGAACCTACTGATCAGCTGGATCTGCTCCTCAGTCAGTGAAGTGCCTAAAGAGGCGACCACGTTTTCAATGCCAGCCATGTGCAAGGCAATTACATCGGTATAGCCTTCTACCAGGTAGCAGTTGTCTGCTTGCCTGATTTGCTGTTTGGCCTGGTAGATTCCGTACAAAGAATCACTCTTGTGGTAGATAACTGTTTCTGGCGAGTTGATGTATTTGGGATGTTTTTCATCTGGTTGCAGTATCCGGGCACCAAAGGCAATGACTTTGCCTGAAGCATTGTAAATAGGAAAGATTATCCTACCTCTGAATCGGTCGTAGGTCTTGTCTTCTTTTCGGATGATGAGCCCGGCTTGCTCTAGCAATTCGTCATGATACCCTTTTTGTTGGGCAAACTGGTAAAAGGTCTCCCAAGCATTGAGGCTATAGCCTAGTTCAAAGTTTTTGATGAAAGGCTCAGTAAAACCCCTTTCTCGGAAATAACTTAGTCCTATAGTTTGTCCTTCAGGGTGGTTCCATAAGTTATTGACATAGTGTTCTTTAGCAAGGTTGAGCAGGATATACAAGCTATCTTTTTCATGCTGGTACTGTACTTGTTCCTCTTGAGATACCGATTCCTGGATTTCGATGCCATACTTGTTGGCTAAGTATTTTACAGCCTCAGCAAAGTTAAGGCCTTCTATTTCCCTGATAAAAGTGATTGCATCACCTGCAGCCCCACAACCAAAGCATTTGTAAAAACCTTTGTTAGGAGATACAGAAAAGGAGGGAGTCTTTTCTTGATGAAAAGGACAGCACGCCCACAAGTTTTGCCCCTTTTTTTTGAGCGAAACAAAGTCAGCTATTACCTCCTCTATGTGGACCCTGCGTTGTACTTCTTGTACGGTTGTCTGACTAAGCATTTGTTGATTCAATAAATTTGCGTGGTTATATCCTACTACTCTATAAACTACCTGGGGTAAGGTTACAAGCCACTAGCCTAACCGCGCTACTCTTTGTACGGCATTTGCATATTAGGAAGGCTATAAGTTTACCTTGTCCTTTCCACCATTTGGGTAGGTTCTAAACGAGCGTTGCGGATAGATACCTGTTGTGCCAAGGCCGTAGCTATGCTATTGAAGGCGCTGGCAGCTATTCCTACTTGCAATACAACAGGCCTACCCTCATCACCGCCCTCGCGTATGCTTTGTACTAACGGCACCTGGCCTAGAAAAGGTACACCATATTTCGCTGCCAACGCCTTGCCTCCCTCTTTTCCAAAGAGATAATATTTGTTTTGCGGTAGCTCTTCAGGCGTGAAGTAAGCCATGTTTTCTACTACGCCAAGTACTGGTACATGAATGGGTGGCTTTTGGAACATAGCTAATCCTTTGATAGCGTCAGCCAGGGCTACTTTTTGGGGCGTGGTAACGATAATTGCCCCAGTGACAGGAACAGCCTGCACGAGCGTAAGGTGGATGTCACTTGTTCCAGGAGGTAAATCAATGAGCAAGTAGTCTAGTGCCCCCCAGGCTGTGTCACCCAAAAGCTGTCGCAAGGCTTTGCTAGCCATGGGGCCACGCCATACTATGGCATCATCTGCTGGAGCCAGTAAACCAATAGACAGTAATTGAATACCGTACTTTTTTAAAGGTGAGATGTAGTTTTTACCCTCTTGTTGCACGACCTGTGGCTTTTCATGTTCGCAGCCTAGCATAATAGGGATAGAAGGCCCAAAGATATCGGCATCGAGCAGGCCCACCTGTGCGCCATGCTGCGCCAGGGCTACGGCTACGTTCACCGCTATGGTAGACTTGCCTACACCGCCCTTGCCCGAAGCAATGGCAATGATATTTTTTACCTGTGGTAAGATAGGTTCGTTGACCCTAATAGAGGTCACCTGAGCGCTTAAGCAAAGGTCTACTTCCAAGGTTGCATCTACCTGCATGTGGATTGCATCTATACAAGCCTTTTTGAGCACTTCTTTAAGTGGGCAGGCAGGTGTAGTAAGCGCTAATACAAAGCTCACCCGTCCATCTTGTACCTGCAATTCTTGGATCATATTTAAGCTGATCAGATCTTGCTTCAAGTCAGGATCTTCTACGCTTTGTAGTGCACGGATTATTTTTTCTTCTAACTGCGTCATAGTAAAAACATCTGGTAAGTTACACTACCAGTCTATTTTTGTTCGAATATTACATTTTTTTACGTGCTTACTTATGCACAACGTATATTTATGGACGTAAAAGGATTGGAAGCTGCTTTTGCAACAGCATCAACCCATAGGCTCATGTTCAATGGCTATAGGTTAGAAAACCACCTCCAACTCCTCCTTAATCAAGAAGAAGGGCTTTCAAGATTCGCCCGCAGAGCGAACATCTTTGAGAAAAGCCCTGCAACGCTTGCGTACCATGAGCTACTTAGCCACCTGTGTTGACTAGAGAAAGCTAGAAATCATTGCAGAACTCAGAAGCTATTCGTTCCCAAGCTGTAAAGGTGGCTAGATGCCTAGTTTTTTGATAATCTCAACGTATTAGCTTTATGGACAAGGCTATTAACATAGCCTTGCATCAGTTCAAAGCTTGTGCTGTCGACAACTACAGCGCTACTAACTTGAAGGCTTTGCAGCCTGCATTTATTCCTAAGCTTGTACACATACAAAAGCCCTTGCTACCCTTACATCGTTTATTCCCTTTGTGCTTCACAAAAAGTATATACAACTTAGGCGGTCTAATTTTATACAATACTTTCACCAATTATGACAAAAAAAGCATCAAAAAGTTTGCATTCCTCCAGTCCTGCAAAAGATTTATACGGGCACGATCAGCTAGAGGTGCTAGGCGCACGGGTGCATAACCTGAAGAACATCGACGTTGCCTTTCCAAGAAACAAGCTAGTTGTAATTACAGGTATCAGCGGAAGTGGTAAATCTTCCCTGGCATTTGATACTATTTATGCCGAAGGGCAGCGGCGCTACATGGAGAGTTTTTCTGCTTATGCCCGTAGTTTTATTGGCAATCTAGAACGTCCAGATGTAGACAAAATCAACGGCCTGAGTCCTGTCATTGCCATTGAGCAAAAAACTACCTCACGCAACCCGCGTTCTACCGTAGGTACAACTACAGAGGTTTATGACTTTTTACGGCTATTGTTTGCCAGAGCAGCTGAGGCATACTCCTACCTGAATGGCAAAAAGATGAGCAGACAAACAGACGAGCAAATACAGGCCCATATTATCAAAAACTTTGCTGGAAAGCGGCTTACACTCCTTGCGCCAGTAGTGAAAGGTAGAAAGGGGCACTACAGGGAGCTTTTTCAACAAATCAGCAAGGTGGGTTTTAGTAAGGTCAGAGTAGACGGAGAGATCAAAGATGTCTTACCCAAAATGCAAGTAGACCGCTACAAAACACATAATATTGAGATTGTCATTGATCGGATACTAGTAGACCCAAAAGACAAGCAGCGGCTTAGGGATTCTCTGCGGACAGCTTGGCAACAAGGCAACGGAACGGTTATGCTGCAAGATGAGCAAGGGGGAGTACACTATTTTTCCAAATCACTCATGGACCCTGAAACAGGCCTTTCGTATGATGAGCCTGCGCCTAATTCTTTTTCCTTTAACTCACCCTACGGAGCCTGCCCTGCCTGCGAGGGTTTAGGGGAAATTACGCAAGTAGATATTGACACTCTTATTCCAGACAAAACATTAAGCATTCACCAAGGTGCCATTGTACTGCTAGGGGCTTCTAGACAGGTAATGATCTTTAAAAAGATTGACGCATTCCTGAGAAAACATCAGTTCAGTATCTCCACGCCTGTCCAGGACTTGCCTGCAGCAGTGCTACAAGCTGTTTTGTATGGAGATGGTTCCAGGGTAGAAGTAGACACAAGGCAATATCCAGGCGCTATGTGGGACGCTAGCTTTGAGGGAGTTATCGAATTCCTGGCTAGGAAAAAAGAAAAAGGCAAATGTAAGCTGCCCAGTGAAATATTTGACCATACTGTAGTATGTTCTGAATGCCAGGGTAACAGACTAAAAAAGGAGGCATTACATTTTAAAGTGGATGGCCAAAACATCGCTTCCTTGGCTACTATGGACCTGCAACAGCTCCATGATTGGTTGAGCGATTTGGAGGCTAGGCTGACCACAAGGCAGCAAAAGATTACTGGAGAGTTGCTTAAAGAAATTCGCAAGAGGATTCAATTTCTGTTGGATGTAGGGCTCCACTATTTGCACCTTAATAGAGCTTTGAAGACACTTTCAGGCGGAGAAGCCCAGCGCATCAGGCTGGCTTCCCAGATAAGCACGCAGCTCGTCGGGGTGATGTACATCTTGGATGAACCCAGCATTGGGTTGCACCAACGTGACAACGTGCGTTTGATCAAGGCCCTGAAAGCACTGAGAGACTTGGGCAACTCTGTGATTGTAGTAGAGCACGACAAGGATATCATGCTGCAATCAGACTACATTTTAGACATAGGGCCAGGTGCTGGCCAGCACGGTGGCAAAGTAGTAGCAGCAGGTCCCCCTGTTAGCTTCCTGCAGCAAAAAGGTATTACTGCAGATTTCCTCAATGGTAAATGCCAGATTGCTGTGCCTAAATACAGGCGGCAGGGCAATGGGCACTACCTCAGCATCAAAGGCTGCCGAGGCAATAACCTAAAAGACATCACCCTTAGCATTCCCTTGGGCAAGATGATCTGTGTCACCGGCGTATCAGGGAGTGGCAAATCTTCTTTGATCCATGAGACCCTTTTTCCTATCCTGCAGCAACACATTTACAAAAGCCATACTGTCCCTTTACCTTATGACGCTGTAGAAGGGCTGGGGCACCTCGACAAAGTAGTAGAGGTCGACCAGTTGCCTATTGGCAAAACGCCTCGCTCTAACCCAGCCACTTACACAGGTGCCTTTGCAGACATCCGCACGCTTTTTACGCAATTGCCTGAAGCCAAAATCAGGGGCTACGGTCCTGGCAGGTTCTCTTTTAATGTCAAAGGGGGCCGGTGTGAGGCCTGTGAAGGGGCTGGCATGAAGCTCATTGAGATGGACTTTTTGCCCGATGTACATGTACTGTGCGAGACCTGCAAATCCAAGCGTTACAACCGTGAAACCCTGGAGATCCAGTACCGGGGCCATTCTATTGCTGATGTCTTGGACATGACTGTGAGCAGGGCTGCTGAGTTTTTTGAAAAATACCCTAAAATCCTTAGGAAAATCAAGGCCATGCAGGAGGTAGGACTGGACTATATCACCCTGGGACAGCATGCCACGAGCCTTTCAGGTGGGGAAGCGCAGCGGGTTAAGCTTGCTGCCGAGCTTGCTAAAAAAGATACAGGAAAAACTTTTTATATTCTTGACGAGCCCACAACAGGGCTTCATTTTCAAGACATTGAGCATTTATTGGTTGTCTTAAATAAGCTGGTAGATAAAGGCAACACCGTGCTGGTCATCGAGCACAACATGGACATCATCAAGGTAGCTGACTATGTGATCGACATAGGACCTGAAGGGGGCCATCAAGGAGGGGAAATTGTAGTGGAAGGTACACCCGAAGCAGTGGTCCAACATCCAGAAAGTTATACAGCACGTTTCCTCCAACAAGAGCTTATTTAACTCAGATTACGTACCTCGTACAAGATGCTCTATAGAGGAAGCAAGTAAAAAGACACTAGGAAGAAGATTTTATCTTGATACATCTGTTTTCGGTGGATATTATGTAGATCAAAATAGGCTATGCACACCTGCCAGAAAGAGAGTTAGAAAAAGCAAGCAGAAAGCTGAGTGAGCTTATAAATACAATACCAAATGAAAGCCTAGCGCTTGTTCATATGAGTGAAGAAGCACTCGAGCTAGCAGCAGCTTACATTAAAGAAGAAGCCCTGAGTCCAAAGTTCAAAGATGATGCAGGGCACATTGCCCTAGCTACTATGCATAGGGTAGATAATTTAATTAGCTGGAAGTTTCGTCATGTGGTAAACTGCTTCCGTATACGTTAATAATTTGATAAACTTAAAAGGTGGGATATACAACTATAGCTATCAGAACCCCTAAAGAAATATTAAAATGAAGAAAGTAGGCGACGCTATGAAGATGGTCAGAGGAGCTAGAGATGAACCAGGAGCAATTCGTAGAAAAAGCCTCAAAGGGTATTTGAGACAAATAGAGGAAAGCAACAAGGAATTGATAGTAAGGCATAAAAGGCTGATTAAGGACACAAAGGACGCTGTTACAGATAAGAAATATGATGCGTGTTACGTAGCACTCGTACGTAATAATTAAGGGTGTGATAAGGAAAAGCGTACAAGTTCGCGTGTCGCTTGTGATCAATAGAGCTAGGCATGGCAGCGTAGGGATGAACAAGGTTTTGAAAAGGGGCAGAGAAAGTTCGTTTTATCAGTTACCAGATAAATGTAAAACCTATGAACGCACAAAAAACTGGAGAGGGCGAAGTGATCTTTGCCAAGCTGGAAGCGCTACTCAACTGGGCAAGAAGTTCTTCTTTGTGGCCTATGACCTTTGGTTTAGCCTGCTGTGCTATTGAAATGATGGGCGCCTATGCTGCTGATTATGACTTAGACCGTTTGGGAGTGATTCCTAGGGCTTCTCCCCGCCAGGCAGATGTGATGATTGTTTCGGGCACGGTTACTTTTAAGATGGCAGATAGGATCAAGCGGCTTTACGAGCAAATGCCTGAGCCCCGCTATGTGATCTCCATGGGTTCATGTGCCAACTGTGGAGGCCCTTACTGGCAACATGGCTACCATGTAGTAAAAGGGGTAGACAGGATCATCCCTGTAGACGTCTACGTACCAGGCTGTCCACCCAAGCCCGAAGCCCTGATTGGTGGGTTTCTGAAACTGCAAGAAAAGATCCGTCAGAAAAATCGGAATGTCCCTCCTGAGGTTACTACAAGTCCTGTAGATGATACCAATCAAACCTAAGTAAGCTATGCACACCACCTTTAAGGAAGTTATTGCCTTACTCATCCAAAATTTTGGCCCAGAAATTATCCTAGCAGAAGACCACAAAGCTACGCCTCCAGCACTCCTGGTTCCTGTCCCACGCATTGCTGAAGTAGGTCAGCTACTCCATGAACACGAAAAGACCTATTTTGATTATTTAGCCTGTATCACTGCCCTAGATAACGGACCTGAAGCAGGTAGCTTAGAAGTAATTTACAATCTATATTCTATCCCCTACAACTTGCAGCTGATGCTAAAGGTAGCCGTTGTCAGAAACCAACCAGGAGCCCCTTTGCCTGAAGTTCCTTCAGTAAGTGCTATTTGGCGTGCTGCTAACTGGCATGAACGAGAAGCTTACGACTTGTTAGGTATTCGCTTTGCTAACCATCCAGATCTCCGGCGCATTTTGCTACCTGCTGACTGGGAAGGGCATCCACTGCGGAAAGACTATGTAGCGCAAGAACAATACCATGGCGTATCCATAACGTAACCTTTTTGGCTTGCTTATTGGGCTAATGAAGCTATTAGGAGGTCTCACTGTGCTCCCTGCAAACACGCTATCTCCTCTTGGCATAGCTTTTCAGTGAGTTCTCTAAGCACCTGTACTCTGGCCCCTCAATAGAGCAGTTCTTTTTTTCCAATACTACCAGCAGGCATAGAAAGCAGGTCAGAGTATATGATAAAGAGCTTCATAGGATATGATAAAGAGCCATACAAGAAAAGGAATGTTATAGAGGGGATGTTCAACAAGCTCAAGCATTTTAGGAGGCTATCGACAAGCTATGAAAAGCTTAAGGTAGCTTTCCCAGCTTGGGCCTACCTAGGAAGCATTTATCTATGGACTCTATCAATGTCTACAACACCTAGCAAGTTCTAAGTTAAAAACTCAGGGCAGCATGAGTAAAAAAATTACGCAAATAGCTGGGCTTTCATCACCTCATCCAGAGTGACCTTAAAAAAGGCCTGATGGATGTTACAAGGGAGTTCTTCACCAGGTTGCTGCTTGTTATACGTACCATCTTCTTGCATCAAATAGCTATTGACGTTATCCTTTAAGTTATAGGCCAGCAGATGGATGACTTGTTGTTTGAGCAGAGGACTTTTGATCATAAACAGCGTTTCAATACGTCTGTCAAAGCTTCTGACCATGATATCAGCGCTGCCAGCATATACTTTAGGATCTCCTTGGTTATGAAAATAGAAAACACGGGCATGTTCCAAAAAGTCGCCTATGATAGAGCGCACCGTAATGTTCTCGCTGAGACCTGGGCGGCCTGGTATGAGGCAGCAAATCCCTCTAACAATGAGCTGGATAGGTACCCCTGCTTGGGAAGCTGTGTACAGCGCTTCCATCGTAGCTTCGTCTTCTAAAGAATTCACTTTAATGACAATGCCAGCGGGTAAACCTTGCTGTGCGTTGTCCACTTCTTGGTGAATCATTGCTGAGAGCTGCTTGCGAATATCAAGGGGGGTGGTAATAAGGTTTTCATACCCTGTAGGGATGGAATGGCCAGTGATGACATTAAAAAACTCTGCAACGTCATTGGCATAAACTTCATCTGTAGTCATCAGGCTGATGTCAGCATAGTCTTTGGCAGCCTCTTCATTGTAGTTGCCAGTAGATATATGTACATAGCGCGTAATGCACTCGTTTTCTCTGCGCACAATCATCATGACCTTGGCATGCGTCTTGACACTGCTGATGCCATAGATCACGAAACACCCTGCCTTTTCTAGTTTTTTGGCTTCTTTCATGTTGTGCTCCTCATCAAAGCGCGCTTTGATTTCAAACAAAACAGAAACGTGTTTGCCATGCGCTACTGCCTTGAGCAATGCAGCTATTACGGCTGATTCCGGGGCTAAGCGGTAGATGGTCATCTTGATGGCCAATACATAGGGATCTTCAGCTGCCTTTTCAATCAGGTCGATTACTAGGTCGATGCTATTGTAAGGATGATGAAGCAGGATGTCTTGTTGCTGAAGCGTATCAAAAATATTACTGGCGCTTCCAGTAGGGTAGGAGAGGGGAGGCACAGGAGTAGGGGGCGTAGGAAGTTTGCCCTTTAATTCGTTGTATTGTACAATCTGTTGTAGTCCTGTAAGCGCTACAAGGCTTTGCTTAGGGACACGAAATACGTTGTCTTCATCAATATCCCATTGTTGCTTCAAGCGTGCCAACAGCCATGGGTCATAACTTTCTTCTATTTCTAGGCATACTACCCTAGCTTGGCTCCTTTTTTTAAGCTTGCGCTTAAACTCCTCTAAAAAATTCGTTTCCAGGTCATCAACTTCTTCAAGGAAAAAGTCTCCGTTGCGGATAATCCTGAAAAAGGTAGCAGAAAGTAGGGTTACATTTTTAAACAGTACATCTAGGTTCCTACGGATGATTTCTTCGATAGCAACGAAGCAGGTTTTGGTGCCATGGTTGACGTTATAAAAACGAGGCAGGTTTTGAGGCAGCTGGATAAAGGAAAGCTTTTTGGCGTTTTTTCTGTCAGCTGGGTTGTGCGTGACAACACCGAACACCAAGAATTTATTGATCAAGGCTGGGAAAATATGGTGGCTATCAAACACCATAGGGGTAAGCATGGGGAAGATCGCTTTTTTGAAATACTCCCTAAGCTGGCTCTGCACTTGCTGGCTGAGTGTGGTGAAGTCTTGAACAATCGCACAGCTATTTTCTTGGAGTTGAGGAAGGAGCTTTTGGAGCAAGCAATCATGCTGCTTTTGAAAAAATGCCTTAATCTCAGTGAGTAGTTGGTGCCGGAAGGGAATTTCACGCAGCCCAAGGTGGTCAATCCACTTCTTTTTATAGTCTATGTAGTTGTACAAATTACCTACCCTAACCATGAAAAACTCATCTAGGTTAGAGGCGCTGATAATCAGGAATTTAAGCTGCTCAAAGGTTGTTTTTTCTGGCCTTTCTGCTTGCTCTAGGACACGCTCGTTGAACTTGAGCCAACTCAAGTCTCGGCTCAGGTAACGCCCGCTCTGCAGGGGTACTTTTTGTAATTCTTTGTCATACACACTACTACTAGGCATCTTTCAACTAACTCCCTAAATTTTTTTCAGCGGCCTTTCAAAGGGTTTTAACCTGCCTTACGCCTGATGATTTCAAAAAGGGGTGAAATCTGGTTTTACAACAGCATCAACCCATATCTCATGTTCAATAGATAGCTTATAAAACCACCTCTAACTACTCTTTCATTAAGGAGGAGAGCTTTTATGGGGGCGCTCTGCGAGCATCTTTTGTGAAAGTAGTTTGCAGCGCTTGCGTAACATGAGAATTTTAAGTTGGCCAGTATTTAGAAACTTTTGCTGTTCATTGAACGTAACCCTATAAGTTACAACCCTTGGCTAGCTACAACAAGGCCTACCCCTTACTTCTTTTTATCTACTAAATATCAATCTTAGCGTATTTGGCGTGTTTTTCAATAAATACTTTGCGCGGGGCCACCTCATCACCCATGAGCATAGAAAAGAGATGGTCAGCAGTAGCAGATTCTATGGTCACCTGCTTGAGGTTACGCTTGTCAGGATCCATGGTAGTGACCCAGAGTTGTTCTGCATTCATTTCTCCAAGCCCTTTGTAACGCTGGATATTGATAGCGTCTACTTTGCCGTCCTGGGACAGAGCCCGCACATGCGCTTCTCGTTCCTCTTCTGCCCAGCAATAGCGTGCTTCTGCCCCTCTTTTCACGAGATAAAGTGGTGGCAACGCAATGTAGAGGTACCCTTTTTCGATCAGTTCACGCATGTACCTAAAAAAGAATGTAAGGATCAGTGTACGAATGTGGCTACCGTCCACGTCTGCATCAGTCATAATAACAATCTTATGGTAGCGCAGCTTGACCATATTCACAGATTTACTGTCTTCCTCTGTTCCAAAGGTGATTCCCAGTGCAGTGATGATGTTTTTGATTTGTTCATTTTCGTAGATCCTATGCTCTTGCGTCTTTTCTACATTCAGGATTTTTCCGCGTAGGGGCAAGATAGCTTGGTATTTTCTGTTTCGGCCTTGTTTGGCTGTACCGCCTGCTGAATCGCCTTCAACAAGGAAAAGTTCACACACGGCTGGATCTTTATCACTGCAGTCGGCTAGTTTACCAGGAAGGCTGCTGCTGGAGAGCACATGCTTGCGCTGTACCATTTCTCGGGCTTTTCGGGCAGCTTGGCGTGCCTGAGCAGCGAGAATGACTTTAGCAACAATGATTTTAGCCTCTTTAGGGTGTTCTTCTAGGTAGTGCTGTAAGATCTCGTTCACACAGGTGTCTACAGCGCCGATGGCTTCAGCGTTGCCTAGCTTGGTTTTGGTTTGACCTTCAAATTGGGGCTCAGCTACCTTGACAGAAACAACAGCCGTTAACCCTTCCCGAAAGTCATCGCCTATGATTTCTACCTTAGCTTTTTCAAGCAAGCCTGATTTTTCTGCATAGCTTTTAAGGGTGCGGGTCAAGGCCCTTCTAAAGCCTGCTACATGCGTACCCCCCTCAATGGTATTGATGTTATTGACATAAGAAACCACAGTTTCTGAAAAGGAGGTATTATAACTCAAAGCCACTTGCACGGGCACGCCATGCTTCTGTCCTTCTACAAGGATGGGCTCAGGAATGAGCTTTTCTCGGGTATTGTCTAAGTAAGCTACAAACTCTCGTAAGCCTCCTTCTGAATAAAACCTTTCACTAATGGGATTACCTTGGTCATCTTTTTCCCGTAGGTCTTCTAAATAAATCTTAAGGCCAGCATTCAGGTAAGCCAGCTCTCGAAGTCTAGCAGCAAGGGTATCATAATTGTAGGTCGTTGTAGTGAAAATACTAGCATCTGGTTGAAAGTGGATCGTTGTTCCTGTGAGGGTGCTATCTCCTATCTCTTTGACATGGTACATAGGGGTCCCTTGTTGGTATTCTTGCTGATAGGATTTTCCGTTTCTATGCACGGTGGCTGTGAGATGAGAAGAAAGTGCATTGACACAAGAGACCCCCACTCCATGTAGGCCTCCAGAGACTTTGTAGGTGTTTTTGTCGAATTTTCCTCCGGCGTGCAAGACTGTCATCACCACCTCTAGCGCAGAACGTTTTTCTTTGGAATGGATGTCTGTAGGAATGCCTCGCCCATCGTCTATAACTGTGATAGAGTTATCTTCTTGGATCCTTACATAAATCTCTGTGCAATATCCTGCCATGGCTTCATCGATGGCGTTGTCTACCACCTCCCAAACCAGGTGATGGAGGCCTTTTACCCCAATGTCGCCAATGTACATGGCAGGGCGCTTTCTAACGGCTTCTAAGCCTTCTAGTACCTGTATGCTCTCTGCTGAGTAGTTGTTGTTAGTTTTTGCTGGTTTCATAGTGAAGGTTCGAATAGTGCAAAATACGCAAATTTCTTTGATTTTGTTGCTTTAAGCAACTTTCTACTAGGGGGGAGAGACGGCTAAAGGCACGGTGTGACAAGGTAGCTGCCTAGTGATATTAAGCAACTTCAAAACAAGTGATGGGCCAGGGTAACACCTTTCAAGGGTTAATGATGGAGCTCACCTGATGGTGAGGTAGAGTCGGGCATAGCCATATCCTCCTCTTGCAAGGCTACTAACCACAAGTCAACCGTTTCTCCTATCCTGACTTCTTGGCTTGCTGCAGGGACTTGGCGGGAGACCGTATTTGGGGATCCATTGCCAACGGTTTGGTAGGTAGTACTACCTACTTTTACACCAGCACTCAAGAGAAAAAACTCTGCATCTGCTAGTTTCATACCTATTACGTTAGGCACTTCTACTGTCTTTTGACCGAGCCCTGCACCCACCACCAGTTCAATGCTAGAGCCTTTGGCAATGGGGGTACCTGGTTGGATCTTTTTTCCGTCGTGCCACTGCTCTAGCACGGCATTCTGGGCAATATCTGGCACATACTTAATAGCACCGAGCAGTAATCCCTGGCTTTTCAGGAGCATGTGGGCATTCCTAACCGATCCATCTACTAGATGGGGCATAGAAACCTCGGGCGGTGTTGTCGTGTTTAAGGTCAGGTAAATTTTCCTCCCCTCTTTGACACTAGCCCCTTCCTTGGGATATTGCTGTAGGACAGCTCTAGGGGGATAGTCAGGGGAGTAGGCAAAGTCTTCAGTGACTTCAAAACGCAAGTTGCGCTGGGTTAAGCATGTTTCTACTTCGTTCCAGGAAAAGCCTTTTAGGTTAGGTACAGTGATAAATTGGCCATGGCGGGTGATGGCTGGTAGCATGACCTTGAAGAACAAAAGTATAATGGAGTTTAAAACTACTAGCATGAGGCCAAGGTGGAGCGCAAGTATTTTTATAAAGGGCTTATTGAGCTTCATAAGATGGGTTTTGCTGTACATGCCTGCTTAGGCCATATTGAATAATATGGTGGATAAAGCCAAAAGGAGTATACCCGCTTAACGCACACTGGTGGAAGATGCATGTAGCTGGAGTCATACCAGGCAGCGAATTGGCTTCAATAATCCAAGTTTCAATATGATCGGTGTCATAGACTTTCACAAAAGCATCAATACGCGCGTAGCCCTCGATGTCTAGAAGTCTGGCCACCTTTTCTAAGTCTTGCTCTACCTTTTGTGCTATCTGCTGGCTGATAGCAGGATCTGGATGAAAACGTGCTGGGGTAATGTTTTGCCCTTCTCCTGCCAAAAACTTCTCTTCTAAGGAAAGAATCTCTTTTGTGGCCAATGCTTCTGAAGGTGCAAAGGTTTCATAAGTCCTATGGCCTTGTTCATCCAAATGGGTGAGTAGGCCCTCTGTAATTTCTAGAAAATGCGATGCATCCCCTTGCTCGATAAGAGCTTCGGCTAAGAATTGGTCCTTGCAAGGAAATTCAGTATTGGGCTGCAGGCCAAGGCTTTTGGCATAAATAGTAGATAAGCTGGCTGTAGTCCCAAAAATCTCCTCAGCATAAGCATGGAGCATAGCTCGGTCTTTGATTTTAACAACAGCTGCACTGCATCCTTCGTCTACCGGTTTGGCAATCAAAGGGTAGCTAAGCTGTGTTTCGAGCGTGCAGATAGTAGTTGCTTGGTCTTGCATCCAGGCAGATTTTGTCATAAGCACCTGGTCAGCTACGTGCACCCCTTGTGAGCGCAGAAACTGGTTGGTTGTAAATTTGTCCATGGTTAGCCGTGCACTTTGAACACCTGACCCATTATAAGGAATACCATGCTGTTCTAAAATAGCCTGTAAGGTCCCATCTTCTCCTGGGCGGCCGTGCAGCGCAATAAACACGAAATCTACGTGTTGGGAAAGGGCCTCATAACTAACCTCTTTAGGCTGCATGGCCTGTGCCTCAGCATGCCGGCGGGTGATGCCGGCAGCTTCTTGCCGAATAAGCACTAACAGATCATCCTGGGGCTGAGAAGCGTTAGGGTGCAAAAGCCTTGCATGGATATCGTCGGCGTTGTCTTTGAGTAGTATATTGATAGGCAAGACAAAGAGCCGGTGTTGCTCAGGTGTACCTGTCAAGAAAAGGGGTAAGGGCGTATATTGGGTAGAAGAAGCTAGTTTTTCATAGATGTTTCTGCCACTTTCTACAGAGATATGGCGCTCAGCTGAGAAGCCTCCCATGATGATGCCCACCCTTATTTTTGTCAAATTGTTCAAGGCTTTATAGATGGAGGTATTTGGAAACTGTTAGCACAGACTTTGCTAAGAGTGGCAATTTACAAAAGGCCATAGAAATATAGGTCACCCTTTTGTTTGGATGAAAAGGCTAAACCACCCTCTCCTGATCTTTAGGGTGACCTGACTTGCCTGAGTAACTTAATCTGTAATTTTGGACGTGGCGGGGTAGGTAAGGAAGGTACTCGACTTCGTAAAGGGGAAGTAGGTGCCCTGCCACCACCAGCTACCTTGCTACCGCTGCTGTCTTTATTATTACCTATCTAAAAACAACCATGAATCTAATCAAAGCATCCTCGCCAAAGCAAACCAGCATGGCTCTTTTCTCTCTTTGTATGCTTCTGGTGGTAGTAAGTAGTAGCTCTGTGGCAATCTAGAAACCTACCATTCCTTCTACTACTTCAGAAGAGTTAATACAGAAAGCCCTAATAAATAAAGTTTGCAAGGACAGCCTAGCAACCCAGACTCAGTAGCTTCAAGGCGGTCTACTGTTCCAACTCTGCCAGCTTCTGACAGCCCCAAGCTCACTGGCCTCAAGCCAGCCTACTAGCCAATCCTATCAGTTCCAGAGCTAGGTAAGTATGGTTATAATATGCTTTAAAAGCCCCCAAGCATTCCAGTGCTTTATATAAGTTTTATATTTTCTTAGTTTTTCTCCCTCCATACTTTTCTACGTTGGGTAGTTGCAAATGATAATGTCGATCTGGGTAGCTTTCTGGAAGAGCGTTAGGATTAAAACTAAACACTGTTTGCTCTCTTGCCACATCAACCACATCAAAGGGTATAATATCAGAACCATCCGTCAGCTTGATCCTAAAGGCAGCAGTTTTTGATTTCCATTTATTGGTCAGTCTCAAGATAGCTTGGCCACTCTCCTTTAATAAAACTTGGAGTAATCTCCTTAGGACCTGAAGTTTCAGGATTATTGACATAGCGAAATTGAGACAGGTTCATACTTAAATGCCCATGATAAAGTGACATACCCATCAAGCCAGCATCTGGTAAAATATTTTCAATTCTGTAACTACTATCATGCTATCTAGTCTTGAGCGCAAAAACCGAGAAGTAGCTGTGGTTATTGACTAAATCAAAAGAAGAGTTTTCTTGTTTTTTGACAGTAAATTCATGCTTTTTCCTACAAAGAAATAGTACACTTTCTCCCATTGTATTATGCTTCGGTTGAAACAAAAAATCAAATACATATGGCGAACCATAACTTCCATAAGGACTAAACAGACTTCAGGTCCCGTAAACTAGTGTATCTATATTCCATTCAAGATTGGGCTGTAAAGAAGATATCTCGAAAGTAAGCTGGGTTACCTTAGCGAGCGGCACATAGACCGTTTTTGTTTGCTCATTTCCCTCTAGTAAGATCCTAAATAGTGTTTTGCTCTGTTGGTCTTTGATTATGAGTTGGGCTGGAGTACCTTTTACACTGTAAGTCAATTTTACAAATTCACAGGGATTTGCTAAATCCAACGTCTGTCTAGATGAATTTTTTCCCTGATAATGTTTTTCTATTGCAGGGATCTTTTCCATGAAGAAGGTGACACCACCACAATAGTTAAGTATCATAATGTCCTTGTCAAGGTAGATTGCACCGAGTCCGTAGGCATCCTTACCTAAGGATATACTATTCAACTTTCGTAACTCTTCTTTGGTGTAAAGATGCTTGAGAGGTCCCTTTTGAATAGTATAACAATCCTCTACATCCTCTTCTGATAATTTTTCTACAATTACTTCTCCCGGTGGGAAGAAGTAAGGTTTAATGATATTACTACCCTCAAAATAAACTCTATCTTTCTCAACAAACAACGGTGATGCTAAAACCTCGTCTAGTTGCTCACCTGTATACCTACTGTAAGTCCACCACATATGCTTCTTACATCGCCATTGCCCATAGATAAATTTGGCAGGGTTAATGACATACTCTTTCTGCTCAGGCTTACATTGAGCAAACATGAGTAAACTCAGTATGATTAACCTTACTCTAGTTCCCATAATCACCCTCTAAGAATAGTTTCTGTTCTTGAGCTCTTCTTCTTACCAGTCCGCTAAGTATCACCCCATTTTGTGTTGTAATATCCATTTCACGTGCTGCTGCTTCAAAGTTACTAGTATTAAGGTTTTTTAGTAACTCGGTTCTAAATAAACTACCCGTATTGCAAACGTAACTCACTAGTGCATCAAATTGATGTTGCGTTAAAGGTACGGTAACATGCCTCCTAATTTTTCGTATGGCCTCTTGGACATCTTGGTGTAATAACTCCTGTGCTTGCACTCTAGTAATACCGGCTTCATAACGTGGTATTTCTTCGTCATCAAACTCGTGACCATAGCCAATAGTCCACCTGCCCGCTCCTCTTACCTTATACATATTGGTACGAAATCCTTCAAATCTCCCGATAAATCGAATAATTTCTTGGCTTGCTTCTAGTTCATGTACATCCTTGGGTTCATTGTTCACACCACTTGATTCTTCTGCTACCTTCTGTTTTTCTTCAGGCTCTTTTTCTTGGGGTTGGGGGTTTTTTATAGCCTCTAGCCTACTGGCGGCATTAGACAATATCCTTTGTCTTCTACGTTCTGCTGCTTTGCTTCTTTTTTCTTTTTGTTCTTCCTCCTTGTCTTGATGAAGCTTTAAGTTTTGTTCTAGCAAGCCCGCCAGCACTGATGTAGGTAATTCCGGCCTTACAAGGGGAGCATACCAGTCAGCAGGCTCGCTTTGCTCTTGTTCTTTTTTCTGCTGTTGTCTTCTCTCTTCTTCTCTAGCTTCCTCTACACGGTTTCTTCCCCTTTCTGTCCTTAAGCCATCTTGGCGCTCCTTTTCTTGCCTTTCCTCTTGTTCCTGCCTTTTTCTCTGTTGCTCTTGCCGCCTTTGCTCTTCAACAAGCCTTCTCTCTTCTTGTTCAAGAACCCGTTCTTGCTCGGCAAGTTGTCTTTGTGCTTCCTGAGTGGCTTCTGTGTGCAAGGCGTCGCATTCTTTTTGCTCTTCTCTTCCCGCATTCCCACTGATTCTTTGTTCGGCAAGAATGCGCCTTATGCCTTCTAGTAAGGTGTTACAACTTGCTCTACAGAGGCTAACAGAATTATTAGTGGAAAGCCTTCCTGTAGGCAGTAAGAAGCGAGCTATCACAACACCCACTACCTCGGCACGTTCCTGCTCAAAGGTTGCCACATACAGGGGTATTGCATTAGTAATAATAGGGACGTGTCTAACATAAGCCAACAGTGAACGTAAATGACTTGTCAGTTCATGGGCATTTACCGGTCTTTGTAAGAGGTCAAAGACCTCATAAGTCTCTCTACAGAAGGTCTCATACTGTTCAGGTATCATCATGTTAAGCGCTATGTGCGCCATGGACATCTTAACCATTTCAGTATCTGCTGCTATTTGTGTAGCATTGAGTTCGAAGTACCCTTCTTGGTTACCACGGTCAGAATAGCCCCGTTCCATCCCTCCCTTCAACCCCAACTCTCCTAAGTAAACCACCCTAGGGGCCCAAGGAGATTGGTCTGTCTCTAAAATTTGGATATGACTCCTGGTACGTACCAGATCCATGACCTCAAGACCGCGTAGCGCTTCCCCTATTTCTCCTTCACAGAGGATGGGTAGCGTCTCTGTACGGCTTAGGCCTGAGTGAACTGTGGTAATGGCTGCTCTCCACTGTCCGTCTACTTGATTGAAAGATACTGACTCTCCCCCTGGAAGGCTATACGGACCAATGGGAGAGTCCTTTGGAGTAACAACTACCTTGGGAGAAGGGCTGCCTGCTTGAACATAAGGTTGGGATGTATCAGCAGGGCTTGTGGTGATAAGAGGCGCTGGTGGCTTGGGGGTGCTAGCATTGGAAACTTGATGGGTGTTAGGAGCAATGCGTCCTGGCATTGATTCTTGCTCTAAGGCCACATGCCGAGGTTTGTTAGCAACATGCTTAGTGGGTTTTTTTCTCCGCGTTGGTGGTGTAGGGGAAAGGCCGCTAGAGTGCCTACTCTGCGGGGGAGCAGGTACCACAGAAGAGTGAGATGTTTCGGCTAGCGATACATCATGAAGTTCCTGAGACAATTCGGCTAATACCCCCTTGTAAGACTCCACACTCGGTTTCTCTACAGAGACCTGCGTTTCTATGTGCTTGCTCCTTTTAGGTTTGTAGGCCTTCTTCTTGGGCTTAGAGCAAGTAGCCTTGTCTATAGCTTTAAGGTGTACTCTTTCAGCTTCTATATTTGACTTTGTTCCACAGCTCTGCAGCAATAGGCTGAAAAGCAGTATCGTGGCTACAAATTTTTGACACTGACTGTACATGAGTATTACTTTAGGGATCTACACGTAGTAACCTAAGCATTTATCTCCTGCAATAAAAGTAAAAGACTAGGAGAAAGGTTTTTATTTCCAAGCTATTTACCTTCAAAAACCAGCTGCAATTTAGGCTGCTGATCGGCGCTGTTGCCCCTAACCTTGTTGGCAAGGCCAAGCCCTCGCAAGGCTTATATTCTCCTCATGAACCCATCGCTACTCAAAAAATATCCCCCATTACTCTCCTAATAGGTAGTATTTTTGCACCCCCTCGAAGCCTTACCAACAAGAGCTTTAGCACGAAGAAAGACAAGGAGAAACACAGTGATCTGATCTATGCAGCTACCATTGATGGGCAAGATGGCTATCTCTACATCAGCCTAGAGCACCAGTCCAAGGAAGAAAAGTATATGCCCTTGCGACAGCTGGAGTACAATGTGCTTTTGATGTGACAACATCGAAGAAGGGTATGGCACCTTGCCTTTGATCGTGAACATCTCATCTGCCTGTATAACGGGATCTAACCTTACCAAGAGCAGTCACGCTATTAGCTGCTCTTTGAGCACCCTGAACTTGCCAAGAAATATCTTGTAGAAGTCTACCAGATGGTAGACTTGAGGAGTGATAGCATAGAAAAGATCTAGCAAGACGAGAAAGGAGCCCTAGCAGAACTGCTTTTAAAGCAAGGCAAGTTCAGAGACTTCTGTGAATGGATCGATCGATATGAAGAGCTTCTGAGCCTGTTGGCAGGACCCTATAATGAGGCAGGGGAATTGCACGAAAAAAGTAGAGAGGAGAATTGAGTCCTTTTTCTTAGGAGAATTTACTCTGTGTCAAGGGGAAAGTCTCCATTTTGCTCTTCTGCTTAGCTCTACAACAAATTTTAAAGGAAATTGGTAGTGAAAAAGTCGGTTTTCTACAAAAAATTGCCCTCTCCTTGCTCTAAGGAGCTATGAGCTAGCCCAAGTAAGTGCTCACTCTATCAATAAGCTTAGCAGATAATCATTGTCCCAGCCTGCACGCTTGAAGCGCCTTCTTAAACTCCTTTTAGGATCCTTATCTTTTACCCTAACAACGTTCAGGACAATGCGCTTAAGCACAGCAAAGGCTTTGGAGCTTCTCCTTTCCGACTTGCGATCATTATCTTCTCCCATTTGCACGTCTAGTACCCAATGTAGGTTGTTCTCTATGGACCAATGGTTGCGGATCATCTGGGTTAAGACTGGGGTTTTAGCATCGTGGCTTGATATATAATACCGCCATTGGGCTGTGGTTTTTCCTTGATGAGTTACTGAACGAATGGTTTCCACGGCGATAGCCGATTGATCAATGTCCATCACTCATGACCTTCTATATGAGTAACCTTGGAGCTGAAATAGCGTCTCCTGACTGTTCTTCCTCCTTTTTTATCAAAATAATCCTCCAGAGCGCTTTGAGGCTTGATCACTTCTTGCTCAAGATAGTTGGCAACGCGCTTGTAAAACTGGGGTGCCTCTTCTTTAATGACAGCACATAATCTCCCTGCTTTTCAATGATGCGCTGGGCAATGCTAAGCTGGCATACTGCCGCATCAATGCTGACTGTGTTGCTTTTAGATTCAATACCTCCAAAAGCAGGGGTATGTCGTGAGCTCATTAGCGCTTGCCTCTGCTCCTTTTTCAGCAAGAACAAGGCCACTTTGATGGCAAAATGCACTTACTGAGCGCAAGCACTGCACTTGTGCTCTCTTGCTAGCCTGCAAAGTTTTACCGTCAATGGCAATGTGTTGATCAGAACTTGGTTGAACCAGCTCAGCAGCATGAGTAGTCAAGAGCCACTATAAGGTAGATGGATCTAGGAGGGTAAAGATTCTACGAAAAGTCTATGCTGAAGGAATTCCATGCTTAAAGCTAACGTGTCGAGAGAGCCAATCATATTTGGCTTGACAGAAGTCAGACATGTCGCTCAAGGCTTTCACTCCGCACAAAACAGCATAGAAAGTAGTAAAGAGTTAGGATCAGGGATTTGTTGGACTAATTCTAATAAAATCATGGGGTCCTCGTAGCTATAAACCACTTGAGAACAATTAAGCTTCTATTATCCTAAACGACCTGCTGAATTTCATGCAATTCCCCCGCCTCTCCACCCACCTCATAAAGCTCTTTAAAACGGTAATAGCTGTCTCTGCTGTAGCTCATGGTCTTACAAGCAGCCAGATATATTGCCCAGACTTTAGCCAATTCAAGTAAACCGAGTTTAGGTTTGATGATTTTGTGATGCAGATTCATGATCTCTTTTCAATTAGTTCAACAACCTACTCTATTTTACTGATCGTAAGATTAAATCTCAACTACTACAATTTTTTTTTATGAACTCAACAAGTTTTCTCAGAGAGGATGTAAGACCAAAAGCGCTGCTAAAAGGTAAGCTCCTTTTTCTTAACATCGGTCAAGGCCTATTCAAGGTTCCTATATGACCCCTACAACTTCTTTAGGAAAAAGCGATATAATCGCCACTCAACTCTATTAGGAAAAACGGCTTTTTATTTTCCTCCTCAATAAGCTCAGCTGCCCTCATCCAGCTCTTTACCATATCCTCATTGCTTACATTGCCTAAGGTTATTAGAATCAGCTTTTTAGGAGTGCGACAAACAAAGTGGCTGTTTCTAAAGTCCTTATCCTTACTTAAAACAATGTAATCATGCTGGTCAGCATAATCACAAATTGCTTTGTCTCTGGTATACCATTTTTCTAAAGTCTCGTTTACATGAACCACTTCATGAGCATGAGATTTCAAAAACTTCACCACTCTGTAAGAAATGTGTACGTCACAAAGCAATCTCATGAAACACGCGCTTGGAGCACTTGGCCTATTAGTGTAGACTTCGCAAAAGAGAGTGCAGCTATAACATCTTCTTGCTCTAATTCAGGGTGTTCGCTAACGATGTCTTTGATGCTCATTCCCGCAGTAAGCATATCAAGGATAACTTCTACAGGCCATCTCATGTGACGGATGCATGGTTTGCCATGACATACATCAGGATCAAGGGTTATTCTTTCTATCAGCTGCATAGTTAGTTCAATTGTAAAGGCTTGCTCAGGGCTTGAGCCAACTCAAAAGGGGTTGTTATAAGCCAAGTGAAAGATAGATTCATCCTTGCTTTATTACAAATGCTCTATTTTTTCTAAGCTTACCCTTTGCTCATTTTACTAGGCTTCAAGGTCTTTATCATTTGACCAGTTTCATCCAATACCTCTCCCTGCCACCCTATAATATTGTGCATCTTGGATGAAAAGTTTACTCCTATCAAAGCAACTTGCTTGCCTTTTCTTATGTAGCCTTCATGATACTTTTTTTCCTTGATTTGCTCAACAGGACCTTTTAGGTTCGTGGTGTAGGATAAAACGAAGAATAATTAAAGAAAAACAACTGAAAAAGTAGTAATATAACGGGGGCAAAGGTGAACTAAAACTGGACCTAGGCAATAGACCTATCCGCGGGATCAGTCCTTCGCCCCTGTTTTTAGGCTAGCAGACTCGGATACAATGTATTATTATCTTTACTCAATATACCATAATTCTATGGGACTAAACACAGTAACCCAAATACCCGTTGAGTAAACTACCCTTTATCTACACCTTAGTTAAACTTTGTGTATTGTAAGGTCTGTATCCAACTTGTCAAGCAGGGAATGTACGTACTGTACGTCTTTACTTTGTCTAACCCTGACTGCTAGGGAAGTACGAATTAAAAAGGTAAGTAGTTGCGTAGGGTTAAGGCCAATTTCAGCGGCTTGGTGAAAGAGGAAAGAAGAAGGATTCATGCCCGCTGTAGTATTAGGATCGTTGAGGTAAATTTGATAGTTAGGGGTGATAAAACCATCGATACGGGCATATACTTGAAAATTGAGGGTTTGAAAAAGCTGTACACAAGCTTGCCGAATGGCCTGCACTTGCGTAGGCGGAAGCTGGATAGGGGTTTCCTTACGCACAATGCCAGGTAGGTATTTGGCTCTGTAGTCAAAGTGGCTATTGCCTTTGATCATCTCTGTGGGAGGTAAAGCAAGGGGCTTGCCTGGCTCCTCCTCTAAGACAATGCAAGAGAATTCTCTGCCGTCTACGTAAGCCTCTAACAAAACAGCCTCCTCCCCCTGAAGGCTGGTGAGCTGAAGGGAGTCGCTGCTGGCAGCAAAGTGATCGTTTAAGTATTGAAGTAGGGTGTCTGGGTGATAGATAACCTGTCCATTGACTGCTACAGGCAAGCCAATCCCTTCGCAGAGGTCAATTAAAGAGGAAAGCCATCGTTGTTTGGCCTCTGGTGATAAGCGCTGCCACACAGCAGTAGTTACTTCCTGGACAAATAAACTACAGTTGACTGCTTCTGTAAACTGCTTAACATCCTTTTCCTTGATAATGGATATTCCAATAGAGGAGCCTTGGCAAGGGCTCTTGACCACCAATGGAAAGCCTATTGCTTGGATCGCTTCCTTAAACAAAGCCGCCTTGTTTACTGTGGCTTGCCAAGCGCTTTTGGATAAGACTTGGTAGGACGGAACAGCAAAACCTGCTTGTTGCATCCATTTTTTCTGAACTATTTTGTCGATACCTAATGCAGCTCCGAAGACGCCTGTGCCAGAGTAAGGGATATGAAACCACTCAAGGAGGCCCTGTAAGGTGCCGTCCTCGCCGTAAGGGCCGTGTAAGGCCAGAAAGGCAAAGTCAAACAGCGACGCAAACTGGTCTGGAGTCACGCGTTGCCCAACACGGCTAATGAGGCGTGCCAGCTGCGCTTCATCCAGGAGCCCCAGGGACTCTATATAAATTTGAAACTTACTCTTAGGCACCAAGTCATTAGGCGGATAAAAGTCACGGATAGATCCTTTGTAGATATTTTGCCAATTGAGTAAGATAAAATTACCCAGGCTATCTACAAAAATGGGTACTGGTTCAAAAAGAGCTTTGTCTAGGTTATCATATACTGTACGGCCCCCTGCAAAAGAGATCTCTCGTTCCCTTGAGGGACCCCCAAAGAAAATGCCTATTTTCATATGCTGCTCTGCTTAATTATGGATGGTAATACTCAAAACTAATCCCAGCGTAGCAAGGGCTAGGCTTTTGTTCAGCAAGTGAATGGACACTGTTTTTTGCATGAAGCTCATTGCCTTTTTGAGGTTTGCGCTTTATCATGAAGCCTGCTAATCAAATCAGCAATACGGTGTGCATAACCTGCCTCATTGTCATACCAGCCTATCACTTTAGCTAGTCTTTCGTTGACTGCTGTAAGTTGTGCGTCAAAAATACAAGAATGTGGGTTGCCAATCACATCTACCGAGACAATAGGGTCTTCTGTATAAGCTAAGATGCCTTTGAGTGCTCCTGTAGAAGCCCCTTTCACTGCTGTATTGATTTCTTCTTTAGTTGTTTGTCGTTTGAGCAGTACAGTAAGGTCAGTCACAGACCCAACTGGAACAGGCACACGCATAGCAATGCCTTCTAGCTTGCCTCGCAGGTGCGGTAGCACCAGGCCTACTGCCTTGGCTGCACCCGTAGAGGTAGGAATAATTGACTGGGCTGCTGCACGAGCTCTGCGTAAGTCTTTGTGGGGCGCGTCTTGCAGCTGCTGATCAGCTGTATAAGCATGAATAGTGTTGATATAGCCTTGCTCAATGCCAAAGTGGTCGTCTAAGACCTTAGCCATGAGTGCCAGACAGTTGGTGGTGCAAGAAGCATTGGAAATGATGGGCTCATTGCCTTGTAAGGTATGATCGTTGACCCCTAGCACAATCGTGGGGATGTCTCCTTGCGCAGGGGCAGAGATAATTACCTGCTGTGCTCCGGCCATCAGGTGTTTGCTAGCCCCTTGTTGGTCTGTAAACTTGCCTGTAGCCTCTAGCACTGTGGTCACCCCTAGGGCTTTCCAGGGCAACTGTTCAGGATGAGGCTCAGCATAGACCTGAATTTCTTTGCCTGCTATAATGATATGCTTGGCGTCGCAAAAAACTCCTTGTGAAAAAGGTCCATAGTTAGAATCATACTTGAACAAATGAGCTAGGGTGGGAGCGTCTGCCAGGTCGTTGATGGCTACTACTTCTATGTGTTCCTTTTGTAGCAGCGCCTTTAGACTTAGTCGGCCAATTCTTCCAAAGCCATTGATGGCTACTTTAGTTTTAATCATCAAGAAAAAATTGTCAATAAATTTTGTAGAAATCTATTCTGATTATTGTTAGTGCGTTTCAGGGTGGGTATGAGCCTATCTAAAAGAGCATGGTCAGCATCATTGAGGGTTTTCTCTCTATAGATCAGATAAAAATTCTGCAAAGTCAGACACCTTATCCAGCTGCTTCCCACAGCTATTAAGCCTTAGTCCTACAAAGGTGTACAAAAAAATATTCCCCTTTTTTCATCTTACATAACGGTCTGGATGGTTGGAATTTTTAAAAGATGGATTTACTGCTTCACTAATAAACTTTTGTGTTTTTTTATTAAAAAATGTAACCTCAAAATACCTTTATGGGACAACTTTTACTTAGTAAAGCCGCTCACAAATCTTTGCTTTTTTATCGGGTTCTTTGTTAAAGTTTAGCTGCTAAATGCTCCTAGGTGGCTATGGTGACAAAAATATTAAAATATGGAATTATAGTTGGCAAAAAAATAGCGGACAGCTATATTTGCAGTGCTTGTTTTGGCCCGTTCGTCTAGGGGTTAGGACGTCAGGTTTTCATCCTGGAAACAGGGGTTCGATTCCCCTACGGGCTACTTCCCCATGCTTTTGGTTAGTTCAATGCTTGCTTGGTAGCGAGCTCCTCCATTGTTTCAAATGCCAGGTCTAAGCTGTCACTTCGCTCTTCTGATTCCATAACATGTTAGATTTTCTTATTATTGGGCAAGGTATTGCTGGTTCTGTATTGGCTTTGCAGCTGCTGAAAAGTGGTCAGCGCATTGTAGTCATCAACAATAGGCAGACTAACCAAGCTTCTAGTGCAGCAGCAGGCATCTATAATCCAATTACAGGCAAGAACATGGTCAAAACCTGGTTGGCAGATGTGCTGTTTCCTTATCTTATCAGCTTTTATAAAGCAGCAGAGCAGACCCTATCAGCACAATTTCTGCATGAGAAGCCCATGTTTCGGCCTTTTTTGACGGCACAAGAGCGAACTGTATGGCTAACCAGGGCCTTAGCAGTAGACTATAACACCTTTGTAGAAGCAGTGGTTGACACAGACTATCACCAAAAAAATATGGTGGTGCACCATGGCGGACTTTTGCTGAAACAAACCGGTTATCTAGACGTCTCCTGCTTTTTAGAGGCAACGCGTGCTTACTTAGAAGTCCAAGGGGCATACCTAGAAGCTGACTTTGTACACGACCAGGTAAGGCTTCACAGCGATGTACATTATCAACACCTCAAAGCCCACAAGCTTATCTTTTGTGAAGGGCCTCAAGCCCAGCAAAACCCCTTTTTCAAAGGCTTGTCCTTGCGACCAGTCAAGGGAGAACGGCTTTCTGTAGCACTTCAGCAGCCTTTGGAGGTAATCTACAACAGAAGTGTTTTTGTATTACCCCAAGTAGCCAATGAGGCTATTGTAGGAGCTACCTATGATTGGCGTGATTTGTCCTTAGCGCCTACAGCAAGGGCTAGGCAGAGCTTGGAAAAGAAACTGCGCAGTAGGTTTCAGCTTAGTTATACAGTGCTAGGCCAAAAGGCTGGTATTCGACCTGCTACTTTTGATAGAAAGCCCTTCATTGGTCTACACCCGGAGCACCCGCAGGTGGGTATCTTTAATGGTTTAGGTACCAAAGGCGTTTCGCTTGCGCCTTATTGGGCTCAAGTGTTTGTAGAGCACTTATTGTGGCAAAGGGAACTGCCCTGGGAAGTTCAGTTAAATAGAATTCGACTTGCCCCCTAGCACCTAGGGCACTATTGTTAGCGCTGATTCTTGCGCAGGTTAAAACCTCTCAATGGAGGGAGTTAGCAATTCAAACTCACTGATAACTTTTATGATATGTTAAAGTCCATGACAGGCTACGGCAAAGCTGATTATGAAGACGGATGGATGCGCGTAAGTGCAGAAGTCAAATCCATTAATGCTAAACATGCAGACGTGAGCCTGCACTTGCCCAAAGTATTTGTAGCACAGGAGATCGCATGGAGAAATTTAGCCATTGCGCAACTTGAGCGTGGAAAAATAACCCTTGCAGTAAGCTACGCGCTTAAAGATACAACGCTCCCTAGTATACAAATCAACCAAGCCCTTTTCACAAACTACTATAGCATGCTGCAAGCGTTGGCACAAGAAGTAGGTGCTCCTCTTCACGGGCTTTTTCAGGTGGCTTTGCAATTTCCTGGAGTGACTGCTAGCGTTGAGCATGAGAATGACACTGCACCAGAAGAAGACGAAAAGCTTGTTGAAAAAGTCATCCAGGAAGCCCTACAGCAGTGCGACCAAAGCAGAAAAATTGAGGGAGAGGCTTTGACTACACAACTAAAAGCTTGTCTACAGGCTATCAAAGAGAGTTTGGAAGCTATCCAAAAACTAGATCCTGAGCGGGTTAAAGCTATAAGAGAAAAGCTGCATGCTGGTGTTACTACCCTGGCTACATCCTATAGTATTGATGAGAACCGGCTGGAGCAAGAGTTACTTTATTACGTAGAGCGGCTGGACGTTACTGAAGAAAAAGTACGCCTAGCCAGACATCTCACTTATTTTGAAGAGGTCATGGAGAACTGCCAGGCAAAGGGCAAGAAGCTAGGATTTATTGCCCAAGAAATAGGAAGAGAGATCAATACTTTAGGTGCCAAAGCTAATGATGCGGCTATCCAAAGAGAAGTCATTCTCATGAAAGAAGAGGTGGAAAAAATCAAAGAGCAGTTGCAAAATATTTTGTAGTACTTTTTGATCAATCCTTTTAAGAAGTATGGGGACGCATTGGTAGGCATGTGGTGGTTGGCTGTACTTTCTACTATATTTGATGCCCATTAAACTGATTCAGTGTGTCTATACAACTAGTCCAACAAGTATTGTATAATGTATTATTCGCCCTAGCTTTTGGAAGTCGTGCTGCTGCCAACAACACAGAGTTCAACCGTGACCTCTTAGAAAGTACCCCACAAGATTGCACTTATTTTATCCAACTACCCCAGCCAGGTGCTTAAGGGGTTAAAGCATATGACGCTTACACAAATCTGATGTTATGGGATGCGCTTACAGCACTATTCAAGCTTATGCTGAGGATTATACTGGAGCAGAACCTCCGCTGTTGGCGCAAATCCATCGCGACACCTATGCCAAGGTCCCTATGCCTAAGATGCTTTCTGGGTACCTGCAAGGGCGTGTGTTGGCAACTTTTGCACACATGATCCGGCCTACTAGAATCCTGGAGATTGGCACTTATACAGGATATTCTGCTATATGCTTGGCTGAGGGCCTGCAGGAGGGAGGTATGCTCCATACTATTGATAAAAATGCAGCGTTAGCAGCAACCGTCAGGAGCTACTTTGAACAAGCTGGCATTGCACACCAAGTAAAGTACCACATTGGGCAAGCAGCTGACGTCATCCCTCAGCTGGAAGAAGTGTTTGATCTTGTTTTTATTGATGCAGATAAGAAAAATTATACGCATTACTATGATCTAGTCTTTGACCATGTCAGACCAGGCGGTTTTATCATAGCCGATAATGTCCTTTGGGGAGGTAAAGTGTTGACAGCAACTGGCCAACCTACAGACAAAAAAACCCAGGCAATTATAGATTTTAATACCCGAGTACATCGTGACCCTCGCGTAGAAAATGTGCTATTCCCCATCAGAGATGGACTCATGGTTTTGAGAAAAAGATGAAACTCCACTTACTGCTTTGCTTTCTTGTTTT
Source organism: uncultured Cytophagales bacterium (assembly GCA_963705385.1). GTDB lineage: Bacteria > Bacteroidota > Bacteroidia > Cytophagales > Amoebophilaceae > MFD02979-c5. The sequence goes on from OY970075.1 coordinate 389,402, forward strand.
TGGTGCACAGGCCTACGGAGCTACCCCTTGCGTACCCTCTAGAATCAGGTTTGCAGATATGCAATTGAAGATCAGTAAAGGTGCCAAAGAGCGTATCCAAGAAAAAGTGGATAGCCTTACTCAAAGCGATCGACACTTCCAAGAACTAGTAAATCGTTTTAACCTGTTTCTGCCTATCATAGAAAGAATACTCAAAGAAGAAAATGTACCAGAAGCTTTTAAGTATATAGTTCTCCAAGAAAGTTCGCTGGTAGCAGACCTCGTTTCTACCTCTAATGCCGTAGGATTTTGGCAGTTTAAAGAGCCTGCATCACGAGAAGTAGGATTAAAGATAGATCAGTATGTAGACGAAAGGATGCACATTGGTGCAGCAACCAGAGGCGCAGCCAAGTACCTCAAGCGGAACAATGAACAATTCCATAATTGGTTGTATGCCTTACTAGCTTACCATGAAGGGAGAGGAGGGGCTAAAAAGTTTACCAAGGCCGAATATATAGGGGCTAAGTCTATGCCTATAGAGCCTGATGCTCACCTGTATATCATTCACTTTTTGGCTTTTAAAACAGCTTTTGAGCAAATAATTGGCAAAGGACCCCATCCAGTGCTTCATTTGTACGAATATAAAGAGGCGCATGGCAAAAGTTTGCGTGAGCTTGCCCAAGAGTTCGGAGTAGATAAAGCACAACTCAAGGCTTACAACAAATGGCTCAAGCGTTCAAGGGTCCCTCATGATGCAGATCATGCAACCATCATTCCACTAACCCATCAACAGTACGCTCAGTACAACAAGGCAAGTTTAGAAGCTGGGGTAGCAAAGCATAAACTAAACTATGCCCACTATTGGGAACGAGCAGCAGCATTTCCTTTCATTACCACCTGCGGCGATAAAAAAAGTGGCCAGGAAGTAACAGAGATCAATGGCATAGTAGGGATTAAAGCGCAGCAGAGAGATACGCTTGAGTCGCTTGCCAAGGTAGGTAACATTGCTGTGGCACAATTTCTAGCGTTCAATGATATTGATAAAGACCACACAGTTATTCCTGATCAAGTGTATTATTATGCTTCCAAACGAAGTAAGGCAGAAGTTCACTTTCACATTGCCCGAGAAGAAGAGAGTTGGTGGAGCGTAGCACAAAAGTACGGTATCAAAAAAAGATCATTACTGTCTAAGAACCGGTTGCGTAAGGAAGTAGCACTTAAGCCTGGAAGAGTACTGTGGCTTCGGTTTATTAGACCATCCAGCATTCCTGTTGCTTATGAGTTGCCTTTAGATGAATGATAGGAAAGGCTCAAGTGTCCTAGGGATAACCTTAGGCAAGGAGCAACGAGTATTTATAATTTTGCTGCAAAATAGCCTTAGGATTTTAGACATATTGGGCTTCAGTGCGCCATTGTAGTAGGAGTAGGCCATTGCGTATAAGCTTTTTTCAGCGAATTTATCGGCTTTAGCCTGCCACAGAAACCCTTTGAAAAGCAGATACGGTTAAGCCTGGGGTGATACTTTGCAGGTATTGAGCAATGGTTAGCTTATTGTCTTTTACAAAATTTTGGTTGAGGAGAGTATTTTCTTGGAAAAACTTGTTAAGGCGGCCTTGCGCAACCTTGTCGATCATGGCTTCAGGTTTTCCTTCATTGCGGGCTTGTTCCCGGGCAATAGCTAGCTCTTTCTCTATGATAGTAACCTCTATGTCATCTTTGTCAACGGCTAAGGGGTTCATCGCAGCAATCTGCATAGCTACAGCTCTACCCGTTTCAATTGCTTGTGCACTACGACCACCTTTTAGCCCTACCAGTACCCCTAACTTGCTACCTAGATGGATGTAGGGGACCACAGTCTCACTGCTCAGGGTCTTATAAGCACTGATGACTACTTTTTCTCCAACCCTACTTGCCAGTTCTGTAATTTTCTCTTCTATAGTACCTCTACCCTCGACCGTAAGTTGTAAGAGCTCTTCAGTAGTGGCAGGTTGCTGAACGAAAGCTGCCTCTAAGATGCTTTGGCCTAGTTGCTGGAAATCTTTGTTTTTAGCTACAAAATCTGTCTCGCAGCTGAGCGCAATGATGGCACCATAGTTGTGCTCGAGGTTCGTTTTAGTAAACACCATGCCTTCAGTAGTAGCTCTGTCAGCGCGTATAGCAGATACTTTCTGTCCTTTTTTTCTCAGTATTTCGATGGCTTTTTCGAAATCACCTTCTGCCTCTTCCAGGGATTTTTTACAATCCATCACACCAGCGCCTGTCTGGTCTCTTAATTGCTTAACATCTTGTGCAGTAATCATTGGAAGCTATTGGGTTATAAAGTTGCTTACTCTAAGTAAGGACAAAGAGAAAAGGTTAGGGTTGGGAAATTATAATTTAAACGAACAGTTGGCCTAAAATACGGTACTCACATTTCACAATTTAGGCTTCAGCTTTATCAGGGAGTGCTATTTGGGGAGTTTCCTCCTTGCCAATGCTGGTTGCCCCAGCTGAATTTCTCTCCTGTTGCTCTCCATTAGCTGTATTTGGCACAGCAACCTTAGCTGCTTGAACTGTTTGCTCAATAGTTGAAGCGAGCTTGTCTACCGTCTCCTTGGCGGCTTCAGAAATAACGGTTTTAGCTTGTCCTAAATGTTTTTTCACTTTTTCCGAGAAAACTACTTTTTCAACGCCGCGTTCTCTTGGTGGCTTTGAAGCTTCTGGTTTATCAGTGGTTTCTAAATCTTTTTCTTGCTGACGCTCTGCGAGCCCTTCTTCAATGGCACTACCAATGGCCTTGATAATCAATTCGACGGAGCGAGCAGCATCGTCGTTACTGGGGATAGGATAATCAACCAACCTGGGATCTACATTGGTATCAACCAGGGCAAATACAGGGATACCCAGCTTTTGTGCTTCTTTAACAGCAATGTTTTCCTTCTTGATATCTACGATGAAGACAGCTGCTGGAAGCCTTGTGACGTCTGTAATACCTCGCAATAGCCGTTCAAGCTTGTATTTTTCTCGAGCAACTGTAAGCTGCTCTTTTTTGGCCATGTTCTTGTAAGCGTCAGTTCTCATGAGCTTGTCAAAGGAAGCCCATTTTTTCAAAAGCTTACGAATGGTAACAAAATTAGTCAGTGTACCACCTAGCCATCTCTCTGTTATATAGGGCATATCGAGCCGCTTAGCTTCTCGCTCTATTACTTCCTTGGCCTGCTTTTTTGTGGCTACAAACAAAATTTTTCGACCAGAACGGGCAATATTTTTTAAAATGTTAGCTGCCTCTTGTAGATGCAAGAGCGTTTTGTGCAGGTCAATGATGTGGATGCCATTACGCTCCATAAAAATAAAGGGAGCCATATTGGGATGCCACTTTCTGGTTAAATGTCCAAAGTGAACACCTGCGTCGAGTAAGTCCTTAGGTTTTATCGTGATCATTCAGTTGGTAATTATCTTAACGTTTGCTGAACTGGAACCTCTTTCTGGCTTTTTTACGGCCATATTTCTTGCGTTCAACCATTCTAGGGTCTCTAGTGAGGAGACCTGCTTGTTTGAGTCCAGTACGACGCTCAGGCTCGGTTTGACAAAGAGCTCTTGCAATGGCTAGACGGATAGCTTCTGCCTGTCCTCTGAGGCCGCCACCTGTTACATTTACTTGTATATCGTACTGTGCAGCTACCTCTGTCATGGCTAAAGGCTGATATACAATCATTCTTAGCACTTCAGAAGGAAAGTAGTTTTCCAATGACCTTTTGTTGATTTTGATGTTACCTTGACCACTGGTCAAATAAATTCTAGCTACAGAGGTCTTTCTTCTGCCTATTGCATTGGTTGTTTCCATGCCTCAGTTTTTATAGGATTTTTTTAGGTTGTTGGGCTGTGTGGTTATGCTCTGGGCCTGCATAAATAAAGAGGTTGTGGAATAATCTACGCCCTAGTCTGTTCTTAGGGAGCATACCCTTGACGGCATGCTCCATGATACGTGTAGGGAATTTCTCTTGAACTTTTCTAGGTGTGTTAAACCTTTGTCCACCTGGATAGCCTGTATGGGAGACATATTCTTTTTTATCCCATTTTTTGGCGGTTAGCCGCACTTCTGCAGCATTGATGACAATGACGTTGTCTCCACAATCTACGTGAGGCGTAAAATGGGGCTTGTTCTTGCCACGAATAATAGCGGCTACTTGGCTAGATAGGCGTCCTAAGCTCTGTCCAGCAGCATCTACAAGTACCCATCCTTTTTGGATGCTTTGTCGGTTGACTGACCTTGTTTTGTAACTTATGTGATCCACCTTGTTTCTTAAAATAGCGTTTGGTGCAATAGTGACTTTACTATGCTGTAAACATGCAAAGCTAGTAGCTTGTTCTTTGAAATGCAACACGTTGTAGGGAGTTATTAGACTTTATTCAATCTACTTGTAGGTGAGCTATCAGTGTTTGTGTAATCGGCTACTGCGGCATACCGCTGGAGCTGCTTAATCAACACAGCAAAATCTTTTGGATAAGGGGCCTGTACAATAATATTTTGTCCCTGAAAACTTGTGAAAGCTAACTTATAGGCATGCAAAGCTACCCTTTGTGTCAAGGGTTGTTCTTGGGTATGCTGCTTGCAGCGGTAACGCTTTTTCAAGTCAGAAAGGTAAAGTAGATAACTGCCGTATTGCGTATCACCAATAAGAGGCGCTTTAAGATAAGCAGCATGCACCCTAATTTGGTGCATCCTACCTGTAATAGGTTCGCAAATGGCCAACGTGTAACCCTCAAAGGCCTGCAGCGTCGTGAAGATCGTGGTTGCTTTTTTCCCCTCGCGCGCGTCGATTTTGGCTAGGTGTCTGCGCGTGATGCAAATGGGAGCTTCTACAAGGTGCCCCTGAAGATGATGGCTGCCTTTTAGCACTGCATGGTAGGTCTTGGCGACAGTCCTTGTTTCAAACTGATGGCACAGTGCTTTGTAAGCTTCTGGGTGCTTAGCCAGGACTAGTGCGCCAGAGGTTTCTTTATCTAAACGATGCCCTACTTGAGCGTGCGGATGATAAGCTTTAGCAAGCTGTAAGAGGTTATGGCCCGGTTGTGTGCGGTCAGCTAGGGTTGTGATAAAAGGTGGCTTATTGATGACGATGTAGTCTTCGTCTTCGTGAAGGATTAAGGTTTTAAAATCAATGCTGGCCATGCTAAGTAATCATCAATAATTAAGTTGTGAACCTACTTGGGGTCACAAGGGGAAAAAGGAATAGGTAACCCAATCAAAGAACCACTAGAAATCACCTAATGACCTAGTGATCCTCACAAAATCCTCAACAGTAAGCTGTTCTGCCCGTTGGTCGAGCACAGCTAAGTTCCGCAGTGCTTCTGGGAGCAGTGGCTTGAGTGCATTCCGCAAGGTCTTCCTACGCTGCTGGAAACCTGTCTTAACAACCTTGAAGAAAAGCTTTTCATCGCAATCGAGCTGTTTTTTGTCATTGCGCTTGAGACGGACCACAGCGGACTGTACCTGCGGTGGCGGGGTAAACACTTGTGGTCCTACTGCAAAGAGGTACTCAATATTATAGAAAGCTTGTAACAGAACGCTAGGAATACCATACACCTTACTCCCGGGTGGGGCTACCAGGCGTTCTGCCACTTCTTTCTGGATCATACACACCACTTCATGTACTTGCTGCCGATGCGCCAGTACCTTGAAAAAAATAGGGGAAGAGAGGTTGTAGGGAAAATTGCCAATGATAGCCAAAGGGGTGCTCCATAGCTGGTCTAAACCTAGTTGAAGGAAGTCTGCAGCGATAATACGGTGTTGTAAAACAGGATAAGTGCATTGTAAATAGGTAACTAGCTCGGGATCTATTTCTACCAAGTACAGGCTAGAGAGATGCTTTTGTACTAATAGCTCGGTTAGGATGCCTGTACCTGGTCCTACCTCTATGATCGTCCGCTGGCTGTCATCTGGCGTTAAGGCACTTACAATCTTGCGAGCAATGTTTTTGTCTTTGAGAAAGTGCTGCCCCAAGTGTTTTTTGGCTTTGCATACGGTCATTATTGGGAGGCTGTTGTTTGGAAAGCTTTAGGATATTGCTTGTGGATTGACCTAAGGTGCCACAATTATTGTGCTGCTCACTTTACTAAAACAATACTTACAGAGGCGCCCTAAGGCGACAGCTCAAATAATTGGTTCATGTCCCCCCTGATCCTTTCTATATCGTGGTCATTGGAGAGCTTGATCAAAAAAGTAAGGAGCGCATTGTAGCGTTCAAGCAAGCGGGTATACTTTTGTTCTAGTCGCCACAGCTCTGCAGCACCCTGGTTGCTGCCTAAGTCAAAGGTATTCTTGATCTCAGGAAACTTGGTAGTAAAATCGTAATGGATAATATCACCTACCCTAACGATAAATTCATAGCTCAAGTCATATTGCTTGAATTTGTTGTAGACTGTGTTTCTGCTGACGCTTAGCCTTTCTGAAAGGGATTTGATAGAATAGCCACTAGCTCTGACAATGGCTTCTACAATTTCACCTCTGTGTTTACTCATGGTATAATTTTAATCTTTTGTTAATCAGTTCAATATAGTGCAGAAAAGATCAAATAATATGTACATAAAGTGCTAAATTATTCAAATGTGAATAAAAAGTGACTTTATTGACGCGTTGTAGTAGAAACTTTTGAAGAAAGAAGGGGGAGGGTAGTGGTGGTCGTGGAAGAGACCAGATGTGAGAGCGCATAGGCTCCTTGGTAGCCTGAAGGAGTGTATTGATAGGGTACATCAGTTGGTGCTCCTCCTGCTGGACTCGAACCAGCGACCCTCTGATTAACAGTCAGATGCTCTAACCAACTGAGCTAAGGAGGAAAGTGATTGTGCAGGGCAATATTAGCTCCTAACTTACTTATCCGCAATAGACAAGCCCTGAATTTTGGAATTGTGGTCTATTACAGGCGAGGTGTCTTCAACAGCTCAATTACAATTACAAACAAGGAGGTTTGTGCTGAGAAACAATTAAGGTAGTTTGGCTTTTTGAGGCGTTATGCAGTGCACCTTATTTTGTAAACATTATGCGTAAAAGAAATATACTCTCATTTGCTGCCATTGTTTGTGCCATACTCCTAATTTTCTCTTGGTTAACTGCTTATAGGATCTTTATGTGTCCTAACGTTCTCGTAGGAAAGCCTGACCAACATTTAAACATTGCACAGGGTATTAGTTTCAAAGAACTCAAAGCTACACTCCACAAAGAAGGGTATATCAGCAACCTGGCTTCTTTTAACCTTGTAGCATGTCTTCTGAAATACGATAAGAGGGTCATTCCAGGTGCTTATCGGTTGCAAACCAATATGAGCAATTGGGAGGTCATTCAACTGCTCAGAGCAGGCAAGCAACAGCCTGTGAAGGTCGTTTTGCACCATATACGCAACAAGACAGAGGTAGCGGAAAAAATCACAAAAGACCTTGCGATGGATGCTGCTAGCTTTAAGCAATTGTTAAATACCCCAGCTTTCGTCAGCCAGTATGGTTTTAGTATAGAAAATGTGATGACTATGTTCATTCCCAATACCTATGAGGTTTACTGGACTATTACTCCAGAAGGACTTTTTGAAAGGATGCATGCGGAGTACAAGCGATTTTGGAATAAAGATAGGCTCAATAAGGCGCAGCAACTCAAGCTTACTCCACGAGAAGTGGTTATTTTGGCTTCTATAGTACAAGGAGAGACCAACAAAGTTGAAGAAGCACCTGTTATTGCAGGTATCTATATGAATCGGCTAAGAAAGAAGATACCCCTACAGTCATGCCCCACATTGCTATATGCATTGGGAGATCCTTCAGCAAGGCGGGTATTGCACAAATACAAGACCATTAATTCACCTTATAATACATACAAGTATAGGGGACTTCCTCCAGGTCCTATCAGTTTACCTAGCATTGCCATGGTCGATGCTGTCTTAAATTTTACAATGCACAATTATCTATATTTTTCTGCCAAAGAAGATTTTTCAGGCTATCATTATTTTACGCAGTCCTTTGAAGAGCATTTGCGCAATGCCAGGCGCTATCAAAAGGCGCTCAATCGCGCTCTTGTATACCGTTAAATCCATCCAACCATGGTGTACCGCAAGGTCACCGGGCTATTGCGACAACATGGCTCTGTTGTAAATAGAGGGTATAGAGGCTAACTTTAAGATCTGTTAATGATTAATGGGCAATAAACATACAAACCTTCAAAAGAGGCTATCTAATACGACCTCATCATCTAGGCCCTAAGATAGGATTGTAAGTACGGAATTAGCTATTGTGATTTGGGAGAGATGTTAGGTGGGTGGGAGTAGCCGTAGATCACTCTGCCCAATACCACTGTATGTAATATTACGCTCCTAAGCTATTAGACAGACTAAAATGATATTAAAATTAAAAGTCTAGGCTGGGCTTATAGCTGGTACCTGGATGAGGCCTGTATTATAAAGAGCCAATGGGCTTATTGCTACAGAGCACTAGATGAAGCGGGTATACCATTTTTATCTATCCCCCCCTACGCGCAACAGCAAAGTTGAAAAACGCTTCATCAGCAAATCCGTGAGCATTTTAAAAAAATGGAAGCAACCCCAAGCCATTTATACAGACAAGCATCCCTGCTATAAAAAAGTTATAGTTGAGCTGGAAACAGCAGGAAAATTCCCCATGGACATAGAGCACAAGCAGGTCAAATCCTGCAATAATAGGCTCGAATCGGATCATGGGAAGCTGAAGCGCTTGGTCAGCGCCACGCTGGGTTTTAAGACCATGAAAAACAACCTATGCAATCCTAAAAAAATGTTTGAGATAATGCGGATGTTTAAAAAGGGGAGATTGATTTATAGAAGTATGGACAAGGGCTTCAAAGAGAAATTAGAATTATTACCAACAACTTATTGCCTTACTAGAGAAACACCTCTCCCAGCACTATGATCCAAAATTATTTATCTCTCCTATTTGCAACAGAGCCAGGAGCGGCCTCAAGGAGAAGTACAACGCTTTAAGCAATTGGTTGTGCCTTATAAACCTCCTATTTAACAGCAATCAGGTAATAAGACTTTTTACCTTGCTGAATGAGGATATAACGATCTTGCAAAAGCCTGATCAAAGGCTTTTGGTACGGGTCTGTAACCTTGACTTTGTTGATACTCAGCCCTCCTGCTTGGATCATTCGGCGTGCTTCTCCTTTTGAGTCAAAAATAACTCCTTGTGTAGTACTAGAAACCAACTCCGTAACATCGGTGATAGCTTCCAGCTGTTCCTTGCTGATAGTTACTTGGGGTACATTCGCAAAAATAGTAAGTAAGTCTTGCTCAGCGAGAGCTTGGATAGCTTCTTGGTTGACATCGCTAAACAATATCTGAGCAGTCTGGGCTGCTTGGTTATAGGCGAGCTCTGAGTGTACGGTGATAGTGAGCTCTTTGGCAATGGCTTGCTGCAAAATGCGTTGGTGGGGCGCAGCGGCATGTGCTTGTATCAATGCTTCTATTTCTGTTTGGCTCAACAGCGTAAAGACTTTGACGAGCTTGTATGCCTCTTCATCTGAACAGTTCATCCAAAATTGATAGAACGCATAGGGCGAAGTCATGCCAGGGTCTAGCCATAAGTTGCCTTGTTCGGTTTTGCCAAACTTGCTGCCGTCTGCTTTGGTAATTAGTGGCGTGGTAAGGGCAAAAGCTGTTCCGCCTGCTTTTTTTCTGATCAGCTCTGCGCCAGCCGTTAAGTTGCCCCATTGGTCTGCACCCCCCATTTGTAGCTTTATTTTGTGGTGGGTATACAAGTAATAAAAGTCATAACCCTGCAGCAGCTGGTAGGTAAATTCAGTAAAAGAAATGCCTGCTTCTAAACGCTGCTTTACTGCATCTTTAGCTAGCATAGAATTAACAGAAAGGTGCTTGCCTGTTTCTCGCAAGAACTGCAAAAGACCCATGTCCTTGAACCAATCCAGATTGTTGAGCAACACAGCACCATGCGCTTGACTAGAGAAGTCCAAGAAGCAGCTCAACTGTTTGCTGACACAAGCTTGGTTATAGCGTAGCTCTTCCTCACTCAGTAGTCTCCTTTCTGTTGACTTCCCTGAAGGATCTCCAATCATGCCCGTGGCACTTCCCACTACAACCACAGGCTTGTGGCCTGCTAGCTGCAAGTGTCTGAGTAACATGATGGTGGCCAGGTTCCCAATGTGTAAAGATGGAGCTGTAGGATCAAAGCCCACATAGCCAGCAGTATTTTCTTTTTTCAGCTGTTCTTCGGTGCCAGGAATGATGCTATGAATCATACCGCGCCAGCGCAGGTTAGCGACAAAATCTTGCATACAGAATCAACTTCGTAAAGGTTGGCCAATATAAAAGCCTCTTGGGAGAGAAGCAAAGTGAGTATGGATTGTAAAGGATAGGTAGCTGCGCATTGCTTTGCTAAAATTTCCTGGACTATAAGGAGGCTGTTGAGCAAAGATTTATAGCCTCTCAAAGTTATTCGACTTAAATTTGTCTCGCCAGCTGTCAACAAACAGAAAAAGTAAAAGCATTGAAGGATGCAAAAACTTGAATATTGTTGACACAGCCAAACTAATACTGTCCTGCAAGTACTAAGATAGACCTTGGGCGGAGTTTCCAATATGCTTGTAAATCGTATCAACAAAACACTTTGAAATCTTAACTTCTTATATAGAAAAGGCTAAAAATTTAAAAAGAGAGCTTGAGAAACGGACACCATTATTGCATAGAGGAAGAGCACGGGCTCTTTGAACACCATATCCTCACAGTAGATCCTAAGCAGGGGACAACAAGGATCGATAAGTTTTTGATAGACCGCTTGCCCAATACTACACGTAACAGGATTCAGCTGGCTATTGAGAACAAGTTTATCCTTGTCAACCAGCAGCCCACCAAGCCGAGCTACAAAGTCAGACCACAGGATGAGATTAAGGTAGTACTTCCTATGCCACCACGGCTCAATGAAGTAGAGCCTGAGCCTATTGCATTAGACCTTATCTACGAAGATGAAGACTTACTTATTGTCAATAAGCCTGCAGGAATGGTCGTGCATCCTGCCTATAACAACTGGACTGGAACACTGGTCAATGCACTGGTACATCACTTTAAGCAGCTTCCTACTCAGAAGTATAATGAGGGGAGGCCAGGCTTGGTGCACCGAATTGATAAAGACACCTCGGGGTTGTTAGTGATTGCCAAAACTGAGGAAAGTATGACTGCCTTGGCCAAACAATTTTATGACCATTCTATAGAACGGACCTACTATGCGCTCGTGTGGGGGGAACCTACTGCAGCCACGGGCACTATTGATACCAAGGTTGGCAGGAGTCCCAAAGATCGACGAATGATGGCTACTTTTTCTGAAACAGAAACAGGCAAGCGTGCTGTCACCCATTACCAGGTTATTGAAAATCTGCGTTATGTCTCGCTGTTAAAATGTAACCTTGAAACAGGCCGTACCCACCAAATCCGTACACACATGAAACACTTGGGGCATCCTATCTTCAACGATGCTATGTATGGAGGCGACCAAATCTTAAGGGGGCAACGTTTTTCAAAATACAAAGCCTTTGTGCAGAACTGCTTTCAGCTGATGCCTCGCCAGGCGCTGCATGCCCAATCTTTGGGATTCATGCACCCTACGACTCGCCAAGCCATGCAGTTTGAAGCCCCGTTGCCTCAAGACTTTCAGCAGGTGTTAGACAAGTGGAAACGGTATATACAATGGACGTAGCATCGTTTTGTCCAGTACACCTTACAAATTCGGAATTTAGTTCCGAATTTGTAAGGTGTAGAAGCAGCTATATGTTTTCGCCCTTGGCTTTTCTTAGCCATCAAAATATTGATTTCAAGGCAACAGCGCGGCCTTGAAGCAACATCCCTCGGCATTACCGAAAAGATATTGCAGATTCGGAATTTTATTCCGAATCTGCAAGGTGTTAAATCGCTCGCATTATATTCATTTGATACAAAACGCACTGCGGATTTTCCCTGTCTGTGCCCTAGTAGGGCCCCGGCAGTGTGGCAAGACAACCTTGGCCAGGTCCTTTAAGGACCGCTTTGACCAAGTCCACCACTTTGATCTTGAAGATCCTGCTGACCTGGCAAAGCTGGCTGCTCCTAAGCTGGCACTCGAACGCCTACAAGGCCTTATTGTCCTGGATGAAATACAACGCAGGCCTGAACTGTTTCCTTATTTGCGGGTGCTTGTAGACCAAAATCCTGACCTTAGGCTACTCATTTTAGGAAGCGCTTCTCGTGACCTTATTCAACAATCTTCAGAGACCCTTGCGGGTCGTATCAAGTACGTAGAGCTGACCCCTTTTAAACTAGAGGAAACAGGTAATCTGGATCAGTTGTGGGATCGAGGAGGTTTCCCCAGATCATACTTAGCCGCCCTAGATGAAGATAGCTATGAATGGAGAAAGGCCTACATCAGCACTTTTTTAGAAAGGGACTTAGCTGCCCTGGGATTCAACGCTTCGCCACAGCAAATGAGGGAACTGTGGATGATGCTGGCCCATTACCATGGCAACATACTGAATTATACTGAGTTGGGTAGATCCTTGGCCGTCACAGACAAAACCATTAGAGCGCGTATTGACATACTAGAAGGAGCGTTTATGGTTCGTTGCTTAAAAGCATGGTACGAGAACATAAAAAAGCGGCAAATCAAAGCACCCAAAGTTTACATCAGAGACAGTGGCCTATTGCACGCCTTGTTAGGAATTCAAGGTAAAAATGTCAAGTTCCATCCCAAAGTAGGGGCTTCTTGGGAAGGATTTGCCCTTGAAGAAGTAATCTTTACTTTAGGCGTAGACCAAAACGATTGCTATTACTGGCGCACACAAACTGGTGCCGAACTTGACCTGTTGGTCTTCAAAGATGGTAAACGTATTGGTTATGAATTTAAATACACAGATGCTCCTAAACTCAGCCGTTCTATGCATATTGCGCTTCAGGACTTGTCTTTGGCCGAGCTTAACATCATTATACCAGGCAAAGAGCTATTTTCTTTGCATGAGCAAATCAAGGTGATAGGGTTAAGTAGTCTGAAAAAGTAGCTGTGGATTTCTAGCGCAAGCTAGCTTATTTGTGGCTTAGAAAAAGGAGAAAAACATAGCCATCATTACTATGCTTTCGTGGCTCAAGGCTATGATTCGTGATCATTTTGGCTTTTCTAAGGCAGAAACCAATGGCATCCTTTTGCTCCTGTTGCTGACGAGCACATGCTTGCTAGCGCCACAGGCCCTCAAGTGGTACCACAGCAAGCGTCTTAACGCCAACTATGACCAAGATGTTGCTTTATTGGAGCGAAACTTAGCGTTGCTAAAAGCACAAGCACACACTGCTAAAACTACAGATCTTACCAAGTCTAATCATGCCAGCAGTACCCAGGCAGCGCGCAAAAGCCGAGCTAAGGTACGTCCCTCACAGCATCTACTTTGGGACATCAACACAGCCGATGAAACGCAGCTCAAGACAATTCAAGGAATAGGTCCTGCGCTATCACCTAGGATTATGAAGTTCCGTAACAGGCTAGGGGGTTTTATAGACCAGGCACAGTACCAAGAAGTATATGGGCTTCAAGCAGCAGTGATTGAACGCCTCAAAAAGCATACCTACATTCATACGGACTTTCAACCTACCAAGCTGAATGTTAACACTGCTGACTTCCAGACACTTGCTGCTCATCCTTACATAAGTTACCAGCAAGCCCAAAGCATTGTTCGGTACCGCGCCCAGCATGGACCATTTGCCACGTTAGAGGAACTGGGTTCTTTGGTGCTCCTTGACAAGGCTACCCTGGAAAAGCTCAAGCCTTACCTCACTACTTTGTAGCAGCTTATGATTGACAAAGTATTTGCTTGCCTTACCAAGGGACTGGCCCCTTTTTGCGTTTTGTTGAGCTAAGCAAAAGTTCCTCCAGAGATCCTTCATAGGAATTAAGCTTCTTCCCCAAAGCCTGCCTAGATATAGGCTCCTTGTCTGCAGCATCTAAAGGAGCTGAAGGCATTGACAAGGCCAAGGCGTCTGCACTTGGTTCACTTAGCTTTCCTCAAGTACTTACCCTGGATATACACAGACAAATAAGCTGCCAAAGCTGCCTTGATAGGTATAGTGACTACAAAAGGCATTAATCCTCCTTTGAGTGCTAATTCCCAATTAAATAAGTAGACGAGGAAGCCTAGCCCAGGCGCAAACAGCAATACATTGCCCATGAGTGCAAACCAGAAGCGCGTCCAAACCCTGCCGCCTTTTATAGTGCTGAGCCAATGAAGCAATGACTCCGCCCATGGCACCCATCAAGGGCTTGTAGCGTTTTTCAATCAAGGATGGAGCAGCGTTCTTCAGGAGCAACTATGGTAGGCTCGCTTGACATGGGATGGGAGAGACCGATTCCCTATCCCATGCATCCACCAGAAGGGATATGGTGGATGCTGTACAAAAAGTGCTAGATGAGATTGTGTATCACTGCCCAGTATGCCTGGGACAGTAGAGGAAAGTTGAGGGGATTTTGTAAAAACTTCTCCCTGGTTGCTTGCAAAAAATAAAAATAGTATTGATATTCAGCTTGCTCTAACAAGCTACTAACTTAATTGGCATTGCTCACGCTGATTTCTAATTTATTTTCCTAACCCCATAATGATGTACAATCAATTTCAAAAATTCATAGCTATCATTTTGCTCTGGAGCATGGCCTTGCAGAGCTGCACCTCGAACCTCAAGCTCGATACTGGTCCAGCAGCAACACAGCCACAGGCCAGTAAAAAGTCCTTTAGGTGCCTTGTAGGAAAGGAGCAGCACCCACCAGACAAGCCCATGTCTATCAGTGCTTCCACGGAGAACGCTCCAGCATCCCCTGCTGCTGCTCATGTTGCTCCTTCCGCCCTACTTTTCACAGACCTGTCCTCCAGTAGCTTCCCTCATCACACAGCAGTTCCATCCTCCCCAAGGACTGTTCTCCACAACCCAAGGCTTTCCCAAGGCATAGCCATTACCCAACCTTTAAAAGACTGTCCAAAGGCCCAGGCTAGGCACAGTGCTCAGCCAACACAAAGGCCAAGGGTCCCTTTAGCCAAGGCAGCGTCAGTGCAGCACTTGACTGCCTCAGGAGGGAAAGAAGTAGTGCTATACCAAAGAGAGGGGCAATGGCAAGCGCAAGTAACCGAGCGCATAGGCCATGCGCAGCGTCAAGTGGTGCTGCCTGTTGTCTGTGCGCCTGACTGCGAGGTAGCAGCGCTCCTGCGCTATGAAGGCAGGCCGGGTAGCGCAACTGTTGCATGTAGCCAAGCAAGGGTTGGAGGAATTTGTCTATGTAGGCAGGCAAGGCTTGCTGGGTGGGATGATGCCAGGAGAGGGTGCTCCTGAATACAAAGCCAGGGAGACATCCCCTCATACAAGAAGGGCTACCTTGACCCATCAGGAATCAAGCCTAGCCCTCCAACAGCGCATGGAGCAAGGAGACATTCAAAGTACAGAAGCCCTTGTAAAAGCCCTGAATGACAGCCCAGGACCCAGAAGAGCAGCAAGCCCTACAACAGCTGGATTGAAGCTTACATGGACTGGTTCAACAGAGAGCCTGTAGGCAATTTCGCCCTGAAACCAGAAACAGTACAAGAATATAGCGCCTTGGCACATATTCAGCCAAGCATACCAGCACATAGAGAACTCTTAGACGGCTATTTTGAGAGTGTGTGGCATAAAGCACAAGAGAGTAGATACAATTCAGAGGCGCTCTTGCAAGCCCTTGCCTACACGCTGCAGCACATTGACCCTCAGGTTTTTCAAGGAGACCCTGAGCGGCTCCTTCAATTAAGCAAGCAGCTTTTGGAAAGGTTAGACGCTACAAAATCTTTCTTAAGAGCAACTTACCCTACCTACCGCCCTATTCTGTATGCCTTACACCAGGCGCTGGTACTTATCCATCAAATTACTCCTAGCAGCTTGCCTACTACCCAAGAAAATGGGCTCTATCAACGATTCAAGAAGCAGCTGGAGGCTATTGCTGATGCAGCCCAGTACTATCCTTTTGTCTACCACAGCTTGGTGTTGCAGCAAAGCTTGCAGCGCTTGGCAAGCGATGAACCACGAGAAAACCTGGAACGCTTGGGACAAGGCCTTCTAGGGGCGCTTTACCTTACCCAAGGGATCAGCCGCTTTCATGTCTCTGAGCCTTGATATAGATGCACTCCGCACAGGATATGAATGCTTCCAACAAGCGCGTGACAGTGGATGCATTAAAAAAGGAAAATGGTATGAGCAGCTTCAGGCTATGCACTGTGCCAGTATCTTGAGCCTCACAGAGACAGAGGGCAGTCAATTTTATGAAGGATTGCAAGCCATTCAGGCTGCCCATATCAAGAATCCAGAAGAGCGGAAAGCCCTGCGTTTTGGCATTCTCCTAGAGCTCAGTACGCTTGCTTTGCAAGTAGACACCCCTGCAATCCGCCAAAAAGCCTTTAATGCGCTTAAGGAGCTGACCAGCAGGGTGGGCAGATGACCCAGACTTAGTAGAGGCCATGCTAGATGGTTTTGCAGCCATTGCTACACAAGGGGTACAAAGGGAGGCAGCCGAAGATGCCTTGGAAGGCTTGATCAATAATAGTGGGTGCTGCAACGAGAGCACCTAGCAAGAAGTTTTTACCTAGAGCATAAAGAAGTTTTTACTTTGGCGCAGACCAACTGAAGCAAATCCTATCCAAGTAGCTACAGAGCGCTGGCTGGGCAGGCAGCAGCTGGAAGAGAAGCTGAGCACTTTGCGCGCTACAAGTGAAGCTTCTACCAGAGGTCGCTTATCTAGGAAATTATTTGGGATCATCAACAGTATAGTCAGAGAATCAGTCCGTCCAGCCATGGTAGTTCCTGGAGCAGACTCACCCATCCCCCCACCGCTAGCAATAGAAAGAGCCCGTGAGGATTTACAAACACATTACCAACAATATAGCCATGTTACGCCACTTTTGGGAGGAGCAGGCCATACCGGTGCACTCCATGCAGTGCCAGCTCATGGTTCTGGAGAAGGTTAAGGCAAAGGAAAAAGCAAGCAATCA
The DNA here is from genome assembly GCA_963705385.1 of uncultured Cytophagales bacterium. Lineage (GTDB taxonomy): Bacteria > Bacteroidota > Bacteroidia > Cytophagales > Amoebophilaceae > MFD02979-c5. The sequence goes on from OY970075.1 coordinate 406,404, forward strand.
GGAAGCAGCACAGCCAGCAGGTAGCAGTGCAGAAAACCAGCTCGCCCAGCGTCAAGAACAGCTGGAGTTAGTGAGAAGCCCCATTGCCTTAGAAGCGCTATTTAACGATAGAAGTGTAGTAGCAGGAGAACCAGTCAAAGCCATTCAAAGGATATTGCTAACAGGGGAAGCAGGCACAGGCAAGACTACCCTGAGCCGCAAGCTGGCTTACTTGTGGGCACAAGGGCAGTGGGGCCAAGAATTCCAGATGGTTTATCTCCTCCCTATCCGGGCTTTGCAACAAAGCAAGTATGATAACTTAAATTATAGAAGGGAAGAGACCCTGGCTACAGCCATTGTCAATAACTGCTTTGCAGGCAAGGAAGAAGAGGCCTTTAAGCAGCTGCGCCAACAAGTCAGTGCGAGTTTGGAGCAGCCTGATACGTTGGTGCTGCTCGATGGTTTGGACGAACGCTATGGAGCCAGCGAAGGGCTGATCAGCCAAGCATTAGGAGGCAAGCACAAACTGCTTATTCTTTCCCGCCCTTACGGCATTGAGCAGGAGCGGCCTCTGGTAGGGCTATCCATAGAGCATGCAGGGTTCAATGACCTACAAATGGAGCAGTACGTAAAGGAGCATGTGCCTAGTGCTAGGGAAAGCAGCAGCGCTGCTAGGGTTCCTACAAGAGCAGCCTGCTATGCATCAGGTGGCCCATGTGCCTGTGAACCTGGAGATACTCTGTGCCTTGTGGCAAGATGATGCAGCTGCAGTACGCCAGGAAAGCAAAGGTGGCAGTCTATTAGGGCTATACCGCAAGCTTACAGAATACATATGGAAGCGGTACGCAGACAGTCGGAAAGCTATAGGATTGGCCCCTGCAGACGCGAGAGGATGTTTTCACGATGCTAGGGGAAATTGCCTTGCGTGGCCTGAAGCGGGGGCAGGTACTGATCAGTGGAGAGACAGTCAGAGAAGTAATCGAGGAATACTCCAGAGGAGAGGCATTGCTCAAGAGAGTGGACTGTTGTTAGCAGCAGTAGGAAGACAGTATCAGTTCCCCCACCTCACGTTTCAAGAATACTTTGCAGGAAAAAAACTAGCTGAAGACCTCCTTTCCCAAGAGGAAAAAAGAAGAGCAAAGGCAGTCGAGTTCCTAGGAGCGCATAAATACCAGCGGCAGTATGGGATGACCCTATCCTTCCTAGCAGGAGAGTAAGTAGGGTGCAGGGTGTAGCAGGACTGCGCAAGCTGTTGGAGGTGCTCAATGAAGGGCCTCAAGAAGTAGTAGGGGTACAGCATTTGCTCCTGCAGCTCCAGTGTGTGCAGGAGTGGCTATGCCTGCAAGAAAAGGGGTGGGAAAGAGACAGAGACTGGACTGCTCTTGAAGAGAAGTTTCGCATGATAAGTGCGCTTGATGGATGGTTTGCCCAAGGGCTAGAGCGGGTACGCAGGAATGGAGATCATGCATTACTCACCCTGCTCACAGATGCGCTGCAGGGCATGCGGTCCGTAGCGCAAGGGTCTCCAGCCATCCTGAAGCGGCTCCTTCAGGCCGCGGGAGATTCAGACTGGAGGGTTCGCAAGGCCGCCGTCTCTGCGCTCGGGCAGCTGGCAGCAGCAGCCCCCAGCCTGGCTCCAGCCACCCTGGAGCGGCTCCTTCAGGCCGCGGGAGATTCAGACTGGAACGTTCGCGAGGCCGCCGTCTCTGCGCTCGGGCAGGTGGTAGCAGCAGCCCCCAGCCTGGCTCCAGCCACCCTGCAGCCGCTCCTCACGGCCGTACAAGATTTCAGATTCAGACGTTTGCAAGGCCGCCATCTCTGCGCTCGGGCAGGTGGTAGGAGCAGCCCCCAGCCTGGCTCCAGACACCCTGCAGCGCGCTCCTTCAGGCCGCGGGAGATAGCGATTCAGACGTTCGCAAGGCCGCTGTCTCTGCGCTCGGGCAGGTGGTAGGAGCAGCCCCCAGCCTGTCCACCCTGGAGCGGCTCCTTCAGGCCGCGGGAGATAGCAATTTATTTATTCGCAATGCCGCCGTCTCTGCGCTCGGGCAGGTGGTAGCAGCAGCCCCCAGCCTGGCTCCAGACACCCTGGAGACGCTCCTGCAGGCCGCGGGAGATTCAAACTGGAGAGTTCGACAAGCTGCCGTCTCTGCGCTCGGGCAGCTGGTAGGAGCAGCCCCCAGCCTGGCTCCAGATACCCTGCAGACGCTCCTTCAGGCTGCGGGAGATAGTGATTCAGACGTTCGCAATGGCGCTGTCTCTGCGCTCGGGGAGCTGGCAGAAGCAGCCCCCAGCCTGGCTCCAGCCACCCTGGAGCCGCTCCTTCAGGCCGCGGGAGATAGCGTTTCATACGTTCGTGATGCCGCCGTCAAGGCGCTTGGGCAGGTGATAGCCGCCGCCCCCAGCCTGGCCACTCCTGAAGCGGCTCCTTCAGGCCGCAGAAGATTCAGACTTGCACGTTCGCTGGACCGCCGTCTCTGCGCTCGGGCAGCTGGTAGGAGCAGCCCCTAGCCTGGCTCCAGACATCCTACAGCCGCTCCTTCAGGCCGCGGGAGATAGCGATTCATATGTTCGCTATGCCGCAGTCTCTGCGCTCGGGCAGGTGATAGCCGCCGCCCCCAGCCTGGCCACCCTGAAGCGGCTCCTTCAGGCCGCACAAGATTCAGACTTGCACGTTCGCTGGACCGCCGTCTCTGCGCTCGGGCAGGTGGTAGGAACAGCCCCTAGCCTAGCTCCAGAAATCCTGCAGGCGCTCCTTCAGGCCGCGAGAGATAGTAATTCCCAGGTTCAAGATGCCGCCTTCTCTGCGCTTGGAAAGCTGGCAGCAGCAGCCCCCAGCCTGGCTCCAGACACCCTACAGCCGCTCCTTCAGGCTGCGGGAGATCGCGATTCATACGTTCGCAAGGCCGCCGTCAAGGCGCTCGGGCAGCTGGTAGCAGCAGCCCCCAGCCTGGCCACTCTGGAGCGGCTCCTTCAGGCCGTGGGAGATTCAGACTGGAGCGTTCGCAAGGCCGCCGTCTCTGCGCTCGGGCAGGTGGGAGCAGCAGCCCCTAGCCTGGCTCCAGCCACCCTGGAGTGGCTCCTTCAGGCCGCAGGAGATAGCGATTCAGACGTTCGCAAGGCCGCCGTCTCTGCGCTCGGGGAGCTGGTAGGAGCAGCTCCCAGCCTGGCTCCAGCCACCCTGGAGCGGCTCCTTCAGGCCGTGGGAGATTCAAACTGGAGGGTTCGCTGGACCGCCGTCTCTGCGCTTGGGAAGCTGGTAGGAGCAGCCCCCAGCCTGGCTCCAGACACTCTGCAGCCGCTCCTTCAGGCCGCGCGAGATAGTAATTCCCAGGTTCAAGATGCCGTCGTCTCTGCGCTCGAGAAGCTGGCAGTAGCAGCCCCCAGCCTAGCTCCAGATACCCTGGAGCGGCTCCTTCAGGCCGCGGGAAATAGCGATTCAGAGGTTCGCGATGCCGCTGTCTCTGCGCTCGGGCAGCTGGCAGGAGCAGCCCCCAGCCTGGCTCCAGATACCCTGCAGGCGCTCCTTCAGGCCGCGGGAGATAGCGGTTCATACGTTCGCAAGGCCGCTGTCTCTGCACTCAAGCAGCTTTCGTTAGTGCAGCTTATCGAGGGCTACCTAGCTACTAGAGATGAAAGGCTTATTCCTGTCATTGTACCTCAACTCTTGCATACACCTTTGGTTGTTCGCCCTAGCCGGAATGGCTACCAGCATCTGGTGCTCTATACCACTGCAGGAGAACCTGTAATGTTGGGAGAATGGTCTCAGGAAGAGGTGCAGCGATTTTTAGAGTTGCTTAAGAATGCATCTAGGATAGACCTATCCTAAGTAGGCACGCGGGTAGCTCAATATTTTGATCGGTAAAGTAGGCCCAAGACAAGGGCCCTGCATTATAAACGCAAGACAGCTGTGCAGTAGCCCGGCCGCTGCACAGCAGCGTGCAGGGGCTGCTGTGGGCCTTAAGGCAATTGTGATAGCATTGAAGGCTTTATTGCAGCACTACTCGTTGACCAGGGGCATAAACCAATTAAGATGTTTAAGCAAGCAAGGAGGTAGATGCATCTATCACTCCTACTGCCCGTAAGCCTCAAAGCAAGCAAGTCTACCATACCCTGAGAGGAGCCCACCCCTGCTTTAGAAATAATTCAAAAGCGGGTAGATAAATAAGCTAAGTGGTGCAAACGAGCTCACCAGCTGTATTAGGGCTATAAACGGCACTGGATGGTCGATGGACAGGGAGGGTTGGTATTACAGTGCATACCACCAGCGCTAATAGTCATGAAAGTAAGTGACTACTAAGACTTTTAGAAAAGGTGGAGATCTAAGAGCAGGGACATTCTTTGAAGGCTAGAACAATTAGCAACACAACAGGCTAAACAGGGTGATCATATCAAGTAACGCTACGAATTTTCCAGACTCCTTACTATAGAAAAGGTCAGGCCAAGGCCTAAAATAGGTTTTAAAGTTCAATAACATTTGTTGGCTTGCTCAACTGCGCAATGAGTCCAGGTCTGTAGGGTATCCCGCGATTGCAGTTGCCATCTATTCTTTAGAATTCTTTGTTTGCTGCTTAAACTGGCAAGTGTGCTGTATGGCACCACTTCCAAATGGATTGAGACCGTTGTAAAATGGGATAGCTAACTCCGTTTGTAGCTTGTAAACAAATATTTTTTAGAATTTTGCAACGGTTTCAAATTCAATGGTATAAGGAATGAACTATCAGATGACTAAATAGAACGAAATTATAGCGTGAGCTAATTTGCATCCAGCCAATTCTTACCTGTCTTTACATCCACCTCAATGGGTACTGCTAAGGGCAGCGCCTCTTTCATCATATTGGGGATGTTTTCCTGTAGGAGGATTACTTCCTCCTTGTGGGCGTCAAAAACCAGTTCATCGTGTACTTGTAAAATCATACTAGAACGGAGTTTTTCCTTTTTCATCCATGTGTGGATACGAATCATGGCCAGCTTGATCATTTCTGCGGCACTGCCTTGGATAGGGGTATTAATGGCATTCCGTTCTGCAAAGCCGCGGAGCGCTGCATTCCTGGAGTTGATATCTCTGAGCCATTTTTTCCTACCAAGTAGTGTTGTGACATAGCCTTGGACCCTAGCTTTTTCAACCATTGCATCGATATAAGCCTTGATAGCAGAAAACTCTTCAAAGTAAGCCTGAATTAGGGCAGCAGCTTCTTTTCGGGGAATGTTGAGGCGCTGCGAAAGGCCAAAAGTAGAGATACCATAAATGATGCCGAAGTTGGCAGTCTTAGCCTTGCGCCGCATGTCTTGGTCTACAGCTTCTATGGGCACTTTAAAAAGTTGGCTAGCAGTAGCTTTGTGAATGTCTTTTCCTGCTTCAAAGGCGTTAATCATCGTTGGATCTTGAGCAAAAGAGGCCATAATACGTAGCTCTATTTGAGAATAATCTGCTGAAAGCAGGAGATGATCAGTGCTTTTGGGCATAAATGCTTTACGGATAGCCTTGCCTTTTTCAGTGCGGATAGGAATGTTTTGTAGGTTGGGATTTGTAGAGCTGAGTCTTCCAGTATAGGCTACAGCTTGGTTATAAGAAGTGTGAATCATGCCGTCTATAGGACTAACCATCGTAGGCAGGGCAGCTACGTAGGTAGAATTAAGCTTTTGTAACTCTCGGTATTCAATAATTTTGGCCGTGATGGGATGCTCCCTAGCTAACTCCTGCAGCACTTCTTCACCAGTAGCGTATTGGCCTGACTTGGTCTTTTTAATGCTTTCAGTGAGCTTCAGTTTGTCAAATAGGATGTCGCCTAGCTGTTTAGGAGAAGCAAGGTTAAAAGATTCTCCTGCCAGGGTATAAATTTCATGTTCTAGCACTTGGCGCTCGTGAGCCATCTTTTCAGATAGCCTTGCTAGTACGTCTGTGTCTATTTTAACGCCATGGCGTTCCATAGCAGCAAGTACATTGACGAGCGGAAATTCTACTTCATAAAGGAGTTGCTCTAGCCCTTGCACAGCAATTTCAGCTTTCAGCTTCTCTTGGAGCTGCAGCGTGATGTCAGCGTCTTCACCAGCGTATTCCTTAACCAATGCCACATCAACCTCTTTCATGTTTTTCTGAGACTTCCTTTGAGGACCTATTAAGGCTTCTATGGCAATTGGTGTATAGTGCAGATAACTTTCTGCTATCACTTTGATGTTATGGCGCATATCAGATTCAAGCAGGTAATGCGCTAGCATGGTGTCAAAGATGGGCTGGCTAACCTCTATGCCATACCGCTGCAGAACCCTGATGTCGTACTTAAGGTTTTGCCCAATTTTACAAATCTCTTTGCTTTCTAGTACTCCTTGGAAGGCTTGTACAACTGTTTTGGCTGCTTCATGGTCTTCAGGGAGAGGTACATAGTAAGCTTCACCAGGGTAGTACGCAAAGGCAATGCCCAGCAGGGCTGCTTCATGGGGGACAAGGCTAGTAGTTTCTGTGTCGAAACAAAATGCATCTTGTAGAGATAAGTATTGGATTAACTCTTGCTGCAGTGCAGGCGTATCAATGAGATGGTACTGATGCTTTGTGATGTAGAGGTTAGCTAAGGGAGAAGTGATAACTTTGGGGGGCATCTCCTCTGACACAGGAGCTTGATGCAACGCTTCAAACAGAGAAGCTTGGATAGTAGGATGCTGCTTAGTAGGGGTTGTTTCTTTGCCAAAGAGCCTTTGCGTCAGCGTGCGGAACTCTAATTCTTGAAAAAGGGCTTTGAGTTGTGCCTCGTTAGGCCCTTGGTAGCAACTGTGTTCTAGATCAAAGGAGAGCGGTACATTGGTGTGGATAGTAGCCAGCTGTTTAGAAATGATACCTTGTTGACCGTAAGTGGCCACGTTTTCCCGCAGCTTTCCTTTGAGCTGGTGGGCATTGGCTACCAGATTCTCCACTGAACCAAAGGCCTGAATCAGCTTTTTGGCAGTTTTTTCTCCAATACTAGGGATCCCAGGAATGTTGTCTATAGCATCACCTTGCAGGCCAAGGATATCTCTGACTTGGTCTACATGTTCGATTTCCCACTTGGCCAATACTTCTTCCTTCCCAAGCACATCAACACTGTTACCTAGAAAAGCAGGTTTGTAAAGGTAGACGTGGTCAGCTACAAGCTGGGAAAAGTCTTTGTCAAGGCTCATCATGTACACCTCAAAGTGCCCCTGAGCTGCTTGTCTTGCCAAGGTTCCAATGAGGTCATCGGCCTCGTAGCCTTCTTTTTCTACAATGGGTATCTGCAAGGCTTGTACGATCTTCTTGACATAGGGGATAGCCAAGGTAATGTCCTCAGGCTGAGCAGCGCGATGTATTTTATAGGCTTCAAAGGCTCGGTGTCTGAAAGTAGGGCTACTATGGTCAAAGGCGACAACAACATGGGTAGGGTTTTCTTTCTTGATAACTCCTAGTAATGCATTGGTAAATCCCAGTATAGCACCTGTGTTTATCCCCTTGGAGTTGATCATTGGGTTTTTGCTAAAGGCAAAGTGTGCCCGATAGATGAGTGCCATAGCATCGACCAAAAAGAGCTTATTTCTGGAGGTATTATTGATCATAAGATGAGAAAACGTTGACTTGGACAATTGCTGCTAACCTAGGCTACACATGCCAAGCCGTATTATACAAGTATTAATTGAATCACGGTTTGATTCAAAGAGTTGAAAACACTTTTTCTTTCTTAAGTATGTTTTTAATGGGAGGACAAGACGGATGAGGGTGGGGTAACCCTTAGCTCTTCAAGCTTTTTTTATGGGCTTACAATACGTCCCCCTAACTGGAAAACCTTAGCAAGGGATATATTAGCGATTGGATCTGTGTAAGCCTCTTAGCAATAACTTTCCAACCTTCACTCCTAATGAGCTCGATGAGATCTTCTATGTAGCGTGCAGCCAGATCATTTGCATGCAATACTAAAATGTATTTTACCTTTCTTCCCAAGACCTGGTACACCATTTGTTCACAGAATTCTATACAGTCCCATAAAATTTTAACATACAACGCTTTTAGTTTCTCATAGGCTATTTTTCTCCCCTTTTTCACGGCTTGGATTAACTAAATAGTTGCTATGGTAGTCGTAGTTGCTTACGGTGATGTAACCCTCTTTATAACCCATAGTTGTTAAGGATTGTAAGACCTCTTGCCTTTGCTGCAGGTTGTCACCTTTGTATAGGTAAGGAAATCGAAATAAGGGCTGAAAATTAGGCAACTCACTCAAATGTTGATGGTTTTTTCTAAATTAACAAAAGATTTTTTCAAGCAGTTATTCACCCAGTTCTTTTCTAAAAAGACCTTTGGGACAAGCTATTTTTACTATTTTTTACTATTTTTAGCATGCTGAAAAGCTCTGCTCATCATTTAGTTGTGCTTCCATGAAAAGCCTTTTCCTTGCTAGGAAAGATGACCTAGTACACCTGGAAAAACTAGGAGCTAGCTTTGTTGGGAAGGAAGAAACACTTATTTGGACTAAGCCGTATTGCTCAAAAAGGGGGGTGTAAACGCCCTAAAAAATTTAGGAACTTGGAGCGCAACCTCCAAGTAAGTGTCTTCCAAGGATGCATGAAAGCATTGCTGTGTTTCACACATACTGTCTTATTCTTTACTTTTGATACGTTTGATACGTTGTTTTTTATTTAATACTGCTTTCCATTGCAAGTAGAAGAATTCATAGCCCTATACGAACAGGATGGGTGGGTAGGTGCATTGGCCGAGAGGCTATGCTCTGTCTCTAGTAAGTGTTTACAGATCAAAGGGCTTACGGGTAGTGTAGATGCTGTGTTAGCTGCTGCCGTTTACAAGCATAACCCTTCTGTTACACAGCTATTCATTTTACATGACAAAGAAGAGGCTGCCTACTTTTACAGTGACCTACAAAACCTTCTTGGCCAGGAAATAGTACGCTTATATCCTGCCTCTCCCAACCAACCTTATGCAGCTGAATCCATCAGCAATGGTGACCAACTGATGCGTACAGAGACTTTGCACCGTATTTGCCAGCCCGATAGCCAGGGTATACTGATTGTTACCTATCCAGTAGCCCTTACTGAAAAAGTGATCCCAAAGGAAGAGTTGATAAAAAGCACGCGGACGATCCAAATAGGCGAGGAGCTCATTACCTCCTGCCTAGTAGCTCAACTCACTGAGCAGGGCTTTGAAAAAACAGACTTTGTCTACGAAGCAGGTCAGTTTGCTATTCGAGGAGGTATTATAGACCTCTTTTCCTATGCCTATCAGCTTCCTTTTCGATTAGAACTAGAGGGTAATGCAGTAGAAAGCATCCGCACCTTTGATCCTGTGAGCCAGCGCTCTTTGGAGCCGGTAGGTCAGGCAGTTGTTTTGCCCAACTTCAAAGGAAAAACCATAGCGTTAGCCTACCAGTCGCTGTTGAGCTGCTTGCCTGTTGCTACACCAGTGTGGATCAAGGATTATGAGATGGTGCTGGCTACTATTGAAAAAGACTATGCGCAAGCCACTGCTACTTTTCATGAGAAAGCCACTGAAAGTGGCATAGGCAAAGCCTTACGCCCTCCAGAGATGTTATGGGAAACCCCAGAAAGCTGGTCCCAGGCCCTACAAAGGTTGACTACCATAGAGTTCGGTACTCGGTTTTATTGTAAGCCAGATGAAGTACTTAGGTACGAATCCTCGGCACAGCCCTCTTTTAACCAGGACTTTGCACTGTTGGCCGAAAGCCTACATCAAAACCAAGCCAAGGGCTTGGAAAATATCCTCATAGCAGAATCAGAAGAACAGTTTGAACGCCTTAAGACTATATTTGCAGAGCCAGAGCAGGCAGTCAGATTTAGCACCTTGCAGCTAGGCCTGCGCCAGGGCTATGTGGATTACCAGGTAGGGATCGCTTGTTACACCGATCATCAGCTTTTTGATCGTTACTATCGCTACAAGATCCCCAAGCGTTATTCCACAACCAAGGCTATCACGCTCAGGGAATTGCAAACTTTACAGCCAGGAGACTACGTCGTACACCTTGACTATGGTATTGGGCGCTTTACTGGACTAAGCAAGTTAGAAGTAAATGGCAAGCAGCAAGAAGTACTTCGTTTGGTTTACAAGGACGATGCCCTTGTTTATGTCAGCCTTCAATCGCTACACAAAATCTCAAAATATACAGGCAAAGAAGGTGAAATACCTGCCATCACCAAACTAGGGTCGTCGACGTGGGATCAGAAAAAGAAAAGGGTCAAAGCAAGAGTCAAAAATATTGCCAAAGAGCTTATTCATCTTTATAGCAAAAGAAAGCAAGTACCAGGGTTTGCTTTCAGCCACGACAGCTTTTTACAAGCTGAATTAGAGTCTTCTTTTATCTATGAAGATACTCCTGACCAAGCTGCTGCTACAGCTGCAGTGAAAAAGGACATGGAGATCCCCCATCCTATGGATCGATTGGTCTGCGGCGATGTGGGCTTTGGAAAAACTGAGGTGGCCATTCGAGCTGCGTTCAAGGCAGTCAACGACGGTAAGCAAGTGGCTGTGCTTGTCCCTACGACAATCTTGGCTTTGCAACATTACAACTCTTTCTGCGCTAGGCTGAAGCATTTTAATGTCAAGCTCGCCTACATCAACCGCTTTAAGACAGCCAAAGAGATCAAAGAAACTTTAGCAGCAACTGCAGCAGGTGAGGTCAACGTCCTCATTGGCACCCACAGCATCCTCAATAAATCCGTCCAGTTTCATGACCTTGGTTTGTTGATCGTAGACGAGGAGCAAAGATTCGGTGTCAAAGCCAAAGAGCAGCTCAAGCAACTCAAACTCAATGTAGATGTACTCACCCTAACAGCTACACCCATTCCAAGGACACTGCACTTCTCGCTCATGGGTGCTAAAGACTTGAGCGTTATCACGACGCCACCATCCAACAGACAGCCTGTGGAGACTTTAGTCCACACTTTTGATCAAGAGGTTATCAAAAATGCTATTCACTACGAGCTTCAAAGAGGAGGGCAGGTATTCTTTGTACACAATAGGGTAGCCAACATCGAAGAGGTAGCCCATACGGTTTGCAAGCTTGTTCCTGAATGTCGGGTTAGCGTGGCCCACGGCCAAATGAAAGGCGTTCAATTAGAACAAAGAATGCTCCAATTTATACAAGGAGAATACGATGTCTTGGTTGCTACGAGTATTGTTGAATCTGGGCTGGATATCCCTAATGCCAACACAATCATTATCAATGACAGCCACCTATTTGGCCTTTCAGACCTACATCAGCTGCGGGGTAGGGTAGGACGCTCCAATAAAAAGGCTTTTTGCTACCTTTTGGCTCCTCCCACCTCGACCTTGACTGCAGAGGCGCGCAGAAGAATCCGTTCCTTGGAGGAATTTTCAGACCTAGGCGATGGCTTCAAAGTAGCCATGCGTGATCTAGACATCCGCGGAGCAGGCGACTTGCTAGGAGCAGAGCAAAGTGGCTTTATTGCCGAAGTTGGCTTTGATACTTATTGCAAAATCCTTGACGAAGCAGTGATGGAATTGAAAGAGAAAGAATTTAAGGAGTTGTTTGAAGAAGATGTAAAAGCAAAAGTAGCAACCTTAGAGTGCATCCTTGAGACTGACCTTGAAATCTTAATTCCAGATACCTACATCAGCAATGTATCTGAGCGGATCCAACTTTATGCCAAGCTGGATAGGTTGCAAGATGAAGCTGAGCTACAAGCCTTTCAAAGCGAACTTAAAGACCGTTTTGGCCCTCTGCCCCAGCCTGTGCTAGCACTCGTCGAGCTGGTTAAACTGCGTTGGATAGCTCAAGAATTAGGAATAATCAAGGTGAAGTTGAAAAGTGGGGCTATACGATGCTATTTTACTCCTACAGCCTATCCACAGCAGGCACAAACTTTAGAACGCGTGCTCGTTTATGTACAGCAACATCCGCACACTTGCTGCCTGAGAGAGGTAAAAGGTCAGTTGCTGTTGATGATCGACCACGTAGAAGGGGTTGAACAGGCCCAGAAAATTCTTCAAGCATTACAAACAAGGGAAGGAGAGAAAAGTGCCTTGCTGCTAGCCCGCTAACCTACCCAAATCAACCAATAAGCAGGTTATTCAGGCACTAAACTGTCCAATAAATCAGGGGATAGGTTATGGGACTGTTGCAAAACTCAAGAAAATACACGTTTAAAAGCTATAAAGGGAGCTAAAACTTAATTTTGCAACGGTCTTGTTATACCCCCGGCATGAAGAGGGTGGATAATTTCGCTCATCACCAGGGCCTTCTTCCATCCACTATACCGACTTAGTATGCGGTCTATCTTCTTTGGTTGCGTAGTCTGGTTGACAGAAAAAGAGTAGGGTAATCTGATATTTTGTCCAGGATGAGCAGCTTGGATAGCTGTCTCCGTAATAGGAGCGTGTGTTGGGGGATGGCTTACCTGAAGCGCTTTGGCTTTTGAGGTTTGGCTTTCCCAGCTATCTGTGGTAGACGCTGGTGCCGCAGTAGCCTCTTCCAGAGTAGGTTTTTGATAACCTTTACTACCTATCTTTCTTAAGGCATACCAAATGATTGCTCCAACGAGGTAAAATATTTTGTCAAATTGGTCTTCCATGAGCTTTAGATCAAAGTATTAGCACTGTTATCTGAGCAAATTTTTACACTATAGCGTAATTAGAAAAGCCATAGCTGTTATCGCCTGTCTCTGTTTTGAGATGAGATAAAGATTAGATGGAGTAGCTGTGCCAAAGAACCAATAGCCGCCACCACATAGGTCATGGCTGCCCACCATAAGGCATCTTGAGCCATTTTATGTCCTTGTGTACTTACTAACCGCTGCTCATTGAGCCAACCCAAGGCTTTCTGGCTAGCATCGAACTCCACAGGCAGTGTGATCAAGGTAAACAAAGTAGTGAGTGAAAATAGCGCAATTCCTATTTTTAAAGGAAGGGCAGTGACCTCAATAACAGCGATACCTAACAGAATAATCCAAGGCATAAAGCGGGCTGCAGCTGAAATAGCAGGTACCATTGCAGAACGGAGACGTAGGAAAGCATATCCTCGTGCATGCTGCACGGCATGACCACATTCGTGCGCTGCTATGGCTGCTGCTGCTACATTTTTTCCGTAATAAACTTGCTCGCTTAGGTTCACTGTCTTAGTGAGAGGGTTATAGTGGTCGGTGAGGTGCCCCTTAGTACAAGAGATTTGTACATCATCAATACCGTGTTCGTGCAGCATTTTCGCTGCTATTTCAGCACCTAATAGATCCAAGCCAAGCTTGGCTTTTGAGTACCGAATAAACTTGCTTCTTAACCTCTGGCCAACCACCAGGCTCATGATGAGGAGGATAAATCCGATTGTTCCCATATTTTATTGATGTTAAAGCTATGCTATTTCCCTCTCGTAGTATAAGCGGTATAAGGATTTTTACCATGGGGGATTTTATAGCATCCTAAGCAGGCTTTATGCTTACTTCTGACAACTGTAATAACGTAAACCCTTTGCCTTATATCAAAAACTTGGCCAGCTAATTCCCTGAACGCAGCTGATATAGGTTATTAGGGTTGTACAAAAAGTAAAAATCTCTTGGATCTAATTGAGGTAAGTAGATAACACTACTTTTTGGGTCTTGAGCAGTGCCTTCTGAGCTAAAGTAATCCTCGTAATATTTTTTATCAGTATAGTCAGTAGGGTCAGGCATTTTGCGCATGCTACTATTGTGGATGCCATCAATAACATTGTCGATCCATTTCAAGTCTTTGGCGTCTTCTGCAAACTCCGACCAGTCGCCATGAACTGATTTTTCATAAAACTTTTTGTCTAACTCTTGAAGAGAAACACCCATTTTTTTGGCTAACGACCCTCCTATACGCTCCCACCATTTTTTAAGTTCTTCGTATAACTCTTTTTGCTCTCTTACATTCAGCGATCCCATAGTGAACATGCAAGGCTGGTGATGCAAGACCACTGCGTTAGGATAAGCATAAGATTTTTCTGCTAATGAGGCGATACAAGCAGCCATGGAGGCTGCAAAGGATTTAATGATTACCTGTACTGGAGCCTGACTGTTTTGTATGGCCTTGATGATACGCCAGCCTGCCATAACAGAACCGCCTGGAGAGGATCCAATCACCACAAAAATAGGATGGTCACTGTCTTTATTGTTAAAGTATTGAATACGATCTACAATGTAGTTAGCCTTCCAAGGGGTAATTACCCCATTCAATTCAATACAACGATCAGAGATAACTAATATGCCATCTTTGCCTAAGGGCTCTTTTAAATAAACAGGTTCTCCATCAGCATGTTGAGCGCGTTCTTTCCTGACTTTGGTTTGCTCCATTTCTGCATAAAGCTGTTTTGTCCCTGTCTCGAGTAGATTCAACTTACTGCAAAGCTCAATAGTGCTGAGGTTAAATTTTTCTACTGTCTTCAACAACTTCACTTGAGAGAGCTCTATTTCTTGCATCAGCTTTTCTTTTTGCTGATTTATTACAAGCATTCCTTGCTCATGTTCTTGTTGATATCTTTCTCTTTCCAACGCCCACTTTAGTGCCATAGCTTCTTTTTCTACCCTGGCCCGCTCAATTTCTGACCTGAGTTCCACCAATTCTCTTTCCAAGCGCGCTCTGATTAAGGCAGTTTCTAGCTCAATTTTTCTTCGTTCCTTCTCTTGTTCCTCCAACTTGCAGTCTTCCTCCCCTTTGTAAGCTTGTCCATCTTGTTTACCATAAAGTGCTTCAGCAGGAGCAGCATTGCCTTGATTTTGAGCGTAGAGCTGGGCTGTTAAAATATTGAAATAGACAAGGAGTGCAAAGGCTGTAAGAATTATTCGCATAGCCATTTCAAGTGAAGGGTTTAAAGTTGGAACAGGTGAATATGCATTGCTGCCTGCTTCACAATTACTGGGTTGTCCGGCCAGGGGTCGAACCTGGACTCTTCTGGACCAAAACCAGACGTGTTGCCAATTACACTACCGGACATTACTAGTCGTCCACAAAAATAGACTAAGTTTTTAGAATTGGAAACAAGTCTTCAAATACCAGTAGATAACTTATTTAAGGAGATATGGCAATAGATAGCATGATTTGTTAAAAAGAAGCACTTTATGCTATATCCATCAGGTCAGGAATGCCAAAAAGGTTAAATATGAACCTCTAAAAAATGGAAACCTATAGGGCTCTTATGCTTACCTATGCTGATTTTAGGCTCTTTAGGTAGTATCAGAAATCCAGCGAAAAGCAAATATGCCGTGGCTTCCCGTCCTCTTTGTTAAAATAAAACGACAAAGTGGCTATCGCAGCACCAACCTTTTGGTATCAAGATGTAGCGGGAATAGCTGGAAAGGCTGCGCAAATTTTCCAGTCATGGGGGCTAGAAGTAATGCTTGGCGAACATGCAATGAAAAGGTACTATAAATTTGCTGGAGAAGACTCTTTAAGGTTCAAAGACCTACAAATAGATTTTTTCTATAAGTCGCCTAGAGCAGCAAATTCTGGGTATACAGGTAGAGAAAGGTTCAGTACAAAGTTGCTTAGCTGGGTTGAATATTTTGCGTAATGTAGCTAGTTTAGCAGCGGCAAATCGGTACGACCAGCTCCCACTGAACTCCCCCAGGTCTGGAAAGAAGCAAGGGTAAGTGGTTGTAGCGGTGCGATACTCGATTTGCCTTTTTATTTGCCTATTGGTTGATTTTTATCAAGTTTCCTCTCCTTTGCTCGACTACTAACTGTGCTGCCCCAATCATAATCAGAGCAAAAAATAAATACCCTTATAAGCCGACGGCTAGATAAATTAATAAGCTAATCAGATAAATCAATGAGTAGCCGTTCCATTATTCAAGTCAAAGGGCTCACCATATTTCATGGCATGAAGCCTGTTTTACAAGATGTACACTTTGGCATTGACCGAGGTGAATTTGTTTTTCTTATTGGTAGGACAGGAAGTGGCAAGACTTCGCTATTAAAGACTCTGTATGTAGATCTGCCTGTGAGGACAGGAGAGGTCTATGTAGCAGGCTTTGAGTTAAGCAAGGTTAAAAGCTCTAAAATACCCTTTCTGCGCAGGAAGCTAGGAATCATTTTCCAAGATTTTCAGCTACTGACGGACAGAAACATAGAGGAAAACCTTAGGTTTGTATTGAGGGCCACAGGCTGGAGAGATAAGGCAGCCATGCGACAAAAAGTAGGCGAAGTACTCATGAGGGTAGGGTTGGACTGGGCCCGTAAAAAGATGGCCCATCAGCTTTCAGGTGGAGAGCAGCAACGGGTGGTAATCGCGCGTTCTCTGCTTAATGATCCTGCTATTCTTTTGGCTGATGAACCTACTGGTAATCTTGACCCTGAGGTAGCCCAGGGAATACTATCCCTTTTCATAGAAATTAACCGAGGAGGTACTGCTGTCTTGATGGCTACGCACAATTATTATTTAATCGAAAGGTACCCTGCCAGAGTACTGAAGTGCAACAATGGATACGTTACAGATTTTCCTAAGGCTGCTGAAGGAGTAAGAAACATTTTGTAAAGCACTTAGAAACAGCCAACCTTTGGGTTGGTGGCAACGCTGAAGATGCTAGCCCCATAACATTGCTTCCTTTTATTGTAAGCTAAGTTCGTAGCGCTTTGCTAAGTAGTTTCTCTCATTTTGTAAAAGAGGTTCAATAAGATTCCAACTAGTACTAGGCCCATACCCAGTAATTTCACCCAAGGAAAAGTCTCGTCCAAGAATAAATAGCTAAATAGCAAAGCATAAATGACAGCTGTATAAGAAACAGTAGATACTTGAGCTATAGGAGCCAGCTGGTAGGCCCTGACGGTGCAATAGTGCGCCATATATGCTAGGAGACCAACAAGGCCAATAGGTAACCACTCTCGTGGTTGTGGTGGCACAAAGTCATACAAAAGGTAGCCACTAGTAACTAGGACAGAGATAAAAGAGGCATAAAATACTACAACCACAGGATGCTCATTTGTATGCATTTTCCTGACTATGTTGTGCGCAGCCCCCCTGACAAGGGCGCTGGCAAGCCCTAGTAAGTTGTACAAAAAAGAAGCTCCTAAATCAAAACCGTTCATACAAACTACTCCCAGAAATGAAATGAAAATGAAAACCCATTGCCAAGGAGACACGTGCTCTTTGACAATGGCAATGCCCAAGACCGTAGCAAATATAGGTGATGTATAATGTAGGGTAATAGCGCTAGATAAAGGAATATTTTGTAAGGTGATAAAGAATAGGGCCGTACTTACGGTCCCTGCTACAGCCCGCATGAGTAGTAGCTTACGGTTTTTACCTTTAACAGGTATTTTGTAATAGCACAGGGTAGTATAGCTAGCTATTAAAGTTACAGCAGCTTCTAAAAAAAGAATTTCTACAGCAGGAATACGGCTTATCCCCTTGACTCCTAGCCCTACTAACGAGACAAAGAAAGGAGCTAGCAGCATGTACCCCTTACCTTTGGAGATATGTATAAAAAATTTGGTCAAAAAGTTATTGATGATTAGGGGGTATTGGCAATAAGTGCCTGTTCATGGTGGACAAAGTTACAAAACCTTCTTTGGTTGTAAACCACCTGCCTCCCCCTTCCTTTACTACATAGATAGGGCATGCCACAAGTAAATCCGTCCATTTATCCTGGTGAAGTTGAGAATCTTTGAAGTATACGGTTCTGGTAGGTAATATTCGCTCAGAGGAAGCTATGGCTTGCGTATGACTCTTGCCACTCTATTTAGCTTTCGACTAGGTAGGGATGGGGAAAAAGTTTGGCTCAATATACTAGGTTTATTTTAGGAGCCCTTCAGCTGCTTCCCTTAGGGCTTTAATCTTGTTAATCTTATTGATTATTGCTACTCGATGGCTGAGCTTCTCAGTTTTATTTGCACTGATATCCATTCCTGTGGTTAGTGCTGTCTCGGCACCTTCTGTGAAGATCTTTAAATATTGCTTGCTTACTGCTCTATTTTTAAGCCTCTCTGTGAATTTTTCTAAAGACCCAAGGGTTTGTGATTTTGCTGTTTCTTTACGTACAGCTTCTATTTCCTCAGGTTTTAACTCCTCTATAATTGCAAGTAAATCTAGCTGCAATTGACTAACCAGTTTCTTATCCTTCCTTCTTTGAGGGGAGATGGGAGATGGTGTTTCTGCTTGAGAACCACACGACGCGCCTTCATAGTCACACGGCGCATCTCTTCGGTAGTCGATTGTATAAGTTTTTTCTCCTACATCGCAAGCCTCTCCTTCTTTATCATATCCTTCATCATAAGTTTCTCTTTCTTCGTCGCTATTTGGCCTAGTACTACTATCTAAACTGTCAAAAAAGGGTATATAAGGACCCTTCTCCCCGGGTGGTGGTCCATTAAACGCTGTAGGGTAAAAGCTAGGTAGGTCTGTGTGTTTGCCTTCCTCTGGAGTTTCTGCCTGAGCTGGAGTGCGGCGTTGTCCTAAATTGCCCAAATAGCTATTATCGCTACATCCATTGAGTATAAGCATTAGGTTGATGAGCAGCAGTGTAAAAAAGACGTATTTTTTCACAGTTTTTGTTACTTGGATAAGTAGATGCAGCACGTGATAGTTTATATAATTAGTATTCCGCTACAAGCAAGGCTTTTGGGCTATGCTACTAGCCTGCCATCTTGGATGAGGAGCTTCCGGTCTGCCATGTCGGCAAAGGCTTGGTGGTGAGTGGCTAATACAAAGGTTTTTCCCAGTTTTTCCCGCAGCTTAAAAAATAGGGCATGCAGTGCGGTGGCATTCTTAGAGTCTAAGCTGCCACTGGGTTCATCGGCGAAAATAATTTTAGGGTCGTTCATCAGTGCTCTGGAAATGGCTACCCTTTGTTGCTCTCCTCCAGAGAGTTCGCTCGGTTTGTGGTATAGCCGGTCTGCTAGGTTGAGCATTACTAGCAGTTTTTGTGCCTGAGCCTCTACTTTTTTTCTAGGTAGGCCCCGGATGTATCCGGGCATGCCTACATTTTCTAGGGCTGTAAACTCGGGTAACAGGTTGTGAAACTGAAATACAAAACCGATATGCTGATTTCTAAAAGCAGACAGTTGGTTTCCCTGTAGTGCCACCAGATCTGTATCACCTAGCTGTAAAGCGCCCTGGTCGGGCTTGTCTAGAGTAGCTAGCACATGGAGTAGGGTACTCTTGCCTGCTCCAGAAGCACCCATGATGGCCACTATCTCCCCTGCTGCCACGCTTAGGTCAATGCCTTTAAGTACCTGGAGCTTGTTGTAGCATTTAGTAATTCCCTGGGCTGTGAGCATTGCTAGCATTAAAGGCCTTGATCCATACCGCAAAAGTACCAAAAATATTGGCCAAGAAACAAGAAAGTTGTAGCTTTACTTTTCCCCACCCAGATCAATAACCTGCGCTCGTAGTTCAACTGGATAGAACGTCGGATTTCGGCTCCGAAGGTTGAGGGTTCAAGTCCTTCCGAGCGCGCAGTACTATATCAACTTTTTACATCAAGACAGCTGATTAACATGCCTTCTAGAGGTCGACGCGCTATTGTGATAGGAGCAGGATATGCAGGGCTTGCTGCTGCTGCTTGCCTGGCTCAAGCAGGCTTTGAGGTGACCATACTAGAGAAAAATAGCCAGGCTGGCGGCAGAGCGCGTATGTTTGAAGCACAGGGCTTTCGTTTTGATATGGGACCGAGTTGGTACTGGATGCCTGATGTACTAGCATCTTTTTTCAACAAGTTTGGTAAGTCCACAGCTGACTATTATGCCCTTAAGCAGCTAGATCCGTCGTACGCTGTGTTTTTTAGCCCAGACCAGGTAGCATACCTACCAGCACAGCCCGAAGCGCGCATGCAGCTGTTTGAGACCTATGAAAAAGGTAGTGGTGCCCGATTACAACGATTTTTAGAGGAAGCAGCATACAAATACCAGGTAGGTATGCAAGAACTCGTTTACAAGCCAGGGCAGTCTTTGCTGGAGCTGGCTGACCTTAGAATCCTGAAAGGGCTCTTCCGGCTTCACCTTTTTCAATCTTTTCATCGCTATATTAGAAAGTACTTTAAACAGGAACAACTACTACAGCTGCTAGAATTTCCAGTACTCTTTTTAGGGGCTACTTCCCAAAAAACGCCTGCACTGTACAGCCTAATGAACTATGCAGACATTGTCCTGGGTACGTGGTATCCTATGGGAGGGATGCACGAGCCTGTCAAGGCCATGGTCGAGCTCAATGTGTCGCTAGGGACTAAGCTTGTTCTTAATGCTGAGGTTCATGAATTGACGATAGAAGGTAGACGTGTGCAGCAGGTGAAGACAGCCCGCCAGACTTTTGATGCAGATGTAGTGGTTGCCAATGGTGATTATCACTACGTAGAGCAACACTTGTTGCCCCCTACTTATAGGACTTATAGTGAAGCTTATTGGGAAAAACGCGTATTAGCTCCTTCGTGCCTACTCTATTACCTAGGGGTGAATAAGCGATTGCGACGTTTGCTGCACCACAACCTTTTTTTTCACACCTCACTACAGCAGCATGCTCATGAAATCTATGAGACACCCCAGTGGCCTTCTAACCCTTTGTTTTATGTTTCCTGCACTTCCCAGACTGATGCTACTGTAGCTCCAGCAGGTTGTGAAAACGTATTTATCCTTGTGCCAGTAGCCCCAGGCCTTCAAGACACTCCTGTAATCCGTACCAAGTACTTACAGCTGGCTTTGCAAACCATAGAAAAATTTACTGGACAATCCATCAGCAACCACATCGTTTATCAGCAGAGCTATGCTCACCAAGATTTTGTGCAAGACTACCATGCCTTTAAAGGAAATGCGTATGGTTTAGCGAGCACTTTGTGGCAGACGTCAATTTTTAGGCCTTCGCTACGCAGTAAAAAAGTGCATAACCTGTACTATACAGGACAGCTGACAGTGCCTGGGCCAGGGGTGCCTCCAGCGATTATCTCAGGGCAGGTAGTAGCCAAAGAAGTAATTAGAGATTATGCGCTATGAATCAGGTATGCTACTGGGATGCTGAAGTATGATGCTCGAAATAACAGCTTATTAGCCGCTTTTAGCAGGACTGAACTAAAAAGTAAAGGTTGTATAACATGGGCCCTGATTCAATTAATAACTCACTATCATTAAGAGGCTATATTATTACCAATAGCTTTTTGTCCATGCAATAGGCGCCAAATTTTGTCTTTGAGTAAGCTAATACCCTGGCCAGTGATAGCAGAAATAAAAGTGTGTTCAATACCCTGAGGCAACGCAGTGTCTATTTCTTTTTTAATTTCTTCGTCTATTAAATCCGTCTTTGAGATAACCAGCAGCCTAGGTTTGTCTAACAGCTCAGGGTTATACTCCCGTAGTTCCTTGGTTAGGGTAGCGTAGGTCAGCTGGATATCAGGCGTGTCTGCAGCGATAATAAATAATAGTACTGCGTTGCGTTCAATGTGTCTCAAGAAACGCGTTCCTAAGCCTTTTCCTGCTGCAGCCCCTTCAACAATGCCAGGAATATCAGCCATGACAAAGGATTGGGTAGCTCTGTAGGCCACGATGCCCAGCTGGGGAACTAGGGTGGTAAAAGGATAAGCAGCTATTTGAGGCTTGGCTGCAGACACAGCTGATAGCAGGGTAGACTTGCCTGCGTTGGGCAGGCCAACCAGGCCCACATCTGCAAGCAATTTTAATTCTAGAATTATCCAATCTTCACCACCTTGCTGGCCAGGTTGTGCAAAGCGAGGAGTTTGTTGGGTAGCTGACTTAAAGTTGGAATTGCCTAGACCCCCTTTTCCACCTTCCATCAATACCTGAGGTACACCTTCCTGCGTGATTTCTAGTACCACTTGGCCTGTTGCTGCATGTTTGGCCACCGTACCTAAAGGAACCTCTAGGACCACATCAGCACCAGTGACTCCAGACCGACAGCCTCCTTCGCCAGGCTTGCCGTTTTCCCCAGATACGTGTTTTCTATACCTAAGATGCAATAAGGTGGATAGTTGTGCATTGCCTTGCAAAATAACGTGTCCTCCTCTACCGCCATCGCCCCCATCAGGACCTCCTTTAGGTACAAATTTTTCTCTTCTGAAGTGTACAGCACCTGTCCCTCCTTTGCCAGCCCGGACATACAGTTTTACATAATCAATAAAGTTTGGAGTAGCCACCAATGGGTTGTTTTATATAGTCAAACTAACTGTAGCTTAGCCATCGCTGCTAGGATGTGCTCAAAAATTGTGTCAATGTCTCCTACTCCATTGACCTTGAAGAGTTTGTTTTGCTGGGCATAGTATTGGGCCACTGGCAAAGTCTCTTCAGAATATATACGCATCCTTGTAGCAATCTTTGATTCATCCTGGTCATCGACCCGCCCTGCTAGCTTAGCCCTTAATTTGAGCCTTGAGCCTAGTTCTACTTCTGGTACTTCTAGCAAAATAGCGCCGTCAATCTGCATTTGATAAGAGTAAAGCTTCTCCTCAAGAAGCTTAGCCTGGTCAATGCTTCGTGGGAAACCATCGAATAGAAATCCATGGCCGTCCTTTTTCGTTTTGAGCTGTTCTTCTATAACAGCAAATACTAATGCATTCGGTGCTAGTTTACCTTCGTTGATATAGTGCGCTACTTGCTGCGCCAAGGCTGTTCCTTGGCTTATTTGGGTGCGTAGCAATTCGCCAGGTGAAATGTGGGTGAGCTGATATTTTTGGACTAGCTTTTTGCTTTGCGTTCCCTTACCAGCTCCTGGCGGCCCGAAAAATACCAAATTAACCACATTTTTTTTGGGCGATTTAGTGATTGTATCCATTTGTTAGTTGATTCTAATTTACTAGCTTAATGATCGCACATACACTTTAGTAGCGCTGCTCAATAAAATCACTGACCAGCTTGATTGACAAATTACGCAACCTTACTAAATCCTGTATAAGCCTGCAAAGCAGCTGGAATACTAATGCCAGTCGGTGTTTGATTGTTTTCTAGCAACGCAGCCACAATCCTAGGAAGGGCAAGAGCGCTCCCATTCAGGGTATGGAGCAATCGTATTTCATTATATGCGTCTCTGTAGCGGAGTTGCATGCGACGCGCCTGATAGGTCTCAAAATTACTGATAGAACTCACTTCAAGCCAACGTTGCTGTCCAGCAGCCCACACTTCTAGATCATATGTAAATGCAGCAGCAAAGCCTAGATCACCACCACAAAGCTTAACCACTCTGTAGGGCAACGCCAATTTTTCGAGCAGCTGCTGTACATAAGCACACATGACTTCAAGCGCTTCATAAGAACTCTCCGGAAGGCTGACCTGTACGAGTTCGACCTTGTCAAATTGATGTAGCCGATTGAGACCGCGCACATGGCTGCCCCAAGAACCAGCCTCTCGCCTAAAGCAAGGCGTGTAAGCTACATGCTTGATGGGTAAAACGGCTTTAGACAATAGCTCACCTCGGTATAGATTGGTAAGGGGTATTTCAGCAGTTGGAATCAAATAAAACGGCGCATCCTTGAGTTGATACATTTGGCCTTCTTTGTCAGGTAACTGCCCTGTACCATAGGCTGATGCTTCGTTGACCACAATAGGGGGTTGGATTTCTTCATAGCCTTTTTGAAGGGCTTCATCCAGAAAAAAGTTAATAAGCGCTCTTTGAAGCTTGGCGCCTTTGCCCTTGTATACCGGGAATCCTGCACCTGTAATTTTGTTTCCTAATTCAAAATCAAGGAGGTTATACCTTTTGACTAGCTCCCAGTGGGGTAACCACCCTTCATCCTTGGCAGGGATTTCTCTGCTCTGGTAGACGATCTCGTTGTTTTGTGCATTACTCCCTTCAGGGACTTGAGGGTGTGGCAGGTTCGGCAATTCATACAAAGCGGCTTTTAATGCCTCTTCAAAGACTTGTAGCTGTTGCGACAAGGCCTTGATAGTTGCTTTTAGCGCTGTAGTTTGTGCCTTTACAGCTGCTACTTCATCTTTTTTGTCCTCCTTCATCAGCTGCCCTATATGCTTGGTAAGCTGGTTAAGGTGAGCAGAAGTACTGTCTAAGGACAATTGGGTACTTCTTCGTTGTTGGTCAATGGCCAGCAGCCTCTCTACCCCTTCAACTGCATTTTTGAAGTTCTTTTTTTGCAGTCCCTGGATAACAAGCGCCTTGTTTTCTTGTATGTAGTGGATCTCAAGCATTAAATTTAAGTACCGATAAACCTAATTTATGTGCTACAGAAAATAATGTGTTCTGTTCTGTAACTTCCGCAAAGTAAGCTATTTTTATGCAAGTGAATTAAGGAACATAGCAATACAAATGCGTTTCAAGTAAAAAAATTTTGTATAAACCTTGACAATCAGGCACCATTGCTCTATCTAGCAAAAAGGTAATGTTTTTACCCTTCTCCACGCGGCGAGACTACTTGATGAGGTCGCAGGTTTCTCTCTAAAAAGAGAGGAACTTACAAGCAGGGATCTTGGTCAGCAATTTAGGTTGGCGTCACAGTCTAATAAGCTGCTTTCGAAGCAATCCCTAAGTGTGCTATAAGACCTAATTTTACAGCTTGTTCACTAAAAAATAACTCGTAACCGATAACTCATAATTTTTTGCGAATTCGGACACAAAATCCGAAAGAGACCCATGCTGATAGCGACTCTTCAACCGTTATCTTTGCATGCCTATCTAACCCTTTGGACCACTCATTTTACTATTCCCTTTATTTAATCACATAAAAAACTTATGCATAACATTGAAGAACTTAACATGCGGCTTCTTTCTGAATTGAGAGAAATTGCAGAAACCTTAAAAGTAAAAAATAGCAGTAAGCTCACTAAGCAGGAGCTGATCTACAAAATACTTGACCAACAAGCCGTCACACCCACGCAAGCTGTTACACCTACAAAAGCGGTTACCTCTGCAACAGAGGTGACTCCCCCCAAAGCAATGCCCTTTAAAGAGGTTGTGCAAAACAACACGACAGTAACTACTGCCTCAACGCCAAGGATAAAAAGAGAGTACACGGCTAAAACCAATGGCTCTAATTCATACCCTACAACAGGTAAGCCTGAAGCAACCAGCAACGGAGGCCAAAAGGAGCAGCGGCCAGAGAATAATAAGGCTAGGAAGAGTACTGAGCACGACGCAGGTCTGGAAATTATTATCGACAGTGAAGGGGTGCTAGAAACCATGCAGGAGGGTTACGGGTTCTTGCGGTCTGCTGATTATAACTATCTAGTCAGCCCTGACGACATTTATGTCTCTCCCTCACAGATCAAGTTATTTGGGCTCAAGAGAGGCGACACGGTGAAGGGGCAGGTCAGGCCGCCCAAAGAAGGGGAAAAATATTTTGCCCTGCTTAAGATAGACTCAGTAAATGGAAGAACTACAGAAGAGATCAGAGATAGAATTTCCTTTGAACATTTGACTCCCATCTTTCCTCAAGAGCGACTCAACCTAGAACTTGCTAATAACCCTATCCAGTATTCCACAAGAATTTTAAATCTTTTTGCACCAATTGGTAAAGGCCAGAGAGGTATGATTGTAGCCCCCCCCAAGACAGGTAAAACAGTGCTACTGAAAGAAATTGCTAATGCTGTTGCCCAAAACCATCCAGAAGTATACATGATTGTTCTGCTCATCGACGAACGCCCTGAGGAGGTAACAGACATGGTGCGCAGTGTAAAAGCTGAAGTGGTAGCTTCTACCTTTGATGAACAACCAGAACGCCACATCAAGGTGGCGAGCATGGTCCTAGAAAAGGCCAAGCGCATGGTTGAATGTGGCCACGATGTAATGATTTTTTTGGACTCTTTTACCCGTTTAGCCCGGGCTTACAACATGGTTATCCCCCATTCAGGAAAAATTTTATCAGGGGGTCTAGATGCCAATGCCCTACATGAGCCCAAAAGGTTCTTTGGGGCAGCTCGTAAGGTAGAACATGGCGGCTCTTTGACTATCCTGGCTACTGCCCTTATTGAGACAGGATCCAAAATGGACACAGTGATCTTCGAGGAGTCCAAAGGCACAACCAATTCAGAGGCAGAACTGAAAAGAGCACTGGCTAATAGGCGTATATATCCTGCTCTTGATATCCCTGCTTCTGGGACACGCCGTGAAGACCTACTACTTACCAAAGAAGAATTGTCACGTGTATGGATTCTGCGCAAGTTCATGGCAGACATGACTGCACATGAGGCTATGGAATTTATATTATCTAAAATGAAAGGTACAAGGAACAATGAAGAGTTCTTGGTTTCTATGAGTGACTAGGTAACCCTAGCCATAGCATACAAATATTGATAACCTACTTAGCACAAGCGCCTTTTTTCAACGCTATGTGCTTGTAAAAAAAGAGATCTTGATCATTCTACTAAGCTTTAGAAGCTCCCGTTATTTAAGGATAATACTCAACGAGCGTCCTGCTGGATGATCAGAAAGAAATTTTTGAATACCTTGGTACATACCTTCATGGATAGCAGCAATAAGCGCTTTTTTTGTAAAACCAGTTCCAGTGCTGGTAAATATGGCTGTAGAAATAGGTGGCAAAACAATACGTTTCATCCCATCTCCGTGGGCCTTAGACAGCATGTTGTAATATAAACCTGACACTTTACCCTACGCATCTGTAAGAGAGGTGGTTGTGCTTTTCCTAGGGCCTACTGTATGATAAATTTTACTCAAGCCAACATTGATATAGCATAGCCACCTACTGCCGTAAGGGAAGTAACCCCCACTACCATCAGGCAAGGCCATGTTTTCCAGGCTGTTTGTGTTTCTTTTATGCTCACATAATCCTTCAATGCCCTATTGAGGCCGCTACCCCCAAAACTTACGGTTTCATTATTTGCTTTAACAACCACATTTTTGTCACCTATAAGCCCAAGCTTATTGAACCATGAATCGTCTGTTGTAACCTGTACTGCTGCTGTTGAAATTGTACCTGATGCAGGAGTTCTGCCAAGCCCGTCGTGCCATTTTTACATGAGATTTTGACCCCAGGGATATCTACTGTGTCGGGGGCACCTGCTGTACTGGAGGTTTCTTCCCTGAAGTAGGGTTCCGTTGACCACACGAAAAAATTACTGTTATTATTACTAGACAAGATAGCAGCCGTGTATAGGTCATTTTTGAGAATACTGATCTTTTGCTGATAATCTAAAAAATAGCCTGTAAGGAGCTAAAAGAGAACTATCTCACTTCGCTACAGCCTTATCCCTTATCGCGCACAAGTGTTTTTCGCTTGTACGGCACCAGAATAAGGAATTAAGTAAGCCTGCCAAGAGTCCCATAAAAGAGATATCAATTGATCGTACCGTTCCTATTTGAGTCCGGCGGCACAAGTGTTTTACACTTGCGCCATCATAGGGAGCGAACATTTTTTATGAAAACGCTTGCGTAACATGAGTAATGAATATAGGTAGTGTTCTTTCTTTGCATTTAAATCCACTCAGCAGAAGCTTTCTAACATTATATGGAATCTGACAATAGGTTGAGATTAACAGGAAAAGCGCTGTACCTAACAACATACCAGGATATCTTGCCTACTATTGAAGAGGAGCGAGAGTGCGAGGCTATCACCAAGCACCTCCTTGGCCACTACTGTAACCTGGATACAGTAGGCATGGTACTGGACGAGGCAATAACGATCTCCCCTCTAAAACATCAGTTGTTAGCAGCAGCCATACAACGCCTCAAAAATCATGAACCAATACAATACATTGTAGAAATAGCATATTTCCTGGGTAGAGCATTTCAAGTGAGCCCTGCTGTATTGATCCCTCGCCCTGAAACAGAAGCCTTGGTCCACTACATGATACAAGAAAACCCATGTGCAGGGTTGCGTGTCCTTGACATTGGTACAGGCAGTGGATGCATTGCTATCTCGTTGCAGCAAGAACTTACGCAGGCTATAGTACATGCCTTAGAGGTTGACCAAGCTGCCTTGGATATAGCAAAGACCAATGCAAAAAAGCTGGGAGCAACTGTGCAGTTCATACAAGCAGACATCTTACAGGGCTGGCTCCCTGTCCAATGCTGGGATATCATCGTTAGCAATCCACCTTATGTACGTATAGCTGAGCAAAAACAGATGCAGCGTCGTGTTTTGGAGTATGAACCTAAAAAAGCCCTTTTTGTACCTGACAAAAGGCCTTTAATTTTTTACGAAAAAATTGTTGCACTAGCGCCTCGGCACCTAGAGCCAGGAGGCAAAATCTACCTTGAGATCAACGAAGCTTTTGGAAAAGAGGTGGCAAGTTTGCTGGTCAATGCTGGTTTTCAGGAAGTGCGCATTATGCAAGACCTGAACGGCAAAGACAGATGGGTAGTAGGAAGGTTTGCCTTATAGGGTGGCGGTTGTGCCGAGCAAAGCTTTTGAGAATGGTATTTCACTTAACTTTGGACTGATGAAACTAAGTTTAAGACATTTTTTCTACCCCAAAGTAGGAGGGCTCTTGCTAGTAGCGCTACTTGGGTTGCAGCGGGCTGCCTGGTCCATAACTCCTGGGAGCAAACCACCGGCTAAAACAGCCAAGCTTAGTTCAAAAAAAAGTGCTAACAAGGCAGCAAAAAGCAAACAAATACCTGAAAAGGAGGCAGCAGCTATTGCTGATAGCAAGCCCCCTCAAGCCTCTCCCATCAAAAAGCCTAAACCGCTTAAGCCAGCTCAAATAACCCAGGATGATCCATTAATACCCTTAGATCAGGTGGTTGTTCAGCAACACATTGCCCGTGCTCCTTACGTGCCCTTTGTGCAGACTATAGGAGTGTCTATAGACTATGGTAAACTTGCAATGAATTTATGGACCCCAAAAGAACGTAGGCATGCAGTAAGTCTGATTACACTCTTTAGAAGCAATATCCAACTGTCAGCTACCTTTGGCTATAACCAACTCACTCCGCAACCTACTGCTGGTAACAGGAGCAAATACACAGTAAAAGGAAAGTATGGATGCCTGGGGCTAGATCACTTTGCCAAATACGACCCTCACAATAACCTTTACACAGGCTTGCGCTATGGGAAGAGTTGGTTTACGTGCCACATCCAATCTGATAGCTCTGCTGAAAAGGTAGTGAGCCAAGACTTAACAGCCTTCTGGTGGGAGTTAGTGGTAGGCTCAGAGCACCAGCTCTTTAAAAATTTTGGCCTTTATGCTGGGCTTACTTTGCGGTTAAAAAGTTTAGGTAATTTTGGCTCATTTGAACCAGCTACTAATTATGTTGTTCCTGGCTATGGCAGGAGTGTTACAACCCTAGTACCTTCAGCAACTTTGTATGTCAAGTACGAAATATCTTTTTTGAAAAAGCAAATCAGCTTTAAATAAACTATTATCAGCCCCAGCTTAGCCAAATACACAATGAAGATTACTATTAGCGATTTAGGGACTAATACATTTTCCTTACTCCTTGGCAAAGCGACGGAAGAAGGCTATCAATTCCTGTACCAAGAAAGAGCCAATGTTTTACTAGGAGTAGGAAGCTTACAGCAGAGAAGGTAACACCTGCTGCACAAAGAAGAGCGCTAGTAGCGATGGAAGGCTTCAAAAGAATTATCAATGAATACTGCAGGGCATGTACAAGCAGTAACTACCAGTGCTTTCCGCAACGCAAGCAATGCTGTGATGTTCATGCAGCAAATCAAAGGCAAGACAGGCATTGAGGTAGAGGTGATCTCAGGCGAGCAAAAAGCATCCCTAATCTATAAAGATGTGAGCACAGCTGTTAAGGTGGACCAAGGACATGCCCTGATTATGGACATAGACGGCGGCAGCATGGAGTTTATCATTTCTGATGCCCAAAAAGCACAGTGGCAACACAGCTTTGAAATAGGGGTACAAGGGCTTTCAGGCGCTTTTCATCTGCATGACCCTATCTTACCAGAGGAGTTGCTACACATAGAAGCCTACCTGTAAGCACAGCTGCAACCACTTTTTAAAGCAACAGATTTATACCTACCTAACACGCTTATAGGCACTTCAGGAACCTTTGAAGCACTGGCAGCAATACCACAAAAAAGAAGTCCTAACCTTTAATACTGGGGCTACCACACACAATTTTCTTTTAAAGCAATTTTTGAACATATCCGTGAAGAAATGGGCTGTAGGTCACGCGAGGAGCGGCTGAAATTACCTTGGATGACCTCCATTTCTGTGCTGGTATGATTGTGGTAGCTTGCGCACTGATCCACTTTGTATTAAAAAAAATACACGTTAGTACCCTACAATACTCTATTCATTGAGGGAAGGCCTTTTTTGCATACCCTATAAAAAGTGTCAAAAGCAAATTAAAAGCCACTGATGATGAATTATGACTTGTTCTGATCTACTGCTTCAAACAGTTCGGGAGTATACTTTACCAAAATGTTGTACCACTGGAGTATCTTTCTGAGGTTAAATTCGTGTACCCTGCTAGGGTCATATTCAGGAGAGATAGATTTCATTAGGGTACGTAGTTTTTCAGGGGTGTCATACAAATTCTCATTTACTAGGGCTGCAAATTCTGCATAAAGCCTCCAAAGGATGGTAGATAAGGGTATGGTTCCTTCCTCACCTGTTGTATAAATGCCAATATCTTCTAAGGTAGAAACCTTGCTGCGTTGAACATTTTTAACAGCTTTTGTCCTTTGTTTATCCAGGCTTTCTACCAAGATGCCATGGGGTGTAAGCTTAACTATTTTAAACAGGCCACCACTACCTGAAATGGTTACAATGTCTTTTAAGTCAATAGCCATAGGTCCAAAATTTGGAGAACAAAAATATAAGGGTTTCAGGCACTATTTTTACGGGTGCGGGTGATATTTTGAATGTATTTTAGAAGCGCTGCTCGCCCTGTTCCATCTTTTGCAGAGGTCACCATGATTAAGGGTAATTCCTCCCAGAACTCCCCCAGTGCATGCTGAAGGGCTGCCAGGTTGCTCTGAACCTGATGCTTGGCTTCTTTGTCTGCTTTTGTCAAAAAGATAGAAAAAGGGATTTTTTGCGCTCCAAGCCAGTTGATAAAGGCAAGGTCTAGCTTTTGAGGTTTGAGCCTTGCATCTACGAGTACGAGCACACAGCTGAGGTGTTCCCTATGCAGTAGGTAATTTCTCACCATCTTTTCCCAATGCTGCTTTTGTAGTTTGCCTACGCTAGCCCAGCCATACCCAGGTAAATCAACAAGGTGCCAAGTGTCATTGACCAAGAAATGATTGATAAGTCGCGTTTTTCCTGGTGTACTAGATACCTTGGCGAGGTGCTTGCACCCCAAGAGCATGTTGATAAGCGAGGACTTACCCACATTGGACCTTCCAATGAGTGCCAGCTCTGGCTTTCCATCTTTTGGGCATTGCTTGTAGTTGATACTGCTACTTACAAAAACAGATGTTTTGATCTTCATTGGGCAAAGAAGTGCATGAGCTGCCTGATCATGTGTATGGTAACAGTGAAAGCATGAAGCACGTCAGAAGTTTATATAGCTTGTTATTTGTCTTGTATCTATGAGCAGGGTTAGAAGCTTGTTAAAGCCTCTCTTTTTCTTATTTTTCCTGCTGGAAGGCCGAACATCATCTTGAACCTGCGGCAGAAGTAGGCAGTATCTTTAAATCCTATCTCTTTACCTATTTCATGAATAGGCTTTTTGGTCGTTCTCAGTAGTTTGATCGCATATTCCATGCAGTAGCATTCAATGTAGTCCTGTAGGTTAACCCCTGTAAGCATTTTGAAATACTGCCCTACATACTCTTCAGAAACATGAGCAATTGTAGCGAGCATTCTATTAGACAAATCTCCTCTTAAATTATCCTTGACGTAGTTAAAAATATCAAGCAGGCGTGGATCTTTAAAGTAGTTGTTGTTCGTAGCTTGCTTTCCAGCAAACAGATTCTTGGCTAAGATATATCTCACAATTTCTATGACCAGCTGCTCTGTACTAGCCTTGATAATCCTTTTACTACCTATAGACTTAGCGTTACTTTCTAGGAGGATGTTTTTGAAGATAGCTTTGATCTTATCATGCTCGCTGATCACGAAAGGTGGGGTGTTCAACGAACCAAATAGGTTGACCGCGTTAAATACTTTTACATCAAAGGTAATATAACTAAAATTCTCAGAATTCTCCTTAAAGTCTGCTTCTTGTATAACCTTAAAATACTGCTGTTGATTGTTGGTAAAGATGTCATTTTTTAAGCTCACAGGCTCTTGGCTGCCGTAAGTGATTGTGGTATGTACACCCATAGGGATAAATAAAATTTCTCCTGCTCTTACAGCATGCTGTTGTCCTTCTTGGGTGGTGTAGCTGATCTGCCCCTTATTGAGAATTATCAGAATATTCTCAAGGTCATAAAAGTTTTCTATGGTCAGTGCTTGGAGAATTTCGATGTGTTTTTCCTTGATGAAATTAATGTGCAGCGACTCGATGACCCTGTTGTAATCGCTCATATTTATGGTGTATTGTAACTTTGCAAAGAATGTAAAGCTGTTTGCGAGCTTTATACTTAAGAATACAAGATAAAATTTATGAAAGAAAATTATTTCGTCATCTACACAAAAAACCAATAAAATTAAACTCGAGGTTACACATTTAAAGTTGATTCACATAAAAATATTTATGGAATTGTAGACTGAAGTGTAGCTACTACAGTCATCAGTATAATAGGCATGTTTAAGGGACATCAGCACTACATTAACAAAGTACTTGATAGCTACGTGTGTCTGACAAGTTACTCCTTCAGCATCAAGGACAACCAGTGTGCATCATTATGCATTGTTCTCTTCTCCGCTAGTATGCAACACTGGCCTACGCATGCTTGTTCTTTCTAAAGCTTTTTCATAGCGCCATTGCTCAATAGCCTTGGCATTGCCAGATAACAACACAGAAGGTACTTCCATTCCCTGAAAATTGGCAGGTCTTGTATAAGCAGGAGGGGCAATCAAGGTATCTTGGAAAGAGTCTGTCAGGGCCGAGGTTTCGTCTGACAACACTCCAGGAATTAACCTAATAACAGCATCCAACAATACAGCTGCTGCTAACTCGCCGCCGGAAAGAACATAGTCGCCAATACTAACTTCTCGTGTAAAAAAATGCTGTCTCACCCTCTCATCTACGCCTTTATAATGGCCACATAGAATGACCATGCTTTCTTTCATAGAGAGTTCATTGACCAGCTTTTGGGTAAGCTGTACTCCGTCAGGAGCCATATATATAAATTCTTGGTAGTTTACTTTTTCTTTGAGTGCGTTGATACAGCGGAAGATAGGCTCTATCATCAATAACATGCCCCCGCCCCCACCATATAGGTAATCATCTACCCTTCGGTGTTTGTCTGTTGTGTAATCCCTTAAATCATGGATATATATTTCTACCCTACCCTGATCAATAGCTCTTTTAATGATAGAGTGTGCAAAAGGGCTTGCCAAAAGCTGTGGCAAACAGGTGATAATATCAACTCTCATAGGGAGGCCCAGGCTATTAGGGGGTTGGGTAGCGAGGGGGGGAATTGAACCCCCGACCTCCGGGTTATGAATCCGACGCTCTAACCATCTGAGCTACCTCGCCAAAAACAGACCCATTATACGAAATTTGTGTCAGCCCACAACGCCCAAACTGAATATTTCGCCAGATTTGTGCCCTAGGATACCCGAGCACTTCCTGGTTCATTAGCCCATACAGTATGAAAAAAGTTGATAAACTCATCCTTGGTCCATTTTTAAAGCTTTTTGTACTTAATTTTTTCGTGGTACTATTTGTACTGCTGATGCAGTTTTTTCTCATTTATTTTGATGAATTGATCGGCAAGGGATTAGGAATGGATGTGTATATGCAGTTGTCCTTTTACTTCATCATTAGTGCAACACCAAAAACCTTTCCTTTGGCTATACTAGTTGCTTCTATTGTTTCCTTGGGAAACCTCGGGGAACATTGTGAGCTAATAGCTCTGAAAAGCGCAGGTATCTCGCTTCCAAGGGTCTTAATGCCACTTTTTATTTTTGTAGGCCTATTGAGCATAGCAGTATTTTTCTCTAATAGCTATGTTGTTCCTAAGGCTACTTTGGAGGCGCTTGGTTTACTACATGACCTGAGAAAAAAGAAGCCCTCTTTGTCTATTAAAGAAGGAATATTTTACGATGGTATTCCCGGCTACAGCATCAAAGTCAGTAAGAAGCTTCCTGATCAAAAAACCCTCCAGGGTATTATGATTTATGATCATACCAAGGAAGAAGGTAACGTATCATTGACTATGGCTGAAACAGGCATGATCTATATGATTCAGGATGAGGCTTATTTAGTGATTGAGTTGTTTAATGGTCGTAACTATATTGAAGAGCCAGCCAAACCAGGCAAATGCGAAGGAGAAGCTATAGCAGTGCCTCAGCTCTATAGAAGCAGTTTTAAATTTCAGAAACTCGTAATCAGTCTAGAATCATTCAAGCTATCTAGAACAAAGCAAGAATTTCTCTCTAACTATAGAAAAGCAAAAAATGTCCGACAGCTAGCCACTGAAGCAGCTTCTATGAAGAACAAGGTACGGGAAATTAGGCAGCAGCTGGAAGCAGACTTTCAGCAAAGTTTGATACAATCGGACAAGCTTGAATCAGCTAATACCATCAAAGAGAAAGTAGCCCCGATAGAAGCAGCCAATATTTTACATCTCAAAGCTTACCTCGAGCAACAACAGCTTCGCAAGCAACAGCAAGTCAGCGCAGAGACCGCTCAAGATTTACCTGTAGCCCCTTCTTCACCTTATGAGCCAAGCGACCTAGCACCCATCATCAGCAAAGCGCTAGAGCAGGCAAAGAAATTCAAAAACGAACTAATATCGCAGCTAGATGAGATTACATACCTGCAAAAAAAAATCAATGGCCATGAAATAGAAAAACACAAGATGATATCCTTAGCAGTAAACTGTCTTGTTGTGCTCCTGATTGGAGCATCCCTTGGAGCCATCATTAAAAAAGGAGGGTTGGGTGTGCCTGTAATCATTGCTGTATGCCTTATTACCTTTTATTACATCATTGATGTGACAGCGGAAAAGTGGGCCAGCTTAGGACTTATCAATGCCTTTAGTGGCGCCTGGATTGGCAATTTAGTAGCCATTCCTTTTGGTTTGTTCTTTTTAAGGCAAGCATACAAAGATACTCGCCTGTTGGAAGCAGATTTTTATGCTGTGTTATGGGAAAGGATCAAAAAGTATGTACATGAAGTCAAATGCCTATGCAGGTTTACTCATAACAGCTAACCGCTCTTCCATATATCCTTGGAATGACGCTTTTTTCGCTCTCAAAGCTAGGTGAAGTGGACACGATAAAGCTTGCTTGACCTATAAACTACTTCGCAGATGCAACACATTTAAAATGCGAGGACCATTGAAGACATGGAATCTTTCAAAAGATTCAGAGAGCTTAAAAAGTTCAAATGTTTGAAAGATGTGGAATATTTCATAGGTTTGGAGGCGTTTTTGAAATGGATTCAAACAAAAAAGATGAGACTCAACAAAGCAGCAAAAGAAACCCTATTTAAAGAGTTTGGCAATAAAAAATTATCTCAAGATACTGGCTCAGCAGAATCTCAGGTTGCCCTTTTTACACACAGAATTAAGTTCTTGACAGAGCACCTAGGAACTCACAAAAAGGACAAGTCTTCTAGAGCAGGGCTGATGAAACTTGTTGGCAAACGCAAGCGATTGCTCTCCTATCTACAAAGAGAAGACCTAGGGCGATACAGAGCAATCGTGGCCAGTCTAGGCCTAAGAAAGTAGCCAAAGTAAGTTACACAAAGAAGTACACTAGCTGGCTAAATGGGAACCACAGCTACGCTAACCATAACCAGCCAGGCAGACCTGCGCTTAGGTGAAATACTACAAGAAAATCCCATCCATACACTCAATAACACCCAAGATCATACCAAATTTAAGTAGCTATCTGTCCTTCACAAACAATCAGCCAATGCTGCAAGAAATTTAACAGTATAAATAAGCATGCACATACAACCCATAACCAAGACTTTACGACTCGCCGATAATCGAGAGATTACTATTGAAACAGGTAAACTGGCCAAGCAAGCAGATGGAGCAGCAGTAGTGAAAATGGGCGACACAATGCTCTTAGCTACTGTAGTAGCCGCGAAAGAACCTGCCGAAGGCATTGATTTTTTGCCCATTTATGTAGATTACCAAGAAAAGTTCGCAGCAGCAGGAAAGATTCCTGGTGGCTTTTTGAGACGAGAGGGCAGGTTAGGAGATCATGAAGTATTGATTGCGCGTTTAGTAGATAGAGCCATTCGTCCACTTTTTCCTAAAGGATACACTACTGAGACGCAAATTAACATTGCCCTTATATCGGCTGACGAAGAAGTACTGCCCGATACCTTAGCAGCGCTAGCAGCTTCAGCAGCTTTAACTGTTTCCAACATACCTTTTGGAGGACCTATATCCGAGGTACGCGTTGCTAGCATCGGAGGTCAGCTCTGCATCAATCCAACCCCTCAAGCACTGGAAAAAGCTGACCTTGACTTGATCGTAGGAGCTACTGAGGAAAACATTTTGATGGTAGAAGGAGAAATGAATGAGGTGCAGGAAGAGGAGATGTTAGCAGCCATACAATTTGCCCATGAGGCTATTAAAGAACAGTGTAAGCTCCAAAAGGAGTGGGCTGCTGCTGTAGGAGTATTTGAAAAAGTCCCTGTGGCAATATTAGGACATGAGGATCTCAACCTGAGAGCAGTAATCTTTAAGGCACTGTACGATAAGGTCTACACAGCAGCAAAACAAGGTATCAGCCCTAAAAAAGAACGCAAAGAAATTTTTCGAATAGTAAGGAAAAACTATTTGCAAAGCCTACCAGAAGACCAAGAGCTCGATGTTGCATTGTTTGAAAAATATTTCCAGGAACTCGAAAAGCAAGCAATTCGTGACCTAGTTTTGGAAGAAAGTGTGCGCTTAGACGGTAGAAAACTAGATCAGATACGCGCTATATGGGCAGAGGTAGATTACCTTCCGGCTGCACATGGCTCCTCTATTTTTACCAGAGGTGAAACCCAATCTTTGACCACAGTAACACTAGGTAGCAAGCTAGATGAGCAGCTCATCGACCGTGCTACAACAAGCGGCTCCAGTAAATTTATGCTCCATTACAACTTCCCAGGTTTTTCTACTGGAGAAGTAAAGCCCAACAGGTCTCCCAGTAGAAGAGAGATAGGACATGGTAACTTAGCCATGAGGGCGCTTAAAAAAGTACTTCCTACTGAGGAAGAAAATCCATATACAATTCGTGTGGTATCTGACATACTCGAATCCAATGGGTCTTCTTCTATGGCTACGGTTTGTGCTGGTTCACTAGCGCTGATGGATGCAGGTGTACGCATCAAATCACCAGTATCAGGCATCGCAATGGGGCTAGTAATAGATCCTGAAACCAGGAATTACGCTGTGCTATCAGATATCCTAGGGGATGAGGACCACCTGGGTGATATGGACTTTAAGGTAGCAGGAACACAAACAGGCATCACTGCATGCCAGATGGATATCAAAGTATCAGGATTATCCTATGAGATTTTGAAAAAAGCACTAATACAGGCAAGAGCCGGAAGACTACAAATTCTTGCAGCAATGAACCAGGCCCTTGACAAGCCAAGAGCAGACCACAAGCCGCACGCGCCTAGGATAAAAACCATGACGATATCCAAAAATATGATTGGCGCTGTTATTGGTCCTGGTGGTAAGGTGATTCAGGAAATACAGAAGGAGAGCGGGGTTACAATTATCATTGAAGAAGAAGAGGGTATAGGCATTGTCAAGTTTTTTGCGCCAGACCTAGAAGCTATCAAAAAAGCGGAGCAACGGGTACAAGCTATTGTTGCTGAGCCAGTGGTAGGAGTAGTCTATAATGGTATGGTAAAAGAACTCAAAGCCTTTGGTGCTGTTGTAGAGTTTATGCCTGGAAAGAGCGGACTGTTGCACATTTCCGAAGTTAAATGGGAGCGTATTGAAAACCTAGAAGGTATCTTAGAGGAAGGTGAAATGATACAAGTCAAACTCACGGAGGTTGACTCTAGTACAGGAAGATTTAGGCTCTCTAGAAAAGCTTTATTGCCTAGGCCTAATTAGGTAAGCCATAAATAATCAGTGCTTAGTCATAAAAATTAGTGGGGTAAATAAAAGGTTAGCCCTAATAAACTAAAGGTCAGTTAAGGCATTAGGGTGCCCAATGGAATTGCTTAGAAGAGGGCTTTTTGCATTGAAATCGAAAACTTACGTTTATGAGACAACTAAAAATCAGTAAACAGATTACTAACCGCGAAAGCCAATCACTAGACAAATATCTGCAAGAGATTGGTAAGGTAGACCTGCTGACACCTGAGGAAGAAGTAGACCTGGCCAAACGGATCAGAGCAGGAGATAAATTAGCGCTTGAAAAGCTTACGAAGGCCAACCTCCGCTTCGTTGTCTCTGTAGCCAAACAATACCAAAACCAAGGGTTGTCACTTAGTGATCTGATCAATGAAGGAAACCTCGGCTTGATCAAAGCAGCCAACAGGTTTGACGAAAAAAGAGGTTTCAAATTTATTTCTTATGCTGTTTGGTGGATCCGACAACACATACTTCAGTCACTAGCTGAACAAGCAAGGATTGTGCGTTTGCCCCTAAATCGTGTTGGATCACTCAATAAAATTTCCAGAACCTTTTCTCAGCTGGAGCAAAGATATGAACGTGAGCCTACTGCTCATGAGCTAGCAGAAGAGTTAGAGCTCACTGTTGATGAGGTAAGTGACACTTTGAAAATATCTGGGAGGCATATTTCAGTAGATGCCCCCTTTGTGCAAGGGGAGGAAAATAGCCTCTTAGACGTACTGGAAAATGAGGCTGCAAAAAGGCCAGACGATGAGTTAATGAATGAGTCGCTGCGCAAAGAGATACAGCGTTCCTTATCCTCTCTGACAGAGCGAGAAGCAGATGTGATCATGCTCTATTTTGGCCTTAATGGGCAACATCCCCTAACCTTAGAAGAAATTGGTGCACGTTTCAGTTTGACCCGAGAGCGCGTACGACAAATCAAAGAAAAAGGGATTAAAAAACTAAGACAAGTCTCCCTTAGCAAAACACTCAAACCCTACCTTGGGTAGCTCACCTTGCTCATATGACTCAAGAGCTTATTACCGTGCTTATCATTGGTGCAGGACCTGCTGGCTATACCGCTGCTATTTATGCAGCCAGGGCAGGCCTAAATCCTGTGCTATACCAGGGCTCCCAGCCTGGAGGCCAGCTCACGACTACCACAGATGTTGAAAATTACCCAGGCTACCCTGAAGGAGTGCAAGGACCACAAATGATGCTGGACTTGCAGCGGCAGGCAGAAAGATTTGGTACCGTCATCAAAGCAGTTACTGTCACTGCTGTTAACTTTGCTACCTACCCCCATCAAGTCACTATAGACGGTCAGTATACGGCCTTAGCAAAGGCAGTCATCATTGCTACTGGCGCTTCAGCCAAATGGTTGGATATACCGTCTGAGAAGCGGCTCAATGGCAAAGGCGTATCTGCCTGTGCTATCTGTGATGGATTCTTTTTCAGAGGCCAGGACGTAGCTGTAGTAGGTGGGGGTGACAGTGCTGCTGAAGAAGCTTCCTACCTATCTAATATCTGTAACAAAGTGTACATGCTCGTGCGCAAAGACAAAATGCGTGCTTCAGCTATCATGCAGAAGCGGATTATGAACAAGCCTAACATTGAAATACTTTGGAATACTGAAGTAGAGGAAATTCTGGGTGAGCAAGAAGTAAAAGGTGTGCGCATTATCAACACCCAAACCTTTGACAAGCAAGAAATTCCCATTCAGGGCTTTTTCGTAGCTATTGGCCACCAGCCTAACACCGCCAACTTTGCTCCCTACCTTCACTTAGATGCCCAGGGTTATATCAAAACCCTACCCGGAACCACCAAGACAAATATAGCCGGCGTCTTTGCTGCAGGCGATGCCCAAGATCCTGTCTACAGGCAAGCTATCACGGCTGCTGGCACAGGATGCATGGCTGCGCTGGATGCAGAGCGCTTTCTGGCGGCCCAAGAAGACTGACGTGTCAATCACAAATTTTCCTAAAAACTTTAAAAAAAAAATAGGAGAAGATGAGTAGGATAACTGCAGCAAACACTTTGACAATGGCAGAGAAGATCGATGTCCTTGATGAATGTGGGCTTAGGACAGGGAAAATGCTCTCCAAGCAAGAAATTCATGCCTTAGGAAAGCTGCATCGGGCTGTGCATCTATACTTGTTTGACCAAGCAAATAAACTTCTTCTTCAGCGTCGTTCTGACCACACAGACCACATTATTCAGGGAAACGCAGCATATCAGTGACTGGGCATATCCAAGCTGGAGAAATGTAGTGGTCGAGCAGTACGGCGAGAATGATAAGAAGAACTAGGCCTTAATCCTGCCGGTATAGCTAATGACTTCTTGTTTTCTTTTAGGCAATATTTTGAGATGGGCACTACTTATACAGACCGCCAGTTCAATGACGTTTATGTTTGCCAAATACTTTCAAGTTGCAGGAGCTTGTATTTGATGTCGATGCCATTGACCAAGAAGAAGGGATTACGCCCGTGTATGCGCGGGGAGTGTTAAGACCTTATCTATTCCCTTAGCAACAACAAGTATAAGCACCTTATCGGCTGTATTTAAGCATGTGTAAGCCTTTACATCTGCCCAACACAAAGCTACTTCATAAAACAAAATAGATTGCTCAATCGGCTTGGACTGTCTAACCCTCAAAACCCTAAATAACAATATTCACGATTTTTTGGGGTACGAGGATGATTTTTTGAGGTAGCTGATCCTGCGTCCATTTCTGAATACTCTTGTTAGCCAATACTTGCTTTTTGATAGTCTCATGAGGTGTGTCCAGAGTAAAAGTCATTTTAGCCCGCATTTTTCCATTGATAGCAATGGGATATTCAAACGTATCCCCCTGGATGTACTGTGCTTCATAAGTTGGAAAGGGAGCATAGGTCACACTTTCTGTATGGCCTAGCAGCTGCCATAGCTCTTCAGCTATGTGGGGTGCAAAAGGAGCTAGCAGCAGCACCAAATCTTGAAGTACTACACGGTGGTTGCATTGCAGCGCAGTCAGTTCATTAACACAAATCATAAAAGCACTTACGGCTGTGTTAAAGGCA
The DNA here is from genome assembly GCA_963705385.1 of uncultured Cytophagales bacterium. Taxonomy (GTDB): domain Bacteria; phylum Bacteroidota; class Bacteroidia; order Cytophagales; family Amoebophilaceae; genus MFD02979-c5. Next base: position 447,395 of record OY970075.1, read on the forward strand.
TAGCGCTGAATAGCTTCTTGAATTTTTTTGATGGTTTTATGAATGATTTTCAAGGCTGCGGACGGAGGTAACTCGTCTGAAATAACCACTTCCCCTTGCTGGTTGTGGAATAGTCTCCAGAGCTTTATCAAGAATCTAAATACACCATCAATGCCTTGGATATCCCAAGGTTTGGAATGCTCCAAAGGTCCTAAAAACATGGTATGAAGCCGTAGGGTATCTGCGCCGTATTGTTCGATAATCGTGTCTGGATTGACGACATTGTACTTGGATTTTGACATCTTTTCTACCTCGCTTCCACAGATGTATTGCCCATTCTCTAACACAAATGTAGCGTCTTTGAGTTCAGGCCGCCATTGCTTGAAAGCCTCCAGGTCTAGCACATCTTTTTTTACTAAGTCAATAGACACATGCATGGCAACGGTATCATATTGCTTCCTTAGGTTGTAACTTACAAACTGCTTGGTACCTCTGACACAGTAGACAAAGCTGGATCTGCCTTGAATCATCCCTTGATTAATCAATTTCTGGAAAGGCTCTGCTGCATTTACATGGCCTAAATCATATAAAAACTTCATCCAAAAGCGGGCATACAGGAGATGGCCTGTGGTGTGCTCTACGCCTCCTATGTAAAGGTCTGCTACCTGCCAATAAGCTTGTAGTGCTGGGTCTACCAATAATTGATTGTTATGCGGGTCCATGTAACGCAAAAAATACCAACTAGAGCCAGCCCAGCCAGGCATGGTATTGAGCTCTAGGGGATATCCTGCAGAAGTATGCCAGTTTTCTGCACGTCCTAAGGGCGGATTGCCTGAAGGCGTGGGCTGGTAAGCCTTGATAGCAGGAAGTTCTAGGGGCAATGTATCCTCAGGAAGTGCATAAGGTATACCTTCTTTGTAGTAAATTGGGAAAGGCTCACCCCAGTAGCGCTGTCGGCTGAATATAGCATTGCGCAGCCGAAAGGTTGTTTTGCGTTTGCCGAGCTGAGTCACCTCTAACTTTTGTAGAACCTTTTCTATGGCATCCTGAATGGAAAGTCCATTCAAAAAGTCAGAATGGATTAAGCAGCCCTCCTTGGCCTCGTAAGCCGCCTCTGTAATGTCTCCTCCTCCTATAACCTGGATGATAGGCAAGCCAAAATGCCGGGCAAAGGTGTAGTCGCGGTTGTCGTGTGCAGGTACACCCATCACAGCACCAGTACCATAGCCTGCTACCACATAGTCTGCTACCCAAACAGGCAATGGTTGGCCAGTAAAAGGATGGGTAGCGTAAGCACCTGTAAATACACCTGTAACGTGCTTTACATCAGCCAGCCGTTCCCTTTCTGAGCGGTTTTGGGCTTGTGCTACATAAGTATTTACCGATGCTTGCTCTTCAGCTACCGTCAACTGCTGGACTAAAAGATGCTCTGGAGCAAGGGCTAGGTAGGTGGCACCAAATATGGTCTCAGGACGGGTGGTGAAGACGACAATTGGGTAGCTGTTTCCTTGAACAGTTAGCTGAAAGGCTACCTCTGCCCCTTGTGACTTCCCAATCCAGTTGCGTTGTACCTCTTTGACTGACTCAGGCCAATCCAAGCCTTCTAGATCATCCAACAACCTATTGGCATAAGCGGTGATGCGCAGGTTCCATTGCTGCATTTTTTTGCGAACAACAGGATAGCCCCCTCGTTCTGAAGCCCCCTCTTTTACCTCTTCATTGGCCAGTACAGTGCCCAGCTCAGGACACCAGTTCACAGTAGTTTCTTCCAAAAAGGCTAGCCTGTATTTGAGGAGCAGTATTTGCTGTTCTTTTTCACACATCTGCTGCCATGCTTTAGCGGTGATGCTGGGTACATCTTCGTCGCAAGCAGCTTGTATTTGGCTATTGCCTTGCTTTTCCAAACAGGCTACCAGATCTGCAATAGGCCGGGCCTTTTGTAGAGCAGTATCATACCAGCTTTGGAACAGCTGTAAGAAAATCCACTGGGTCCATCGGTAATAAGCAGGATCACTGGTACAGACTTCCCTGTTCCAGTCAAAAGAAAGCCCTAGCTGTTTTAGCTGCTCTTTATAGCGCTGGATGTTCTGGGCTGTGGTAATAGCAGGATGCTGACCTGTCTGAATGGCGTACTGCTCTGCTGGCAAGCCAAAAGCATCAAAGCCCATGGGGTGCAAGACATTATAGCCTTGGCTGCGCTTGTAGCGCGCTATGATGTCAGAGGCAATGTAACCCAGTGGATGGCCTACGTGCAGACCTGCACCAGAGGGGTAGAGGAACATGTCTAGGACATAAAACTTAGGACGGTCTTTGTCTTCCCAGGTTTGAAAAGTTTGCTGCCTTTCCCAGTATTGTTGCCACTTATACGCTATTGCTTTGAAATCATAATGTGCCATGCAACACAAAGTTTACAATGATCTGTTTATTTACTGCTCTATAGTAGCAATGCAGTATAGCCAAGCCTTCTCAGGCGTGCCGCAAATATAGGACTTGAGCAGCGTTAACCTTGCTTAGCTTTTTTAGGAGGCAAGTGTAGACCCAATTTAGGCTCCTTAGGTTCAACCAGATTAAACTAAATTAGGGCCTGTTTTAATGAGTAACCTGCTACATAATGCTATAGTACCATTGACTACAATAATTTAAATCCTCACGTGTATCACTTCAAGAAAATATTACAAAAAGTTCAGACAAAATTAAGGCAAATTGCTACGTTGCAAATCTTAGGTCGCTGCAACAGATGGCTCTTCAAAAATAAGTTGCCCTTAGGCCTTACTTTACTGGCAGCCATATTGCTCAAGTTCACCTTAGGAAGGCTTGCGTTAGTAGTGCTACAAGGCCATGCCATGGGTACTCCCTACTGCATCCAGTATCTAGGCAGATGGGGCAGGAATTATCAAGAGGAAATTGATGCATTGCTGGTAAGCCTTGAGCAGGCACTCGCTAGCTACCTGCCAGATTCAGAACTATCTACCTTTAATGAATACAACTGCAGTGAGTTCTATTTTAAGTCTCCCCTCTTCTATCCAGTGTTGGCTAAGAGCAAAGAGGTATATCGGAGCACACAAGGTGCTTTTGATCCTACTATACTGCCTTTAGTCAATGCCTGGGAACGTGGAGCTATTGATGCTACTCCAAATAGCCAGGAGATCAGCGAGCTCCAGCAGTACGTTAGCTTTGACTATGTGGTAGCCAATGAGCAAAGGGCAAAAAAACTTAAAGAAGGAGTCAAGTTGGATCTGAACGGCATTGTCAAAGGATACGTAGTGGATGTAATTGCGAATTATTTAAAAGCACGCGGCATTAAACACATGCTGGTAGAACTAGGGAAAGAGAGAATGGTTTACGGAAAGCGCAATAAACGTAAGCACTGGGAAATAAACAGCCATACGAGCCTTGCACCTCCAGTAGATGCTGAGCTACATATAGCCATAAATTTAATCGACAAGGCTATAGCTATTTCAAGCAAGCAGCGCAGTGCTTGTAACCAGAGCAAAAAAAAGTACCGTTGCTTTATTGACCCTGTCACAGGCCATCCTGCCGAACATATGCTCCTTGCCGCAGCTGTTATTGCCCATGATTGTGTAACGGCCGATGCCTATGCCACTGCCATGATGGCGCGTGGACTTGTTTTTTCCCGAGAGCTGATAGAAAGGCAAAAGGAGATACAAGCTTTTTTGGTATATGCAAATGAAAAAGGTGAACTAGCTTTTTACGTTTCAGCTGGCTTACGGATACAGCAAGACCAATTGCATAAGCAAATTCTCCTTCAAGTTGCTGATGAGTAATACGCCCTCAGTGCCTGGTAAAGTGCCTTTGGCTTTTCCAGCCACAAATAAGTGTAATACTTCCCTAGCGATGACCTCAAGCTGAAAAGCCTTTCCAATACATTAGAGGTGCCTAGCAACTACGAGGAAGCCAGGGAAAACCAAAACGTCGATATGTAAGGATCAGACTTCAGGTGAGTTCATGGATACAAAAATGCCCTTTGTGGGCTTGTTTTTTCCAAAAAGGAAATAGTAATTATATTATATGATGTATTAAATTCCTATTTTAGAATACTTAAACTTACGCCGTTCTATGAACTACCTCAGTATAGATTACCTGATCGTCTATGTCTTTTTAATCATTACCCTTGTTCTAGGGCTGCGTGCAGGTAGAGGAATCAAAGATATTAGGGAATATGCTCTTGCTAACAAGAGTTTTGGTACAGGGGCCCTGGTGCTCTCCTTGTTAGCTACTGATATAGGAGGTGCATTTGTTATAATATGTACAGCATTAGCACTTTCTGATGGGATTATCATTCCAATAATCCACTTAGGACTCATAGTCAACTTTTCAATCATGGCTTTCCTGGTAGCCCCCAACATGGTGCATTTTCGTCAATGCATGACCATGGGGGACATCATGAAGTCGCTCTACGGCACCTACAGCGCTATCATCACAAGTTTGCTGGGTTTTCTCATTATTATCTGCCTTATTGGCATGGAGCTCGTAATGTTGGGCGTTATCTCCGAGTCTATCCTGGGCATCCAGGCTAGCTGGGGCACCATCATAGGAGGGTTCATACTAGCAACCTATTCAGTCCGTGGCGGTATCAAAGCAGTGGCTGTCACAGACGTGTTTCAGTTTCTTGTGTTTGTTGTTGGCATTCCGCTCCTCACCTACATCGTGGTTGACCACGCAGGAGGCATCCAAGCTATATTCACCCAAGTTCCAGCAGCAAGGTTACAAGTTATAGGCCATGAAAAGTTCTCTTATTACCTGGTGCTTTTTATCATATGGAGTTTCTTTCCACTTGGGGTCTCAAGCCCTATTGTGGTTCAGCGGATGCTTATGGCACAGCATCCAAAACAGCTGCGTGATCAATTCCTGGTAGTTGGGGTTTTCCTTGCTCTGTTCCGATGGGTCCTCTTTTTCCTGGGCTTAGCTGCCTTGGTATTGTACCCTACATTAGAAGCTAACCATGTGGTTGCCCACACTATTCATGAATTACTGCCTGTAGGATTAAAAGGATTGGCTATGGCATCCATGGTAGGGGTCTCCATGTCTAGTCTCGACTCCCAGCTTCATACTGCTGGGCTTACCCTTGTACATGATGTGATCAAGCCTTTGTGCGATAAGCGCAATATCGCTATTCATGAGCTCCGATGGGTGCGCTGGGTTACAGTCTTAATAAGCATTGCTGTCATTGGTATTGGGCTCACTGCTACTGATGCTTGGCAGCTATCACTTGCAGCTCTAGGTTTTCAAGCTCCCACAATTTTGTTCCCCATGCTAGCAGGCATTATGGGCTTGAAGGTAGACCAGCGTTCTTTCTACACAGCACTGCTTGTTACCTTAGCTAGTTTTATTGCAACAAAGTTATACCTGCCAGAAGCTTATAGCCATTTTGCTATACTCATTCATGTCCTGGCCAATGGCCTTACATTTTTTGGCATGCATCTAGCACAAAACAAAGGCTTTGTTTTTGTGCAGCGTACCCAGGAAGGAATAGCAGAAAAGTATTGGAAACCTCGCAGCAAGCCTTTTTTGGAACGGGTTAAAAGGTATTTTCCTACGCCTCAAAACATGCTGAGTTACTCACAGCTCAGTGTGCAAAAATATGGCGCTCCTTACATCCTCTTTGGCGTGTTTTGCTGTATCAACTTCACAATGCCTTATTTTATGTGGTCTCATAAATTAACTCAGGCCTATGACCTGATGATTTATCTTCGCCTCATAGGGGCTACCATGTGTGCACTACTCATTGTTAAAGAGAAATGGTCTCAGCAATTACTACCCTATCTCCCTACCTTTTGGCATCTCACCCTACTCTACTGTATTCCTTTTACCAGTACAGTGATGTTCTTACTTACACAAGGCAGCACAGAGTGGCTTATCAATGTAACTCTGACTATCATGTTCCTCATCGTGCTGGTAGATTGGATGAGCTTTTTTATACTCACAGGCCTGGGCATTGCTTTGGGATTCCTATTTTATACCCAGCTAGTGGGGCCTATTGACCTAAAGCTGGACTTTACTACTGGCTACCTGCTCGTTTACCAAGGCATCTTTGCTACGCTCATTGGGTTACTCTTTGCGCGCAGAAGGCAGCAAAAGTTTGACCGGGCTGTTATCCGCCGACAGCAACTGGCAACTGCGCACCAAGCAACCAGTGGCAGACTTGTAGAAGCCTTAAACTATCAGGATAATCTTGCCAGGGGCCTTAGCAAAGAAGGTACCCATGTACTGGAAGATATGTATGCAGCTAGTAGGGAACTAGAAGAAGCAATAAAGCGTACTCCCAATAAAAAGCTCCACAAAGCCATTGAAAAGCTAGAATCAGGGATAGACTACCTTAAAGAAATCAGCTACCGAACCAAATACTACTTAAGGCTTGAGGTAAGTAAGGTAAGCCTGGATACCCTGCTACGCGAAGTACAGCTCGCTATCAAAACGCAGGACTTAGAGCCTACACCCTCTCTAGCTATCCAGCTCATCACCCAACAAAAAGAGCTGCAGGGTGATGTAGAGCGCATTAAAACGCTACTTATCAACGGCATCTGTTATGCACAGCAATACAATATTGAGAACCACCCCATCCAGCTTGCTGTAGAATCTACCCAACTAGGCTATAAGCTATCCTCTATCAAAGACTACACTAAAAAGATTGATGCACTGCGCTTCACTATTACTACAGACGATACCTTACCTACGCTGCAGCCTATTTATATGGGCGATATATCTACTGCCCAGGTTCCTCCTGAGACACTTCTAGATTTACCCAAAACAGAAAATGCACGCATTGTAGATGCCCATTATGGAGTAGTAGCGTACTATGAAATGGAAGAAAACTTGTCCATAGTCTATGTGATTCCCCTTCGCATACGTGACATCCGCCCTAAAAATATGGACTTAAAGGAGATGCAAAAAGGTCCTGAAGAGGTAATAGTAGACTATGCAGGGGCTGCTGCCCTAGAGCATGAGCTTTTAGAAAGCATCAAAGACAAAGCCCAGGGAGTCAGTATAGCCAAAGTAGAAAAGGCTATTGGCATAATTAAGAAATACCATGGCAGTCAAAAGCGTAAGTCTGGAGAGCCGTTTTACTTCCATCCTATCACGGTAGCGCAGCTTGTACTGGATTTTGATCAAGACGAGGATACAATTATTGCAGCCTTGTTGCATGATATTGTAGAAGATACATCTATGAGCTTAGTGCAGGTAGAAGCCATGTTTGGTCCTGGCGTAGCCCGTTTAGTAGATGGCGTGACCAAGCTGGACAAAGGAACGAGAAGATTGTCTCTCTCATCTTACGAGAACACAAAAAAGCTGCTGGATGAAGAGGAAAAGCGCATACTGAAGATCAAGCTAGCAGACCGTATCCATAACATACGCACCATCCAGGGCCATGCTAGCTATGAAAAGCAAAAGCAGATATCAGAAGAGACCCTACAGTTCTTTATTCCTTTAGCCAGACAACTAGGCCTAACTCAAGCCGTAGAAGAATTGAAAAGCCTTGTTTTTGATGTGTTGAATAGGGGATGAGGTAGGGTTAAAGTGCCCACAAGGTGTGACACAAGGTAGAGCAACTAGGGAAAGTCGTGTTCTCAGGACAAGTCACGAGTTTCGCACTTGATTAAGTGGGGCTTGCTAACAGCGCCTTGATGTAATTGCTAATGGCCTGGCTGATAACCCTCCAGCTTTGCTGATAAAAGCTAAGCTTTTGCTCCAGCTGGCTTTTATGTTGGCTAAATCACCTACCTATCGCGAGAAAGATAGGATTCCTTTGCCCTCGGCCCGTGCGAGCCTGACAGCCCTCTATGCCACCTAATCAATGTGGCCATTTGGCCTACTAACTTGCATTCTTACCCATCCATAGCCACCTAAGTGCACAGAAAGCCCTTCTTCTGGGATCCTCAACGATTCTAAAGGAACGTTACGATTTACAATGCGGTTTTTTCGTAGTGTGCTCACCCACTCCCATCCATGAAATCGAATTGCTTTTAGACTTATCAAGGCTTGAATACCAGCTGTCCATCACAACAGCCGCAGGGGCAAGTCCTCTGGCTTTAGCAAGCTTGAACCTATCACAAAAGTGGGTGTTCTTAGTTTTTCCCTCTGTCTTAAGCCGATAGGCAAGGGGAATCGCTTCATGGCTCTCTCAACCATACCCTAGCAACTTCAACAGGCCAATACCTGCCATCACTCCGTGTTTATTGCATGAATATTCGTATTTGACAAGATCAATTTGCTTACTGCGTGTTTTGGAAAGAATACTATCATCAGCAACTAGCAAAGCAGGGGCTTGGAGGTCCATATGGTCTTTAGCCACATGCCAAAGGTCTCTAGGGAGAAAGTGCTTGTTATTCAACTACCTGCTCATGGAATCAGGGGACAAGGGGATGGGACTGACCTATGATAGGGCTAGGGAGGAATGCTCCAGGGTGGTAGCTTGTAGAAAGCTCATGTAAAGCTCCTTGGTACATTTATCCTGTGGAATTTTTGTTCAATTTACTCGCCCTCTCTTAACCCTCTTTTAATCCCTTTTCATCAAAGCGCGAAACTCGTGAAGTTATACTCCTTCCAAGCTACCTTAAAGCTGAGGTATAAGCCGCAAAGCATACACTTGTTGCGTATTATCTGTGACCTTGAAGCGGTCATCAACCCTATGTCCTACTACCCAAACAAGTGCACCCCCAGAGGTCACTACGAGCACACGTGCTTTCATTGGCATAGGTACCTTGGTATCAATTAAAAAATCACTTAATTTTTTGCGTTGTTGCATGCCCAGCGGATAAAAAAAGTCGCCTTGCTGCCAGTTTCGCACGACCAGCGGAAACTTCAACAGTGCTTGGTCCAGTGCAGCCACGGCCTTGTCAGTAACTAGTTTGTACTGCGACCTAGGAACATGGGTGCACTGTAAGGTAGAGTAAGGCAATGTTAGTGACTTTGTAGTAGTGTCGATTATGTAAGACTTTGGGCTTTGCTCTGTGCGAGGAGTAATGATCCACTGTGCTCGGTCTACATAGAGTCGATGGCTGGTTGACTGGATCATTGTGCCACTAGGATAGGCTCGGCTAAGCAGCTTTTTAAGTTGTAAAAATTTGAATCCAAAAGGCTTTAGCAGCTCTAAAACTACTACAGGTGCCCAAGCTTTTCCTTGCACGGTGTGAATAGCCACGTAATATTCCTCTCCCTGCTGGCGAAGTATGTGCTGGCGTAGGGTTGCTGCGTGTTCCTCTAACAATGCCTCTACTTGACTTAATCGCTCTACAGTCAGACCAAAGGTGGCTTCAAGGTTTGGATTAATGGTTTTGAGCAAGGGTACTACTTTATTTCTAATCAGGTTTCTTTGGTAATGGTCCTGACGATTAGAACTGTCTTCGCGCCAAGCCAGCTTCTGACTTTGCGCATAAGCCAATAGCATGTTTTTGTCTGCAAAAAGCAGGGGCCTAATATACCTTCCTTGCGCAGGTAAGATGCCGTGCAACCCTGCAATCCCTGTTCCTTTGGTCAGATTCAGCAATACGGTCTCTAGGCTATCGTTCCAATGATGGGCTGTAGCTACTTTTTCAAAACCATGCTTTTCACAGAGTTCTTGAAACCAGCTATAACGTAGTTCTCGAGCAGCCATCTGAATCGAAAGGTGTTTTTCTCGGGCATAAGCCAACACATCAAAGGATTGGATGTAACAAGCAACCCCATAGTGTTGTGCTAGCGTCTGCACCAATACTTCGTCTTGGTAGGATGCGCTTCCTCGCAGCCTAAAATTGCAGTGAACCATAGCAAAGCTCAGCCCTGCTTTGTGAAAAAGGTGGCTCATAACAACAGAATCTACCCCTCCACTCACCGCTAAGAGCGTAAGCCCTTGAGTAGGAATAGGAAGCAGTTTTTTTTCGTAGACGAATGCAAGGAAGGCCTTCAACATATAAGCAGCGTAGTTTTAGAAAAGAATAAGAAGCTATCTTTATGCTTTTAATAGGTTTAGAATCGTAAATATCATCCAAAAGAATAAGGATGAGTAGGAGTTGCTACTCAATACCTTAAAAGGCTAAAATAAGAAAGGTCGCAACATGTCTGACTATAGAGCGAGGTGGCAAAAAATGTTAGAGAAAATCATCTGTCTGCCCTTTCTGCTATTTATCTGTGGCACTGCGCATGCTGAGAATAAAACAAAGGTCTCGTTCAGTGCAGAAAAGTTAGAGCCAGCTGTAATTGATGGAGAAACTTGGAAAAAGTTAGAAGGGAATGTTGTTTTTACTTTTGAAGAGCTCACTATTCAGGCAGATACGGCATTTTATAATGATGAAAAAAAGCTGATTGAAGCAAGAGGCAATGTTAAGGTCATTCATAAGGACGGGGTTACCATAGCGGCTGACAGCCTGATTTATGATGAGGAAAGCCAGCTAGCTCAGTTACGCGATCAGGTGATTTATCAATCAGGTACCACTACTTTTTATACCGATTACCTTGATTACCATATGGGCACCCACAAAGGACATTTCATAGAGGGGGGCAAGCTGATAGAGGGGGAAAACACGCTTATGAGTGAGTCAGGATACTATGATAACATAGAAAAGACCGCCATTTTCTACCAGGATGTGGAAATGGTCAATCAAGATTACACCCTGCAATGTGACATTTTGCACTACAATACCGTCACCAAGATTGCTCAATTCAAAGGCCCTACACAAATTATTAGTAGAGACAGAGAGCGCATACTGACTACCGAAGAAGGAGGAGAATACAATACCAGCAGTCAGCATAGCACCTTTGCAAAGAGCAAAATAGAAACACGAGATTACACGCTTTATGGCGAACTGATCAGGGCAGACCAAGCAAAAGAGGTGTACACAGCTACTGGAAATGTAGCACTTATTTCTAAAGTAGATAACGTGATTATCTCAGGTGATTATGGCCAGTACCAGAAAAAAGAAGGTATTTCCCAAGTACACGGCAACACGTTGATGACAAAAATTTTGGAGGAAGATACCCTGTATATCTCTGCAGATACCTTTGTGGCAACAGAGAATAAGCAAGCAAGCGACGGTACTGATGCTGTGGTAAGGGCCTACCATAATGTAAAAATCTACAAAGAAGGATTTCAAGGTAAAGCAGACTCTATGGTCTATCAAGGTGCTGACGCTACCATTTATTTCTATGGCGATCCTATCTTTTGGAGCAATGAAAGCCAGCTCTTTGCCGATTCTGTGCATATTTTACTACAAAACAGGGTATTCCATGAGATGCATATGAATGCGAATGCTTTTGTTGCTTCTGAAGACAAGTTGGGCAACTACAACCAACTAAAAGGAAGAGATATGATCGCCCATTTTCAAGAAAATAAAATTGACTACATAACTATAGACGGCAATGCAGAGAGCCTCTACTTTGTTATCGATGAAGCTGCACAATTAAAAGGCATGAATCATCTACAATGCAGCCACATGCGTATCAACATAGAAGAGGGTGAAATAGCAAGCATTGCATTCCAAATTAAGCCTCAAGGCACCTTTTACCCACCACAACTGATCCAAGAGGAGGAAAAAAAGCTAAGTAATTTTAAGTGGAGTGCCAGTGAGCGCCCTACCAAGCAAGACGTAGTAGAACATGGCTATGGGAAATACCAAGAATATGAACGGTTTAAGTTTGATAAGCAATGATAGCACTCCTCCTGCTATTCATCTACCTTTGAAAGATTGTTACTATCAGTTAATTTCGTAGGCTATGTTGTATAAAAAACTGTCCGTTTTATTGCTTTTCTTGGGGCTACTGTCTTCATGCACTTTACAAAGAAAAGTCAAAGGTTTAAGCAAGTACCAAGCAGCCGTTACCTACTACGAAGCTAAAAACTATCAAGAAGCCTCCAGGTTATTTGAAGAAGCCAAGCCTTTGGTTAGAGGGAAAAAAGAGGAGATAGCTATGCATTTTTACCAAGCTTGCTGTAGTTTTTATCGAAAAGACTATCTACTCAGTGCAGACCGCTTCAAATATTTTTACAAAACCTTTCCTAGGGACCTTCGTGTAGAAGAGGCACTATACATGCGAGGCTATGCGCTCTATTTAGAGTCTCCTGATGAGCGGCTAGACCAAAGCAGCACCCAAGAGGCAGTACAAGTCCTCCAAGTCTACCTCGACCAATATCCTACAGGTAACTTCAGTGACAAAGCATCTGAGTACTTAGAAAGGTTGAACGACAAGCTTGCGCTCAAGGCTTTTAACAATGCAAAGCTCTACCATCACTTGGGACACTACCAGGCGGCTGTGGTAGCACTAGGAAACTTTCAGCAGGAATTTCCTAGCTCCTCCTTAGTTGAAAAAGCAGCTTACCTAAAAGCCGATGCACAGTATCAGTTTTCTCAAGGGGAACAAGGGGCTGTGCAAAAAGAAAGGTTGCATACTACCCTTAGCTATTGTCACGACTTTTTAGATTACTACCCTGACAGCGAGTACGCCTTGGCAGTAAAAAAAATTTACGAAAATACCCTAGCACTTATCAATAAGGCTTCAGAAAGTTTAAATCCATAACCTATATGAAAAAACCAAAAACCTTGGTTCCAAGGGACTTCTCAGCATTATCAGGTCCTACTGGTAATATTTACCAGACAACAGCGATTATTGGAAAAAGGGCCAAGCAAATTGCTACAAAGGCCAAACAAGAGCTAGACAATAAGCTCGCTGAATTTGTAGCTCCTGTGGATAATTTAGAGGAAATTTTTGAGAATAAGGAGCAAATAGAACTCTCTAAGTCCTACGAGAGAAAACCTAACCCTGTTACCCTCGCTACAGAAGAATTTTTAGCAAGCGAAATCATGTACCGCTATCCTGACTTGGATAAGGCGGTGGATTTTGCATAATCCTCCCTGAGTCTTGTGTATGGGTTTTTAAAAAGTTGGGCATATACTGAGCAGTCCCAAAAAGGCCTTCCCAATACATCCCTTAGTTACAGGTAGATTATTACAGGAGTGAGAAGCTTAAGTTTATACACAATGCTTTTTCTCCATCTTTTTTATTACTCAAACAATTGGGTGGTATTGTATCGCAGCTATTTAACGTTACGATTTACAATGCGGTTTTTTCGTAGCATGCTCACCCACTCCCATCCATGGGATCGAATTGCTTTTAGACTTATCAAGGCTTGAATACCAGCTGTCCATCACAACAGCCGCAGGGGAAAGTCCTCTGGCTTTAGCAAGCTTGAGCCTATCACAAAAGTGAGTGTTCTTAGTTTTTCCCTCTGTATTTTGATCATAAAGCCGATAGTCAAGGGGGAATCGCTTCATGGCTCTCTTAACCATACCCTAGCAACTTCAACAGGCCAGTACTTGCCATTACTCCGTGTTTATTGCCTGAATATTGGCATTTGACAATGCCAATTCGCTTACTACCTGTTCTGGAAAGAATAGTATTATCAATAACCAACAAAGTAGGGGCATGGAGGTCTATATGGCCTTTAGCCACATGCCAAAAGTCTCTAGGGAGAAAGTGCTTGCTATTTAAACACCTGCTCATGGAATCAGGGGACAAGCTGATCGCACTTGCCCTATTGGCGTAGCAGGCGTACCTGGGGCAGCAATGGTAACTACTAAAATGATACTACAGACGGTTGGCATACCTGCAGCAGGACTGGAGTTGATCCTAGCCCCCCTGACAGGATATTAGACATGTGGAGAACAAGTTACTAACATTAGTGGTGATGCAGTGGTAGCCGTCGTTGTAGCAAGCTCAGAAGGAGAGCCAACAGAAGGAAACAACGAAACGCTGTTAGAGAGTGAGGATTACTAAAGTCTGGTAAAAATGGGTAGCTCGAGAAAGGATATCTGAAACTCAAGGGAGGGAAATTCTCCGGGCATTTTATTCTTTACGTCATGGCTTCACTTTCCTCCACACAACCAAGTTGTCGGTAATCCCGCTGGGACTCGAACCCAGGACCCTCTCCTTAAAAGGGAGATGCTCTACCAACTGAGCTACGGAATCAAACTTTCTTAAAAGCAATGCAAAAATAGCAGGGAATAAGTAAAAAAAAAATTTAAAGGTCAATTCAACTATTGTCTCACGTCGGCAAACTAGCTATTGATGAACCCCTTGATAAGCTTATACCTCTTCCAAAGCTGTGCAAGAAGACTATAGACTATGTCAAGCAAAAGAGTATACACATAAACTTGTTTATGCCTGCCTTACGTGGTTGAGTACCCTAAAAGCTATCAAGACCATAAGAGAGCAAAGCCAGAAAGGCTTGCCACTGCTTTTCATAGGAAAGGCAGAAGCTTATACGCATCAAGGATTCCTTCAAACCGGGGGTTTAATGTGTTATATTAAATTCTATTAATTTTGATAGGCTTTCAGAAGTGATTAGACCGTTGTAAAACCAGGTTTTAACACTCTTTATGGCTCAGAAACACATACTTTCTTGAGTTTTGCAACGATCTTGTGGTGTCAGGGTACCTCGGCGTTAAACAAGTAGATGCCTTTTATAAAATACAGGAGGAGCTAGGGCACTATGGTACCCTGCTCTATTAAGCAGGGTACCATCTCTGATTATTTGGAAAGAATGTAAAAATTTGAACATGCCAGCTAGAAGGGCTATTTTAATCTAAAAGAAGTGTAAAAATTGAAAATCACGTTTCTTGGTACCGGATCATCACAGGGAGTACCTATTATTGCCTGCAAGTGTCAAGTTTGTCAAGCACCTGATGCTAAAGACAAACGCCTGCGGAGTTCTATTCACTTTACCACCAAGGGTAAAAGCATGATCATTGATCCAGGGCCTGACCTGAGACAGCAGGTGCTTAGAGAAAGGATAAGCTCTTTGGACGTACTTTTGTTTACCCATGGCCATAGAGACCATACCGGAGGGCTTGGAGAGGTAAAAAGCTTTTTTGGCAAAGGACAGAAAATAGCTATCTATGGCGCTGCACAGGTAATTCAACGACTCCAGCAAGAATATGCTTATTTGTTTGAAGCACCCTGCTATGCAGGCGCACCCAAGTTTGACATTCATACCATAGAAGGAACCCCTTTTATGCTATTCGACGATCTGACTGTTATACCTATCTATGTATACCATGACAGGCTGCCTATCTGGGGGTTCAGACTAGGTGAGCTGACCTATATTACTGATGCCAAGGTGATTGCTGAGGAAGAGATAAAAAAGATACAGAAGACCACGGTTCTGATTGTCAACGCCTTGCAGCAGGAACCTCATCATGCTCATTTTAGTCTGCAAGAGGCTATTGTGCTGGCTAAAAAAGTCAATGCAAAGATGACCTACCTAACCCACATCGGCCATCAGATGGGTTTGCACGATGAGGTCTCAAAAACGCTCCCTAAAAACATTCAGTTGGCCTATGATGGGCTTAAGATAAGCTTGTAAGTGAAAAGCCCTTTTTTCAGGAAACAACATTAATTTTTATCACGTTGGTACATTTTTTGGCCTGAATAGGCATGCTGGCTAGGCTGATAAACACATCTCCTTTCTTTAAATACCTGGCCTGAGTCAAGATTTTTTCTATATCTGAAAAGGTGTGGTCTGTAAAGACCATTTTATCATAGTAATATCCACGTACGCCCCACACCAGGCTAAGGGAGGTCAGCAAAGGCTGGTTGGCTGTAAAAACAAAAACATCTGCTTGGGGACGATGCTTGGCTAACTCAAAGGCTGTCCAGCCCGATTGAGTCATGCAAACAATAGCCTTGGCTTGTACTTCTTGGCTTAATTTGCAGGCGGCTCCTATTACACTGTCGTTGTAAAACGTAGGAGAGCTAGTGCTAACCGTCCTGTGTTTGTTGTAAATATCTGCTTGCTTTTCTACGACAAGGATAGTCTTTTTCATTTTCCTGACTACCTCGTGTGGGTATTTGCCTACAGCGGTCTCTGCAGAGAGCATCAGTGCATCAGCTCCATCTATGACGGCATTTGCAATGTCGTTGGTTTCAGCCCGGGTAGGTGTGGGACTTGTCAACATGCTTTCCATCATCTGTGTGGCAATAATGACGGGCTTTCCTGCTTGGTTACACTTGTTGACGATAAGCTTTTGCACCATAGGCACACGCTCCATGGCAATCTCTACGCCCAAGTCACCTCTGGCTACCATAAGTGCATCAGCCTCCTGGATGATTGCATCGATGTTTTTCAAGGCTTCTGGCTTCTCTATTTTGGCAATCACCCTAGCGGTCTTACCAGCTGCTGTAATACATTCCTTGAGGTTTACTATATCCTGTGTGCTCTGCACAAAAGAAAGTGCTATCCACTCTAGGTCATTCTGCAATCCAAATTGCAAGTCGGTCTTGTCCTTCTCTGTCAATGAAGCGCTAGTAAGGCTTGTAAAAGGTAGATTAAGGCCTTTTTTTGATCGTAACCAGCCGCCATGTACTACCTCTGTGACCAAGTCTGTCCCTACTTTTTCTACTGCCTTAAGTACAATCTTGCCATCATCTACCAAAATCTTGTCCCCTATTGCTACGTCTTGGGTCAAGTTTTCGTAGGTAGTTCCTACCCTTGCGGCCGTTCCTAGGATTGGCCTCGGTGTAATGACCAGCTTCTGCCTTTGTAAGACATTGACTGCACCACCCTCAATTTCTCCAATCCTGATTTTAGGGCCTTGTAGGTCTTGTAACAGACAAACGTGCCGCCCTTGCGTTTGGTTAATCTTCCTGACTGTATCAATTACCTGTTGGTGCTGCGCATGGGTGCCATGCGAAAAGTTTAAACGTACTATGCTTACTCCGCTTTCAATCATGCTGGCAAGTACGCGTTTGCTTTCGCTGGCTGGGCCCACTGTAGCTATAATCTTGGTTTTATTGAAGCCGGTGGCAATAAATTTGTAAGGGGTCATACGTACATGCTTGTTAACCAAATAAATACTGAATTTTCAGCACTCCCTATGCCACATAATGCTTAAAAGATCTCCTATCCCTTTATTCCTCGCATTATCTGCTTTGTATCTCCCTTACTTACCTTTTGCATCATTTTGCGCATATTGTCAAACTGTTTGAGAAAACTATTGACCTGTTGGGAGGTAGTGCCGCTGCCTCGTGCAATCCTTTCACGCCGGTTTCTATCAAGGAGGTTAGGGTTGGCACGCTCCTGTAGGGTCATAGAATAAATCATTGACTCAAAAGCCTTGAAGGTAGCTTCATTGATCTCAGTGTCTTTTACCATCTTGCTTACACCAGGTACCATTGCTAACAAATCTTTGAGGCTGCCCATCTTCTTGATCTGTTGTAGTTGCGTAAGGAAGTCATCAAAGTCGAGTTGGTTTTTGCGAAGCTTTTTCTCCAGCCTGCGGGCTTGCTCTTCATCATAGAATTGCTCGGCCCTTTCTACCAACGATACCACATCACCCATGCCCAGAATCTGATTGGCCATCCTGTCTGGGTGGAACACATCTAGGTCTGTCATCTTTTCTCCTGTACCAATAAACTTGATGGGCTTGTTTACTACTGCACGGATAGAGAGGGCTGCGCCACCGCGCGCATCACCATCTAACTTAGTCAGGACAACCCCATCAAAGTCAAGCCGATCGTTAAAGGCTTTTGCCGTGTTTACTGCATCTTGCCCGGTCATGGCATCAATCACAAAGAGCGTTTCAGCAGGCTTGAGTGTCTCCTTGAGGTCAGCAATTTCCTGCATCATCTCTTCATCTATTGCCAATCGGCCAGCCGTATCTACAATCACCACTTGTTTATGGGTTGCCTTGGCATGCTGGACAGCCTTCTGGGCAATGTCTAGTGCATTTTTGTTATCAGGTGCTGTATAAACCTCCACGCCAATCTGCGCTCCTAGTGCTTTCAGCTGGTCAATGGCTGCTGGCCGGTAGATATCGCAAGCAACGAGAAGGATGGCTTTATTTTGCTTTTTAAAATAAGCAGCCAATTTGCCCGAAAAGGTAGTTTTTCCAGAACCTTGTAATCCAGCCATCAAGACAACAGCTGGACTGCTCTTCAGGTTGACCTCAGCCTTTTCACTGCCCATCAAGCTCGTTAGTTCTTCGTGTACGATTTTGGTGAATAATTGTCCAGGAGAAACAGATGTAAGTACATTTCTGCCTAGCGCTTTTTCCTTAACCGTATCTGTAACTTGCTTGGCTACTTTGTAATCAACATCTGCTTGGATGAGGGCTCGCCTGATTTCCTTGACTGTAGTAGCTACGTTGATTTCTGTAATTCTTCCTTGTCCCCTGAGGGTCTTAATGGCTTTCTCTAAATTCTGCGTTAGGTTCTCAAACATGTATGGATGTAGTTTACTACAAAGCTAAGGAAATTCAGGATGTGTGGGGAGCAGGGTGGGAGACAGCAATGTACTGCCTATGATACATCTCCTTTGACTGTTGTCAGTGTGAAGTGTGCGCTTAGTAAAAAAGTAGCTCACTGGCTTATCCAGTATGTGTAAGGTTTGGACAAAGGATTACACAAAGCTATATAACGATAGGGGGAGGCTTACTTGTTCATGTCCTTTGAACATACTAAGGCTTGCTTCTTTCTGCAACCGCATAGATCGCAGGCTATATGGTTTCTAGATCCTAGCCGTTACTTTGTATTAATTGCATATGGAGGTCCATAAACTCATGTTTCCTCCTTTCCGTTCTTTGACACAATCTTAATGTAATAATATAATTTGAAACTTTACTTCCTCACGAAATATTGTGTCTGGATCGGGGTGGACCTTATGACATGGATCATAAAATGATCTTTCTGTTCACACTTAAACAGCTTATCATCATTAAAAATAAGGTATAATCGTCTTTTGTTAGCATCTTTAGAATTGATCAAGCGTCCCTTAGAAGACGCTTGCAGACACCGGCTAGTGCAAGCAACAGCACCTCATCTTATAAATGCTAGCCCGTTTTACCTATGGGCGGTACTTAGCTTGGGAAAATATCTCTTGAGCATTGGCATTGTGCATGAGGGTGAGTAAACTTGTATTAGTATGGGACTGCATGTACTTTTTTACAATCTCCCAGCCTAGCCACCTACCAATGCTTCCTGGACATTTTGGACCTATTTCTGCTGTAAAGGGCCTAACACCAAGGTATTTTTCCTTCGTTAAATGATCGGTAGTGTAAAGTAGTTCATGCTCAATAAAGTGCTCCCACACAATGTCTTGATGCTGCTTTACATCTGCTAACTGCTCGCTGGCATAGCCCAGCAGCATACTCTCCTCAACGTTGGGAAGGATGGCTTGCGTAAAGTAATAAGCCTTACCGTAGTAAAGCATGTCTGCCAATAGCGTTTGGTCTGTATTGTCCACCTTGATGAACTGCTGTGAAAGCAAGAGGATCGTCTTTGGAGTAATATAAGCCGGTTGATAGGTTCTATGGATATACTGGGGTAGCTCCAAAGGCCTGTACTTAGCTCCTTCTCCCAGGAAAAAATCGAGTCCAATGACGATCAAGTCCTTGCTGACATACAAATCTGTACCCATGCCAGTGATAAAAGTGGCTACTTGAGGGATTTGAAAGTCTGGATAATGATACCGTAGGTATCTAAAGGCTTGCTCAAACTGCTGCTGTATGGATGAAAAATCTCCAAAAACTCGCTGAACCTCTTGATACAAGTCTTGCATGCCTGCGTTGTGTGACATAGCATAGAGCTTATCTGCCAGTGCTTCATCATCTCCGTGAGGGGATAATCCTAAAAATTGTTCTGTAAAAAGCGGATTATTTTTTAAAAATGCCTTAATTTTTTCTTTGCTACCTAGTCCAAACAGTGTTTGCTCTAGCCTCTGTACTTCTATGTGAAGTGTAATTTTAGATACATTTGGGGTATTCTTATGCATGGAGAAAGGGGCTTTTAAGGCAATATACAAGCCAAGGGAAGCGCCTATAGCAAGACACAAAAAGGAAATAATGACTGCTTTTCGCATGCTTTGGTTAATTTTAGGCCTAAAATAAGCAAGATCTTTAGGTACTATGAAAAAATATGTACTTCTCGTGGGACTTTTGTTCAGCACCATGCTGGTACGAGCCCAAGGGCAATTGGGTATTCAACTATCACCCAGTATAGCTTTCAATAGTGTCTATACAAGTCCTAACAATGCTGGTCTTTCTTCAGCAGGGGCTTCCTTAAAATTTAAGCTCGGTGTTATTTATGATCACCCTATCCGAGATAATTACTATGTAAGTACAGGCTTATTGTTTGTGTCTCAGCAAGCTTCTATCAAGAAGAAAACACCATCGCCCGTTATCAAGGAGAACCATCACTTGCAGTACCTACAGGTTCCTATACTCCTTAAACTTTACACAAGCGAGATTGCTCTAGACACTAGGGTCTACACAAAGTTTGGGGTGATTGGCCAGTTCAAGCTTAACCATGCTACTAACTTAGAAGAAGGAAAGGCGCCTCTTGTCGAAAAATTTCGCTTTTGGGGAGCATCAGTTCTGATTGGAGTAGGAGTTGAGTATGATACGAGCCTCTCCACAAGTTTATTTGGAGGAATAAGCTACCAATATGGTCTAACTAATGTAATCAAGGAACAGAAAGAAAGCTTTGCTATGCCTAAGGCTATTTGTCACAATGATTTAATAAGTATCGATTTAGGGGTCAGATTCTGATGCTAGTCCACTAGTTGATGGCTGCATTGCGTTGTATACCATAGGCTGAATAAAGCCTTACCTAGTCTCCTTGCTGAACAGGCTGAAAAAGATCACAAACATTTTATTATGTTTGCACCCTGGAGATTTGAATATCCAATTAAGCACATCTAGAGGAGTTTAGGGTATAATTCCGTATGTGGAAGTTCTATAAATATGAAACTATCTGCTTTCAAGTTTGAAGTGCCTAAAAAGCTTATAGCTTCACACCCTTCTGAGAACAGAGATGAGGCTCGGTTGATGGTCGTGCACAAAGACACAGGACAAATCGAACACAAGCTGTTTAAAGACATACTTGGTTATTTTGATGAAGAAGACACACTGGTAGTCAATAATACCAAAGTATTTCCAGCCCTGCTATATGGCAATAAAGAAAAGACCAACGCCCAAATAGAAGTCTTACTTTTACGAGAGCTTAACGGAGAGCAACGCTTATGGGATACACTGGTTGATCCAGCTAGAAAAATCAGGGTGGGCAACAAGCTTTATTTTGGCAATAGCGAATTAGTAGCAGAGGTGCTAGACAATACCACTTCTAGAGGAAGAACATTGAAGTTTTTATTTGATGGATCCAAAGAAGAGCTACACAATATTATAAATCAGCTCGGGGACATGCCGCTTCCTGGAGAGATCAAAAGAAAAGTAGGCCCTGAGGACAGAATACGCTATCAAACCGTTTATGCAGAGCAAACTGGCGCTGTGGTTGCACCCTTTGCAGGGCTGCATTTTACACCCCAACTCCTGAAGCGTTTAGAGCTTAAGGGGGCTCATATTGCGGCCATCACCCTACATATTGGTTTGGGAACACTCAGATCAGTAGATGTGGAAGACCTGACAAAATACAAAGTAGACTCTGAGTATTTTTCTGTCAGCGAAGCAACGTCGCAGACAGTTAATAACTCACTAGACAACAAAAAACAGGTATGTGCTGTTGGTTCTTCTACTGCCAAAGCTATAGAAGCCTCTATTTCCGTAGCTGGAAGGTTAAAACCAAATCAAGAGTGGACCAATCATTTTATATTCCCGCCTTATGCATTCAAGGTATGTACATCACTGATTACTAATTTCCATTTATCAGAGTCAGCACCTCTTATGAATGCAGTTGCTTTTGGAGGCTATGACTTGGTTATGGAAGCTTATCAAACAGCCATTAAAGAAAAGTATCGTTTCTTCGTATATGGAGATGCTATGCTTATTATCTAGGCATAAGAGATAAAATAGCAGTGATGACGCTTTGCTGGGGCTACTGGATGTGATTGCTTGGTTGGCCAAACTTTTTGTTTAAAAGTCAAATGACCCAAGCATGATAAAAGTTTGCTTTCGTACTGTTCTATTACAGCTTCTATGGTCCCCTATGTTCCTGATGAGCGTACAAGCCCAAATTCCAGCCACCACCAACTTCCTAGAGGAGTCTACAAAATCACTTATTGATTTGAATAACCTTCCAGAACATGTTGCTATCATTATGGATGGCAATGGTAGGTGGGCTACAAGGCAGGGCAAATCAAGAGTATCAGGCCATCAAAATGCTATTAAAAGCGTTAGGGAGGTAGTAGAAGGCTGTGCAGAGTTAGGCATCCGTTATTTGACCCTCTATGCTTTTTCTACAGAAAACTGGAAACGCCCGCAAGCAGAAGTAGAGAACCTGATCAACCTGATTACCACTACTATTGATAAGGAGCTAACAGAACTTGTTCAAAACAACGTACGACTCATTTTTATAGGGGATCTGCAGAGGCTGCCTCAAAGCTGCCAACAGTCCATTCAAAAAGCTACTAAAGCTTCTCAGCTCAACCGAGGCCTGCAGCTGATCATTGCGCTGAGCTATAGTGGCAGGTGGGATGTTGTAGAAGCTACCAAAGCAATCATTCAGGATGTGCAGACAGGAAAATTGACGCTACAAGATATCAACGACGATCTCTTTAAGCAGTACCTAGCGCTCAAGGATATTCCTGATCCAGCACTCTTGATTAGGACAAGTGGGGAAATGCGGCTTAGTAACTTTCTGCTTTGGCAGCTCGCCTACACAGAGTTGTTTTTTACCCCAGTACTTTGGCCTGATTTCAAAAAAATCCACCTCTACGAAGCTATATCGGCTTATCAACAACGTGAAAGAAGGTTTGGAAAACTAGACATATGAACAAGCGTAACATTATGACGAAAAGCTTCTATCCCATCATTTTACTACAACTGATGATAAGCTGTGTTTTGGCCTCAAATGTCCTGGCACAGACTTCCACCGCTGCTCTGTTGCCGCTTCAGCTTGACTATAGCGCTCCAGCCAGCTACCTGATTGAAGATATCCAGGTTACAGGCGCAAACTCGATAGATCCAGAAGCGATCATAGCCATTGCAGGACTTCAAGCCGGTGATACTGTGCAGCTTCCTGGACCAGCTATCACAGATGCCATTCAAAGAGTATGGAAACAAGAATTGGTCCAAGATGTAGCAATTTATGCTGCTAGGGTAGCTAGTGACCGCGTTATACTCACTATCAGCATTACGGAAAGTCCCAGGCTTTTAGACTATTTTTTTGAAGGCGTTAAAAAGGGAGAGCAAGAAAAATTAACAGAAAAGATAAGCCTTGTCAAAGGAAAAATTGTTACAGAAGAACTCATCAAAGACACGCAACAGACCATTCAAAACTATTGGATAGAGGAAGGCTATCTCAATGCCACGGTCAACATCACTTCTTTGCCGGCTCCTGCCCATGCCAACTACATTCAACTCAAGATTAGCATTGAAAAAGGTGAAAAACTGCTTATCAATGAAATACATTTTAAAGGCAACCAACAGCTTAGTAGCAAGGTTTTAAAAGCTCAGATGAAACATATCCGTGAAAGGCCTCGTTTTACATTAGTCAAAGATGTGCTTAAGCAATTGCTGACCCTGCGGCCTATAAGAAAAGAGGGTATACTATGGCGTCCGATCAACCTTGAAGCCATCATGGACTATGCACAGGAGCATGTAATCTTTTTCTCCTCTAAGTTTGAGCAAGCTAAATTTGAAGAAGACAAGCAACGCATCCTTGCTTTTTATCAGTGCAAGGGCTTTAGAGATGCCAAGGTCATAGAGGCTACCGTACAAAAATATGACAAAGGCTTGGTTAATGTAAGTATTCAGGTAGAGGAAGGGCCACAATACCGTATTAGAGACATCAGGTGGGCAGGAAATCATCTTTATGATGATGACACCCTAAGCCAGATACTGAACATTCGAAAGGGAGACATATATAACCTTGGGCTGATTCACCAAAAGCTCAATGGTGACTCATCAGGAGAAGACGTTGCCTCTTTGTATACCAATGATGGCTACCTATTCTTTCATGCCAACCCTGTAGAAATAGGGATCGAAGAAAATACTGTAGATCTGGAAATCCGTATACAAGAAGGCCCTCAGGCGCATATCAACAAGGTGATTATTGAAGGAAACCGTTGGACCCATGACCATGTGATCCGGCGAGAACTTAGAACCTTACCTGGTGATAAATTCAGTAGAGCCAAGGTGCAAAGGTCTTATCGTGAGCTCTCCCTTCTCAATATTTTTGATCCAGCCATTGATATCTTGCCTATAGCCAACCTAGCTGATGGTACTGTAGATATCAAATACAAAGTACAAGAACGGCCTAAGTTTGAAGCTAAGATCTCATTAGCCCTTGGGGGAGGGAAACAAGATAGCATAGGTGCACTTACGCTGGCTACTAATAACTTTTCGTTAGGCAATATTTTTAGAAAGCGTCTTCCCATAGGCGAAGGACAAACTGCGAGTCTAGTAGCTGAGTCCAATGGTAAGGAGTACAAAAACTTTGCGCTTCAATTTACAGAGCCGTGGCTATTTGGAAAAAAACCCAAACAATTGCATTTGAGTTTCAACAAGTCCTTCGAAGGTAACACAGGATCAATGGGCTTGAGGGCCAGCTTAGGCACCGGTCTTACTTGGCCCGATGACTACACAGTGTTGCGAAGCGGTATTGCTTATTACCGCCATAACTATACAAACTATGATTTGTTAGAGAACGGCAAAGAGTTACCCCAAGCTATTTTAGACGACTTAACGCTTAACTTCTTAGTAGAACGCAATAGTACTGACAGCCCTATATATCCTAAGCAAGGAAGTAAGTTAGCCTTGCATACTAGTGTGGCTCCTCCTCGGTCCTGGCCCTTGAGTAAAGCCAATTACAAACTTCCTGAATTAGAAAAATACCAGTGGAAAGAGTATCACCAGTGGATGCTAGATGGCTCCTACTTCTTACAGCTTG
This sequence comes from uncultured Cytophagales bacterium, assembly GCA_963705385.1. Taxonomy (GTDB): domain Bacteria; phylum Bacteroidota; class Bacteroidia; order Cytophagales; family Amoebophilaceae; genus MFD02979-c5. The sequence goes on from OY970075.1 coordinate 472,202, forward strand.
TAGGCGACCTAGTACTGAATATGCGCGGCCATTTTGGGTTATTAGGTGGATTCTCTTCTCAAAGAGGTGTAGGACCATTTGAAAGATTTTATTTAGGTGGACAAGGCCTTAAAGGTCGCGCACTGAGAGGTAAGGAAAACGTTTCTTTGCGGGGCTACGATGAAGAATACATTACCCCTAAAGACGAAACTACAGGATATAAAGGAGGGGTTATTTACGATAAATTTGCTTTAGAACTACGATATCCCATCTTAAACTCTAGTCTAAGCCATATCTATGTGCTGGGATTTGCAGAAGGGGGAAATACCTGGGCTCACTACCGCGATTATACCCCTTGGGCGTTAAAAAAGTCAGTAGGGGTAGGCATTAGGTTGCACCTTCCATTTCTTATGAGCACAGTACGCTTCGATTGGGGTTATGGCTTTGACAAAATACTTGAACAAGGAGAAAGTAATGAACTGAACTTCCAATGGTCCGTAGGTACGGATATGCGTTAAGCACTATCATTGCAGTAGCGGGAACGACCCATAACACTGTACTACGTACTACCAATTCATCAAAAAAACCTAAAAATCATGAAAAAGAGATCGTTTTTAATACTAACCCTAACATCCATCTGGTTTCATCTATATGCCCAAGACCAGGCGCTTCCTACGCAGGAAAAGCCATTAAAGATTGGCTATACGAATATAGAGTATATCCTAGGCTTTTTGCCAGAGGCCAGGGGAGTTGAATCTGAATGCAAAAGCTTTGAAAAACAACTTGAGAACCAGCTAGAAGCCAAAGTAGGAGAGTTCCAACAAAAGGTACAAGCTTTTCAGCAAGGCTATGAGACTATGACTGAGGCAGTAAGAAACCAAAAGCAGATAGACCTTCAACGTTCACAAGGTAATATCGAGCAATTGCAGTTAGAAGCGCAAGAAAAGCTGGCCCACAAACGTACTAGTTTAATCCAGCCCATCTATGCAAGGGTCCAAAAAGCGATTAGGCAGGTCGCTGAAGAAAATGGCTACACACACGTATTCAACGCTGATATAGGAGCTATGCCTATCCTGCTCTATGCAGGTGAGGAGTATAATATCTCTCACCTAGTCTTAACAAAACTAGAGGTGAATACTGCCAATCCCAAAGGAAAGAAAAAATAGGCAACAACATTGAATTCCTGTATTTTTAGCAGCATTGTTTTTATGGCAAGCCAAGCAGTGGCACGGCGTAAAGCAAGCAACGGACAGCACCATCAATAGGAACAGACTATGTTGCGTAAAACCATTTTGCTAATACTCTTTGGCCTGATCCTGTTGGCGATCTTTTTTATAAAGTGGCGTGAGCATACCCCAAAAAAAGGCCAAACTACTGACCATTCACCTGTTGCACGCGCATACGACCGATACCTTTATAAAAACGACTTAGAAAATATTACTGGAGGTATCACTAATCCCGAAGATAGCGCCAAGGTTGCCGAGCAGTATATCCAAAGCTGGATAGCCAAGCAGTTCCTTATTGCCGAAGCAGAAGCACATAGCGATTATAACAAAGCAGAGCTTGAACGAAAAGTTTTGGATTATCGATACGCTTTGCTGGTTCACAACTACCTTGAAAAACTTGTCAACGCCCAACTGAATAGAGAAGTATCAGAACAAGAAATTGAGGCTTATTACCAAGCACATCAGGAAAACTTTGCGTTGCGGTACAACATCTTCAAAGGAAAATTTATTGTCATTCCCAAAGATGCTCCTAACCAAGCCAGGATAACAACACTGCTGAAAGGAAAATCCAAGAAAAGTTTAGAAGAACTCAAATCCTACTGCTTTCAGTTTGCTAAAGACTACTCCCTAGACGAGGCTACGTGGCTACAGTGGAATGAGTTAATTAAGGGTACACCTTTTAGCAATGTTAAAGATAAGGCCAAGCTGCTCAAAAAGCATGAAGTGCTACAAACAAAAGATGAGACTTACCTTTATTATTTTGAGATTAATGAGTATCGGACGGTCAATGATGTGCCACCTTTGGAATTTATTCGTAACCAAATTGCTGATATCATCATTCACAAAAGAAAGGTAGACCTAGCCAGCAAGATTAAAGAAGACATCCTAAAGAAAACGAAAAACAGCAATCACTGTGTCATCTATGAACAGCCAACCTAAACTCTACTTAGTTATTTTTTGCTTCTTGTTGATGCATACATCTTTAGGGCAACCTTCCCAGGGCACATTGGTGGATAAAGTCATTGCTCAGGTTGATAATCAAATCCTTTTGCAATCAGAGCTAGAAACAGCCTACCAGCAATATTTACGCCAGGGTGGTGAAGAAGGGCCTGACCTGAAGTGTAAAATTCTAGGGTACATGCTTTCAAATAAGCTGCTGCTTGCCAAGGCCAAACGCGATGGTGTGGTAGTGACAAGCGAAGAAGTAGACCAGGAGCTTAACCCAAAAATCAAACACCTCGTGGCAAAAGCAGGGTCAGAAACAAAACTATCCCATTATTGGGGTAAGTCTATTCAAGAGATTAAAAATGAGTTAAGAGAAACCCTTACAGAGCAGCGAATGCTCGAAAAAATGCGTGACCAAATTATAAGAGACATAACTGTCACCCCTCAAGAAGTCAAAGAGTTTTTCGAAGCCCTTCCTGCTCATGAATTGCCTTATTGCCCAGCTGAAGTGGAGGTGAGGCAGATCGTATGCTACCCTCAAGCAAGCCAGCAAGAAAAAAACTCCATTATAGAACAGCTTATAGCCTTAAAAACACGCATACAAAACGGAGAAAAGTTTGAACTACTTGCCCAAGAGTACTCTCAAGACCTAAATTCTGCAGCACAAGGGGGAGATCTTGGTTTTTGGAGGCTTGGTGAGCTCGCACCAGCATATGAAGCAGCTGCTCTGGCACTTCAGCCTGGCGAAGTGTCTGACCCAGTAGCAACCCAATTTGGCTTTCACTTGATCCAGCTCATCGCACGAGAAAAGGATCAGTATAACAGCCGTCATATACTACTCAAGCCTAACCCTGAAGCCCTGGATTGGGAAGGAGCTAAAACGCACTTGGCTAAGCTAAGGGTGTCCATTTTGGACGGTCAAATCACTTTTGAACAGGCCGCTCGGGAAACTTCTGAAGACACTTTGACTGCCCCGCTTGGAGGGCTAATAACAGGGGAGCAGGGAGGTACAAGAATACCCATTGATGATTTGCCTCCAGACGTATTTTTCGCTATTGAGCAGCTCGCACCTGGAACTATTGCTGAGCCTGCTGTATTTACAACCTCAGATAAAAGACAGGCTGTACGGATACTAATGCTGAAAGCCAGAGTAGCACCGCACCAGTTGAACCTTGCACAAGATTATGAAAAGGTCCAGCAGATGGTAATAAATGCCAAAAGGACAAATGCTTTACAAGCATGGTTGGAAAGCGTTAAGTCTAGTACGTTTATTAACGTAGCGCATGAGTACCAGGACTGTGCATTACTGAGATAAAGTAACTCCTTTACCTTCACTTTTGATAGCCCTTAATAATAATCAAGGTGTAGCTTTCGAGTATTTATAAACTAGGTTAGCATATTTTATTTATTTGCTGTAAGAAAGCTTTTCTTAAGATATGCTAAACGCATGAAGCTGATGTCTGCTACACTGTGCATTGATAACCTGAGGCTATGGTAACAAAAACATTGGGCAGTGCCATCTATGGGGTAAATGCCTCCCTGATTTCTATCGAGGTAAATATCGTTAAAGGAACCCAATTCTTCATGGTAGGGTTACCTGATAGCGCTGTCAAAGAGAGTCAACACAGAATTGAGTCTGTATTAAAACACCTAGGTTGCGAAATGCCTCGCCAGCGTGTCATTGTCAACCTTGCCCCAGCCGACATCCGTAAAGAAGGTGCTGCTTACGATCTACCTATTGCTTTATGCATTCTCCATGCATCTAGACAACGGCATTTAGCTAACCTGGATAAACACGTAGTCCTAGGAGAGTTAGCGCTCAATGGTGCCCTGCGCCCTGTCAGAGGCGTGTTGCCCATTGCCATTGAAGCACGGGAAAGAGTGTGTAAGGGCTTTGTGCTTCCCCAGGAGAACGCCTTAGAAGCAGCCATTGTCAAAGACCTTGCTATCATCCCTGTACAACATATTGAAGAGGCTATTGACTTTTTCTCAGGAACAAAAACTATATCACCTGTTGTTGTAGACACCAGAGCAATTTTTGCCTATAGTGCCAACGACTACAACCTTGACTTTGCAGATGTTCAAGGTCAGGAGAATAGCAAAAGGGCCTTAGAAATTGCTGCTGCAGGAAGCCATAACGTAATCATGATTGGGCCGCCTGGGTCAGGTAAGACCATGTTGGCCAAGCGCATCCCCTCTATTTTACCTCCCTTCAGCTTACAAGAAGCGCTAGAAACGACCAAGGTTTATTCTGTGGTTGGTAAGTTAGGTAAACAAGCTACTTTGATGTCTAGCAGGCCTTTTCGTGCGCCCCATCATACCATCAGCGACGTGGCCTTGGTAGGAGGGGGGAGTATGCCCCAGCCAGGAGAGATATCGCTTGCCCACAATGGTATCCTTTTTTTAGATGAATTACCAGAGTTTAGAAGAACTGTATTAGAAGTTATGCGGCAGCCGTTGGAAGAGCGCAAGGTTACCATTTCTCGGGCCAAAATTGCCGTAGATTTCCCTGCTAACTTTATGCTTATCGCTAGCATGAATCCTTGTCCTTGTGGCTATTATAACCACCCTACCAAAGAATGCGTGTGCGAGGCAGCTACCGTACAACGCTACTTAAACAAAGTGAGTGGGCCTTTGTTAGATAGAATTGATTTGCATGTAGAAGTGACCCCAGTGTCGTTTGATGAGATGACGGCCCAAAGGAGTCCTGAAAAGAGTGCAACTATTAGAGAGCGGGTCGTCCAAGCTAGGGCTATCCAACAGCAACGCTTCAAAGCGCAGCAAGACATTTATGCCAATGCGTTGATGCCTTCGGCTATGGTCAAGCATATTTGTGCCGTTTCTCAAGCAGGAAAAAATTTGCTCAAAGCAGCCATAGAAAAGCTTGGGCTCTCAGCTAGGGCTTATGATCGTATCTTGAAAGTGTCCCGCACTATTGCAGACCTAGCAGAGAGCGATACCATCAAAGAAGAACATCTGGCTGAAGCCATCCAATACAGAAGCTTAGATAGAGAGGGATGGGGAGGTTAAGATAGGGATGAATGAAGCAGTTAAGTCCCATTTTAAGCGCCTCTTCGCCCTCCTACTACAAGCAATAAGTCCCCTTTGGCTAGTAGACGCTAAATAAAGACCATCGTGCTTCCTGTAGGTATTGTCATGTATCAAAGCTAGCGCATCCATGCTCACTACAATCCCAGGTAGACAAGTTTGTAAAATGCTAAATAATCCATTTATTTGCAGACCAATTAACAGAAAACACGCACGCATAATGTCAGAAATTCAATCAAAAGCAACTCAAATTATTGTCGATAAGCTGGGTGTCGATGCTTCGGAGGTGAAGCTTGAAACCAGATTTGAAGATAATTTAGGGGCAGACTCCTTAAGTATAGTAGAAGTAATTATAGAATTTGAAAAAGAGTTTGGTATCTCTATTCCAGATGAAGAAGCAGAGAAAATTCAGACTGTGGGAGAGGCAATTGCCTGCCTTGAAAGACACTTAAAGGTGAAGGAGCAAGAAAAATCCATGCTATAAGGCATTGCTTGTCTCGAGAAACACTTAAAATAGCGTAGGAGGCTAACTCAACATACCACATTATAGACGTACTTTCTATTCCTTAACTAACCCCATGTACATGAGAAGAGTGGTTATCACCGGTCTAGGTGCACTAACACCCATTGGCAACAACGTGGAGACGTATTGGCAAGGACTTGTGCAGGGGATGAGCGGTGCTGCACCTATTACGCGGTTTGATGCTTCAAAACGGAGGACTAGGTTTGCTTGTGAGCTTAAAGGTTACAGACCAGAGGATCACTTTGAGCGTAGGGAAGTCAGAAAGATGGATCCTTGTTCTCAATATGCGCTTGTAGCATGTGAGGAAGCTTTGAAAGATGCAGGATTAGACCTAAAAAAAGGTCTAGAAAGAATAGGGGTAGTTTGGGGGACAGGGATTGGTGGCTTGCAGAGCCTTGCAGAATCTATCATAGATTTTTCTTCTGGGAGAGAAGTGACTAAGATGAATCCTTATTTTATTCCTAAAATGATTGCTAACATGCCTGCTGGGTATATCTCTATCAAGTATGGTTTGCAAGGACCCAATTTTGCTACTGTCTCTGCCTGCGCTTCTGCTAACAATGCCTTGATTAATGCTGCTCAACTTATCCAGCTAGGCCATGCTGACATCATGGTGTCAGGAGGATCAGAGGCTACCATTACAGACATAGGCATGAGCGGCTTCATCTCCATGAAAGCCCTCTCAGAACGTAATGAAGATCCGCAAACAGCTTCTAGGCCTTTTGACAAAGATAGAGACGGATTTGTCATGGGAGAGGGCGCTGGCGCTCTTATCTTAGAAGCCTATGAGCACGCTCAAGCCCGAGGTGCCAAGGTCTATGCTGAGCTAAGCGGTGTAGGCATGTCGGCCGATGCTTACCATATCACAGCCCCCCATCCTGACGGGGGAGGAGCTGCTTTAGCCATGGCCAATGCTTTGAAAAATGCAGGCATAAAACCTGAAGATGTAGACTACATCAACGTACATGGTACCTCCACGTCCCTAGGGGATGTAAGTGAGGTAAAAGCTATCCAGCACGTTTTTGGGGAACATGCCTATCAACTTAACATCAGCTCTACCAAATCTATGATAGGCCACCTCCTAGGTGCTTCTGGGGCTATAGAGTCTATTGCTGCTATCCTTTCCCTTCAACACCAAATAATTCCGCCTACTATCAATCACTTTACCGATGACGAAGCCTTTGACCCACGCCTGAATTTTACCTTTAACAAAGCGAAAAACAGGCCTGTCAACATCGTGCTCAACAATAGCTTTGGTTTTGGGGGACACAATACCTCAATCATCTACAAAAAGTGGTAAAAATAGTGATTTCTTTACTCAGCAAGCTCTTTAGCGCTAGCAACGCTGAAGCCCAACAACTCCAAAAAGCGGTCTATACTATCACTAAACTCAGACCTCGCAACCTTGCCCTCTACAAACTAGCTTTTCAACACGGTTCTGCCCCAAGCACCAAATACTCTAATGAAAGGCTAGAGTTTCTGGGCGATGCTGTCTTATCGCTGGTCATAGGTGAATACCTTTTCAAAAAGTACCCCCTGGAAGAAGAGGGATTTTTGACTGAAATCAGGGCCAGAATTGTGAATCGAGCGTCATTAGGCAAGCTCGCCAAGCAAGTAGGCATTGACACATTGTTACAGCACAACAGAAATGCAATACAGCAAGGTGGCTTCAAGTTTGTCTATGGCAACGCTTTAGAAGCCCTTATTGGTGCTGTTTATCTGGACCAAGGATATAAACGTTGTTGCAAGTTCGTCATTGAGCGCCTACTCAAGGCCTATATTGATCTAGAAGCCTTGATCCAAAAAGATACGAACTACAAAAGCCAGCTTGTAGAGTGGGCTAATAAAAACCACAAAAAAGTTCAGTTCCAAATCATAGATGAGCAGGGTGCCAGAGGTTTCAAAGAGTTTACTGCCCAAGTAGTTGTGGAAGGGAATATAGCCGGCCAAGGTCAGGGAAGAAGCAAAAAAGAAGCTGAGCAGCAGGCAGCCCGTGAGGTCTTAGGGGTAATAGAATAGGTGCCTCTATGGGAGCTACCGGCTGGTTAACTAGCTTGGGAGTAGCAGCTAGGGTTGCTTCAAGAACTCAAAAGTGAACCTTCATCCTTGTAAAAAAGTGAAGAGCTCAGAGTAGTACTAGTTGAAACTTCCATTTCTACGCGTAACTTTACATTCATGTTTGCGCACGTGGTGAAATTGGTAGACACGCCATCTTGAGGGGGTGGTGCCTTTCCAGGCGTGGGGGTTCGAATCCCCCCTTGCGCACTTTTTAAAAGTTATTCTTATGCAACTCGACATCAATTTGTTCAAAAGAATTTGCGAAACACCTGGCACATCAGGGTTTGAGCAGCCCATCCGGCAGCTTATCATGGCAGAAGTAGAACCATTGGTAGACCACCTGGCCGTAGATAACCTGGGTAACATCATTGCCCTGAAACGGGGCACCAACAACCCAGCTGGAAAAAAAGTCATGGTAGCTGCACACATGGACGAGCTAGGCTTGATCATCAAGCACATTGACCAGGAAGGCTACTTACGCTTCCATACTTTGGGAGGCTTTGACCCTAAAACGCTGACTTCTCAGCGAGTTATTGTACATGGAAGAAAAGATTTAATTGGCGTACTAGGTGCCAAGGCCGTTCACTTTATGTCAAAAGAAGAGCGAGAACAAGCCATTAAGCTTGAAGATTACTTTATAGACTTGGGTATGCGCCGCGAGGAAGTAGTAAAGTATGTATCTGTTGGCGATCCTGTGACTAGAGAAGGGAAGCTACTTGAGTTAGGCGATTGCGTCAATGGTAAATCTTTAGACAACCGTACTGGTGTATTTGTACTGATAGAGACCTTACGCACCCTTGGGGCTGTACCCTACGACGTATATGCCGTCTTCACGGTGCAAGAAGAAGTAGGCCTACGAGGCGCTGCTGTGGCTGCGCACCACATTAATCCTGACTTTGGCTTGGTTGTAGATACAAGCACTTCCTTAGACCTACCTACTTCGCAACCACACGAAAAAGTTACTTTGTTAGGCCAAGGGGTAGGCATCAAGATGATGGATTCTCAGACCATCTGTGACTATCGCATGGTCAGCTTTTTAAAAGAAAAAGCTGTTCAAAACAACATTCCCTGGCAAGCTGACCTAAAAGCTGTGGGAGGTACTGACACAGGACCTGTGCAACGCATGGGCCAAGATGGCGCTATTGCAGGAGCCATTACTATTCCTATCCGCTACGCCCATCAGCCCGTGGAAATGGTACATCAACGAGATGTCTATGCCTGCATCCAGCTCTTACAAGTAGCATTAGAAGGTATAGCTACTTACGAATGGCAACACCGATTAATAAACAAATAGATCAATAACCAATCAACAAACGCGCTTGGGTGATTAGCTCAGTTGGTTTAGAGCGTCCCGTTGACATCGGGGAGGCCGCTGGTTCGAATCCAGTATCGCCCACCATTACCCCCTGTTTTGTTGGTCAGCAGCTCTACAACAGTCTCCTTACAAAACTAAATCCCCTTATCGCGCAAGTGAAAAACACTTGTGCGACATTGATAAGCAAGTAATAATCAAACAGAACGAACAAGCTCCCATACCACAATTCCCATACTTACTGACACGTTCAGCGAATGCTTAACACCATGCTGAGGAATTTCCAAGCATAAGTCACAAGCAGACAGCACTGTATCTTGAACACCAAACACTTCGTGACCAAATACCAAGGCGTACTTTTGCATTGTTGCGGGGGTAAAGGCGTGCAACGCTATGCTACTATCTGTCTGCTCTACGGCAGTAACTATATAACCTTTTGTTTTTAGGCACTCGATGAGCTTGAGCGTATCCTCGACATACTCCCAGCTTACATGTTCTTCAGCTCCTAAGGCTGTTTTATAGATTTCTCGATGAGGTGGTGTAGATGTAATACCGCACAAATAGACCTTCTCTACCAAAAATGCGTCGGCAATGCGAAAAGCTGCTCCTACATTGTGCATACTACGTACATTGTCTAGTACCATGACCAAAGGTATCTTTTTACTATCTTGAAAAGCTTCAGGCGACAAACGCGGGAGTTCATGGACTTTGAGTTTTCTCATAAATATTTCGGGAAAAATTATGAATGATGGGTATTTGGGTGATCACAAGTGACATGTCGCTGTAAGTGTTCGATGCCGTCGTTATCCTAGTTAAGGAAAGTCACCCAATCATTAAATTCTCCAAATTAGTTGCTTCTAAAGCAAGCTACAAGGCACAGGCACCCCCGCAGCGCATCTGAGCTACATGGCTACTAACGCAACCCTACTTTTATGCAATACCGATCTAAACCGATGAAGTCCTCCAAACCCTTGGCTAAGGGTGAAGATACTCCTTTGATGAAGCAGTATAACCAGATCAAAGCCAAATATCCTGGTGCCTTGGTGCTCTTCAGGGTTGGAGATTTTTACGAGACATTTGGTGAAGACGCAATCAAAACAAGCAAAATTTTAGACATCGTTCTGACCAAACGTGCTAACGGCAATGTTGCAGGGATAGAGCTGGCTGGCTTTCCACACCATGCCCTAGACGTACACCTGCCTAAGTTGGTCAAAGCAGGCCAGCGGGTGGCTATCTGCGATCAGCTTGAAGACCCCCAATCGGCCAAAGGCATTGTCAAGCGTGGGGTTACAGAGCTTGTCACGCCCGGCCTTGCTTATCACGACCATGTCCTAGATCAAAAATACAATAACTACTTAGCGTCGCTATATTTTGATAAAGAAAAGCTAGGTGTTGCTTTTATTGACGTTTCTACAGGCGAATTTTTGACAACACAAGGTGTATATGCTTATGTAGACAAGCTTATCCAGAGTTTTAACCCTGCAGAGATTATTTTGAGCAAAAAACAGCAAAAAGACTTTCAGACGCTTTTCAAGGATCAGTACAACAGCTACTGTCTGGAAGATTGGGTGTATCAATTTGATTATGCCTATGAAATGCTCAACGAGCACTTTGGTACTGCTTCACTCAAGGGGTTTGGCATTGAAAAGCTGGATTTAGGTATTGTTGCTGCAGGTGCTGTATTGCGGTATTTAGAGGAGACAGAGCACAAAGAGTTGAAGCACATTAGCGCTATTGCTAGGATTGAGGAAGAAAAATATGTGTGGTTAGACCGGTTTACTATCCAAAACTTAGAGCTACTGGCTCCTCAACAAGAGGAAGGAGTACCGCTAATTGACGTGCTTGACAAGACAGTCACGCCCATGGGTGCACGGCTCATGAAGAAGTGGGTTGTGTTGCCACTCAAAGATATCAATGCCATTCAGAAGCGGCTCAATACTGTGGAAGTGCTTGTAAAAGCACCTGCCATAGGACAGCATATCTTTCAGTTACTCAAACAGATGGGTGATTTAGAACGCCTGATCTCTAAAGTTTCTGTAGGAAGGGTCAACCCTAGAGAGATGTTAGCCTTGCAAAAAGCCCTTCAACAAATAGCACCGATCCAACGCCAGCTTCAGTCTAGTGAGCATGAGCTGCTGATCAAGTTGAGTGAGCAACTAAACCGCTGTGATTATCTGCTAGAAAAAATTGTAAAGACACTGCAGGAAAACCCACCGTTAGCTACTAACCAAGGGGGCTTAATTCGGGAGGGGATACACCAGGAACTAGACGAGCTCAGAGAAATTGCCCATACAGGCAAAGCTTACCTTATCCAGATACAGCGCAAAGAAAGCAAACAAACCGGCATTTCCTCGCTAAAAGTGGGGTATAACAAGGTGTTTGGCTACTACCTAGAGGTGAGCAATGCGCACAAAGCCAAAGTGCCTAGTAGTTGGATTCGCAAGCAAACCTTGGTCAACGCAGAGCGCTACGTTACCGAAGAGCTCAAGGTGTACGAAGAAAAGATTATACATGCAGAAGAAAAATATACGGTATTAGAACAAAAGTTTTACCAAGAGCTGGTCAGCAATGCTGCTGAGTTTGTACCTCAGATCCAACAAAATGCGCGTATCCTTGCCCAGCTTGATTGTTATCTTTCTTTTGCACAAGAGGCTAGAAAAAATCACTATACGAAGCCCATTGTTAATGAAAGCAAGGCCATCGAAGTTAAAGCAGGACGCCATCCTGTCATTGAACAACAGCTGCCTTTGGATGCCAGTTATGTGCCTAATGATATCTATTTAGACAATGGAAAGCAGCAAATCATGATCATCACAGGTCCGAACATGGCTGGCAAGTCAGCCCTGTTGCGCCAGACAGCCCTGATTGTTTTGATGGCTCAAATAGGTGCTTTTGTACCTGCTACAAGTGCTTCCATCGGCCTAGTGGATAAAGTTTTTACACGTGTAGGTGCCTCTGATAACCTGGCTAAGGGCGAATCTACTTTTATGACGGAAATGACGGAGACGGCCAGTATTATCCATAATCTGAGTGACCGGAGTCTTGTACTTATGGACGAAATTGGCAGGGGTACTAGTACGTACGATGGTATTTCTATTGCCTGGTCTATCGTAGAATACCTACACGACCACCCCAAGTATCGTTCCAAGACGCTCTTTGCTACCCACTACCACGAGCTCAATCAATTGGCTGAGAAGCTCAATAGGGTAAAGAATTTCAATGTAGCTGTCAGGGAGGTGGACAATAAAGTGTTGTTTTTACGTAAGCTTCAAGAAGGCGGCAGTGAACACAGCTTTGGGATTCATGTGGCACAGATAGCAGGTATGCCCCAACAAATCGTACAACGCGCTTATGAAATCATGCAACACCTGGAGCAAGATCAATCTCGACACCAGCACCGAGCCAACCTTAAAAATATCCCTGAAAATACCTACCAGCTGTCGCTTTTTGAGGTAGACCCTGCTTTTGCGCAAGTCAAGGCCTTACTCAATAGTTTAGATGTCAATACGCTCTCTCCTGTAGAAGCCCTACTTAAACTCAATGAGTTAAAAAAGGCCTTACTAAACAAGACCCAATAACCCATGCCTGCAGCTTTGTTTTATGCTCTACACTCCTCTTGAGGGTCCTAAAACGTAGCATTTTTTGCTTTTTCTCTTATCGTTCTGTGGAAAATTCGATGAACTTACTTAACTTTGAGAATACTGCACAGATATTATACGCTTGTAGCACGATGCAATAGCATGCGAGAATAGCTCAGTTGGTAGAGCACGACCTTGCCAAGGTCGGGGTCGCGGGTTCAAGTCCCGTTTCTCGCTCCAAACACCTTAGCAGACAAATAAAGCCTGCCAGGATGGTGGAACTGGTAGACACGCAAGACTTAAAATCTTGTGGGCAACTTGCTCGTGCGGGTTCAAGTCCCGCTCCTGGTACACAGCCCAGTTAGGTATTTGAAGTTCACTGACCAATCTGTTGATTGAAGAAAGCCATTAGTTACCTTGAGCTAGTCATAAAAGTGTTTTGAGGAAATGGCTTTAAGACCCTTAGTATGATGAGAAAAAAAGAATGGCCGTTAGTAACTTTTGAATAATTGTATTAAGCAGCTGGCTATGCGGCCAGAGCTTATTGCTCACTCCCTCCTTTATCTGTAGCCCCCTTAAATTCTACGCTCCACTTCTTTTTCCTCAAACCCTTCAACGATGTCATTTACCTTGATATCATTGAAATTCAAAATGCTGATACCGCACTCAAAGCCACTTTTCACCTCTTGAACGTCATCCTTAAAACGTCTGAGCTGATTGATTTTACCGGTGTAAATGACAATCCCATCTCTGATAAGACGTATCTGGTTGTTCCTTTTGATATATCCCTCTGTCATATAACAGCCCGCTACAGTGCCTACTTTAGTGATTTTGAAGACCTCTCTGACGGTGGCATTGCCTGTGATTACTTCTTCTATAGAAGGAGCAAGCATACCTTGTATGGCATCTTTTACGTTGTTGATAGCATCATAGATAATAGAATAAAGGCGAATATCAATTCCTTCTTTTTCAGCAAGCTTACGGGCATTGACAGAAGGCCTTACCTGGAACCCGATTACAATGGCATCAGCAGCAGAAGCAAGCAGTACATCAGACTCGGAGATCGCTCCTACAGCTTTATGAATAACGTTGACCTGGACTTCTTCTGTAGAAAGTTTTAACAACGTATCTGATAGTGCTTCTACAGAGCCATCTACGTCGCCCTTGATGACAAGGTTGAGCTCCTTGAAGTTGCCAATAGCCAGCCTGCGCCCAATTTCATCAAGGGTAATATGTTTTTGGGTGCGCATCCCTTGCTCACGCAAAATTTGCTGCCTGTGAGTAGCTAACTCGCGGGCTTCTTTCTCAGCACTCATTACCTTGAATGTATCTCCTGCCTGCGGCGCACCGTTCAAGCCTAATACCTGTATAGGAGTAGAAGGAACGGCCTCTTTGACGTGCTTTCCTCGATAGTCAGTCATAGCTTTGACCCTGCCATAATAAGCGCCTGCCAATATTATATCACCAACCCTTAGCGTACCATTCTGAACCATGATGGTAGCTACATAACCTCTTCCCTGGTCTAAGGAAGCTTCTAATACTGTTCCTCGAGGTTTTTTGTTAGGGTTGGCCTTGAGCTCTAGTAATTCAGCCTCCAGTAACACTTTATCTAAAAGTTCCTCTACACCCTGGCCTGTCTTGGCAGAAATTTCCTGGATTTGGTGTTTCCCTCCCCAGTCTTCAACTAGGATATTTATTTTAGCAAGTTCTTCCTTGATTTTGTCGGGATTGGCTTGAGGTTTGTCGATTTTGTTGATAGCTATAATGATAGGAACACATGCTGCCTGGGCATGGCTAATGGCTTCTTTGGTTTGGGGCATTACCCTGTCATCAGCAGCTATGACAATGATGGCAACATCAGTAATTTTAGCACCACGCGCCCGCATAGCTGTAAAAGCTTCGTGGCCAGGTGTATCTAAAAAGGTGATTCTTTTCCCCTTTTCTGTAACTACGTCATAGGCACCGATATGCTGGGTAATACCTCCTGCTTCCCCTTTGGCAATCTCTGCATTGCGGATATAGTCAAGCAAAGAAGTCTTACCATGATCTACGTGCCCCATAATGGTGGCAATGGGTGCTCTTGCTACAAGATCTAGTGGGTTGTCTTGCTCCTCTTCTTCTGCTCCTTCGTGCTTTACGTCAATAAATTCAACGTTATACCCAAACTCATCAGCAATAATGGTGATGAGCTCTGCATCTAGCCTTTGGTTAATGGAAACCATGATGCCTAGGGATATGCAGGTAGAAAGCACTTCGTTGACAGATACAGCCATCAGGGAGGCTAAGTTACTGGCTGGAATGAACTCTGCTACCTGAAGGGTTTTAGCATCTTCTTTGGCACGTAATAGCCTTTCTTCTTGGGCTTCTGCAACGGCAGAACGTTTTTCTTTTCTGTACCTAGCTCGATTGGATCCTCGAGCTTTGTCTCCACTAAGCTTGGCCAGTGTGTTCTTGATTTGCTCCTGGATCTTTTGTTCTGAAACGCCTTCTCTCTCGGGTCGGACTTTGACATCTGCCTTAGCAGTGACAATTCTTTTCCTTGGAGGCCTTTTTTGCTCTTGTTTGGTATCAGAAGAAGCAACCTGACGAAACTTCTTAGGTCCAGCTTCAGACAATTCCATTTTTCCTAGCACTGTCAGACCTTTCAGGCTTTCCTTGTCTCCTACTGTAATCTTTTCAACAGCATCAGCGCGCTTTTTAGTTAATTCTTTAGCTGGAGCAGTGTCTGTTACTTCAGGCGCTTGGGTCAGAGGACTTTTGTCTGTTTCAACGGGTTTTTCTTCTTGTTCGAGCTCTATTTTGCTTACCGGCTCTATGCTAGGTGGGGTAGCAATGGTAGGGGTAGTAACCGTTTCATCATACTCGGGAGTGGATTTTTCTTTGCTAGGTTCACTTTTGAATGACCTTTCTGCAGTAAGCGCGGCACTTTCAGCATAATTTCTCCCAATAGTGAGCCCCAGCGCCTCTTCTTTGTCCATAGCAGCACTAGCAAATTCTTCTATCAGCATATTGAACTGTTCTGGCGCAATTTTTGCGCTGGGCTTGTTTTCGACCTCAAAGCCTTTTTCCAGCAGGTACTCCACAATCGTAGTAGTTCCTACATTGAGCTTCCTTGCTGCTTGGCTTAGTCGTATTGTTTTTTCTTCAGCCATAATGTTGCTTAGCGCTTCTTGGGGATCCGTTACTCTTCAAATTCTTTGCTTAGAACCTTGTATAGCTCGTCAATGGTTTCCTTTTCCATGTCTGTCCTCTGTTCGAGCTCCTCTTTAGTGACAGCAAGTACGCTTTTGGCGCTGTCAAGACCCACTTTTTTGAGCTCTTCAATAACCCAGCCTTCTAATTCATCGGCAAACTCCTCTATATGTGCATCTTCCTCCTGATTATCGAGCTCCCTGTAAACGTCAATCTCTTTGCCAATGAGCTTGCTGGCTAGCTTGATATTTTGTCCTCCTTTGCCAATGGCTAATGACACTTGCTCGGGCTTTAAATACACAGCAATTCTGTCTCCTTTGCGTTGGATGCTGCTTAGTTTGGCAGGGCTAAGTGCTCTGGCAATGTAGAGGTCTGTGTTGTCTGTGTAATTGATAACGTCAATGTTTTCATTTTGAAGTTCTCTAACGATACTGTGAATTCTAGAACCTTTCATGCCCACACAGGCACCAACAGGGTCAATGCGCTCATCATAAGACTCTACAGCTACTTTGGCTCTTTCACCGGGTTCACGAACTACTTTTTTGATTGTGATTAGTCCATCAAATATTTCAGGGACTTCGTTTTCAAATAGTCGTTCTAAAAAGCTAGAAGAAGCCCTAGAGAGGATTACCCTCGGTGTATTGCCTTTTAGCTCTACTTTATGGATAACTGCCCGGATATACTCCCCCTTTTTGAAGCGATCTTTAGGGATCTGCTCTGATTTGGGAAGGATAAGCTCGTTTTTTTCATCATCTAGCAGTATTATTTCTCTACTTAATATTTGATGCACTTCGGCAGTAATCATGTCTCCTACTAACTGTGTGTATTTGTTGTAGAGGGTGTCTTCTGCCAAATCTTTAACTTTTTGGACCAAGGCCTGCTTGGCAGCCATAATAGCCCTCCTTCCGAAACTACTGAATGCTATCTCTTCTGCTACTTCTTCTCCTATTTCAAAGTCGGCTTCTATTTTCCGTGCCTCAGTCAAGCTGATCTTATCATAGTCCCAGATATCCTCAGAATTATCATCCACAATCTCTCTGAAGCGCCATATCTGTAAGTCTCCTTTGTCTAGGTTGATAATGATGTCAAAGTTGTCTTCTGTACCAAACTTCTTTCGGATCATTGCCTTAAAGACATCCTCTAGGATCCTGATCACAGTAGGGCGATCAATATTTTTAGTCCTTGCAAACTCTGCAAAAGATTCAACTAATTTTTCGCTATCCATTTTTACTTCAGTAAAGCACGTTGCACGAAACTTGTTGTGTCGATATAAAAATAGGGGGCAAAGCCCCCTGTGTTAAAATCATCCCTTTCTTCATTCGGATGCTAAACTCGGGAAAAAGATGCAAATATCAAACTTAACCTTGTGGCAGGCAGCTTCTTTCGGTACGCTGGCTGGTGCTATCAATTAACTTTTTGTTGTTTGTTGCCTTCATGTTTGAAAATCTTTGGGGTGATGGAGATTTTTTTAATTCAGTAATTTATATCCTTGAGTGATAGTAAAAAATTAGCTGTTGAGAAACATCATGGAATGCTGTGGTTAAAGTCTATCTGAGAGGCATCGCTTAGCTGACCATGAGGTTAGCAAAATTAATCTAATTATAAGCCTACATATTAGCTCCTAACTTTCTTATAAAATATCTGGTAGGCTCTATCCACTATTACCTGCTCAAAGTCCTTGCCGCATCACTGCTTCACTGACTCTAAAGTTGATTCAAGGGTCGCTATCATGAAGGTTCCCTGCGTGCTTTATTCTTGAAGAGAATTTGCTTTGGCATGGAGAAGACTGCTCAAGTCAAGAGTGCTATTACAACGAGTAGTCATATTTGATATGGGTTTCATGAGATAGAGATGGCACCTATAGCTACCTAGCAAGAATCTTTCTTGACACATTTGACTTTTGATGATGTTATTTTGATCTTCTTCTCCAAGAAAAATCCGCTTCACCATCTCTTAAATGATAGAGAAGGTAAGCCCAATAACCATGCGCAAAAGCTTGTTATTTTGTAACCTGATGCTTATCGGTAGCCTACTGCTTACAATTGCTTGTAAAAAAAAGAAATTACATACTCCTAATCACCCTACCTCTGCTTCTCAAGACCATCCCTCTAAATCTAAGAATAAGAAGTCTAAATCAGGGAAAAATAAATCAAAGAAAACAGCAGAGGGTAAGAAAACAACAGAAGAGAAACGCGACCAAGTGCCACAGGATATTGCAGCAATGCATGAAAATTTCATCTACCTACAAAAAATACCCTACACCACTAAGGGCACAAAAATGAATTTCAAGTTTTTTTGGAGGGATAAAATCAAAGTGTATCTACAAAAACCTGGAGGTCCTCTTCAAGCTGAATGGTCAAAGGCAATGGATGAAGCAGCACCAATCCTCGGTGAGGACGTAGGCCTACAGGAAGCATCAATAAAAGAGAAGTTAACAGCGCTGAAGAGCATTACCCACCTTAAAGAAGCAGTTGAAGGGCTGATCACAATCTGTAGTAACAATGACTACTCCTTACCAGTTGATGAGTTCAAAAAGCAGAAAGAGCCCCAAGCGAAAAAAATGAGACGAGATTACGCAAAATCGTTCAAGGAACGCCTAGAGGTTCTTAAAGAAATTTCAAATTCAGATACTACAAGTGTAGCTGCATAGCCAGTAAAAGTAAATTACTCTGCCGAAGGGTGGAGGGGCTATTACCCTGCCCTGAAATAGGCTGACATAAACTGAAGCTATTGCAAGACTAAGATTTAACTTTTTGTAGCTTGGAAACGCATATTTTTTGAGTTCCGCAACGGTCTCCAATTATCTATCAGAAAAGGCCAAACTAAACTTGGCACTGGTTTTTGCACTATGTATACACCATCTAAAGGAAATTTTGATAGGTTAGTGGCTTAAAGGGAAGACGTTATGCAATTTGGACACACAATTGTTTATGTCAATGATGTTTTGAAAACTATTGATTTTTACCAAACAGTTTTTTCCTTGCAGCTCAAGTTCTTACACGAAAACCATCAGTATGCAGAGATGCAAACAGGGGCAACCACTTTGGCTTTTGCTTCAGAATCATTGGCTAACAATAATGGGTTACAATTCAGACCTAATAGACTTTCCAAAACTCCTACTGGCTTTGAAATCAGTTTTGTAGCTGAGGAGGTAGAGCTGGCTTTTGAACAATGTAGCCAAGAAAGGGCCAAGCAAGTTGCACTTCCTGAGAAAAAACTTTGGTAAAAAGTTACTTATGTCACCGACCGCATTGGGGTTTTGGTTGAAATTTGCGAACCAGTTAAATCGTAGCTTTCCTTAAAATGGCTGATAATTTAGACGCTTACTGGCTTTACATGTTAAACAGGTGAGGCATATACTTGAAGCAATAAGCTACTGTGTTGAACACCTTGTCTTTTGTTTTTAATTGTGCGCGCCTACTTGTCTAGTTATTCTGCTAAAAAACTACTAATTTTCTTATATGTATTGTAAGGCTATTTCCTGCTGCAGGAAGGGCCAATTTCAGGTACACGCTGTTTTTCTTCTAAACACCTAGGGACCATGAAGAGATTGATTCAACTCGGAGCAGTCATACTGCTAATAGTAGCCATGTGGTTTTACAACAGGAATACCAGTACTTCTCCAGAGCAAAATAAAAAAATACTGGTAACGGTCAAGGCAGCGAAAATTAAAGGGCTAGATCCTATCCAATCTGGTGACGTGTATGGTGCGCAGGAGGTAGCCAAGGTCTATGAAGGTTTATTAGAATACCACTACTTGAAGCGTCCTTATGAATTGATACCCAACCTAGCAGCAGCCATGCCTACTGTTTCAGAAGATGGATTGGTATATACCTTTAAGCTCAAAGAAGGAGTCAAGTTTCATGACAACGCTTGCTTTCCGGATGGAAAAGGCAGGGAGCTAGTAGCAAAAGATTTTGTTTATGCTATTAAAAGGGCAGCTGATCCTAAGCTCCAATCTCCCCAATTCAGCATCATAGCAGGAAAAATCAAAGGTTTAGACGAATGGCGCAACAAGTACGCTGAAACTGCTCAGGCAGATTATACTGAGGCTGTAGCAGGCTTAAAAGCCATAGATCAATATACCCTGCAATTTACCCTTAACCAAGCTTATCCACAGTTCCTATATATACTGGCTATGCAATTTTGCGATGTAGTCCCTCAAGAAGCTGTGCAGCATTATGGTACAGAATTTTTGAACCACCCAGTAGGTACAGGACCTTTTACACTAGAGGAGTTTAATCCTCAGTTCAATAAGCTTGTGTACCGCAAAAACCCCAACTTCAGAGACAAACGGTTTCCTAGCGAAGCTTCCGAAGCTTACGAACACCTGCTGGTAGATGCAGGCAAGCCTCTGCCTTTAGTAGACAAGGTCATTACGCACATACTTCCAGAAGAACAACCTAGATGGCTAAAATTCCAACAAGGTCAAATAGATGTGATTGACATTTCAAGAGATACTATTGTCTCAGAGGTTGTCCAGGCTGATGGGCTAATTCCAGCCATGAAGGAAAAAGGAATCCAATTATTCCAAGAACTAGAACACGGTACAAGCTTTTTTGTTATCAACTGTAGACATGAGTTATTTAGGGATAACATCAAGCTGCGGCAAGCACTATCCATGGCTTTTGATGGCCAGAAACACAATGAACTTTTCTATCAAGGAGGGGCAGTATTGGCCCAATCTATAATACCTCCTGGCTTAGCAGGCTACCGAGCAGATTACGTCAATCCTTATAGGACCTACGACCTTGAAAAAGCCAAAAAGCTTTTAGCAGAAGCTGGTTATCCTGATGGCAAGGGCTTGCCTACCATCACCCTGGATGTCCATTCAAGTACGAATTCTAAACAAAAGGCAGAGTTTTTTCAAAAGTGCATGGAGCAAATTGGGGTTCAGGTGAACGTAGTTGCTAACATATGGCCTGAGCTAACAAAAAAGATCAACCAAAAGACTACCATGATGCATGCCTTGTCTTGGATTGCAGACTATCCAGACGCAGGAGCCCTTTTTTATCTGCTTTACAGGGCTGATACAGCCATAGGCATGGGATGCAATTTTAACGACCCTGTGTACAACGCATTATACGAGAAAGCAACGGTGATGCAGCCTTCCCCAGAGAAAACAACGCTTTATGAGCAACTCAACAGACTGGCTGCAGAGGGTGTGCCAGCAGTCTATACGGTTCATCAAATGCATCCTATACTTTACCACTGTTGGGTCAAGAACTACCTCTGGTCAGATTTTCACTATGGCACAGAGCAGTATATCAACATTGACTTAGAACAAAAACAGGCATTGCAGTCCAAGTTCTGACACCTAGCCGGTTATTGCATGAATATTGTCCACTATAGTATCTTACTAAGTAATTAAAGGCTTTCATCAAAGATGGTCTGGATGTTTACTAGCCTTGCCTGTTAGCAGGTGAGGCATATACTTTGAGCAACAAGCCCCTGGGTTGAATGCCTCGTCATTGGTTTTTAATTGGATAAGCTTACTTCCTTAGTCATTCTGCAAAAAACTACTAATTTTGTGCAAACATATTGTCAAGCTACTCGTTTGCACAAGAGGGGGGCCAATCTTTAGATATACGCTGTTTTTTTTAAACTCAGAAGACTATGAAAAAATTTATTCAACTCGGAGCAGCCATATTGCTAATAGTAGCCATATGGTTTTATAAAAAGCGTAGTAATACTCCTCAAGACCAAAACAAAAAAGTACTGATAACGGTCAATACAGCGAAAATTAAAGGGCTAGACCCTATCCAAAGTGGTGATGCGTACAGTGTGCATGAGATAGCCAAAGTCTATGAAGGTTTATTAGAATACCACTACCTGAAGCGTCCTTACGAGTTGGTACCCAACCTGGCAGCAGCCATGCCTACTGTTTCAGAAGATGGATTGGTATATACCTTTAAGCTCAAAGAAGGAGTCAAGTTTCATGACAACGCTTGCTTTCCGGATGGAAAAGGCAGGGAGCTAGTAGCAAAAGATTTTGTTTATGCTATTAAAAGGGCAGCTGATCCTAAGCTCCAATCTCCCCAATTCAGCATCATAGCAGGAAAAATCAAAGGTTTAGACGAATGGCGCAACAAGTACGCTGAAACTGCTCAGGCAGATTATACTGAGGCTGTAGCAGGCTTAAAAGCCATAGATCAATATACCCTGCAATTTACCCTTAACCAAGCTTATCCACAGTTCCTATATATACTGGCTATGCAATTTTGCGATGTAGTCCCTCAAGAAGCTGTGCAGCATTATGGTACAGAATTTTTGAACCACCCAGTAGGTACAGGACCTTTTACACTAGAGGAGTTTAATCCTCAGTTCAATAAGCTTGTGTACCATAAAAACCCCAACTTCAGAGACAAACGGTTTCCTAGCGAAGCTTCTGAGGCTTACCAACACCTGCTGGTAGATGCAGGCAAGCCTCTGCCTTTAGTAGACAAGGTCATTACGCACATACTTCCAGAAGAGCAACCTAGGTGGCTAAAATTCCAACAAGGTCAAATAGATGTGATTGACATTTCAAGAGATAGTATTGTCTCAGAGGTCGTCCAGGCTGACGGGCTAATTCCAGCAATGAAGGAAAAAGGAATCCAATTATTCCAAGAACCAGAAGAGAGTACAAGCTTTTTTGTTATCAACTGTAGACACGAGTTATTTAAGAATAACATCAAGCTGCGGCAAGCACTATCCCTAGCTTTTGATGTCCAGAAATACAGTGAACTTTTCTATAAAGGAAGGGCAGTATTGGCTCAATCCATAATACCTCCTGGCTTAGCAGGCCACCGAGCAGATTATTTCAATCCTTATAGGACCTACGACCTTAAAAAAGCCAAAAAGCTTTTAGCAGAAGCTGGTTATCCTGATGGCAAAGGCTTGCCTACCATCACCCTGGATGTCCATACAGATACAAGTTCTAGGCAAGGAGGAGAGTTTTTCCAAAAATGCATGGAACAAATTGGGGTTCAGGTGAACATAGTTGCTAACATATGGCCTGAGCTAATGAAAAAGAAAAACCAAAAGACTACCATGATGCATGCCTTGTCTTGGAGCGCAGATTATCCAGATGCAGAAACCTTTTTACACCTGCTGTACAAGGAGCCAATTGGTATGGGATGCAATTTTAATGACCCTGTGTACAACGCATTATACGAGAAAGCAACGGTGATGCAGCCCTCTCCAGAGAGAACAGCGCTTTATGAGCAACTCAACAGATTGGCTGCAGAGGGTGTGCCAGCAGTGTATACGGTTCATCAAATGCATGCTGTACTTTACCACTGTTGGGTCAAGAACTACCTCTGGTCAGATTTTCACTATGGCACAGAGCAGTATATCAACATTGACTTAGAACAAAAACAGGCATTGCAGTCCAAGTTCTAACGCCTAACTCTTGCATGAATATTTACCACTATATTGCTAGGCGCCTACTTTATGTCATTCCCATTTTAATAGGGGTGAGCCTAATCATTTTCTTGCTGTTCAACGTAGTAGCAGGCGACCCAACTGCTGTTTTGCTGGGAAAACATGCTAATGCCCAACAAATGGCCGAGCTTAGGCATGAGCTAGGGCTAGACAAACCCTTGCTACTGCAATACTTGGACATACTCAAGTCAGCCTTTACCCTTGACTTTGGAAGGTCATGGGCAACCAAACAGCAAATTTCGCAAGTAATTAAACAAGGTGCCTATGCTTCGCTTACCTTGTCTGTGCCAGCATTTGTGCTTGCTAGCTTGGTTGCCATAGCCATCTCTTTGTTTGCTGCTTTTTTCCAAGGAACCCTGCTTGATAGGACCTTGGTAGTTGTATGCGTTATTATGATGAGCGTTTCTGTCTTGGCATATATTCTCTTTGGACAATGGGTGTTTGCTTACAAGCTAGGTTGGTTTGAGATTGCAGGCTATGAATATGGATTTCCTGATTTTATCCCTTATATCATTTTGCCTAGCATTATATGGATTTTGTTGAGTATTGGTCCTGATGTGCGGTTTTATAGGACAGTCATGCTGGATGAGATGCATCAAGATTACGTCCGCACAGCCAAAGCCAAAGGACTTTCCAATAGAGTCATCCTTTTTAAACATGTATTGAAAAATGCCATGATCCCTATTATTACCAATCTTGTCATCCAGCTTCCCGCGCTGATGCTAGGTGCCTTGTTACTGGAAAGTTTTTTTGGTATTCCTGGGTTAGGTGACATTACCCTACAAGCCATTAACAACTCAGACTTCCCTGTGATCAAGGCAATGACTATCCTTTCTTCTGTTCTGTATATTATTTTTAATGTAATTACTGACGTGCTCTACACCCTTGTAGACCCACGTATGAAACTAAAATAGGGCTTACACTTAAATGTACGATGACACATATAGCTACTAAAGCTCTTTGGGTAGATATACTGCGCCGCATGCTTCAAAAAAAGCTGAGTGTTGCTGCTTTGCTCGTAGTCTTCCTATACGTCGCTGTGGCTTTACTAGCACACTGGGGTTGGGTTGCTAGCGACTGGAATGCAGAAGTAGGAAGTTCTTACGAAGCACCTAGTATGCAACATTGGTTTGGCACAGACATCTTTGGGAGAAGTGTCTTCAAAAAGGTAATGAAAGGTACAGAAATAGCGATGAGCGTTGGGTTTGTGGTAGGCATCATTGCCATCACCATAGGGGTAGCATTAGGAGCGCTAGCAGGTTACTTTGGAGGGGTGGTGGATGAATGTATCGTATGGTTGTATAGCACATTGGCCTCTATTCCTAACATCATGCTGCTCATCGCCTTTACCTTTATTCTAGGCAAAGGGATTCTTTCTGTTTACATCGCCCTGGGCATGACCAATTGGGTAGAGCTATGCCGCTTTATTAGAGGAGAAGTAAAGCGACACAAAGAAAGAGAGTATGTACAAGCTGCTGCTGCCATTGGTGCTAGCCACTTGCGCAAGCTATGCGTACACATCCTTCCTAATGTCTTACATATTGTCATTACCAGCTTCTCTCTCATTTTTCAGTTTGCTATCAAATCAGAAGTCATCCTCTCTTACCTAGGCCTAGGGGTCCAAAATGCTCCTAGCTGGGGTTTGATGATCAGCGATGCTAGAGTAGAACTGACGCGAGGCATCTGGTGGCAGCTTGCTTTTGCTACCCTGGCCATGTTCCTCATTGTGCTGGCCTTTAACATTTTGAGTGATGCCTTAAGAGACGCCCTAGACCCTAAGTTAAAAGGAAGATAAAGCATGGCTGAAAAAATTCTTGAAGTAAAGCATCTAGTTACCAAGTTCAAGACAGAGACAGGGAATGTCAATGCCGTGGACGGGGTTTCCTTTGATGTCTATAAAGGAAAGTCACTAGGCATTGTTGGAGAATCTGGCTCTGGCAAGTCCACAATTGCCTTATCGATCATGCGGCTTATTGCTCCTGCTACAGGCGTGGTAGCGCAAGGAGAAATTTTGTTACAAGGCCAAGACATCTTGAAGTTGTCAGAGCGTGACATGCGAAGCGTACGAGGCAATAAGGTTTCTATGATCTTTCAGGAGCCCATGACCTCGCTGAACCCAGTATTTACTATTGGTAACCAAATCAGGGAAACCTTGCTGCTACACCAGAGCATGAGTCCCAAGGAAGCGCAGAACAGGTGTATGGAACTATTGAATTTAGTAGGTATTCCCGCACCTAAAAAGCGAGTAGATGAATACCCTCACCAGCTTTCTGGGGGTATGCGGCAGCGGGTCATGATTGCTATGGCTTTAGCCTGCCAACCTGCTGTTTTGATTGCTGACGAACCTACTACAGCTTTGGACGTAACCATTCAAGCACAAATCCTTGATTTGATGCGCGCGTTGCAAGAGGAGATTGACATGGGAATTATCTTGATTACGCATGATTTGGGTGTAGTAGCAGAGATGTGTGATGAAGTGGCAGTCATGTATTGTGGTAAAATTGTTGAGCAAACTGAGGTACAGAGGTTATTCAGCTACCCTGCCCACCCTTATACCCAGGGCCTCATCACCTCCATTCCCTCTTTAGAACCAGAAGATCAACAAAAAAGGTTGGCAACCATCCAAGGAGTGGTCCCCTCTTTTTCGCAGCTTCCTCTTGGATGTAATTTCCAAGACCGCTGTCATTGGGCAGATGACCTTTGCAGAGGCCAGCAAGGAGATCCTGAGCTAAAAGAAGTGGCCTCAAAACACCTGGCAGCTTGTTTCCATCCACTTCATGGCGCATACCAGAATGACTGAGCAAATGGCACCAACAAGCAATGAATATCTTTTGGAAGTCAATCACCTTTCCAAGTATTTCCCTATCCGAGGCGGAATCTTGGGCAGGCAAGTGGGCAAAGTGCGCGCTGTTGATAACGTAAGCTTTAAAATAAAAAAAGGAGAAACCCTAGGACTGGTAGGTGAGTCAGGATGTGGTAAGTCTACCTTGGGTAGAGCCATTTTGCGTCTCATTGAGCCAAGCAGGGGCCAAATCATTTTTGAAGGAACAGACATCACCCAGCTGAACGCCAAAGACATGCGTGCTATGCGTCGCAAAATGCAGATCATCTTTCAGGATCCGTATGCTTCGTTAAATCCTAGGATGACGATCAGTGCTATTTTAGAAGAACCCCTTAAAGTTCATCAACTCTATGCTACTGCAGCAGAAAGAAAGCAGCGCCTGTATGAGCTTTTAAACTATGTCCAACTATCCAAAGAAGCGCTTTACAAATACCCTCACGAATTCTCTGGAGGTCAAAGGCAAAGAATATGTATTGCTAGGGCACTAGCTGTCAACCCTCAGTTTATTGTGTGTGACGAATCTGTTTCTGCCCTTGATGTCTCTATCCAAGCCCAGGTAATTAACTTACTGATGGACCTACAAAAGGAGTTGGGGCTTACCTACCTTTTTATCGCCCATGACCTTAAGGTTGTCGAGTTTATTTCCCACCGCATGGCTGTCATGTATTTAGGAAAAATTGTTGAACTGGCGCCAGCAGCGATAATCTGTCAACTTCCCCAGCATCCTTATACCAAGGCGCTACTTTCTGCTATTCCCATACCTGACCCCGCCTACAAAAAAGAGCGCATCATCCTGCAAGGCGACGTACCTAGCCCTATTTCTCCACCTACAGGCTGCCACTTCCATCCACGCTGCTGGAGAGCTACCACGCAGTGCCGAGAAATATACCCACCAGTAGAACAACTTGGGGAAGCGCATTTCTTCCGCTGCTATCACCCTATGGGTAAAGAGCAGTGATTTTTTCTTCAACCCTTAACTCCCGCAAGGATCCTTAAAAGCTTTACGAAAACTCTTTTGCCGGAAAATATTCCATGTATTTTTACTGGTTGAACCCAAAGGCCATCTTAGTCCATAGCTTCAAGCTGTGCTCCTTCAGCTTCTAGATTTAACTTTTTCCTACAGCTCTGCAGCAATAGGCTGAAAAGCAGTATCGTGGCTATAAATCTTTGACACTGACTATACATGAGTATCACTATTTACGACAAGAAGGCATGGAGACCAAGGCGTTGGACATCGTCAAGCACCTACTTTCCAATCTACACTTGTATATGAAGGCCGTGCAGCAAGCCACCGACTTGAGCCAAGAAGAGCTCCGGAAGTTGAAAGAAGAGGGGAAGGAGTAGTCATTACTTTCTTTTTCCTGTCGCTAGTTAATTTTCTCTGTGCTATAGTTCTGCCTTTCTGCCCAATACCTTCATACTCCTTTCTTGAAGTTCCTTAGCTGCTTCGTGTAGTCCTAGCCGTTGGGCCTGAGGCACAAAGAACTGTAGGGTCTCCTTGGCAGAGCATTCTTGGCTTGCATAGGATTTTCCTTTGATCGTACGCATGTTGTGCAGCTTATCGGCTAGCTTCACACACATTGCTCTGTCATCTTCTAACTCTATATAGTGTCGTCAAGAGATGTTTAACCATAGAGCAAGGCACCTAATGTGGACTGCAGCTAGGAATGAGGCAGCATTTTTAGCATACCGAGTCACTATACCCCGCCATCTTTTAAGTTGTAGTATTGTATTTTCTATTCGGTGTCTCAGCCTATACTTCCCTTTATCATATACGCGTTTCTCCTTTCTATTCTTTCTCCCTGGAATAAGTACTCTCATCCCTTGACCCTTCGCTTGCTTGATCAGCTTAGTAGTATCATACCCACGATCGGCCAGCAGATATTTTGCTTTGAATCCTTCTATTAGCTTGCTAGCCTGCTTACAATCAGCTTGGGGACCCCTCGTAATAAACGCTCTGAGCGGCATACCATCCGCATCCACGGCCAGATGTAATTTCGTATTGACCCCCCTTTTGTGCGGCCCATCTCTTGGTTACCTCCTTTGGCTCCTGCTGCCTGAGGATGAACTTTGCTGTGAGTGGCATCAATCATCAACCACTCAAAATCTGGTTTGTCTATGAGCTTTTCCAATAAGCTCTCCCATACTCCTTTATCTCGCCAGCGACAGAAGCGTCTATGGGTATTTTTCCAATCTCCATAATCAGCAGGCAAATCACGCCAGGGGGCTCCTGTACGTAGGATCCAGAACACGGCGTTGATAAAACCACGATTGTCTTTGGCTTTTCCTCCCCAGAAACCCTTGCGACCAGGAAGGTGTGCTTCTAACAAATCCCAAGTTTGATCTGAAATATCGTGTCGGTGAAAGGATGGATTCATAAGCATGTCTTTGCTAAAGAGTTTAGAATACAAATCCTCGCAATATAACAAATATCCTATCTTATGACGACACTATCTAGGTGTTTAGTCCCAGAGAATTATGGTATATTGAGTAAAGATAATAATACATGGAGAAAAAGCTTATGGGACAAGTATTACATGCTAATGCCAGAACAACGCAGGCAATCCGTAGAGAGATACGTAATTGTAAAGAGAGCTTAGTTAAAGCTGCTAAACGATTTAATGTTAATCCTAAAACCATATCTAAATGGAAAAAAAGGGAAGATCCCCAAGATCTTCCTATGGGGCCTAAGAAGATAAAGTCTACAGTACTATCAGAGGCTCAAGAACAAGCAATAGTGGCATTTAGGAAGATGACACTATTACCCCTTGATGATGTGCTATACAGTCTCCAGGAGATAATACCTCATTTGACTAGATCCTCTTTACACAGATGCCTTAAGAGACATGGTTGTTCTGTTCTTCCTAAAAAACAAGCTATAGCTACTCAGAAAAAGAAATTCAAACAATATCCTATCGGCTATTTCCATGTTGATATTACGGAACTTAGCACTGCACAAGGTAAGCTTTATCTCTACGTTGGTATAGATAGAACCTCTAAGTTTGCTTATGCAGAGCTCCACGAGCGTCAAACCAAGTTGATTGCAGCAGCATTTTTGGGTGAGTTAATCCAGGTAGTGCCATACAAAATTCACAAGGTGCTCACCGATAATGGGATTCAATTCACAAACCATGAGCATCATAAAAATGCTTTTGCACACATATTTGAACGCACGTGCAAAGAACATATTATAGAGCACAGAAAGACTAAAGTAAAGCATCCATGGACTAATGGACAAGTAGAACGCATGAACAGAGGGTTAAAAGAAGCTACGGTAAATACGTTTACCTATGCAAGTCATCTACAACTCAAAGAACACCTTCATGCTTATCTGATGGCTTATAACTTTGCCAAGCGGCTGAAGAGCCTAAAGGGCAAAACCCCGTGGCAATTTATTATTAATGAATGGAGGACGCATCCGGAATATTTTAATATTAATCCAAACCACTTCTTTCCGGGACTAAACATCTAGGGTAGAGCGCTAGGAAGAAGCCCTTGTTTAGAAACTAAAAAATACACCCTAAATATATATATACCGTTTTTGCCAAGCTATTGCAAAGGTATGCTAATTTAAGGCCCAACGCCTTTAGGAAAACTCAACAAGCTAGCAACCATGAATACTCGTTTTGTAATTTTGGCCCTTACCTTTTTAAGAATTGCTTATCCATCACTGGCACAAACTAGTGATGCGTCATTAAAGCTTTACAAAAAGGCAAAAAAACATTACAACTCTTTAGAATATGAAGCAGCCAAATCTACCCTAAATCCGTT
Source organism: uncultured Cytophagales bacterium (assembly GCA_963705385.1). Classification (GTDB taxonomy): domain Bacteria; phylum Bacteroidota; class Bacteroidia; order Cytophagales; family Amoebophilaceae; genus MFD02979-c5. The sequence continues at coordinate 502,101 of OY970075.1, forward strand.
GATTAGTTTAGAGAAAAAGTCAGCTACTACTCCTTATGCTTTATTTTATTATGCCTTGTCTGCCTATCATAACCAGGAGCCTGAGCTAGCAGCAGCTACTTTCTCCACCATTATAGAGGCGTTTCCTGATTGGGAACAGATTGATGAGGCACGGTATTGGCTAGGTCAACTAAGCTTTGAGGTAGAAGATTATAGGGCAGGGCTAGCTTGGCTGTCAAAAATGACAGAAGAAGCGCTAGCAGACTCTGGCTGTGCTATGAAGAGGTACTTCCTAAGCCGCATAGAGAACCTAGAAACGCTGCAAGCTTTGCTCAAACAATACCCTGAGGATCGGGTAATTTCCCAGGTGCTATTTGACAAAGCCAACCAACAACCATTAATAGAGCGTAATTTTGACCTACTTCATGTTTTGGAGCGTGACTTTCACCTTTCTTTAAATGAAGTAGGGCCTTTGCAAAGCATCTCTTCCTTTAAAAAAGACAGTTATAACGTAGCTGTTTTCTTTCCTTTTTTTGTGGACGAGTTAGACTATGAGGAAGAAAATAATAATCACTTCATCATAGCACTTTATCAGGGTATCCAAGTGGCAGTAGCTTCACTGGCTAAGCAAGGAATTAAAATCAACCTTTTTGCTTATGATACTAAGAAAGATCCTGTAGTTACTGCTACCTTATTAGAGCAGCAAGAAGTCAAAGGCATGGATCTCATTATTGGCCCTCTCTATCCTTCCACCCTTCCCTTAGTCTCTTCATTTGCCCAAGTACACCAAGTCAACCTGTTTAATCCACTTTCTGAGAATGCTGAAGCAGTAGGGGATAACCCCTTTGCTTTTTTATTTAAATCAAGCTTGGAAACACAAGCCAGAAAAGCAGCTGAATTTACCCTACAAAATGCTGAAAAAGGAATTAACGTAGGTATAGTATATAGTACTTCAAAGGCAGATGTTATTAAAGCCCATACCTACAAGCAATATATTGAACAGCATACTGGCAAGGAGGTTGCCTTGTTGTTGCCAATTGCTCCAGAAGAAGCCCCTAATTTCTTAAATGCCTTTAGAGAAACAGCAGAGGCTGTTGAGCAAGGAGGAGAAACACCGAGTCTATTTGGCCTGACCCACATCTACGTGGCCTCTAAAGATGAGCTTGTTGTTGCCAACGTACTTAGTGTTGTAGAAATGATGAACCTCAACCCCTGTATTATTGGTGACGAGGCATGGCTCCAGCAGAGCTCCCTTACTTTTGACCAACTACAGCAACTCCAATTGAGGTTTGTAGCTCCTAACCACATTAACTACGATAGAGAGGGTATTTATAAGTTCAGAAGCGAGTTTTATGACCAGTTTGCACAATACCCTAACCACTATGCTTGCACGGGGTATGAAATGATGCTGTTTTTAGGCCACATGCTGGCTGAACATGGAGTCTACTTCCAAAAACATTGGGAAGGACAGCTTTATAAAGGAGCTATTTTTGAAGGGGCTACTTATGGAATACACCACGACAACCAGCATGTGCCTATTGTTCAGCTACAAGGCACGACACTCGTGGTCTGTAATCAAGAAATTCTTAACGATTAAGTAAGCTTAATGAAGTACAATCCTAAGCTATTCGGTTTTTCATCAGCTTCTGCACGTACTACCAGTAGGAGTATTTGGCGCTTTTATAACTTTTTATGCACAAGGCTCTTTACCTTGCCTATCTTAGCCTATCAATACTTGGTTGCACCGCTTGTTGCCAATTGTTGCCGCTTTTACCCCAGCTGCTCTACTTATACCAAAGAGGCCATTGTCCAACACGGTGTCGTAAAAGGCCTATGGTTGGGTATTAAGCGACTAGCACGTTGCCATCCCTGGGGAAGGAGTGGCTATGATCCAGTTCCTTAAAGTGGCTGAAGGAGAGGACGTTAGCAAAGGAGATCAATAATGACGAAAAAGTTAGAGACCTTTAGGATTAACGTAATGTTGTTAGCTAACTGCCTTGAGCACTGGAAAGCCATGGGTTAGCAGCAGATTCATCGCAGAGTCAGTTAACTGCGCCAACGCATCTACCGTGCTTCAGTTGACTGCTCTTCCCCTTCTGATTCTGGATATGCTACCCATAGGTCTGTCGGCTCCTTGCCAATACGCTCTATGGATTTTTCGGCCTTTGAGTGTCTTTGTTTCTGGTATAAAACAAGATACCTACCCCCACAAGCACTAAGGGAATACTTAGCCATTGGCCCATGTTCAAGGGAAGACTATCTTCAAAGGTTACTTGGTTTTCTTTGATAAACTCATAAAAAAAACGAAGACCGAAAACAAATACGAGGAAGAAGCCAGAGATTCTTCCCGGTATAGGCTGGCCTTTATCTTTCCACCACTGATAGAATAAGAAGCAAAACAGCAGTAAACATGACAGTGCTTCATACAGCTGGGCTGGATGTCTAGGAATGCCCAGGGTAGTAATGTGTGCTACATAAGCACCCTTCCTGTTCTGTGATAAACGATACTGTAGTGGTTGTCCTTCAGGTTCACAAAGGTGCTTGCTGATGTAATCATCTTTGGTGAGCAAGTGCTTAATATTTTTCGTTAAAAAGTTGCGGACCGCATTTTCTTCAAAAAAGTTGTTCTTAAAGCTGATGACCAGCGTTACAGGTTGGTAATTTGCCACAGGCGCTAGGTCCATATTACTTTTAGACACCTTGACATACTCAATGGCACTAACGCTTTGCTGAAGCCCTTGCGTAACATGCTGTGCAAACAAGACCCCGTGACAATTATGTGTAGGCTTGCCTATGATCTCTGAATTCATGAAATTACCTATCCTGATAAAGCATCCTGCCAATGCAACAGTGATCACTATGCGGTCTGATACCCACATGTAACTTTCTCTGGTCCTAGCGTGCTTTTTAATACACAACTTTGGAGGCCATAGGCTGATGCTGGTGGTGTAATTGACATGCATGTATATAGCTATGAGAATGCCTATGGCAGCACCATGGCTGGCCAGCCCTTGATAGCCCACAATTTTGAAGCTAGGTTCAAAAACAACAGGCAAGAAGCTTTCAAGCGGGTGTTGAGTGTAATAAGCAAATTCATAAAACAATACATGCCCCAGCCGCGCACCAATCACCGTTCCCAATATGATATGTAGCGTTAAAGCGTCGGTATACTCTGAGGATTTTCCTTCTTTCTTGCACATATAGTGCAGCAGCAGCTGACCCAGTAAAAAGCTCAATGCAAACAGCAAACCGTACCATCTGATGGAAAAGTATCCCAGACGAAAGATTTCGGGATTATTATCCCAGATAACGTAGTTGAAGAGCATGCATTTATATATTTACCAAAGGTAATAGATAGCTAACCTAGCTAAGAAATACGAGACTGTTGCAAAAAGGGGCATTTAAATTTTTTATAGATCCAGAGGAATTCGAAAACTAGGATAGGTGGAATAGGCATGGCATGGGTAGTTTTTTGGTAACTCATAGCAGGGATTTTTTTCTTAAGTCATGTTACGCAAGCACTTTCATAAAAGATGTTCGCTTGCAGAGAGACCTATGAAAACTCTCCTCTGGAGATGAGAGTCCGCCAAATAGCGTTAGCGTCATTGATCAGGCCTGTAAGCGCAAAGAATTAGCTTGTTAGTGATGCTTTCAGAGAAAAAGCTAGCTTTTTTATCCCTTACAACCAAGGAAACCTTGTGATAGTGCTCTTCACAACAGTGCGCAACATGGGTAGGAAACATAGCCTCAATCAAAAACTTACAGTCTTGCACTACACGCTGCTCAAAGAATTCCTAGACGAAAAAGTAGACCAATACAACCGTCCAGAGTTTATCCAGGACGACCCTATCCTTATTCCCCATAGTTATCAAAAGCAACAAGACATTGAAATTGCAGGATTTTGGGCAGCTATCCTGGCTTGGGGCCAGCGCAAGGTGATTATAAACAAATGTAAGGAGCTCTTTAGTAGGATGGACTTTGCTCCTCATGATTTTATCCTCAACCACCAGCCGGTTGATCTAAAACCCTTGTTACACTTTAAGCACCGCACTTTTAACGCTACAGATACGCGCTACTTTATACGCTTTTTAAAACATTATTACCAGCAGTATAATACCTTGGAGGAGGCTTTCCTGATCGGAATGTCTCCTCATGACCATTCCACAGAAAAAGGGCTTATTAACTTTCATCAACTGTTTTTTAGCCTAAAAGACCATACTGAGCGCACCCGCAAACACGTTGCTACACCTGAGCGTAATGCTGCCTGCAAACGCCTGAACATGTTTTTGCGGTGGATGGTGAGAAGAGATAACAAGGGCGTAGACTTTGGCTTATGGCAGCAAATTCAACCCTGCCAGCTCGTTTGTCCTTGCGACGTGCATGTGGGTCGTGTAGCCAGAGGGTTAGGATTGCTTCAACGCCCGCTTACGGACTGGAAGGCCGCCTTAGAGCTCACGCAAAATCTAAAAACCTTATGCCCTACAGATCCGGTGAAGTACGACTTTGCTCTTTTTGGTTTGGGCGCTGTAGAACAATTTTGAGACGGTTAGCTGCGGCTTAAATCATTAGCCCCTCGACAACTGGGGTAAATGGACCTGTTGCAAACAGAGGGTATAGAGATTAGCTTAAGTTATGTTAACTCTTAATAGGATAGGTTGTAGCCATACAAGGCCTTTAGGAGGCGCCTCTCTAAGTGCAACCTTATCACCTGGGCCGTTTTAGATAGTATTGTAAATATGGGATTAGCTATCGCCACTTGGAAGAGGTACTGGCTGAGCGAGGTGTAGAGGTAGGGTATTCTAGCATATTTCCCTAGGGCAGTGCTAGACCCCCAAAACGCTAGCTAGCCTCAAATGGTATTGGAAGCCTAAGCTCAAGCATAAATGGCACCTAAGTGAAAGATATATCAAACTTAAAGGAAAGTGGGCTTAGCTCTATCGATTCTTGGACGAGCGTTGTTGTGCAACCAATTTTACCTTTCTGCTGTGCGTAATAACAAAGCTCCTAAACCCTTTCATAATTGACCCATTTAGAAAAAACAATCACTCCAACTTCTACAACTTAGTCCTTCCCCTTTTTGCGACGGGTCCCTAATCCGCCTTTCCTTGAGGATTCACTAGGTTAGCGTGCATAACCTGATCCTGCTTCTATTTTACAATAATATTTGTTAGATTTGTCATGCCGTACGAGTTAGTAGATGATAAATCTGAAAGCGCTTAATGTCGACCTTTTCAGGCCTAGTGGCGTGATGAGCTACGACTTGGACGAAAATTTCTTCGAACTCTTTGAAGATAGCTTGATAAAAAAAGGTAAACTGGCGGTCACAGTCAGGGTAAAGAGGGGTGTCCGAGATATCCACATGCTATTTAACATTATAGGAGAGGTGGAATTAATATGCGACAGGAGCCTAGAAAATTTCAGCTATCCTATTCAACTTGAAAAAAAAGTAAGCTTTAAGCTAGGCCAGGAAAACAGAGAGCTAGATGTAGACCTATACATGATTGAGCAACACGCTACAACCACCAACATAGCTCAATACCTCTATGACTTTATCAGCCTGGCTGTACCCATGAAAAGGCTACATCCTCGGTTTCAAACAGAGGAAGGGTCCCAGTAACAATTTGATACGGATAAATAATCTGATAAGCCCATGCCACATCCTAAGCGAAGACACTCCAGAACCAGGAGAGACAAAAGAAGAACCCATTATAAGGCCGAAATGCCTCAGTTTGCTGTTTGCCCTACTACAGGAAGCCTACATTTACCTCACCGGGCCTTCTGGCATGAAGACAAGCTATACTACAAAGGCAAAGTGGTAATGGAAAAAGAAAGTGCTAGCTAGGCCATAACTCCTACTTTAAACATGCTGAAGCCTATGGCGCAACCCGTACGAGCAGCCATCACCGGGGTTCATGGCTACGTACCTGACTATGTCCTTACCAATGCTGAGTTGGAAAAGATGGTCGATACCACCCACGAATGGATTGTAACTAGGACTGGGATCCAAGAAAGGCGTATTCTCAAAGGAGAGGGTAAGGGTAGCTCTGTTATGGGTATTGAAGCCGTCAAAGGGCTATTAAAAAAAACCAATACCGACCCTCAAGCTATAGACCTCCTCATCTGCGCAACCATTACTCCTGACTTTCCTACTCCTGCCACAGCTAATATTATCTCCCATGCTGTAGGCGCTGTCAATGCCTTTAGCTATGATTTGCAAGCTGCTTGTTCTGGATTTTTGTATGCTATCATTACCGGCGCACAATTTATCGAGACTGGCAAGTACCGAAAAGTGGTAATAGTTGGCGTTGATAAGATGTCCTCTATGGTTGACTACGAAGATAGAACGACTTGCATTCTCTTTGGCGATGGAGCTGGAGCTGTATTGCTAGAGTCTGACGAAACAGGCTCAGGAATTATAGATAGTGTACTAAAGACCGACGGGGCAGGGGAGGAATACCTGCACCAAAAAGCTGGTGGTAGTAGGTGGCCTGCATCGCATGCAACCGTTGATGCAAAGGCACATTACTTGTACCAAAACGGAAAGGCTGTTTTTAAAATAGCTGTAAGAAAAATGTCCGAAGCAGTCCAGGAAGTCATGCAAAGAAACCAGCTCACTATCAATGACCTTGCTTTTATTGTACCACACCAAGCCAATGAACGGATTCTGGACGCTGTAGCCCAAAAATTAGGAGTGGGTATGGACAAAGTGATGATGAACATTGAGCAATTAGGGAACACCACTGCTGCCACCATTCCCCTTTGTTTATGGCAATACGAAAACCGCCTTGGGCCAGGCGATAAATTAATTTTGACTGCTTTTGGGGGAGGATTCACTTGGGGGGCTGCTTATATCATTTGGCAATACTAAACTTATAGGACAAACGGTTTCAACAATTTTAAAACAATCACCAAGCGTAATCAAATACATGGCTACTACTAGCGACTTTCGAAATGGTTTGTGTGTCAATTTCAATAATGACCTTTATACTATCGTTGAGTTCCAGCATGTAAAGCCTGGCAAAGGAGGGGCCTTTGTAAGAACCAAGCTCAAGAGCCTTACCACGGGTAAGGTCATTGATAACACCTTTAATGCAGGTGTCAAAATAGAGACAGCCAGGGTAGAACGAAGGACTCACCAATTTTTATACAAAGATGTTACAGGCTATCACTTTATGGACAACGCATCTTTTGAGCAGGTTTCTTTAGAAGAAACCCTTATCAACGCGCCCGGACTGCTCAAAGAAGGCCAGGAAGTAGAGGTACTCTTTCACCAAGAAACAGCTAAGATACTCAGCTGCGAATTGCCTCCTTTTGTAGAACTCAAGGTGTCCTATACAGAGCCGGGTTTTAAAGGAGACACAGCTACTAAGACCCTTAAACCCGCTACTTTAGAAACAGGCACACAAATTCAAGTGCCGTTGTTTGTTAATAATGAGGATTTGCTCAAGATTGATACCAGGATAGGCGCTTATTCAGAACGCGTAAAGAAACAATCATGAAAATAAAAGAGGTTGAAGAGTTGATCAGTTTTATTGCTAAATCTGGTTTGGAGGAAGTGAAAATAGAGACAGATCAGATTAAGTTGGCTGTGAAAAGGACTGCCTCTGTTATGCAGCAAGCATCCTCAGAAACGCACGGATTTCCTTGTATGCCCATGATGGCCACACAAGGTGCCTCAAAGGTTTCAGATGAGACTGAAGACAGGCCCATCAACGGCACTTACGTAGAAATCAAAGCACCCATGATCGGTACTTTTTACCAAGCACCTAACCCTGACGCTTCGCCTTTTGTCCGTGTAGGCGACCGCATACAAAAAGGCCAGAAAATATGTGTTATCGAGGCCATGAAGCTTTTTAATGAAATTGAGGCAGACGTCTCAGGGACTATTGTCGAAGTGTTGCTGGAAGATGCTTCTCCAGTAGAGTACGACCAGTCGCTCTTTCTTGTAGACCCTGCTTAAGGAAGTATGAACCAGAAATGGGGTAACCTTTGTTATACTACTAATTGGAAAAACGCTTGTTAGGGCAAACTCCTGGTTGATACATGTGACAAACCTCAGGCTTTTCACCTAGTTATAGCTGGGCTGGCACCATGAAGAAGAGGGAGGCATGCGACCCCAATGACCTTAATAAAGAGATTTATCCTTGGCTTGCAGCTAAAAAATCCATAACTATCAAGGACTGTGTTCAAGAAAATACTTATTGCCAATCGAGGAGAAATTGCCCTGCGCATTATTAGGTCCTGCCATGATATGGGCATCAAAACTGTAGCGGTTTACTCTACGGCAGATAAAGATAGCCTACATGTGCGTTTTGCTGACGAAGCAGTATGTATCGGCCCTCCTTCTAGCAGATTATCTTACCTCAATATCCCCCATCTCATCGCTGCAGCCGAGCTCACCAATGCCAACGCCATTCACCCTGGATACGGATTTTTGTCAGAAAATGCAGCTTTTGCTAGTGCTTGTGAGGAGTATGGAATTAAATTTATTGGTCCTTCACCCGAAGCAATTAGGAAAATGGGGGACAAGGTCACTGCCAAGCATACCATGAAGCAAGCAGAGGTACCTACCATTCCAGGCTCTGAGGGGATTTTGACCTCAGTTGAAGAGGGTATTGCCCTAGCCCAAGCAATTGGCTTTCCTATCATCCTCAAAGCCACAGCCGGTGGCGGTGGCAAGGGTATGAAAGTAGTACGAGATGCTAAGACATTTGCTAAAGCTTGGGAAGAGGCTAGACGAGAAGCCCAGGCTGCTTTTGGTAATCATGGACTCTACCTGGAAAAGCTGCTTGAAGAACCTCGACACATAGAAATTCAAATTGTCAGCGACCAAACAGGAAAAACCTACCACTTGTCAGAACGCGACTGCTCTATTCAGAGAAGGCACCAAAAGCTACTAGAAGAAACACCGTCGCCGTTTATAACAAAAGACTTGCGTGAGCAGATGGGCCAGGCTGCCATCAAAGGCGTTGAGTTTATTGGCTACGAAGGCATAGGTACCATAGAGTTTTTAGTAGATAAGTATCGAAATTTCTACTTTATGGAAATGAATACTCGTATCCAAGTAGAACACCCTGTGACAGAAGAAGTGACTAGCCTTGATCTCGTCAAAGAGCAAATAAAGATAGCAGCAGGTGGAAAGTTTAGTGATAAGAATTACTATCCTGACGGTTACGCTATTGAGTGCAGAATCAATGCAGAAGATCCTACGCAAGATTTTAGACCTAGCCCTGGCAAAATTACGAACCTCCATATACCAGGTGGTGTCGGCATTCGAGTTGACACGCACATCTATGCAGGTTACACGGTGCCTTCGCATTATGATTCTATGATTGCTAAGTTGGTTGCCAAAGGCCAAACCAGGACTGAAGCCATTGCCAGAATGAAACGAGCTTTAGAAGAGTTTGTCATAGAAGGAGTTCAAACTACCATTCCGCTGCATATAGAGCTAGTAAGTAATTCGCAATTCCAGGCAGGTAATTACACTACCGCATTTTTAGACACTTTAGACTTGTCAACTTTAGCTCATTAAACCTGTTAGCTTGACTTACAGACCATCAAAGCGGTAACAAAAGAGGTGCAACTTATAAAGCGTTGGCAAAGGTTGCATCACGTAGCTCCTTCCACCTTTTCTTAAGTTATTTATACACCTCAATAGGGAGCTGCATTAAGATCAGATTTCTCGCGCTATCTAGCCACTGAATCACCAACTTTAGATCGGATTTTACCATGGCTGTGCAGCCAGCAGTGGGGATTCAGAGCTGTGCCACTCATGCATAAAATGCAAGCTCCTGTTTGCAAGCCTTGGGCCGGTAAGTTGCGGTCAATGACCACTCCTAAATCATAAAGGTCAATTTCAGTCATCTTTTCTGAAGAACACCAGTCTTTTTCTGCTACTGAGCTTGCATTTACAATCTCGTTGTAGTAAAGTGAGTCAGGGTCGCTAACAGCTTCTGTCGTGCCCTTGATCATGTAAAGCGGCATATGGGCAGGTATACTCACGAGATTTACTGAAAATGCCCTTATATTAAATATCCCTGCAGAAGTCCTATTATTTCCTTCTCTTTTTTGAGGTTTAGCAGAGTGACCCTTTGGTAAAGTCCTGTACCCCACCCAAGTCCGTTTTTGCCTACGTACATTAGGAATGGCATCACTTACAGGTATCCATTGTCCCTGGGAGCCTTTTTCAAAACGTTGCATTTTTCCCTGGAACTGATCCCAGTTCCTAGTGCATACAACCATTAGCTGGCTACTCTGCCTAAACCTGTTCTTTGCACTGCCTCCAAGCACCAATATCATCCCAACAAAGAGGAAAGGTTTTATACCAGCCTGTCTTCGCATACTTGAAAAATTTTATGTATTGTAATAATGACATAGGTGTTTAGCCACCTGTCACCTTCCTAAAGTAAAAACACCTCGGACGCGCCTCCAGGTACAATAACTCAAAATTGAAGAGTAAAATAAATAGGAGCCAGGCTTTGAAGAAAAATAGGGATGGCGCTAACCTGAATATTTTTCAAGTAGCTGCTAAGGCGCTTCCCTGCTTTATCGTGACGGATGCCTTTGAGTGTAAAAACACTTTGTAGCCTTCATGTCAAAATGGCACCTCTCAGGGCCTGGCACAAAGCTTGGTATTCAAAGATGCAAAGGCTGTAAGATGTCACTCAAACTTTAACACAATTAATATGGGAAAAATCATTGGAATTGACCTAGGAACAACCAACTCTTGCGTTGCTGTCATGGAGGGCAACGAACCTGTGGTGATCACTAACAACGAGGGCAAGCGGACCACCCCTTCAGTAGTAGCTTTTCTTAATGAACAAGAAGGCGAGCGCAAGGTAGGCGATCCTGCTAAACGACAAGCGATTATCAACCCACGCAACACCATTAGCTCTGTGAAGCGATTTATGGGTAAAAAATATTCAGAAGTGCTTGATGAAGCCAAGCAAGTAACCTACAAAATAGAAAAAGGAAAGGCCGACACAGTGAAAATCAGGATTGGAGACCGGCTTTATACCCCCCAAGAGATCTCTGCCATGATTTTGCAAAAGATGCAAACTACAGCAGAAGACTACCTAGGCACTGAAGTCAAAGAAGCAGTGATTACTGTACCTGCATACTTCAATGATGCTGAGCGACAAGCCACCAAAGAAGCTGGTAAAATTGCTGGCCTGGAAGTCAAAAGAATCATCAATGAGCCTACTGCAGCTGCTCTTGCCTATGGGTTAGACAAGAAAAACAAAGACATGACCGTTGCCGTCTTTGACTTAGGAGGTGGTACCTTTGATATCTCTATTCTAGAGCTAGGAGATGGGGTGTTTGAGGTTAAGTCTACCAATGGAGATGTACACTTGGGTGGTGATAACTTTGATCAAAAGATCATGGATTGGTTGGCAGATACCTTCCAAAGAGAAGAAGGAGTAGACTTGAAGAAAGATCCTACAGCGCAGCAGCGCCTTAGAGAGGCAGCAGAAAAAGCTAAGGTTGAACTTTCTAGTGCTACCAGCACTGAAATCAATTTGCCTTTCATCATGGCAGTAGATGGGGTGCCCAAACACCTAGTCAAAACTTTAACGAGAGCACAGTTTGAGCAACTCGCAGATGAGCTGATAAAAAGGACCTTGGCACCTTGCAGGAAAGCATTGCAAGATGCAAATCTGAAGCCTGCTGATATTGACGAGGTCATCTTGGTAGGTGGCTCCACCAGAATCCCCAGGATCCAAGAAGAAGCAGAAAAGTTCTTCGGCAAAAAAGCCTCCAAGGGGGTCAACCCTGATGAGGTAGTAGCCATAGGTGCTGCTATACAAGGTGGTGTACTTACTGGTGAGGTCAAAGACGTGCTACTGCTCGATGTCATCCCACTTTCCCTGGGTATCGAGACCTTAGGAGGGGTATGTACCAAGCTCATCGAAGCCAACAGTACTATACCTATTACAAAATCGCAAATATTCTCTACCGCAAGTGACAAACAACCTTCCGTAGAGATTCATGTACTGCAAGGTGAGCGGCCCATGGCCAATGATAACCGCACGATTGGTAGGTTCCACCTCGATGGTATTCCACCAGCTCCAAGAGGAGTGCCGCAGGTTGAAGTAACCTTTGACGTCGACGCCAATGGTATTTTGAATGTTTCTGCTAAAGACAAAGGAACAGGCAAAGAGCAGAAGATACGCATTGAAGCTTCTTCAGGGTTAACAGAGGAAGAAATCAAAAAGATGAAAGAAGAAGCAGAGGCTAACGCAGAAATGGACAAAAAAGAAAGGGAACGGGTAGACAAACTCAATGCAGCTGACTCACTCATCTTCCAAACTGAAAAGCAGCTCAAAGAATTTGGTGACAAGCTCTCAGAAGGCAACAAAAAAGCCATAGAAGGTGGTTTGGCTGATTTGAAAAAAGCACAGGAAGCTAAGGATTTGGCATCTATTGACCGAGCCATGGAAGCATTGGAAAAAGCTTGGCAGCAGTCTTCAGAGGAAATGTACCAAACCCATACAGCAGCTGGGGCGCAACAGCAAAGTGAGACAGCATCGACCAGGAACAGCCAAGAGCCTGCTGAGGCAGAATACGAAGAAGTAGAATAAAAATAGTTTTAACCTTGCTGGATAAAAGCTACCTGCACCAAAGCAGGTAGCTTTTTTATTTGGGTTAACAAGTAGTGGTAAAAATGCTTCCAGCATAGTACCTATCAAATTATAGACCCTACCTGTGAGCCTTTTTCCACAAAAAATCTTGCCCTCTCCAAGGAAATGGACATGTGGAAAGTATGAAGAGGTATTATAACGATGAGCGTCCGCATTCAAGGCTGGGGTATAGACCCTTCCCCTAGAGAATTTTTAGTAAGTAAAGGGGTAGAGAAAGAACAAGCTTTTCCAAGTGTAAGGACCATGGCCCTTACACTTGGAAAGATCCACGAAACCTAGCAAGTTTCTCCATTGAAAGTGGACCGGTAAACGGGATAATGTCACTAGCTTTATTCCTCCACAGCCTTAGAGTTGAACTTAGTGATTGCGGAAACGGGCTAGCTTGCTGTAAGTACTAACTTGGCTTAGCCTCCTCACTTTTAGCTATATTAGCTTTGAAAGCTCTCAAACGTTTTTTAGAGTTGTTCGGGTCATGCCTTAGCCAGATGGACCTCGCCCCACCGGCTGAGAACGAGTATACCTAACTTTTGAGCCCGTTAGCTACGCTCATTTGGCCGTAAGCAGAGTATTCTATAGCCATCTCTACAACGGTTTTTTCTATGGCTGAAACCCTATTGGCTAGTGTGGGCTTTTTACGGCTGGTTTCATATAAACCTTCCTCTCCAGCAGTGTCATAAAGGTCTCTAAATCTGTAATAGTTGCCTCTGCTATAGCTCATGGTCTTGCGGAGATGTATTGCCTAGACTTTTAGCTAACTCAAGTAAGCCTAGTTTAGGTTCGATGATTTTATGATACAGATTTATGATGTCTTTCCAATTAGTTTAGCAATGTTCTTTATGCTATTAATTGTGAGGTTAAATCTCAACTAGTACATATTATTACTTTACACCTATGCCCAGCCAATCAACCAGACCTTCATCCAGCATGTATCTCATCCTAGCTGTCACCATCGTTGCTTTAATAATCATCGACCTCTACATGTACCAAGGTGTCAGGGTCACGACCCAAGCCCTTACAGTTACCAAGAAAAAGCTAGTAGCCTACCTTTATTGGGGCGTTACCTGTTTTACCCTAGGTACTTTGCTGGTTTATACCTTGGGGGATCTAGGGTTCCAAAGTAAGTTTTTGCGGCGTTTATTCCTGCCTTTGTGTTTTATCAACTATGCTGCTAAGCTCTTTGCAATAATATTTTTGTTGCTAGACGATATAGTCAGGGCCGCTCGGTGGGCTATGTGCTCTATAGTGCCTACACCAGCAAGTAGCGCATCACCAGGTACAGGTATCTCTAGGTCTGTATTCCTCAGCCAAACCGCCATGGTTGCTGCTGCTGTACCGGTCATTGCTATGAGCTATGGTATTGCCTCTGGTGCACACGATTATAGAGTGCGCAGTGTGAAAGTCAAGCTGCCCCATCTGCCTAGGACTTTTCATAGCTTGCGTATTGGACAACTTTCAGACATACATAGCGGTAGCTTTTTTAACAAAAAAGCGGTCAAGGGTGGGGTAACAATGCTGCTGCGTGAAAAACCTGATCTAATTTTTTTTACAGGAGATTTGGTCAATAACAAAGCCGACGAGCTCAACGATTACATAGATGTTTTTAATAAAGTGAAAGCACCGCTTGGCGTATACTCTGTACTAGGCAACCATGACTATGGCGACTACATCAGTTGGCCTTCGCCTGATGCCAAACGGAAAAACTTTTTAGCTCTCTGCTATGCTCACAAGCACCTAGGCTGGCATCTGCTGATGAATACCCACAAAGTCATTGCTGAAGGTGGAGATCAGCTTGCAGTCATTGGCGTAGAAAATTGGGGTACAGGGAGATTTTCCAAATATGGCCAGTTGGATCAGGCTTATCACGGCGCAGAAAATGTCCCTGTCAAGCTACTCTTGTCGCACGACCCCAGTCATTGGGAGGCGCAGGTAAGGCCTCATTACCCAGGCATTGACATCACTTTTTCAGGCCATACTCATGGCTTTCAGTTTGGCATTGAAATAGGGTCCTTCAAATGGAGTCCTGCACAGTATTGCTACAAGCAATGGGCGGGCTTATATCAAGAAGGATCACAACACCTATATGTAAACCGAGGCTATGGCTATATCGGCTACCCAGGCCGGATTGGCATCTTGCCTGAAATTACCATCATGGAGCTTGAAAGAGGGTAGTACCTGTTTACTTTGCTAAAGGTGCATTTTGGTCCACCTGCTCTACCTACAGTTAGGCCATTGACCCTTTTTTTAGGCCCCTGCAAGGCATTAGCTACCTTATCCCTTTTTTATGGAACCGTTGCGAAAGGAGACTTTGGCTCTATTTGTAATTTGGAGATGCAGATTTTCTCGAGCTTTACAACAGTCCCTTAAGTAAGCAGAGGTACCAATACAATCATACAGCTCATGAAGGCTAATACAAGGTGTAAGGGTAGGCTGCAATTAGATACTGCAGAGGCTGCTGACTCCTCTTCCAAAAAGTTGGTAATTGAGCACGTCAAAAGCTTACTATAGCCTGCAGTTTCACATGGTTTTTGGTATTGCCCTCAATAGCCTCTTGACCGCTCCCTACCTTGTCTTTATCTCTATACCAGTTAAGGGTATATCTTAACTCTAGCCTGCAGTAAGGAACAGGTTTATAACATACGAGCAGGCAATAGCGCATCCCGATGCCCTGGTAAGAGGAGAAATTGAAGCCACCATGCAGTACATCTGGCTCGTAAAAAGCCATTTTATTCATAGCGTCCTCTGTATTGAACCAGGCCACACGGCCACTTAGCTTGAGCTTACTTATTTTGTAAGTAACGCCCTGTGCCAGAGCGTACCCCCAGGTGGTTCTCTTAAGCTGTTGGTAACTATTCCACTGCACTCCACTGGTCAAGCTGACAACTTTACTAGCCATTTGTTGCCACCTAACTTTGTAGCCTCTTTTTTTACCTACCGCTGATGTAGCAGCAGGTTTTCTGGCTTTAGGGATGTGGCCCTCTTTCTTAGTCTCTTTGCACTGAAAGTATAAGAGGGTAGACTTTTGTGGCTCGTAGGTAGCTTTGGTAAGCCAGCTATGTCCTGCAGCACCTTTACCCAAAAACCACGGAAAGTGAAAATAGTCATAGTATGCATCAAAGTAGAGGTAGGGAACAGGTTTGATCCTAGCTCCTAGGTAGATGCCGCGCTCATCGCTGTTGCTAGAGGCATTCTCGCTAAAAGCATTTCCATAAAGGCTGTGGAAGTCTTGGTCATAGTGTCGTAGCAGCACAGTGGCATCTAAGTGGTGTGATAAACTGGCAATTATACCTACAATTGCTGCCCTGCCACCACTTTTAGAGAAAGCACCTTCGCCAAAAAAGTGCAAATTTTGCCATAGGTAGCGATAAAAAAATCCGCCATTAGCATTTTCTCTACCGCAGAAGCGGAGCGGGGTTCCTTTTTGGGTATTGGGATACAGGGGTAGGGCATAGATATTGTATAACACATTGATACCTAGTTCCGCATCTCGCTCTCTAAATTTATAGACTGCTGTACCTCCAATCACCTGCTCATTGACCTGTCCTTTTTTAGCAACCTCATTTTGGGTTCTGTAGTATCCACCCCTTTGCACGTGCTGGATATACTCACTACCTATTGAGGCATCTATAGCACGCCTTCCATCTAGGTCGATATTAGAGTAATAGGTAGTGAGCTCCAGCTGACGCCACTGCAAGGTTGAAGCAATTCCCCTAAAAGCAGCGCTTGCCAAGGAAGTATGAGGACGAATCCCCAGGTTATTTGTTCTAATTACCTTTACAGTTTCACTGCTTTTGTTCGTGCTAAAGCCCGTATTAACTATTAAACCCTGTCCATAGCCAACCTCATAATCACCTACAACTAACGCTTTTAGCATTTTTCTGTTCTTGAGCAAGCAATAGAACCTCCCTAGGTTAAATCCATAGCGCTTAGTAGAAGGGTCCCAGGTAAAAGCTTCTCCTGCCCCTTTCTTAGCTGAAAATCCTACTTCAAGGCCACTAGGATGCTGAATGCGGAATTGTGTTAGGAACTGATTAGGCGAGCCTACATAAGGTACTGTGCTACTCCCTTCATTTTGTTGATAGCCCTTCTTGGTTTCCAGGGTCCTTTCGTAACGCATGAGCCAATAACTATTTCTGTGCCATAGTCCCCTTTTCCATAGTGGCAAGTTGCGGAAGTCAGCATATACTTCTTCTACCTTTACAAAAGGAATAAGTTGGTAGATCGTGGCCAGGTCAAATTCAGGAATAGCTTGTAGCTCATAGATAGAAAGCAGGGATCCACTTTCCTCGAGATAGTGGAAAAGTTGATCGAGTTGTGTATCTGTGAGAATGCAAAGTAGCGCTAACTCTTCTTGAGAAGCTTGGTTAACCTCTAATGGCTGTTGGTAAAACTCCCAGAGTCTTTGGTGTAGCATCTCGTAGTTAATCTCCTTGACTTGCTTGGCATAGATAGCATCCACCAGTGTAGTAAAGTCAGGAAATTGACTAGGCGCACTTTGTGCCCATCCAGGAGCGCTTCCCATAAGCACAGCCAACGGTAGTATAATATTTAGCCTTCTCATCTATAGCTGAAGATACTACACTCAGCCTACAAAAGAATGTGGACACTAGGTTAGCATACTTCATTTAATAGTGCTCAGGTGCTGCCCTGCTTGATAGCAATTGCTAACAACGCTAGGTTGTGTAGACATTTGTAATTTGCATGACGTAGGACCCTCGCAAAGCTTAGAGTAAGCTTTGTTTGCAAGTTCAAAAAAGAGCTGAGTAGCTCATTTCCAACTGTCTCGATTTAACAGGTGACCACCTAGAGAAGCTAGTAGCCGGGAAGCTATCCATGATTACGATAAATGCCTACACAACCTAACATATCCCTATAAAGAGTCATTCTCCTTTTCCACTCCAGTACTCAAAGTACTCCTCTGCTTTTTTCTTGCGCTTTTCAGGGGGGTTATCATGCTCACTGGCCTTGTTGGGCCAGTGTTATATCTTAATTTAGAAGTTAAGGGGATACTTCCACATCTGATCAAGGAGCTTTTGCCAGCGGGAATCAAAGGAATAGCTGTTGCTGGGTTGTTTGCTGTGGTGATGAGTACAGCAGACTCTCATCTCCATGCTACAGGGCTAAGTTTTACCCATGATGTAGTGAAGCCTTTAGGGGATAAGCTGCAGGTAAAAATTAACGGGCTTAAGTGGGCCCAATACAGCACTTTTTTATTAGGTTGTTCAGTTATCGCTGTAAGCCTTTACCAGTATGATAGGATGAGTCTGGTCTTTAATAGCTTATATACTGGGCTTTTTTTATGTTTCCCCTTGTAGGAGGTATATGAGGGATGAAGACAGATAAAGTAAGCTTTTACACTGCCCTGTTTATGACACTTGTAACCCTTGGTTGTGCAAAGCTCTTCTTACCTGCATCGGGGAGCTGCCTTACCATGTTAATAGGGATCATAGCCAGTGGACCCAGTTTCTTTGGAGTGCATCTGATACGACATGAGGGCTTTAAGATAGTTGATAGAGATAGCTAAAAGGGCAGTTAGCATTTTTCCGTTTATTGCTTGTGTATAGTTTCAAATAAGAATCCTATTTTAGGAATAGTTAAAATTATACAGTCCTATGAACTACTTCAGTATAGATTACCTGATTGTTTATGCTTTCCTCTTGATTACCCTTATTATAGGTCTGCGAGCAGGAAGAGGAATTAAAGACATCAGAGAATATGCGGTCGCAAATAAAACCTTTAGTACAGCAGCCCTTGTACTGACTTTTTTAGCCACTGACCTTGCCGGAGAGAGTGTACTTGACCTTGCTGGTGGAGTGAGCAAGGAAGGGATCATTTTGTCGGTTGTATTTATAGTGGGAGTATGCGGAGGGTTTCTCGCACAAGCGCTGTTCATCGCTCCGAATATAGTCTATTTCAAGCAGAGTATTACTATGGGTGACGTGATGGGCACGCTATATGGCGTAAATAGCAAAATTATTACTGGCTTATTAGGGTTCTTCACGGCTATTTGTATTGCTGGCATGGAGATTACTGTGCTAGGCCTATTATGTGAGTCCCTGCTAGGTATTGACTATCGATGGGGCGTTGGCTTGGGAGGAATTGTACTAGCCTCTTATTCGGCTCATGGAGGCATCAAGTCGGTTACTGTGACTGACATATTCCAGTTTATCATCCTACTTGTTGTCATCCCCATGATTACGATTTTAGCATTGAAACATGCAGGAGGCATAAAAACGGTCCTTACCCAAGTACCTTCTACTCAGCTACAAATCTTTAATCATCCTAATTTCCACTATTATCTGGTGCTGTTCTTGGGCAAGGTCATCTTTCAATTCCCTATGATAGATCCCGCTCTGATACAACGTTTCTTAATGGCAAAAACCAGGAGTCAGTTGCGCAACCAATTTCTTACGCTTGCTGTTTTCTCTCCTGCACTATACCTGACAATTATGTTGATGGGTATGGCTGGGCTGATCCTATACCCCACCCTCGCAGGCCAGCAAGTAGTTCCGCAAATTATCAATGACCTTTTACCTATAGGAATTAAAGGCATGGCCATTGCAGGCCTTTTTGCAGTAACAATGTCTACTGTCGACTCGTTTTTACACGCTGCAGGCCTCACCTTGGTACACGACGTCATCAAGCCACTATCCGATAAACGGGGCATGGCTATCAAAGAGCTAAATTGGGCTAAGTACGCTACGCTATTTGTTAGTCTCTTTGCAATTGCCATAGGGTTTGCACGCGCTGAGAATCTGTATAATTTCCTCTTGATTTCCTACGAGTTTACGTGCCCTTTGCTTGCTTTTCCACTTTGGTGCGGCATTATAGGTTTGAAGCCTGATCAGCGCGCCTTTTATGCTGCTGCAGGGGTTACTTCAGGGGCGCTTATCCTGTCTAAATTGCTTCTCCCAAAAACACACAGCTACCTTTCAGCACTTATCAGTGTGATCGTAAATGGCATAGTCTTTTTGAGTATCCATGCCATACGGAACCAAGGTTTTGTGATGGTCAGTCGTACGCAAGGGCAAGAACATTCATGGAGAACAGGCCACGATAATACCTTAATGCGATTTAAAGAGTTGCTACCCACACCGAAACGCATAATTGCATACTCAAGAACGAAAGTAACTAAGTATGGTGCTCCTTACATCCTGTTGGGGATCTTTTATGTAATCAACTACATCATTCCTTATTTCATGTGGGAGCATGCTAGTGCCCAATCTTATGATCTCATGTTCTACCTGCGCTTCACCGGCGCTGTAGCATGTGGCCTTTTAACAGTAAAGGACGCCTGGCCTTCGAGGCTTTTAGCTTATATACCTACTTTTTGGCACCTCACTCTACTCTACTGTATTCCTTTTACCAGCACAGTGATGTTTCTGCTCACACAAGGCAGCATAGAATGGCTTATCAACGTAACGATGAGCATCATGTTCCTTGTTGTGCTGGTAGATTGGATGAGCTTTATCATCCTTACACTACTAGGCGTCAGTCTAGGTTTTCTGTTTTATACTCAGGTGGTGGGACCTATTAATTTGAAGTTAGACTTTAGTGCTGGCTACCTACTCATTTACCAAGGCATCTTTGCTACGCTTATTGGATTGCTTTTTGCTCGCAGAAGACAGCAAAAATTTAACCACATAGCTACTCGCCAACAACTACTCGCAACAGCACACCAACTAACCAATGGTAGGCTTGTAGAAGCATTGAACTATCAGAATAGGGTTGCCCAAGGCCTTGGCAGAGATGGGATTAATGTACTAGACAATGTGTACGCGACTAGTAGAGTCATAGAGGAAGAGTTAAAAGACAGACCTAGCAAGGGGCTTCAAGAAGCTAATGAAAAACTGAAGGCTATAACGGAATACCTAGAGGAGGTCAGTTATCATGCCAAAGATTACTTGAGGCTTGAGGTAGGTAAAGTGAGCCTGGATGCATTACTCAAAGAAACGCAAGCTACCCTCAAAGCGCAGGACTTAGATTCTATGCCTACCCTTGCCATTCAGCTTCTTACCCAACACAAGGAGCTGCAGGGGGATATAGCATGTATCCAAAGGTTACTTATCAATGGCATTTGTTATGTTCAATCTTATAATTATGATAAGCACCGCATCCAGCTCGCTATAGAGGATACGCAGCTAGGCTACCACTTATCTTCCATTAAAGGCTACACTAAAAAAGTGGATGCTTTGCGCTTGGGTATTACCACAGCAGATGCTTTACCTAGGTTACAGCCTGTTTATATGGGCGATGTTGCTGCTAGGTCAGTGCCTCCTGATTCTCCTTCAGACCTGCCTCGGGTAGAAAATGAGCGCATTGTAGATGCGCACTATGGAGTAACAGAGTACTACGAGCCAGAAGACGGGTTTACCATAGTCTATGTAATCCCTTTAGGTGTGCGTGATATCCGGCCTAAGAGTATGGATCTGAAGGAGATGGAAATAGCTCCTCAAGAGGTGCTAGTAGACTATGCAGGTGCTGCTGGTTTAGAAGAGGCACTCAAGGAGCAGATTAAAGACAAAACTAAGGGAGTGAGTATAGCCAAAGTAGAAAAGGCCATTGGCTTAATTAAGAAATACCATGCCAGCAAGAAACGCAAGTCAGGAGAGCCGTTTTACTTTCATCCTATCATAGTAACCCAGATCCTTTTGGACTTTACCCAAGATGAAGATGAAGAGGCTATACTAGCAGCCCTACTGCATGATATTGTAGAAGATACGCCCATGAGCTTGCCTCAGATAGAAGCCATGTTTGGTTCTGAGGTAGCTCGTCTAGTCAATGGGGTCACGAAGCTAGACAAAGGAAGTAGAAGGCTATCGCTCTCAGCCTATGAGAATATCAAAAAGCTCATTGACCAGAAAGATGAGCGCGTACTGAAGATTAAGCTAGCAGATCGGATTCATAATATGCGCACGATAGGGGGGCATGCGAAGTATGAAAAGCAAAAGCAGATATCAGAAGAGAGCTTACAGTTCTTTATCCCTCTAGCTAAACAATTAGGCTTACCTCAGGCTGTAGAGGAACTGCAAAGCCTTGTCTTTGATGTATTAAATAGAGGGTAGCAGTAGGTAAAGAGGAATGATTAGATCTGAGTTCCCGATGTAGAGTAGAGCGGCCTATTTGTAATTGCTTGGCTACCTTGGGGTTATTCCTGATGCTATTAAGCGCAAGGCTCCAGCCAGTTTTTCTTTGTCCAAACTAGACTTTCCAGGACCTTTGCCTTTTAACCAGGCTGTATGGATTCCTCCTTGAATGAAGCAGCTGAAAATCTGTCAATGCAAGTATGTACTCTCAATTCTGACGCTAGCCCACACGCCCAAGCGGGATTTAACAAGCCCCTGACACGCATTAGAAGTAGAAAAATTGTGCTATTCTCTGATGTAGGGGGCTGATCTTCTTGGCACAAGCAAGCGCGGGATTTGCAAAAGGAGCTAGGCAGTCTGTGCAGGTATCTGATTGGCTAGAACGCTTGACGCAAGGAGCAGCTAGGCATGAAAGCCTGGACCTAGCGGATGTTCTAACTTGTCGAGCAGTTAATGAAAGCTGAAAGTAAAGTTTTCAGTGTAATGGAAAAATTTTGACAGAATCTTTTGAGTGATGCTAATTGCTGTAAATCCTTGATAATCAGCATATTGATAAGTTAGGATGAGTGGGCTCTGTAGGATTCGAACCTACGACCCTCTGCTTGTAAGGCAGATGCTCTGAACCAACTGAGCTAAGAGCCCTTGATAGGAGGACAAATATAAAAAACTTCCTGCAACTTGTGTAGAGGAATAGAAGCTTAGCAGTAGCTATCTACCTTTTCCAGGGTATATTCACCAAAGATGACAAGTATCCATGCTTAAGATTGTGAAAATTACTGGGAGGCTTTTAGTCCTATTATTCCTCTTGCTGACAGCAACTGCGATCGCCACAGGGATATATTGCTATCACTACAGGGACCAAATTATTCAGAAATTTGTATGTGCAGTCAACAAAAGGCTGGACCATCCGATACAAGTCCGCTCCATTCAGCTCAACGCACTGAAGTCTTTTCCTAACATTACCTTTGTCCTCCAGGAAGTGGTTGTAAAAAATCGCACCAAGGCTACTACGGACTTGGTCGCCGTCCGCAAAGTTTATTGTGCTTTTGATCTCTGGAAGTTGTTCCAGGGTCAATACGTACTGGACCAGATTTCCCTTGAGCAAGGGAAGATTAACCTAGCTGTAGTAGCTGCGTACCAGCTAGGACAGGAGGGAGACAGCGCTCCAAGCAGTCTGGTTAGTTCTTCCTTGACTATAAAGCTGCAAAAACTTACGCTTAAAGACATAGAAATAGTGTACGGCGGCAAGGACAAGCACTACACAATCAACGTAGCCCAAAGCCAAGCTACCCTTCAGTGGGGTTACCCCAAGCTGGAAGTTGAACTGATTGGCGTCACTACAAGGCAAAGCATCCAGCATAAGGATTTAGCTTGGGCACAAAACCTGCCTATAGCGCTGCGTGCCACCTTAACTTATAACCAGCAGTATGAAACAATAACCTTGCAGCCTATTCAATTCAAGCAAGCAGGTGCACAGCTAGTGGTACAAGGCAGTTGGGGCACCGAAGAGACGGCTCCGATCCACATGACTATTCAAGGAAAAAAAATATCCTCCACATCCTTGTTACAGTGTTTTCCCCTACAACATAGCCGCCAACTTCAGCATTATATACCACAAGGAAATCTAGGCTTCGCGCTAAACCTTACCAAGGAGCCAGGCAAAAACCAGACAATAGCCTTGCAGGGTAGCTTTGTACTTAAGGAGGGGAGATGGACTACAAACTATCTTGCTCAACCTATCAACCTACATGAAGTGATAGGGGAGCTGTGTATACCTCGTATACAAGACCTTAAAACAGCTATGCTCAAGGTTAATAAGTTTACTGGCACACTTGCTGACAGTCAGGTAGAGGGTAGCTTGCTCCTGCATGACTTTCAAAAGCTTCATCTTCAAGGGAGCGCCCAGGCTACGGTTGACTTAGCTTCTCTCAATCAGCTACTTACCAAATCTCCTATCGTAGACGCTGCAGGACAGCTGAACCTTACCTGTAAGCTAGAGGCTAGTCTTGCTGAACTTATGCATGGTACTCCCTCTCAGGATAACATCCACCTGGTAGGTGAATTGCAAGCACAAGCTGCCCAGTTCAAGCTAGCCTCGTCCCAACTTCAATGTAGAGACCTGAACGGCCACCTATTTTTTCAGAACGATGCCCTGGTCATGAAGAACTTTACTGGCAGCATAGGTCCAGGAAACTTTGTGCTGAACGGCACTGTCCAAAACCTCTTGCCTTTCTTGCTAGTTGATGACCAAAAGCTTTGCTCAGATGCTAAGCTTTACGTGGACACCTTAGACCTGGATGCACTGTTTGCTGACAGCGGTGAGCTTAAAGACCAGGCTAGTAGAGGCCCTAAAAAGTTTAACATAGCGCCTCACTGGATGCTGAACCTTGATTGTGACATCCAACAGCTTCGCTGTAAGCGATTTTATGCAAAAAATGTGCGCGGTAAGTTGAAAATCAAAGACCAAAAATTGATTGCTGAAAAGCTACAGCTAGGCTTCTCTGGAGGCAAAGCCTTCTTATATGGAAGCCTGGATGCAAGCACCGATCACTTAGCTATCCACACAAAAGCTCAGCTTAAGGACGTCGATATCGATCAATTGTTTTATGGATTCGAAAACTTTCACCAAAGCTTTTTGATAGATAAGCACTTAAGCGGAAAGGTATTTGCCGACTTAGACCTGAGCCTACAGGCTAACAAGCAGTGGGATGTAAACTGGGAGGCCCTGCAGGCTGATATCGACGTGCGGCTAAGCAACGGAGCACTTCACCGCTTTGCACCTATTCAGCAACTTTACAAGTACGTAGCAGAGGAAAGCCTCTCAGAAGTGCACTTTTCAGAGCTCGGAAACTACATTCGTATCAAGCATAGGACCATTCATATTCCTCCTATGGAAGTGCATTCTAATGTGACACGTATTCGGCTGTCTGGAACTCATACTTTCGACGGAAAAATAGATTATAATTTTGTTATTCCCCTTACAAGTTTCCGACAAGTAGGCCACAGCTGTCCTGAGGAAGTAGCAGCAGACGCACTTGCAGGTATCAATCTATTTCTCAAGCTGCGGGGTGATGTCAATAACTATCAGATTACATATGACACTGAGGCGTTCGAGGCCAGCCTCAAAGGTAAAATACAAGAGCAGGGACAGGTACTGAAGCAAATACTGCAAGGAAAGTACAAAGGCAAAACAAAGGTCAAAAAGCTTGCTCCTGATGATTACTTTGAGTTTGAATAGCAAAAACTTCCCTTTTGGCAAAAATTGCTTTACTGCTAAGCTTGAGTAAATAGGTTAGAAAACCACTTCTAATTCCTCCTTCATCAAGGAGGAGAGCTTTCGATGTTTGTTCCGCGAACAAACATTTTTTATGAAAGCGCTTGTAATCCTTGCATAACATGAGATGTTATCTTACTCGCTTTGTAAAGCTGCTCTAAAAGCAATTTCTTAGTAAAATAAGCCTTCAAACATTATGAAATATAATCCGTTAAGCGTGGCGATGGCGTACAGCTTTCTATTTTTGGTAAGCGCCTGTAAAGGCACTAAGGTGGCCACTAGGCATGCCTATATCCCACTCCAGCAAGCCACAGCACAAGCCTTATACCAAGCTAAAGAGGCCAATTCCCACGACCTGCTCCACACTAAGCTAGAAGTTAGTTTTGACTGGCAACAACAACGCTTGCATGGCCTAGCTACCTTAAAGCTGCAACCACATGGTGACCCCCAACCTCATCTGGTCTTAGATGCCCAAGGCTTTGTGGTTTGTAGCGTCGCTAGCGTAGAAGAGCACAAGAAAAGTCCTTTGGAGTACACCTACGACGGTAAAAAGCTGACCATCGACTTAGGCAAAGCGCTGCCTACAGCAACAGCTTATTGGGTAGAAATTGCTTACATAGCCCAACCACATGAAGTCAATAAGTCCCCAAAGCTCGACTTTTTTACCAATAAAGGGCTATTTTTCATCAACCCTAATGGCAGCGATTACACAAGGCCCCAACAAATCTGGACACAAGGTCAACCCTATAATTCATACTGGCTACCCACGATTGATGTCTCTGGACAGCGGTGTACCCAGGAGTTTTATATCACTGTAGATAAGCGATTCAAAACACTCTCTAACGGAGTCTTGGGCTATTCGAAGTTCAATGAAGACTACACCCGAACAGACTATTGGTATACGGACTTGCCACATGCACCTTATTTATTTATGCTCGCTGTAGGTGACTTTGCAGTAGTGCAAGACGAGTGGAATAACCTTGAAGTCAGCTATTATGTGGAACCAGCTTATGATCAGCATGTCCCAGCCATCTTTGGCCATACCCCTGAGATGCTTGCATTATTTTCAGAAAAACTAGCTTATCCTTATCCGTGGCCTAAATACAGCCAGATAGTAGTGCGAGACTACTGGGCAGGTGCCAAGGAAAATACCTCTGCCACTGTGTTTGCGGATACCCTTCAGGTAGACGACCGCCAGCTTTTAGACCAAGACTATGACGATGCTATCGCCCAAGAATTGTTTCACCAGTGGTTTGGCGATCTGGTCACTTGTGAGCCCTGGGAACATTTGTCTTTGGACCATACATTGGCGTGTATAGGTGCGCACATTTGGCGTGAGCACAAATATGGAGCTGATGCTGGAGACTTGATGATGTGGGAAATACGCCAAGCTTACCTGAAAGAAACTGCACAAGTCCAAGTCAACCCCCTTCAGCTTTACCATCACACCATAATAAAAGCCTTTGATAGCCATAGTGCTAACAAGGGTGCCTTGGCTTTGCATACGCTTCGGCAATACATAGGCGAAGAAGTTTTTTTCAAAGCACTCAGCCATTACCTCAAAAAACATGCTTTTTCTACTGTAGCAATCCACCAGCTTAGAAAATCCTTTGAAGAAGTAACAGGAGAAGACTTAAATTGGTTCTTTGATCAGTGGTTCCTAGCTACAAGCCATCCTATTGTAGAGGTAAGCGATACCTATGAAAATGGAATACTCACCCTAAAGGTATGGCAAAAACAAAACTCACAAACAGATCCTATCTACAAGCTGCCCTTAGCCGTATACATTTGGATAGCAGGCGAGAAACAATGCCATGAAATCGTGGTAACGCAACGGTACAGTGAATTTACTTGGACCCTTCCACAGCGGCCAGAGCTTGTATACCTCGACCAACGCAAAATACCAGCTGCCCTCATCGAACATCCTAAGGATGCAGCAGCTTACCAGCAGCTGTACTACCAAGAGAAAGGATTTTTTGCTAAAAAAGAAGCATTGACCTATTGTATGCAACATCTACATCTCCCTACTTGCTACCAAGTACTTCAAGATGCTCTACAAGATGACTTCTGGTTTTTCAGGAAAATCGCTATAGAAGCTCTCAAGGGTTACAAAGGCCAAAACCTAGCCACGGTAGAAGCTGCCCTCATCAACTTGAGTAAAAATGACAGTAAGCCTGCTGTGAGAGCTGCTGCCGTGCATACACTTGCCTCTTTGCAAGCACCAGCACAATACGTTGCTGTTTACAAACAAGCGATGACTGATGCCTCATACCATGTAGCTAGCACTGCTTTGTACGCCTATGCCACTACTAGCAACGAGCCTGAAAAGCTTGCTTGCTTGGCCAAATTTGAAGCCTTGGATAACCTAGCAATCGTCACGAAACTGGCTAGTTACTACACAGCGGCTCAAGAGCCTGGAAAATACCTATGGCTCAAAGAAAAATTTACAAAGCTACAAGGCAGAATAGCAGCCCGTTGTTTGATCATAGCCATAGGCCAATACCTTGCTGCCATCACAGACAAGCAAAGTCAAGAAGATGGACTGCTTTTATTCAGACAGGTTGCTTTACATACTGATAGAGGGTATATTAAGTCCGCTGTCTGCGAAGCCCTACAACAAATGCAAAAAATCAAAGATGCCCAAGTCCTGCTTAGCGAACTCAAAACCCATGAATAGTATTAGTTAGGTTCATCCTTGAGGTCTTTTTGGTAAAGTAGTGCTAATCGAAAGCTGGTACTGTACAAATGCATGCAGCACCTATCCAATTTTTTGGGTACCCGATTGGATCCAAATGAAAAATCTGTAGATTTGCATTCTTATTTAGTGCATTTGAGTGCGCATACTTGCGTGACAAATGCCCTTCTATGGGGAGGTGCCAGAGTGGTTAAATGGGGCGGACTGTAAATCCGTTGCTTCACGGCTACGTAGGTTCGAATCCTACCCTCCCCACTGTTATTGGTTATTCTTTTATGTTGGGCAACTGACTGGTTGATTAACCAGTGCTGAAATGGCCTATCAAATCCATGGCTATAAACTATCCACGCTGCTTGATAAAAAGATAAATCGTTAATAAATAGGGTATAAGCGGAAGTAGCTCAGCTGGTAGAGCGACAGCCTTCCAAGCTGTAGGTCGCGAGTTCGATCCTCGTCTTCCGCTCTCTTGTAGGCCGATGTAGCTCAGGGGTAGAGTACTTCCTTGGTAAGGAAGGGGTCACGGGTTCAAATCCCGTCATTGGCTCGTCGAGCCAATTCGTTGGGTTGATGTGTGAAAGCTATGGAAGGGCTAATTCCAGCATGCATCAATGCTAGCTGTAACTATTTTAAGCATAATCTAAGTATATTTGTTTCAAACTAAAACCAAAATTTTTAACCATGGCAAAAGAAACCTACAAACGTTCCAAGCCACATGTCAACGTCGGCACGCTTGGCCACGTTGATCACGGTAAGACAACGCTCACTTCAGCTATTACTAAGGTGTTAGCCGATCAAGGGTTGGCTCAAAAAAGAGACTTTGATACCATTGATAATACAGTTGAAGAAAGAGAAAGAGGCATAACGATCAATAGATCTCATGTAGAATACGAAACTCTTGTAAGGCATTACTCTCATGTAGATTGCCCTGGCCACGCCGACTACGTAAAAAACATGATAACAGGCGCTGCACAAATGGATGGTGCAATCTTAGTAGTAGCAGCTACAGATGGCTTGATGCCTCAAACAAGAGAGCATGTACTCTTAGCACGTCAGGTAGGTGTGCCTGATATCGTTGTATTCATCAACAAAGCAGACGCTGTAGATGACCCTGAGATGCTAGAACTAGTAGAGATGGAGATCAGGGAACTCCTTAATAAATATGGATTTGATGGTGACAATATCCCGGTAATCTGTGGCTCAGCACTAGGAGCATTGAAAAATGAAGAAAAGTGGGTCAACAGTATCAAAGAGCTTATGGATGCTGTTGATAAACACATCCCATTACCGCAACGGATTACTGATAAAGATTTCCTGCTACCTGTAGAAGATGTCCTCACTATTACAGGACGTGGTACTGTGGCCACTGGAAGGATTGAAAGAGGGGTAATCAACACAGGGGACCCAGTAGAAATCGTTGGTATGAGTACAGAGAACCTAAAGTCAACTGTAACAGGTGTGGAAATGTTTAGAAAAATTCTAGACAGAGGAGAAGCAGGTGATAACGTAGGTTTGTTACTACGTGGCATTGAAAAGCACCAGATCCGTAGAGGAATGACTATCTGTAAGCCAGGCTCTTTGACTCCTCACCACAAATTCAAGGCAGAAGTATATATTCTTTCCAAAGAAGAGGGAGGCCGCCACACACCGTTTTTCAATAAATATAGACCTCAGTTTTATTTCAGAACAACCGATGTAACTGGTGAAGTGAAGCTACCTGAAGGGGTCGAGATGGTGATGCCAGGTGATAACTTAACCCTGGAGATAGAGCTCATTAACAGAATTGCAATGGAGAAAGGATTGCGCTTTGCAATCCGAGAAGGAGGTAGAACTGTGGGCGCTGGTCAGGTGACCGAGGTGATTGAATAATTACCCTACCTTTCCATATGATAAGCACATTTCCTGGAAAAGAAGTGTGCTTGTTTATATGAGAGCAGTTGTATAGATTTGCGGACCACTTGAGTGACCATACGGGTGTAGCTCAATTGGTAGAGTAGTGGTCTCCAAAACCATTGGCTGGGAGTTCGAGTCTCTCCACCCGTGCAAGCAGAAAACATGTCAAAGGTAAAATCATTCTTTCTAGGCTCTATAGAAGAAATCAGATACAAAGTTTCCTGGCCTGCCTATAGCGAGCTAAGAAATAGTTCAACGCTGGCCTTGATCGCCTCTTTTGTTTTTGCAGTTATCATTGGGTTGATAGACCTAACCTTCAAAAATATCATCTCCTGGGTTTACAGTAATTTTTAGAATCAAGCGAAGAAACTACTACCTCTACGATGAGTGAAGCAAAATGGTACGTACTTAAGGTCGTCAGTGGGCAAGAGAAAAAGGTAAAGAGTTACCTGGAAGCAGAGCTTGTAAGACAAAAAACAGAGGAATGTGTTACACAAATACTAATTCCTTCTGAAAAAGTATATGAGATGCGGGCAGGAAAGAGGAAGACTAAAGACCGTAACTTTTTTCCGGGTTATGTAATTGTCTGCGTGGACCTATCAGATGGTAAAGCGAATCATGTTATAAGAAGTATTCCTGGGATATTAGGATTTCTGAGCGCACGAGGATGGGGGTTATCAAAAGACCCTATGCCCCTTAGACAGACTGAAGTAAATAGAATATTAGGCAAAGTAGATGATGCCGAAGAAGGAGAAATAAGCCTGGAGAAACCATTTATCATTGGAGAAATGGTGAAAATCACCGAAGGTCCCTTTAGCGGATTCTCAGGTAGTATTCAGGAAATCTTTGAAGAGCGGAAAAGACTCAACGTTACAGTAAAAATATTTGAAAGAAATACACCCATCGAACTCAGTTACGGACAAGTAGAAAGGTTAGCATAAAAGCGCTGATACTTCTTTGTTAGAATAAAAAAGTATGGCTAAAGAAATAGAGACTTATATAAAGTTGCAGGTGAGTGGTGGTGCAGCTACCCCTTCTGGTGGCGTAGGACCTGCCCTTGGAAGTAAGGGAGTTAACATTATGGAGTTCTGCAAGCAGTTCAATGCTAGAACACAAGACAAGCAAGGTGAACTACTTCCGGTTATCATCACCGTATACAAGGACAAGTCTTTTGTGTTCATTATAAAAACTCCGCCTGCCCCTGTCTTGCTGATGAAAAAGGCAAACATTAAAAAAGGTTCCCCAGAATCCAACAGAAAAAAGGTGGGGAACGTGACATGGGAAGAGATAAAAGAAATTGCAGCATTAAAGATGCCAGACCTCAATGCCTTTGACCTGCATGCTGCTATGAAAATGATTGCTGGAACAGCAAGAAGTATAGGAGTCACTGTAAGTGGTGAGGCACTTTGGAATAACTAGAAAGGATAAACAAATGGCAAGTTTGACCAAAAAACAAGGAGCAATCGTCAAAAAGTATGACCTCCTCAAGCCCTATACGCTCGATGAGGCGGTGCAGCTAGTCAAAGAAATTACCTACACAAAATTTGATGCCTCTGTAGACATGGCTATCCGTCTGGGAGTAGATCCTAGAAAGGCAGACCAAATGGTAAGAGGCACAGTCGTGCTCCCGCATGGTACGGGGAAAAAGATTAAAATTTTAGTGCTGTGTACGCATGATAAAGAAAAAGAGGCACAAGAAGCAGGCGCTGATTATGTAGGCCTAGATGAATACATCAATAAAATTGAGCAAGGCTGGACAGCAGTAGATGTGATTATTACCATGCCTTCGGTAATGGCTAAGGTGGGTCGCTTAGGAAAAGTGCTAGGTCCAAGGGGATTGATGCCTAACCCTAAAACCGGTACTGTTACCATAGAAGTAGGCAGAGCTGTACAAGAAGTTAGAGCTGGAAAAATTGAGTTCAAGGTAGATAAATATGGTATCATACATGCTAATATTGGTAAAATTTCCTTTACCCCTGAACAACTTAAAGATAACGTACTTGAGTTGATGGGGAGTTTGATGAAACTCAAACCTTCTTCTGCAAAAGGTGCTTATATGAGAAGTATTACTCTCTCTAGCACGATGAGCAAAGGTATTTCAATTGATAAAAACAGCATTTCTGGACTGTAGTAACGATGACAAGAAAGCAAAAAGAAACAATCGTAGAGGGCCTTGTAAAACAATTTTCCTCCACTGATTACTTCTATATTATAGATGCTACCGGTCTTACTGTAGAAGCAGTAAATGACTTTAGAAAAAGGTGCTTCCAGGCTGGGGTATTGTATCAGGTAGTAAAAAATACGCTGATTAACAAGGCACTAAAAAAACTCAACGGAGAAGTAGATTACTCATCCTTTGGTGATGCAGTACTCAGAGGATTTTCTGGAATCCTTTTTGCGCGAGATATCGGTAGCACGCCCGCTAAGATTATCAAAGGGTTTAGAAAACAGAAAGGCTTAGGAAGCCCTATCCTCAAAGGAGCTTCCATTGATCAGGCCCTGTTTATTGGAGAGGAGTACTTGGATACACTCAGCGAGCTTAAGTCAAAAGCTGAGCTAGTGGGAGATATAATTGGGCTACTACAATCACCTGTTAAGCATGTCATGGCTTCCCTACAATCCAGTAAATATCAATTGGCAGGGATAGTAAAAGCGTTGTCAGAAAAAGTATCCTAACTTAGAAATATTTTTAATTAACTAAATCCTTAATAAAAATGGCAGACCTAAAGGCATTTGCAGAACAACTCGTTAATCTAAGTGTTAAAGAAGTCAACGAATTAGCAGGCATACTCAAAGAAGAATACGGAATTGAGCCTGCAGTAACAGCAGCTCCTATGGCAGCTGCAATGAAAGCAGAAGATAGTAGCACTGAAAGTGCTGAAGTGAAAAGCAGCTTTGACGTAGTTCTTAAATCAGCAGGTGCCTCAAAACTAGCTGTTGTGAAGCTTGTTAAAGAAATGACTGGTTTAGGACTGAAAGAAGCAAAAGAGCTTGTAGATAATACACCGAAGCCTATTAAAGAAGGAGCTTCTAAAGAAGAGGCAGCTACCTTGAAGAGCAAGCTTGAAGAAGTAGGTGCTGAAGTAGAATTAAAGTAACCACATTCTTATCAGGGCTCTAGAAATTAACTTGAGCCCTACTTGTATTTGTAGCAGTCTGCTTCTAATAAACATGCTCAAAGCATTTGCACTATCCTAATAAAGGTGCTACGATGTACAATAGTAGACATGTACATGATTTTTCTACACTTAAGTCTTAAATCTACAGTGCTTTGATAGAGAAAAAGAAAAACACCGGCAGCAAAAGGGTAAATTTTGCTTCTACTAATTCCTTTACAGATTATCCTGACTTCCTTGATATCCAACTCAAATCATTCAGAGATTTTTTCCAGTTAGATACACCCCCTGAGAAGCGAGCCGAAGAAGGGCTTGCCAAGGTCTTTACAGAAAATTTCCCCATAGAAGATTCTAGGGGAAATTACGTGCTGGAATTTATCGATTACATCCTTGATGCTCCTAAATACACTCCTGCAGAATGCATTGAGCGAGGGGTCACCTATGCAGTACCTTTGAAAGCCAAGCTTAGGTTGCTTCAGAACGATGAGGAGGTAGAGGACTTTGAAAATATTGAGCAGGAAGTTTTTTTAGGTAATATCCCCTACATGACCCCACAAGGCTCTTTTATTGTCAATGGAGCAGAGCGTGTTATTGTTTCTCAAATCCATAAGTCACCAGGCGCATTTTTTGCGCAAAGCAAGCATACAAGTGGCGCAAAACTGTATTCCGCTAGGATTATACCTTTTAAAGGAGCGTGGATAGAATTTACTACAGATGTTAACAACATCATGTACGCCTACATCGACCGTAAGAAAAAATTTCCTATTACCACGCTTCTGCGTGCTATTGGCTATGGAACTGATAAAGAAATTCTCGACATTTTTGAACTATCAGAAGAAGTAGCGGTTACAAGCAAAGCACTAAAAGACAAGGTGGGAAGAAAGCTAGCTGCACGCGTGTTGAAGACGTGGACAGAAGATTTTGTAGATGAAGACACAGGAGAAGTCATTTCCATAGACCGTAATGAGGTGCTTTTAGAGCGTGATTCCATACTGACGGAAGAAGCTATCGATACCATCTTAGAGGCAAATACCAAGTCTGTTGTGCTGCATCGTGTTGACATCAACATTGCTGATTATGACCTCATCTACAATACGCTGCAAAAAGACAATGCCAATTCTGAACGGGAGGCTGTTGAGCAGATATACCGTCAACTCCGCAACACAGAGCCACCTGATGAACAAACCGCTCGTGAGACAATTCAGAGCTTATTCTTTAGCAATAAGCGGTATGACCTGGGTGAGGTAGGGCGCTATAGAATTAATAAAAAACTTCGTATCGACGTTTCTGAAGATCTTAGAGTACTGACTAAGGAAGATATTGTACACATAGTTAAGTATTTGATTGGGCTGGTTAATTCCAAGGCAGCTGTCGATGACATAGATCACCTGGGCAATAGGAGAGTGCGGACCGTGGGGGAGCAGCTTTATGCTCAGTTTGGCATAGGGTTATCCAGAATTACTAGGACAATCAGGGAAAGAATGAATGTGCGGGATAATGAAGAGTTTAAGCCTTCTGACCTGATCAATGCAAGGATACTTTCTTCTGTGATCAACTCCTTTTTTGGTACAAACCCGCTTTCTCAGCTCATGGATCAGGTTAATCCTCTAGCAGAGATAACCCATAAGCGAAGAGTGTCTGCTCTAGGACCTGGTGGTTTATCAAGAGACAGGGCAGGTTTTGAAGCCAGAGACATTCACCACACTTACGCAGGGCGTCTTTGTGCTATTGAGACTCCAGAAGGTCCCAACATTGGTTTAATATCCTACTTATGTATTCATGCTAGAGTAAATAGCATGGGATTCATTGAAACTCCCTATAGAAAAGTTGAAAATGGAAAAGTAGATTCACGAGGGGAACTCCACTACCTCGCTGCTGAGGAAGAAGACGCGCACAACGTTGCACAGGCCAATGCAAAACTTGACCTAGACAATAGCTTTGTTGAAGCCAAGGTCAAGGTAAGATTCGGAGGAGATTTCCCCCTAGTAAGCCCAGAACAGATTAATTACATGGATGTAGCGCCCAATCAAATTGTTGCTGTAGCTGCGTCACTCATTCCATTCCTAGAGCATAATGACGCTAGCAGGGCCTTGATGGGATCAAACATGCAACGGCAAGCTGTGCCTTTGGTGCAGCCCGAAGCACCTATCGTTGGTACAGGTATGGAAAAACGCGTGGCCAGAGACTTTAGAGGGCTTGTATATGCGGAAAAGGATGGCGTTGTAACGTTTGTAGACGCTAGTAAAATCGTAGTTAGATACAAGCTCTCAGAAGAAGAGCAGCTCGTTGCCTTTGATGAAGACCTAAAAACCTATCCACTGACTAAATTTAAAGGGACCAACCAAAACACCTGTATTAACTTGAGGCCTACTGTGGCTAAGGGTGCAAAAGTAGAAAAGGGACAACTCCTTTGCGAAGGCTATGCTACCAAGGATGGAGAACTAGCTTTGGGTAGGAACTTGATGGTAGCCTTTATGGCTTGGCAAGGGCACAACTATGAAGACGCTATTGTTATCTCAGAAAAAGTCGTACAAGAAGACATACTAACCTCTATCCACATTGAAGAATTCTCCTTAGATGTAAGAGATACAAAACTAGGGGCGGAAGAGCTGACCTCTGAAATCCCTAACGTGGGCGAGGAATCTGTAGGCCACCTCGATGAGGATGGGATCGTTAAAGTAGGTACTAACATCAATGAAGGTGATATCCTCATTGGTAAAATCACTCCTAAAGGTGAAGCAGACCCCACCCCTGAAGAAAAGCTTTTAAGAGCAGTATTTGGGGAAAAAGCAGGCGATGTAAAAGATGCTTCCCTCAAAGTCCCTCCATCTATCAAGGGCGTAGTGATAGACACCAAGCTATTTTCCAGACCTAGTAAAGACAAGCAAGCGAGGGTCAAGTCTAAAAAAGAGCTTGAAACACTCAAAAAACTACATGCAAAGAATTTACGAGCCTTAAAAGCAGTGGCTATTGAAAAGCTTACTAAGCTGCTTGCAGGAGAAAATTCTCAGGGTGTGTACCACAAATTTGGGGATGAGTTAATAGGCAAGGATAAAAAATTTACAGCCATTTTGATCGAGATGAACTTGTTTCCTGACAAGAACATGTATCGTGATGAAACAAATTATAATATACCAGAAGAAACAAATTTGATTGGAGATGTAATTCTAGATGATTGGACTGCTGACGAAAAGAAAAACAGCTTGGTAAAACAACTTTTGAGAAGCTATGGTAGGAAACGCAATGCAATCATAGGCAACTTCAAAAGAGAGCGTTTCGCTCTGGATGTGGGCGATGAGCTTCCGGCAGGTATTCTTAAACTCGCTAAAGTGTATGTGGCTCACAAGAGAAAGCTCAAAGAGGGAGATAAGATGGCAGGTAGGCATGGTAACAAGGGAGTTGTGGCAAAAATTGTACCCCAAGAGGACATGCCATTTTTAGAAGATGGAACACCTGTAGACATTGTGCTTAGCCCACTTGGATTACCTTCCCGCATGAACTTAGGACAGATTTACGAAACAGTATTAGGTTGGGCTGGTTTAGAGCTAGACAAAAAATACGCTACTCCAATCTTTGACGGAGCTTCTGTAGAAGCAATAGAAGAAGAATTAGCAAAAGCCAGACTACCCAAACTAGGCAAATCAGACCTTTATGATGGGTTAACAGGTGAAAAATTTGACCAGAAAGTAACAGTAGGAGTTATATACATGCTGAAATTAGCACATTTGGTAGATGATAAAATGCACGCCCGTTCCATTGGCCCTTATTCGCTCATTACACAACAGCCTCTGGGTGGTAAGGCCCAATTTGGTGGACAGCGCTTTGGTGAAATGGAAGTATGGGCTTTAGAAGCTTTTGGCGCTGCGTATACCTTACAGGAGCTGCTGACTATCAAGTCAGATGACGTTGTCGGCCGTTCCAAGGCTTATGAAATGATTGTCAAAGGCGAAAATATCCCCAAACCTAACTTGCCAGAATCTTTCAATGTACTGGTGCACGAACTTAGGGGCCTAGGCTTAGAAATTACCTTCAAGTAAGCTTAACTCATACAAGATATTTAATTAGGCAGTACGATAAGTTAACAGTTATGACATTTAGAATGGACAAGAAAATTACAGGTGACTTCTCAGAGGTGACCATTAGCCTTGCCTCCCCTGAGGCGATTCTAGAACGTTCTCGTGGAGAAGTCATACAACCTGAAACCATCAACTATAGGACACACAAACCTGAAATGAAGGGCTTGTTTTGTGAAAGGATCTTTGGGCCTGTCAAAGATTGGGAATGTCATTGCGGAAAGTATAAGCGGATTAGGTACAAAGGAATCATCTGCGACCGTTGTGGTGTTGAAGTCACTGAGAAAAAGGTGCGTCGCGAAAGGATGGGACATATCGAATTAACAGTACCAGTAGCCCATATATGGTATTTCAGGTCCTTACCTAATAAAATGGGATATCTACTTGGCTTATCTACCAAAAAATTAGACCAGGTCATTTACTATGAAAGGTATGTAGTAATTCAGCCAGGGGTTAGAGCAGAAGCTGGGATTAGCTACCTGGACTTTCTTACTGAAGAAGAATACTTAGACATCCTAGACCAGCTGCCACGCGAGAATCAGCTTTTGAATGACAATGATCCCAACAAATTTATCGCTAAAATGGGAGCTGAAGCCTTGGAGATGCTGCTAAAAAGAGTGCAGCTCGATGAGTTGTCTTTTGAGCTTAGGCACCAGGCTTCTACCGACACCTCGCAGCAACGCCGTACAGAAGCGCTTAAACGCTTAAAAGTAGTAGAGGCTTTTAGAGAAGCCAGAGGCAGGATCGAAAATAGGCCAGAATGGATGATTATGCGCATCATCCCTGTTATCCCTGCTGAGCTAAGGCCCCTAGTGCCCCTAGAAGGAGGAAGGTTTGCTACTTCTGACCTCAATGATTTGTACCGAAGAGTAATTATCAGGAACAATCGGCTCAAAAGGTTGCTCGACATCAAAGCACCAGAAGTCATCCTAAGGAACGAAAAGCGCATGCTTCAGGAAGCTGTAGACTCCTTATTTGACAACTCCCGCCGCGTCAATGCTGTAGCCTCTGAAGGCACCAGGCCTTTGAAATCCTTGAGTGATATCCTTAAAGGAAAGCAAGGAAGGTTCCGCCAAAACCTTCTTGGAAAACGTGTCGACTACTCAGGTAGGTCAGTCATTGTAGTGGGCCCTAAGCTTAAGCTCTACGAATGTGGCCTACCCAAAGACATGGCTGCAGAGCTCTTCAAGCCTTTTATTATTAGGAAGCTTATTGAAAGAGGCATAGTGAAGACTGTTAAATCTGCTAAAAAGATAGTTGAGAACAAGACTCCTGTAGTTTGGGATATACTGGAAAACATCTTGAAAGGACATCCAGTACTACTTAACCGTCCCCCTACATTGCATAGAGTGAGTATTCAGGCTTTCCAACCTAAACTTATTGAAGGTAAAGCTATCCAACTTCATCCTTTGGTGTGTACTGCCTTTAATGCTGACTTTGATGGTGACCAGATGGCTGTGCATGTGCCTTTGAGCCAAGAAGCCATTGCAGAAGCCTCCTTGCTGATGTTGTCAGCACACAATATCCTTAACCCTGCCAATGGTGCGCCCATTACAGTGCCCTCCAAGGACATGGTACTGGGTATGTATTACCTCACAAAAGGTAGAAAAAGCACCGCTGCCTGTCCTGTTAAAGGTGAAGGAATTGTATTTTACGCTCCTGAAGAGGTAATCATGGCACTGGACCAGGGTCAATTATCGCCCCATGCTCACATCAAAGTGAAAGTAAAGACTAGAGATAAAGATGGATCCTTGGTTGAAAAAATAATTGACACGGTAGCTGGAAGAGTCTTGTTTAACCAGCATGTGCCTAAAGAATTAGGCTTTATTAATGAAATGCTTACCGGAAAAAAATTACAAATCATTACTGCTCAGGTGTACAAGGAAACAGGGACAGGCCGCACAGTAAAATTCCTCGATGAAATCAAGGAGCTAGGTTTCGAGGCTGCTTATAAAGGAGGTATATCTATGGCATTGGATGACATTAAGGTACCTCCAGCAAAAGGAGCGCTCATTGCACAAGCTAAAGAAGAGGTAGATACTGTTTGGAACAACTATCTCATGGGCCTGATCACTGACAATGAACGCTATAACCAAGTCATTGACATATGGACACGTGTCAACACACAAATTACTAATCTGCTCATGGAAGAGCTAGAGCAAGACCAGGAAGGATTTAACCCCATCTATATGATG
The DNA here is from genome assembly GCA_963705385.1 of uncultured Cytophagales bacterium. Lineage (GTDB taxonomy): Bacteria > Bacteroidota > Bacteroidia > Cytophagales > Amoebophilaceae > MFD02979-c5. The sequence continues at coordinate 541,047 of OY970075.1, forward strand.
ATGCACTCTGGTGCTAGGGGCTCAAGAGAACAGGTACGCCAGCTAGGAGGCATGCGAGGGCTGATGGCAAAGCCACAGAAAAATTTGCAAGGCTCCGTAGGAGGAATTATCGAAAATCCTATCCTTGCTAACTTTAAGGAAGGACTGGACACTATTGAGTATTTTATCTCTGCCCATGGCGCCCGAAAAGGTTTGGCCGATGCCCTGAAAACAGCTGATGCCGGTTACTTAACTAGGAAGCTGGTAGATGTAGCACAAGACATGATTACTACTGAGGAAGATTGTGGCACGTTACGGGGAATTGTAGCCAAGGCTCTCAAAGAAGACGATGAGATCGTTGAGCCACTTTTTGAAAGGATACTAGGTAGAGTAGCGATCCATGAGATATACCACCCTGTTACCAATGAGTTATTAATTCCTACTGGTGAAGAGATCACAGAAGTACTTGCTGCTAAGCTTGATGAAGCCGGCATAGAAGAAATAGAGATCAGGTCAGCACTGACTTGTGAAACTAAGCAAGGTGTTTGTACCCAATGCTATGGTAGAAATCTAGCTACAGGAAAATTGGTACAGATAGGAGAGGCAGTGGGCGTGATTGCAGCACAGTCTATTGGTGAGCCCGGTACACAATTAACCTTGCGGACTTTCCATGTGGGGGGTACGGCAGCAAACATTGCTGTAGAGGCAAAAATACAGACTAAATTTGATGGTATCGTTGCTTTTGAGGACCTCAATACTGTACAGACAACAGATAGCCAGGGGGTAAACCTAGAAGTGGTGATGAGTAGGTCCTGCGAAATTCAAATATTAGATCCCCAGTCAAGGAAAGTTTTGACTACCAGCCAGGTTCCATATGGGGCTCTTCTCAGGGTTAAAGAGGGAGAACTAGTCCAAAAACACCAAGAGTTATGCTATTGGGATCCTTATAACGCCCTGATCCTTGCTACAGTAGATGGAAAAGTAACCTTTGAAGCTATAGAAGAGGGGGTTACCTACAAAGAAGAATACGATGAGCAGACTGGGCATAAACAAAAAGTGATTATAGAGTCTAGAGACAAAACAAAAAACCCTAGCATCGTCATAAGTAATGAAGAAACAGACAAAACAGTCTCCTACAACATACCTGTGAAAGCCCGTTTAATGGTGGCAGAAGGAGATGAAGTGCGTGCTGGCCAATTTTTAGTAAAAATTCCTAGGATGATCGGTAAATCTAGAGATATCACCGGAGGACTCCCTAGGGTTACAGAGATTTTTGAAGCAAGAAACCCTTCCAATACAGCTATTGTCAGTGAAATTGATGGTGTTGTTACCTATGGTGGTATCAAACGTGGTAATAGAGAAATTTTCATTGAGTCTAAGGAAGGCATTAAGAAAAAGTATTTAACGCCGCTATCAAAACACATCCTTGTTCAGGACAATGACTACGTAAAAGCAGGATATCCATTGTCTGACGGAGCCGTTGCACCAGCCGATATTCTGGCTATCAAAGGACCTACTGCCGTTCAGGAGTATATAGTCAATGAGCTTCAAGAGGTATACCGTCTGCAGGGAGTGAAAATCAATGATAAGCATATAGAAGTAATTGTTAGGCAGATGATGAGTAAAGTCGAGATCATTGAATCAGGTGATTCCCACTTCATGCCTGGGCAAGTTGTTAACCGGTTTCTCTTTAGCGAGGCAAATGATAAGCTCCTTGACAAAAAAGTAGTAACCGATGCAGGTGACTCTCAGTCATTAAAAACAGGACAGCTCATCAGTGCAAGAAGGGTCAGAGAAGAAAACGCTAGCTTAAAACGGCAAGGTTTGCAACTCGTCCAGGAAAGAGATGCTGAAACCGCAGTGTCACGACCTAAGCTACAAGGAATCACTCAGGCCTCACTCGGTACAGAAAGTTTTATATCAGCTGCTTCCTTCCAGGAAACCACTAAAGTGTTAAGTGAAGCGGCCATCAGAGGCAAGAGAGACCTCTTGAAAGGATTAAAAGAGAATGTGATTGTAGGGCACCTTATTCCTGCTGGAACTGGTCTGAGAAAATATAACCAACTCATTATTGGCTCTAAAAAGGAATATGAGCGACTGATAGCTGCTAAGTCGGCTAAAGAACACGCTAGTGATGAGGTTGCAGTACAGTAACAAAACCTTTTCCCTACTGCTAATCATTCAACAGTAATGGGTTTTCTATAGCAACTTAAAAAAAAGCTGTTTACCTTCACTTTAATGATGCTTAAGAGTGCCTCGGCAACAATGCTTTGAGACATTTCGATTGCCCTCTTACGCTGTTGGTGAACACAATAGACATTCCTTTGAGTACAAAACTATACTTCCAGGATTGGAACTTCATTTCTACTTGAAAAACGTAGCCTACAGATTGGATGGTGTCTAAGTCAAGTGTTTTTAAGACCTCTATAACAGTGAAATCCAGCCGCTGTATCTCGGATCGGCATTCCTGTAATACAGGGTGCCAAAAAATTGGCCCTATAAGACAGGTAATACCCTGCTCATTGGCCAGTTGATGACATGGACATGATGTACGGGAGAGCCAATCACAAGCCTACACGAAAATTGCTTACAGGTGTTGTGTAGCACTACCAGATAATTAGGAGTGTGGGAAAAATCTGTGTCCATGGTGAGGATGTACGGATAATCTTGCTGCAACGCAAACTTAAAGCCCTCCATATAAGCCGTACTTAGTCCCTTTTTTTCTCTGCTCATCAAAAGGAGGCACTTTGGATAAGTTTCTTGTAACCCCTTGACAAGGGCTGCTGTGCCATCAGGAGAAGCGTCATATGATCAAAACGTGAAAAGGAATTCAGTGCAAAGATAGCTGGAAGGAGCAGCATGATGTTTCCTTTCTTCTTGTAGGTAGGTATGATCACCAAAGCATCTATGTCAGTTGTTGTTTTCCTGCATGAAGGGTTGAAGCTTGGCTGCAAGGTAATTTAGCTGCTCCAAAATGGAATAACCCTTACCCTATCCCTGTGCGCATTACCAAAGATGCGAAGGTACTAAGCCTTAAAAAGCAATACGATTGTTCCTTGGGGATAGTTTCAACAAGATATACCTAACACAAATTCAAGGACACTCGCTTGTTAGAGTTACACGAACAGAATAATTGGACCATCTACTGATCTTGATCCAACAAGGGCAATATCCCATATTGGAAAGGATAATGGTTTGGGTGGGAGGATTTCCAGCATATCAAAGCACTGATCTAGCAAAGGTTTAACTTGATTCAAGCAGCAGGCGGGGTAGTAAGCAAAGGGGATAAAATCTTGATGGTTTACCGGTATGGAAAATGGGAGTTACCTAAAGGGAAGCTCTACCAGAGTGAAGAAAGTACAGCTGCCGCAATAAGAGAAGTAAAAGAAGAGTGCAACCTGAAAGTAAAGCTGTTGACTAAGGTTTATACAACGTGGCATGCTTACATCAAGGAAGGAACAAGGATACTTAAAAGCAGTAGCTTGGTATGCTATGACTTGCCTGGATGACACCCATATGCTGCCTTAAGTAGAAGAGGGGATTGACCAGGTAGCATGGATAGATGGGAAGCAGTAAGGAAAGCCTTACAAAACTCCTATCATTCTACTAGGTATGTTTCCAGGCTTACTACAAATACCGCAACGATAGTACGCAAACAAATTTTGAGACCATTGTATAAGTAGGAATTTAAACCCTTTTACAGTTTGCAAAAAAATATTTTTTGAGTTTTACAACGGTCTCTAATTGAGTTATGATGCTTGATCGCACCAATGGGTGCTTAGTAAATCAAAATGAGCGGTCGTTATTTCCTTTTTAAAGTTGCGTCTGAACCTGACGTAAGGAGGCCTTCCGCTTAAGGTGAGGTTACGTATGTAATTACGTGCCTTTTTGTAGGCTAGTGAGCACTTGGTAATATTCCCGCTTAGAATAACCTCGTGAAAGCCTGAATCGAGCTTCAAGGTACGCATTACAAGTAAGATGTAGTGCAAGAGCTCATCACTGCTGGTATAGCGAAATCTGTTATAATAAAGGAGTATTCCTTTTTGCATGGAAATGAGATGTAGATGCTCTGGATCAACAAAGGCAAACACTTTAGGCAGCATGCCTAGCTCGTTGAGTTTCATGTACCTCCATACCCCTTCTATTAAGCTGCTGGCCTGGTGTATGGTGTGCAAATCTGTTTGGCTGTAAGTTTCCTGGAACCAGCTTAAAAGCACTGAATCCACAGCAAAGGCCACTGCTAGGTTCAAAGAAGGATGAACAAAATGTTGGACAGTGTTTGAACCTATGGAGCAAGCAAAATTTAGATAATCAACAGCTTTTTTTTCTTGAAATAGTCGTTCAGGGATCAAGCTGTACTGCTGGTTGTCAATACATAGTGTAACACCAGACCAAGTTCCAGCTACTAGTAGCGGCTGGTCATGATAAATTTGCTCGATCGCATGAACGCGCTCATAGGCGTGGTCATAGGCCAGCTGGTAGACCATAAGCAATAGGCATCGATTGTTAGCTCGCTCAATGCAGCTTACTTTAAAGCTGTTGTTACCCACCCATATGGATAAATGGTATTGGCGAAGTTGATCAATGCTAAAGCGCTTGTCCTTGACAATGAGGTGGAGCTGATAATGCTTGTTTACTGGAGTAGCTGCCATAGGGTATATAGATTCCCATAGATGTGATGAAGCAATTGCACCTGCTATTACTTGTAACACAGCGCCGAAAGTAGTTATAACTGATCAATCGACCGTCTCTTTCACACTGCTCTAAACAAAAGGGTATGCTAAGTTAGGCCTATCTCCTCAAGTATGTAATGGGTAAAAATAAAAATTAATTGAAGCTTGCTGCGTCCTATATTTCAGCCGTACAAAAGGCGTTTCACAATGGTGAACAAATGCAAGGAAACGGCTTGGGGTTATTGCTTGGATGTAAGTATTTTTGGTTGATGAAACGATTTGTAAAAAGGTTGTTAACCTTTATTCTATTTATTGCGCTTAGTGGCGTACAGAAATTTTCCGCCCCAGCGGTCCTACCTAAAGACCAAATGATAGCTATACTATTGGACTTAGAGCTAGCCAAGGCTATGGTCCAGTATTACAGTGATGACGAAGTTACTTTTTATCACTGGTTTGAGGAAAATAGCTCGCTTATCTATCAGGCTCATGCAACAGAACCTATCCTATTTCAAAATAGCTATCAATACTATTTGGCCCATCCTAAGGTGATGCAAGAGATTTACGAAAGCGTAATAGATAGGCTGGAGGAGCTTTTAGAGCAAGTTAAAGAGGATTATGAAAAGCCACGTTGAACTCTGTAAGGGAGATACAGTGCAGATGTACGGCCAATCGAGCGTAGGAGAAATTGTAAAAATTATAGGTAAGTGTGCTGTTGTATCTTTTGAGGTGATAGAGATCAGTATCCCGCTTACCCAGCTTCAGAAAGTCCACCAATACCTACAAGCTACACCCACTCCAGCCAAACAATCCTTCCCACGCATACTTAATCTAGCTCCTGATGCACACTTTACTTTTAATGCTGAAATAGACCTGCATGGCATGCGCGTGTCAGAGGCATTGAGTAGGGTAGATCAGTGGGTTGATCGGGGGTCACTATTAGGACATAAGTATTTAAAAATTATTCACGGTAAGGGTGCAGGTATACTGGGTCATGCTGTACGTACGTACTTACAGTCACATAGCCAGGTAAAACGGGTCATTGATAAACATCCTTACCTAGGAGGACAAGGCGTAACGTGGGTGGAGTTGGATTAGGAAAGATGATAAATTACAGTAATTATTTTATTTACTAAGGCACACAATTTTGACGCGCTAACAAGTGGCAAGATACTTAGGACCTTAAAAATTCTGAAAGCATCCCAATCGTTTCTTAGCACATTACTTGATGTGTAGCCTCGGCAGGAATCGAACCTGCATCAAAAGTTTAGGAAACTTCTATTCTGTCCATTGAACTACGAGGCCAGAGGATCCCAAAAGTAGCCTAATGGGCAGCGTTCTTCAAGTAGTTAGGATAAATTTTCATGTGCTGCAGTTGCACTTGCTGAAAAAGTAAACGCCTGAGCGTCTCTAGATTGACCTGTTGAGCGGCTGAAATAAATACTGCAGGATGGCTCTCTTGGTTGAGATAAGATTGTTGCAAGGAGGCTAAACTCATGGAAGCTTCTTGCGTTCCTTGAGTTGCACTCAGCTGATCTATTTTGTTAAAAACTAGGATCGTTGGTATATCGGCTGCTCCAATTTCTTGGAGTGTTTCTTGCACTACCTGCATGTGCTCCTCATGGGCTGGATGCGAAATATCTACTACATGCAGAAGGATGGTTGCTTCTCGTACCTCCTCTAGGGTAGATTTAAAGCATTCAATAAGGGTATGCGGCAGCTTGCGGATGAAGCCTACTGTGTCTGTGAGTAAAAAAGGGATATCATGCATCACTACTTTGCGTACGGTAGAGTCTATGGTAGCAAAGAGCTTGTCTTCTGTGTGGACATCTGCCTTAGAGAGCAAGCGCATCAAGGTCGACTTGCCTGTGTTGGTATAGCCTACCAGTGCTACTCTGACCAGCTTTGCTCTTTTCTTGCGCTGGGTCATGCTCTGCTTTTCTATGGTGTCAAGCTTTTTACGCAACAGTGCTATCTTATCTTGTACGATTCTTCGGTCTGTTTCTAGCTCCTTTTCTCCAGGACCTCTCATGCCTGTATTTCCTCCTTTTTGTCTGGACAGGTGGCTCCACATTCTGGTCAGGCGAGGTAGTAAGTACTGGTACTGTGCTAGCTCTACTTGCGTCTTGGCTTGGGTGGTCTTGGCCCGCATTGCAAAAATCTCTAAGATTAGCAGGTTTCTGTCTAGCACTTTGCACTGGACTGTAGCTTCTAAGTTGCGCACCTGAGAGGGGCTAAGTTCGTCGTCAAAGATTACCATAGCTACTTGATGGGCCTTGACAAAAGTTTCGATTTCTGCTAGCTTCCCTTTGCCTACAAAGGTTTTTGCATGAGGAGCTTCTAACTTTTGTGTAAAAGTATTGAGTGTCTTAATACCTAAGGTAAAGGCCAAAAAAACTAGTTCATCCAGGTACTCCTGAGTTTGGGCACTGGATTGCTGTGGCGTAGTCACGGCCACCAACACTCCTGTTTCTTGTTGAGGTGCTAGGTCTATATATTGTGTCATAACTAAGAGGGATGAAGATAGGCAAAAAGTTAAAATCACTGAGCATACAGCCTTAACAATCTACTACCTTTTTGAATTTCGTTAAATAACTCACCAAACCTAGACTGCGCTTTTACTTATGCAAGTTATGAATCTAACCCAGGCAACTCCATTGCTTTATCAGCATTACCTTACCCATAGAAGCGTTACTACTGACTCTAGACATATCACGTCTAGTACAATTTTTTTTGCTTTAAAAGGGCCTCGCTTTGATGGCAACACTTTTGCTGAAGAGGCCCTGCGCAAAGGAGCTTCTTATGCAGTGATTGATGATGCTCAGTACAAAAAAGACGACCGTTATGTGCTGGTCGAGGATGTGTTGGTAGTTTTACAGAGGCTGGCCAACCACCATAGAAGGCAATTTAAAATCCCTGTTATTGGCCTTACAGGCTCTAGTGGCAAAACCACTACCAAGGAATTGATAAAAGCAGTGCTGAGCTGCTACTACCTCACTGTAGCTACACAGGGCAATTCAAACAATCATACTGGTGTACCCCTTACTTTACTAACTATTGATGAAAAGACAGAGATAGCCGTAGTGGAACTGGGGGCTAACCATGTAGGGGAGATAGCCCAACTTTGTGAAATTGCTATGCCTACCCATGGGCTCATTACTAACGTAGGCCATGTACACATTGAGGGGTTTGGTAGCTTTGAAGGTGTAATTCAAGGAAAAAGTGAGCTATATGACTACTTAAGCCAACACAACGGCGTGGTGTTTATGAACTCCACAGATCCTATCCTGAGTGGTAGGGCAAAGGGATTTGCCCACCCTATTGACTACCCGCAAACGCAGGATTTTTACAATTGTGCATTTGTAGATGAAACCCCTTTTGTGGTATACCAGAGCGAAAATGGGCAAGTCATTACTTCTCATTTATTAGGGCGGTATCATTTTTATAATATCGCTGCTGCATTGTGTGTAGGCAAATATTTTAAGGTGGATGAGACAAAAGCCAACCAGGCCATTCAAAACTACCAGCCTAGCAATAACCGCTCTCAACTTATCACCAAGGGGAACAATACCATCTTATTGGATGCGTACAATGCCAACCTTGAGTCGACCAAGGGAGCTATTCAGGCCCTGAGTTTAATTCCTGCTGTTCATAAAGTGCTCATTATAGGCGACATGGCTGAGCTAGGCGAGGAAAGCAAAGCAGCACACCAAGAGCTGGGGAATTTTACTACACAGTCTACCTACAAGGAGGTTTTGTTGTGTGGTACACATATGATAGCTGCTCAAGAGGCCAACCCAGCAGCCTTGTACTTTCCACAAAAAGAAGGTTTGGAAGCCTACTTACAGCAACAAGTATTTGAAAATACAGCCTTCTTAATTAAAGGATCTCGCTTTCTTCAGCTAGAAACGCTTGTAAATTTCATTTATTAGCCATAAACTTTGTTAGGTAGATTTGCACAGACAGAGCCTCTATAACTAAGTTAGGTTGGCTATTTTGAGTAGCGATCTAGGGAGTCTATGGAAACTGAAGAAAAGGTGTACCAAATAGCGCTCACCAGAATCCCAGGGGTAGGCTATGTGATTTCAAAAAAGCTCATGGCCCAATTCGGTTCAGCCCGAGCAATTTTCCATAGTACGCTTAAAGCGCTCACCAGAGTTCCAGGAGTTAGCAAACACCTAGCACAAGCTATACTTAGCAGCAACACTACTACCGAAGCAGCCGAACTCCTGACACGTCATAACAAGGCCAATGTGCATGTTATTACTCTTTGGGAAAAGAGCTATCCAGAGCGTCTAAGGCATATCCATGATGCACCAACTTTGCTATACCTGCGAGGTAAAGTAGAGCTGAATACAGCTAAAATTATTAGCATTGTAGGGACCAGAAAAGCTACTAATTATGGCAAAAAGGTTATAGAGACGCTCCTTAGAGAGCTCAGTACCTATCCCTTATTGGTTGTCAGCGGTTTGGCTTATGGAGTTGACATCCACGCACATAAAATAGCGCTTGAGCTAGGTATGCCTACTTTGGCCGTGTTGGCAGGAGGGTTAGATACCATTTATCCTTTAATTCACAAAAAAGTAGCAGAAGCAATGCTAGCCCAAGGGGGTTTGCTGAGTGAGCACCCACTTCAAACAAAGCTAGAAGCGCACCAATTTGCTGCCCGAAATCGCATGATTGCAGGAATTGCTGATGCTACAATCGTAGTAGAAGCTGGACAAAAGAGCGGTGCGCTTATTACTGCTCATTGTGCTAATGAATACAATAGAGAAGTTTTTGCTGTATCTGGGGGTATTTATGAACCTTATTCTGCCGGTTGTCATCACCTGATTAAAACCCATCAAGCGCATCTATTGACCAGTGGTGCTGACATCGTTGATTGTCTGAATTGGAATCAAGGAAGGCCTGCTTCAAAGGATATTCTGGATATCTTAGCTAGATTTCCTGAACTCACCGAGGCTGAGAAAGGAGCTGTACAAACAATTCAGAAGCTTCAGAAAGAAGTGCATATTGATGAACTGAGCTACCAAACTCAGATACCCCTTAATCAATTAGCAGCTATTCTGTTACAGCTTGAACTCAAAAACGTGGTAAAATTTCTTCCTGGACAAAAGTTTAGGCTAGTTGCCTGTTAAGAGGCTAGTGAAGTGTTTGTTGGTTTGACCACTGCTTAGGTGAAATTGACTTAACAAAGATAGTTGGGCGATTAAATAGCTATAGGTGCTTTGATAGGGGGATGAGGGGTATAGTTTTCAAGGTTGAAGTCCTCATACTGAAAGCTAAATATATCCTTGACGTTTGGGTTGATCCTAAGAGCAGGTAAGGATTTGGGAATTCTAGAAAGTTGTAACCTAGCCTGTTCCAGATGATTACAATAAAGGTGTACATCTCCCAATGTATGAATAAATGCTCCTAACTTTAGATTACAAACCTGGGCTACCATCATAGTAAGCAATGCGTAAGAAGCAATGTTAAAGGGAACACCTAGAAATATGTCAGCACTGCGCTGGTAAAGTTGACACGAAAGCTTGCCTTCTGCCACATAAAACTGAAAGAGTGTATGGCATGGGGGTAAAGCCATCTTAGACAATTCTCCTACATTCCATGCACTCACGAGCAGCCTTCTAGAGTCAGGGTTTTGTTGGATCTCCTCAATGACTTTTTCAATTTGGTCTACCTTTTCTCCATTAGCTGCAGGCCAGCTTCTCCACTGATAACCATAGACTGGTCCTAATTCTCCTTTTTCATCGGCCCACTCATCCCAGATGGTTACTTTATGCTGGCTGAGGTATTGGATGTTTGTATCACCCCTTAAAAACCATAACAGCTCGTAGATGACTGACTTGAGGTGTACATTTTTCGTAGTAACAAGAGGGAAGCCCGCTGCTAGATCAAAGCGCATCTGGTAGCCAAATATGCTTAGTGTGCCTATCCCTGTCCTGTCGCCTTTTTCTACTCCATGGTAGAGTATACATTGTAATAAGTCTAGATATTGTTTCATTACCTCAATAATGTCTGTAATAATTTCTTATAGGTCCAGTGTAAGCTATTTTTGTTCTTACTCATACTCTGTTTCTGATAGTTTTGCTGCTGCTAACTTCGAAGCATTAATCCATTAAATAAACCAAGGAGTTGATAGTCCTGGAGCCTAGCGTACCTTGCCTTAGGTTTTTGTTACAGGATAGCTTGGCGCAGAACCTGCGCACGTTTCCCTAAGCTGTAAAAGCTTGTATAGGGATCGGAAATAAAGTTAATATTTTTAAGAGTGCTATATCTGTAAGCGCAAACACCTTGTCTATGGATTTGTATACGAGGGTGTCCTGGTCCAAAGAAAAACATTTGTTTATTTCTTTTTTGCGTAAGTAGTAGCTTTTGTAGCCTCTAACACTCATGTATATGTAGTGTCAACCAGGATGCATGTCAAAGACAAAGGGGCTTGGAGCTACTACAAATTTCTATAACATGGGATAGCAAGTTACCTCCATCAAAGCAGATACAAGCTAAAATTTTCTATTTTCGACGGACATATCAGCTATCATATGAAAAGCCTAGGGAAATACCTTATATTCCTTTATTCAACGCTTGTTAATAGAGAAGCATTCAAAATCTATCTACATCAAACATTAGAAGAATGCGTATCAATAGGGATCAACTCTATCAGTATCGTAGTGGTTATGTCTACGTTTATGGGGGCAGTAACAAGCATTCAGCTTGCATACAACCTCTCAGCGCCCCTGGCTAGCAATTTTTTGATAGGAGTTGCCGTACGCAACATGACTATCTTAGAATTGTCACCCACCGTGATGGCCATCGTATTTGCGGGCAAAGTAGGTTCTAATATTGCTGGCCAACTAGGCTCTATGCGCATCAGTGAGCAAATTGATGCTCTAGAAGTCATGGGTATTAATACTGCTTCTTACCTTGTACTGCCCAAGATACTTGCTAGCCTTTTTGTGTACCCACTTCTAGTTATTATTTCATGTTTTTTGTCGATCTATAGTGGTTTTCTTGCTAGTACCTATGTGGCATCGATTGCACCAGAAGATTATATTTTTGGTATCAGGTTTATGTTTGACCCCTACATCATTAAATTTTCTGTCTATAAATCCCTTGCTTTTGCTTTCTTGGTCTCTTCTATTTCTTCTTACAAAGGTTTTTATACTTCTGGAGGAGCGCTAGCAGTAGGAGAGGCAAGCACAAGCGCTGTGACCAAGAGCTGCGTTGCTATACTTGTGGCAGACTACTTCCTTACACGGCTACTTTTACATACACCAGCCCACCTATGATCGAATTTAGACACATCAGCAAGGCGTTTGATGATAAAATTGTGCTTAATGATATCAGCGGAGAGTTCGAAAAGGGTAAAGTGAACTTGATTATTGGGGCAAGCGGTACTGGAAAAAGTGTGTTGATTAAATGTATTCTAGGGCTTATTCAGCCTGATCAAGGCAGTGTTGCTTTTGACGGTAGAGACTTTCTAGGTAGTCCTAAAAGTTTGCAGACCACTATTAGACGAGAAATAGGAATGCTATTTCAAAGCAGCGCTTTGTTTGACTCTAAGAACGTAGAAGAGAATGTCATGTTTCCACTCAATATACTTACTGAGCTTCCTCTTGATGCTCGGCTAGATCGGGTCAATTTTTGTCTCCAGCGTGTAGGATTATACAACGTCAATAAAAAAATGCCCAACGAACTGAGTGGTGGGATGAAAAAAAGAGTAGGGATTGCGCGGGCAATTGTCAATCATTCCCAATATCTATTCTGTGATGAGCCTAACTCTGGTCTTGATCCTAGAACTGGGTTGCTGATTGATGATTTGATTAAAGAGATTACTTACGAATATAACATTACCACCGTAGTGGTTACTCATGACATGGATTCTGTGCTAGCTATGGGCGATTACATTTTGTTCCTTGATCAAGGCCAGAAAGTTTGGGAGGGGACCTCAGCAGATATTTTTCATGCTGAAGTAAAAGCACTAAAAAGTTTCTTATTTGCTAGCAAGTTGATGCAGATGGTAAAGCAAAAGGCTTAAAGAAGTTACCTGCTTGCACTTAGAGCTAGCGGTAAATAACGCTGGGTGTATTTTAAGTAGCTGTGGCAATTAGTGAGTGCTTGGTACCAATACTACATTTACAATAAAACTATTAATCTATTTCAAGAAAATTGAGCATTGGCTTATTATGGGTAACATGACCAGAAATCATAGCCTTAACGCACATATATAAAAATATCCTAATAGTTCAGCGAGAAATATAAGTAGAGCAAGCTTAAGGTATAGGACACCTAAAGCTATAATGGGAATAGATCTATATGTAGGGCCACGCACAACCCTAATGGCCATAAAACAAGGAAAGTTTTCTAAATAGAGCGAGACCTTGCAAGTTTGACATCGTTAATCAGCCAACCCTGCCTTTCTCCCATTTGCCCAAATCACGACTAGCACTTATAACCCAAAGCAGCGCGAAAATTTTTATAGAGACCTAAGCCATAGGCAACGGGCTTTACTTTTAGCTACCTCTGTGTATATTAGAGTGTGAAAAATACCTTGAGTCAACCTAGTGATTAATCCAACAACAATGATGCAACTCATCATTATCACGCCTGAAAAAACAATTTTTGACGGCAACGTACAAAAAGCACTATTTCCAGGGAGCACAGGGGCATTCCAAGTACTGAAAAATCATGCCCCGCTTGTTAGTACTCTGCAAAAAGGTTCTATTTTCTACAGTGATGAGCAGCAGGACTATACCTTAGCCATTGAAAAAGGTTTGGTAGCGATAAATAACAACAAGATTACTGTTTTGCTATAACATCCTGACTATCAGCAGTAGCTGGCTTGCCTATAGAAAAGTAAATCTCTAAGGGATTGAAAGAGAGGGCGAAGTAAATTGAATAAAAGTGCCACAGGATAAATGTACCCAAGAGCTTTCTACAAGCTACCACCTTGGGGTATTCCTTCCTAGCCCTATCATAGGGTTAGGGCGATCGGCTTGTCCTCTGATCCCATGAGCAGGTGGTTAAATAGCAAGCACTTTCTCCCTAGCTTAGTAGATATTATCAGGGAAGAGTTGAGAGGGGACACCAAGGAATATATATCCCAGGGAAATAGTTTTATGGTTAAGAACCCACCCATCACTTTCAGTATCCATATACTTTTTGCGACCTGTTTTGAAGTGAAGCATATGTTAGAAGGACTTAAGTACCTGTCCATGGTAATCGCCTTTTTCCAGTATAAGAACTACTTTAACGCCAAGAACATCCCCCCTGTTGCAGTAAACAAAACTGGGTAGTGCCGTCAATTAATAAAACCGATGAGAGGGGCAGCAAATTTGACTACCGAGAGCAAGTAAGCTCCCCGCTTAAAATAATATATTGAGAAGAGTAAAAGGAGAAGAAACATACCATTGGACCTAAAATTCCTATGGTAACTTATGACTCAAAACGGATAACCCCTTATTGGTCCATCAACAAGCTCCGTCTTCCGTGGATGAAAGAAGAGCTGGTTATTTTTTGGCTTCCTGAATAAGTATTCCTAGCTTTTTAAGGTATGGATTATTGATGATTTTCTCTAGATTTTTTAGGATCGGTAGGCTGCAGTTCTTGGCTAGAGAGTTGCGTGTTGGACTGTGCGTGAATTCTACCCATGAGCTCATAGACTTCTCGGAAAGGGCGCTCAGACAATGCCTTGATAATAAGATTTACTTCATTAATATCTAGATGAAGGTTAATTTTGTTCATAGTGCTTTATTCAATTATAAACTATGCGTTATAAGAGGTGTTGTTTAAATCCTAGACGGCTACGGTGAACTACCCAAGTTGGTGCTAAGCTCCTAGTGTTTTGTCTCTGGTCTTCTTTGTCCCAAGGCCTGTTAGTCCGCTCCTAAATTGTTATTTTTGCACACCGTACTATAAGATATATTGCTATTTGGTAGTATCTAGTAGTCTCTGTTAAGCCGGCTTATTTCGTTAGGACTGCCTCCTCCAACAACATACAAGCTAGCTTAAAAAGCGTACATAGTCAATAAATAAGCATCAATGAGCACAAAAGGACGCGTGTTAGTAGCCATGAGTGGTGGTATAGACAGCTCTGTAGCAGCAGTGATGCTGCATGAGCAGGGTTATGAGGTGATAGGAATTACCATGAAGACGTGGGACTATGCCAACAGCGGTGGCAGCAAGAAGGAAACTGGATGCTGCAGTTTAGACTCTATTAACGATGCGCGTAACATTGCCGTAGAGCTCGGCTTCCCTCACCTGATCTTAGATATTCGGGAAGAGTTTGGCGATTATGTGATCAACCATTTTACCTCAGAGTACCTAGCAGGCAGAACGCCCAATCCGTGTGTGCTGTGTAATACACATATCAAGTGGGATGCGCTGCTTAGAAGGGCAGATAAGCTTGACTGCTCACACATCGCTACAGGCCACTATGCCAAGGTGCGTGAAGAAAACGGACGTTATATTGTCTCCAGAGGAAAAGACTTGAATAAGGATCAGGCTTATGTGCTTTGGGGCGTTTCTCAGACTAGCTTGAGCCGAACGATATTGCCTTTAGGGGATTTGATGAAGCCAGAGATACGTGCGTTTGCCCAAGAAAGAGGGTTCAATGACTTACTTCATAAACCAGAGTCTTACGAGATCTGTTTTATACCTGACAATGACTACCGGGGCTTTCTCAAGCGCAGGGTAACTAACCTAGAGGAGCAAGTAAAAGGTGGAGATTTTCTTTTGGAAGACGGTACTATAGTAGGGCAGCATGAAGGCTATCCTTTTTACACGGTGGGACAAAGAAAAGGCTTAGGCATTGCCTTGGGTTATCCTGTGTACGTAACAGAAATTCGAAAAGAAAAGAACCAGGTGGTGCTAGGTACTTTTGATGAACTAATGCGAGACGGCATGTATGTCAAGAAACTTACTATGTCCAAGTACCCTGACTTGCAAGGTAAAAAGCTAGATACAACCACTAAAGTGCGTTACAATGACCAAGGTACGCCCGCTGTCATTGAACAAGAAGGAGACACAATGAAAGTATTTTTTGGCAAAGGAGTGCATGCCATAACCCCTGGCCAGGCTGCTGTCTTTTTTGAAGGGGAAGATGTAGTAGGGGGGGGCTGGATTACTGCTGTTTTCAACCACCATCGTAACAATGAGCAGCACAACCAAGCACAAAATTGACATACCGGGCTATTAGCTTATTTTGTAGTCTCGTAATGCTTCGTTTAAAGATACTTTTAGGTCTGTTTGCTTTGTCCTTTTACCAATAATCAGTGCGCAGGGCACATGGTACTGGCCTGCAGGAAACTGCTTGGAGTAGGAGCCTGGTATGACCACTGACCTTTCAGGCACATAACCTCGGTACTCTTTAGGGTGGCCTTCTTGGGTAACATCAATAATTTTTGTACTGGCGGTTAAGGTCACGTGAGATCCAATCACTGCTTCCTGCTTTACGCTGATGCCCTCTACAATAGAACATCCAGCACCTACAAACACTCCATCTTCAATAGTGACAGGCGTTGCCTGGATAGGTTCTAACACGCCTCCTATGATAGCCCCCCCACTTATGTGAACGTGCTTGCCTATTTGTGCACAGCTACCTACTACTGCATTAATATCTACCATGGTTCCTTCATCTACATAAGCACCGATGTTAATGTATGAGGCCATTAAAACGACGCCTTTGCCTAAAAAAGCGCCATACCTGGCTACAGCAGGAGGAACAACCCGTACCCCTAGCTCTTGAAAATTTTCCTTCAGGGGGATCTTATCGTAAAAAGTTAAAGGGCCAGCCTCATACAGTTCCATTGCTTTAATGTGGAAGTATAAGACAACAGCCTTTTTTAACCAGTCATTGACTATCCAGCCTGTGGGGCTTGGCTCAGCTACCCTTTGCTTGCCCTGGTCAAGGGCATGGATGGCTGCTTCAATTGCTGCTTTTACCTCGGTTTTTTGTAAAGATTCCCTGTTTTCCCAAGCCTCTCCAATCATTTTTATAGGCGCTGTCATGCGTATAGCTTTTAAAAAATAGAATAGTGTTGGGACAATTCTTGGATTGACTCCTCGTCCTGTTTAGACTCAATATGCAAAGGATAGGCTGTAGAAAGTTCCTTTTTAGGTAGGGCCTTAGAAGGACAAACAAGTGTCAAGTCCTTGCGCTATTGTTCATTTATGGTTTATTTGAATTTAGACAGCACGTTTAGAAGCAGTAAAGCACGTGCACTATGGCCAAAATTGAGTTGGGAAAGCACCTCTTTGAGCGAGTGCTAACAAATCCATTGAAAGTGCTAAGGCAATATGCAGTAGTGTACCCTGGTAAACACTTTTGGTTTTCATACTCAATGAACCTAGTGCAACAGCACCCATCACTGTTACCATGGTTTCCAAGTAAGGTTTACCAAAGTGAATCATACAGTAAGGGACGGTCATGCTAAAGATAGCAGCAGCGCCCAGGCTTTTGCGCAAGGCTACCAACCACCAACCTCTAAAAAATATTTCAAGAAAAAAAAACCCAGGTAGGTAAATAGCTTCCCAGAGTAAGAGGTCGAACCAACTGCGCGAGGCAAGCTTGTAATAAGGATAATAATGGACAAAGTCTGACTGAAAGCTAGCAAATACGACGCCAATGATGATAAGCACGAGAAATAGACCATAAGTACGTATGTGCTGGAAAAAATTGCGTGTGCGCAGTCCAAAATCAAGCAGGGAATCTTGGGGGAAAAGTATTTTCCAAAGTGTAAATGGAAAGACGACGTATCCGAATGCCATGGATAGCTCCCACC
Organism: uncultured Cytophagales bacterium; assembly: GCA_963705385.1. Classification (GTDB taxonomy): domain Bacteria; phylum Bacteroidota; class Bacteroidia; order Cytophagales; family Amoebophilaceae; genus MFD02979-c5. The sequence continues at coordinate 558,478 of OY970075.1, forward strand.
ACAAATAATTGTAGAAAAACTTGTATTGAGAGAGCTGTATCCACCCAGGAAATTTTTGGTCTAGTGCAACGATGAGGGGATATATATTTTTCTGGTAGAAACCGCCACTGCTATAATATTCCTGCCAAGCAAGCACAACTGCGGCAATAGCAAAGACTGCAAAGGGCCGAAAATTGGTTGTTCCTTTTTTTAGATGCTCTGTATTCCATGCATGGGCCTCCTCATCTAGTTGGCGCCAGGTGCCACGGAAGAGCCTCCATAGTAGATAGTACGCTACAGGGGCGACTAAAATAAAGATTAGATTCTCAAATAAAAACTCCTTCATAAGTACATTAAAATTTATGGGTCAACCTAATGCATTGGATGATAAGCAGTTAGCAAAGTTGTACCACCAACCATGAGGCTGCTACAGCTAACCCTACCCTTAAGCGTCAATGGCAGTGTTCAAAAATTGAACCAGAGGGACCATAGCCTGAAATACTTCGAGCACACAAGGAAAAAAATCTGGTTGTGCCACAGTCTTGTCTTTAACAGAACGCATGGCCAAGAAAGACTTCATTTTTAACAACTCCACTTGTGGATGATCAGCTTGATAGCCTTGAGGAGGCCGCTTTAATTTTTCTCCCTGCAGTGTTCCAAACAATTTTTTGAACTCTGGGGCATCAATAATTTGAACCAACTCCGCTGCATTGTAGTCGATCTCTTGCCGAATCCTCTGTAGCATCGCTGTAGTGGGCTGGTAAAGGCCGCCAGCAATAAAAGATTGATCATGGGGTTCTATGTGCAGGTAGTAGCCTGCATAACCGCTATTACGCCCTTTGGGAGCGAAGTAAGCACCCATGTTGGTTTTGTAAGACGACTTGTCTTTGCTAAACCGGATGTCACGGTTAATTCTAAAAATGCAGCTTTGGGGAATTAAGGCTGCTACTGATTTGTCGTATGGTGTTAGGTGGCTGATAAGCCAGCCAGCCATTTCTATACAAGTGTTGCGGGCTTGTTGGTAAGTAGATCTGTGAGTTTTCATCCAGGCCTTGTCATTGTTTTTTTGCAATGCAGCCAGGAAATCAAGGGATTGTTGCATGTCCATAGGTAGAGGCTTTGGCAGCGTTGTAGTGTTTTAACTACTGCCTACAATTATGACACTAGTGGAGACAATGTGCAAACATTTTTTAAAAGCAGGTAAGCTTAGCCTAAAGAAGTGGAGAATGGGGGATTCGAACCCCCGACCTTCTCAATGCCATCGAGACGCTCTACCAACTGAGCTAATTCCCCAGGTTTATATTTTTGTTTGTCTATTATAATTGACCACAGAAGTTATTCAACCAATGATCACGTGCTTGACAATTGCCGCAATACCGTCTGCAAAGCTACTTTTTCGTAAAGATAATTCCTAAGCGTACTAGTTGGTACGCGCTGCTGCTGCATGCTATCGCGCTCTCGCAAGGTCACTGTCTCATCTTCTAGCGTCTGGTGGTCTATGGTAATGCAATAAGGCGTACCTATGAGATCTTGCCGTGCATAGCGTTTCCCAATAGACTGGCTTTCTTCATAAACTAGAGGAAAATCAAGTTGCAGCTCCTTAAAAATCTTTTGAGCCCTTTCAGGTAATCCGTCTTTTTTCAGCAGAGGAAAGATGGCTGCTTTGATAGGGGCCAGTGCTGGTAGCAGCTTCAGGTAAGTCCTAGTTTTTTGCTGCTCTTCTTCTATAACCGTTTCTTTGGTTAGTCCTTGGCATAACAGCGCCAAGACAAGCCGGTCGCAGCCCAATGAGGTTTCAATGACATAAGGAGTATAGGTCTGGTTGATCTCTGGGTCAAAATATTGAAGCTTTTTTTTGGAGTGTTCTTGGTGGTTTTTAAGGTCAAAGTCAGTCCTAGAGTGGATCCCTTCCAATTCTTTGAAACCAAAAGGAAAAGCATATTCAATATCTACAGCTGCCTGGGCATAGTGTGCCAGTTGTTCATGTTCATGTATGCGGAGCTGCGATTTAGGTATACCTAATAGCCAATGCCATTGCAAGCGCAGTGTTTTCCAATAATCAAACCAATAGGCCTCTGTGCCAGGCCGCACAAAAAATTGCATTTCCATCTGCTCAAACTCGCGCATACGAAAGATAAACTGCCTCGCTACAATCTCATTGCGAAAGGCTTTTCCGATTTGCGCAACGCCAAAGGGCACCTTCATGCGGGCCGTTTTTTGTACGTTCAAGAAGTTGACAAAGATACCTTGTGCTGTTTCTGGCCTTAGATAAGTGGTGCTAGCCCCTTCTTCCAGGGATCCTAGTTGGGTAGCAAACATGAGGTTAAACCGCCTTACTTCGGTCCAATGGGCAGTATTAGAGACTGGACATGGGATATTTTCTGATACGATGAGGTTGTATAATTCTCCCAGATCTTGCTCCTTAAGAAGGTGGTGCATTGTCTGAAGCAGCTTTTTTGCTTTTTGTGGAGCGTCATGACCCTTCAGCCCCTCTGCATAGGCTTCTATGAGTGCATCTACCCGGTACCTTTTTTTTGAGTCCTTATTGTCGATCATCAGATCGCTGAAATTCTTTACATGACCAGAGGCCTGCCATGTATGGGGATGCATAAAGATTGCTGTATCAATGCCTACAACGTTTTGATGAAGTTGCGTCATGCTCTGCCACCATAAGTTTTGTAGGTTGCGTTTCAAGTTTGCCCCATAAGGACCATAATCATACACTGCTTGCAGGCCCTCATAAATTTCACTAGAAGGGTACAGAAATCCATATTCTTTGGCATGGGCAATAATGTCTGGGAGCGTATGGGTAGTGTAGGTGGAAGGAGGGGTTGCTTTCATCATGGTACAAAAGTATAGAAAACCTGATAGGAAGCAGAAAGGCTTGAGTTTCTTTGCATGCAACCCATAATTTGAGCGATTCCTCAAGTACTGCCTATCTTAGTCAAATAGTGTTGCTGACTGTGGAGGTGGAGCCAGCTTTAAATGGCCGTAGGCTTTTTTTGTTGCTTCTCGACCACGCAGTGTCCTTTTAATGTAACCCTCTTGGATAAGAAATGGTTCATACACTTCTTCAATGGTCTCTGCTTCTTCACTACAGGCTGTAGCAATAGTGCTGATACCTACAGGGCCACCATTAAATTTCTTGATGATGGTGGTTAAGATGCGGTTATCCATTTCGTCTAGGCCGTGCTCATCTACATCTAGCGCTTTAAGTGCCACCTGGGCAATGGCTTTGGTAATGGTACCATCTCCTTGGATCTGTGCAAAATCACGTGTCCTCCTTAAGAGATTGTTGGCTATGCGGGGTGTTCCTCGGCTCCTACGAGCAAGCTCTTCTGCTGCCTTTTCCTCAATAGCAGTAGACAATATCTGGCCTGACCTTCGCACAATTTGGGTGAGGAGTTCAGCATTATAATATTCTAAGCGCGTGTTAATTCCAAAACGCGCTCGCAGTGGCGAAGTGAGCAGGCCTGAGCGGGTGGTAGCACCTACGAGTGTAAAGGGATTCAAGGTAAGCTGCACACTGCGTGCATTAGGCCCTGAATCTAGCATGATGTCGATCTTAAAGTCTTCCATGGCTGTATATAGGTATTCTTCTACTACAGGATTAAGGCGATGGATTTCATCAATGAATAGCACGTCGTTGGGCTCTAAGTTAGTGAGTAAGCCCGCTAGGTCACCAGGCTTATCCAATACTGGACCAGAGGTTGGCTTGAGGTGGGCATGGAGCTCATTGGCAATGATATGAGCCAAAGTAGTTTTGCCTAGTCCTGGAGGTCCGTGTAGGAGCACGTGGTCTAGGGATTCGTTGCGCTGCCGGGCAGCTTGAACAAAGACCTTGAGATTCGCTACAATTTTTTCCTGGCCTCTGAAATCTGCAAAGTTCAGCGGTCGTAGCGTATGCTCCAGTGCTTTGTCTGTGTTGTTGAAGTGACCTTTGGTAGGCTTCAAGTATTCCTCCCGCATGGCTGGCTATGTATTTTGCTAGCAAGGTAATCAATAAACAAGCAGCAACCCCAGAGATCCTGCTAGCAAATAATCAACATCAAAGCACTACTACGCCGCAGAGGGGCGCCGGGCTACTTTCTTTTGAAGCATTTCAATAATCTCCTTCTATGCTTGCTTTTTTGCATTGTTCGTTGTTATCCCGAATATCTCTTGAGCCGTTGTAAGAGGCGTAGTGTTCCCATCACCCTGCAGGCCAGGCTCCGCTTTTTCATAAAGCTTCTTGATAATTCTCAAAGCCTTACAAGTAGAGGCTGGGTCCATAAGCATAAGGAATTCTCCTGAATGCTCATCAAGCTTAGCCCCTTATCTAAATAACATCTCCTCTAGGGGGGGTAATTAGGAAATGGTATTCATCATTCTCAACCTTAAAAAAATGATATAATGATATAAGGTTGCCTTACTTTCCTTGATTGCTTGAAGGGCTTCCTTTAAATCTTTGTTACTTACTTTTTCAATTAGCTCATCTGTCAGCGCTATCTTTTCGCCGGGGACCTGCTCTTGATCAGGCTTAGTTGGCCGTTTTTGGGTTAATTCTCGACTAACCGCGCATCCAGCACATAGCAGTAGGCCTATCAAAAGCAGTATACGAAAGGTGTGGTCTGTACTTGTGCTATGTGTCTTCATGGTACATGATGTCATGCATGCCTTCTTGAGGCCAGACGTTAATAAGGCTGCGAACTAATAAAAGCTGCCTACCTTTGCAGCGTACCTTGCTTAAAATTACTTACGAGCTTTATACCCATTTTTGTATGTATGCTATTTTTTAGCCGAAGTCCAGGACACTCTCCTACAACCTTACTGTCCGGCAGCGCATGGGAGAAGTACTGAATGAACTTCTCGAACTTTTCCTTGCAACATGGGGGTTCATGATCTCAGTAATCCTTCATTGCCCAACAATACGTTTCGCCTAAATTTCTGGTCTAAAGTTATCTAGAGCCATAGCCAATTATTCATGACGTACAATACACCTTATAGAGCTTTTACACAGGTCAAAAATTTGTAAAAAGACATCCAGGTAAATAAAACTTTTGAATTACCATGCTCCTTGCTCCCCAACAAGTCTTAGTACAGCTCAAACAAAAACAGTATGCCCCGGTGTACTTTCTTCAAGGAGAGGAGCCCTACTACATTGATTCGATTGCTGATTACATCGAAGAAAATGTACTTAGCACTGCTGAGAAAAGCTTTAACTTGACCGTTGTGTATGGTAGGGACCAGACTATGAGCCAAATTCTAGCCCAAGCCCGGCGTTTTCCTATGGGAAGCACATACCAAGCGGTTATTGTTAAGGAGGCGCAGGAGCTACAAGACCTAAAACGAGAAGAGGGTTATAGACTGCTACAAGCTTACATTCAATCTCCCCAGCCTGCTACTTTACTCGTTTTTGCTCACAAATATAAAGTTGTAGACTTAAAGAGACCATTAGGCAAGCTACTGGAACAAAAAGCTGTTTTGGTGAATAGCAAAAAGTTGTATGACAATCAAATTCCTGTTTGGATTAAGGCTCATATACAGGAAAAAGGGCTTAGCATCACAGAAAAAGCGACTTTGATGCTGCAAGAATTTGTAGGCAATGACTTGAGCAGGTTGGCTAATGAGTTGGATAAAATACGCCTCAACCTTGCACAAAGCACTGAAATTGATAGCAACACTGTGCAAACTTATGTTGGAATTAGCAAAAAATTTAATGCTTTTGAGCTCCAGCAGGCCTTGGCCCGGAAAGATGCTTGCAAGGCCCAGCAGTTTGTGCTTTATTTTGAAGCTAACTCTAAAGACAATCCGGCCATTCCACTGGTAGCCTCGCTCTTTGCCTTTTTCAGCAAACTACTCCTTGTCCATCAGAGCGGACAAAGGTTAGCATCATCCCTGGCCCAGGTATTACAAGTGAATCCCTATTTTGTCCAAGAATATTTGCTGGCCGCACAAAACTATCCTTTGCCTAAAGTGATCGAAAATATCCATTATCTTCACCAGGCAGATCTACAACTCAAAGGGATAGACTATCCATCCATTGCAGAAGGGCAAATATTAAAAGAACTTGTTTTTAAGTTGATGCTCTAAAGGGGCAGGCCTATATTCACTCCTGCGGGCATAGAACCCTTAAATCAATAAGTCAAAACAATAGAAGACCTTATAGCATACCTTCCATGAAGAGTGCCTTGCAAAGCCTGTTGGTGCAAAGTTTGATCCTAACCAGGAATAGCTAACTACTTTGCAAGATACTAAGCATTAACAATCTCAATGCTCCTCATTAACTTAGTACCCTTATGACAAATATCGTAGCAATCGTAGGCAGGCCGAATGTAGGCAAGTCAACCCTTTTCAACAGACTGGTAGAGCAACGCAAAGCCATTATAGACAATGAAAGCGGAATTACGCGCGACCGGCACTATGGCTATGCAGAGTGGACAGACAAGCATTTTACGGTCATAGATACAGGAGGTTATGTTCAGGGTAGTGATGATATTTTTGAAAGCGCCATCCGTGAGCAAGTCAAGGTCGCTATTGAAGAAGCCAGTGTTATCTTGTTTGTAGTAGACTGTAGGGATGGGCTTACAGGACTAGACAAAGATTTTGCAGCTGTGTTGCGGACTGCTCATAAGCCTGTTGTGTTAGTAGCCAACAAAGCTGACAGTGTGTCTACCACCCTGATGATGCATGACTTTTATCCGTTAGGTATGGGTACGCCTTACCCTATTTCAGCAGTTAGCGGCACCGGCACCGGCGAGTTGCTCGACGAGGTAATCAAGCACCTTCAGGCTGATGTTGCCTCTCAGGAAGTGTCTATTCCTAAAGTAGCCATTCTAGGCAGGCCAAATGTAGGCAAATCTTCTTTTTTAAATGTATTGCTAGGCGAAGCACGAAGCATTGTCACGCCTTTGGCAGGTACCACCCGAGATGCTATTGATACGCACTACAGGTTGTATGGCAAGCACGTCATCCTGACTGACACTGCTGGCATTCGGAGAAAGTCCAAAGTTACAAACAACATCGAATTTTATTCGGTGATACGGGCTATCAGGGCCTTAGAAGAAGCAGATGTGTGTATTATCATGCTAGATGCAACGCTGGGACTAGAAGCTCAAGATGTTAATTTGATTGCTTTGGCGCACCGCTACAAGAAGGGACTGGTCATACTAATTAATAAGTGGGATTTGATTGAAAAAGCCAACGACACGGTAGAGATGTATAAAAAGCAGCTCCTTAAAAAGTTAGCTCCACTAGATTATATTCCCATTTTATTTGTTTCAGCAGTTAAAAAGCAGCGCATCTACCAAGCTCTAGAAAAAGCACTGGAGGTCTATGAAAACAGAAAACAGAAGATTGCTACTTCAGCGCTGAACAAAGCCATGCTAGCGGCTATTGAACGGTATGGCCCACCTGCTGTTAAAGGTAAGCACGTTAAAATCAAGTACATTACGCAGCTGCCTACACATACGCCTGTTTTTGCCTTTTTCTGTAATCTGCCGCAGTACATTAAGCCACCTTACAAGAGTTATTTAGAAAATCAGCTGCGTAGCCATTTTGACCTAGAGGGAGTGCCGGCCAAGCTGGTCTTTAGAGAAAAGTGAGTAGTTGGCTAAACACCTAGGAATAACATAACTACCACCCATAGGTTAGGCCTAGCATACAGTGAAAACCACGAGTAGGGTAGTGCAAGTACCTTTGGTTATCTCGAGCTAGAATGTTTTGGCAGTTAAAAAAGGTAGACAAGCGAGCGCTCCATAAATATTCTATTCCTAAACCTAGGTCAAACACATCCTCCAGCTTTCTCGAGGATCCTGTAGCGACATCCAATGCTTCTAGCCCTCCTAGCCAGTACATGGTACCTTTAAGGTGCAGCTTGTCGTACAAGCAGTAAGTACTCAGTAGGTCCAGCTGGTAGCGGGGTCTGTTCCAGGGTTTAGATAGCTCTTGTAGTGTATAGTGAAAGTAATCGCCTCGCAGTCGCGTAGTGTGCGTTTCAGCAAGGTTAGTGTGGGTTAATTCTACAAAAGTATTGAGCACTGTAGCCTCTTCGTCGTACTGAACATCGAAAAGGCCAGGATGACCAGGGTTGTTTGTCAGACAAGGTAAATGCTGGTATTTACCTACAGTAAGCCCTAAGTGGTAAGCTATTTGTTCTATTACATCTCCTTTGGCCCCTCCACAAAACTCAAAACGCTGGTTGGTATGGCGCAGCATGATATGAGAAGCTAGCAAAGGGTTTTCTTGAATAAAGCCTTGTAAAGAAGTCTGCTGCATATCTCCACTAGCCCCTATATAAGGCCGTAACCACTTGCGCAGGTTATATTTGACTTCTAAAACTGGGTAGACATTCAATGCATTTACCACGTCAGACACGTCGTTTTGGTACACTAGGTTCACACCACCTTGCACCTCAAAATCATTCAGTACACGATCAAGTGTAGGCTTAAAGCGGTATAAATTACGGTAGACTGCTGTATCTTGGTGCTTAGTAAGGTGTAGGTCTGTGATGACTTTTAGTGTAAATGCATCATTTAAAGCATAGTCACTTTTTCCATGCAAGCCAAACTGCCTTTCTTGGGCTTTGTCTTTAACAAGAAGGTGGTGGAAAGCAGCTTCGAGCTGGTAGTTCCACTTACCACTTATATAGTTAGCCAAGGTATTTTTCAGCCCAAACTGATGCAATACTTGTTGTTGTGCTGCTATTGTACTAAGCCCTGCATGGTAAAGCTGGTATCGATCTCTATGATAGTGCATGGTCGCTCCTAGCAATAGTGCTTTTGTAAACATTTTTCCATGCAGTTGGATCGTATTGTGGCTTTCTTCAGCATGTTTTTCTTTTCCAGAGGATAGGTGCCTCAGCTGGAGCCCATAAGCATATTTAGGATTGCGCTTGTTGTCAAAGAAGCCCTCTAGATAAGGGGTATAGAAGTTGCCATAACCGCCCTGCACATAGTTGCCATAGAGTCTAGTAATAACTTCCTGCTGGGCACGCAAGACCAAGATCTTGCGGGGTAGCAAGTCAAAGGCTGGAGCTATGGTTGGTAAGGCATATTGCAAGGACTTTACTGGCTCTGCTATGCGAGAAGAGGCAGGAGCGCTTTCGAAAAAACGAGAAGCTTCAGGCAGCAGGAGCTTGCGCTCTTTTTCAATGATAAATTCAGCATCTTTCAGTGTGCTTTGTGGAACAGATTGCTGTCCCCAGGAATTGTGGGCGGTAATACTTAGAGTGATTGATAAAAGGCTAAGTAATCTCATCATTGTCGGTTCTGTTACTCCTCTAAAGTCTCAAGCTCGTCTTCTTCAGTGTTCGATGGCTCAACCAGATTAGTATCCTTCTGGGTTAGCGATGCTAATTTTTGTTGCGCATTAGCCACAACAGCTTCTTCATTAGCATTTTCAATAATAGACTGGAGGGTGGCTTTGGCATGAAAGTCTTCTTTGAGGGCGATGTAATTGTCTGCAATCAGTAAAAAGCCTTTGTCTATCCAAGGTTTATAAGTAGGAAATTGTTTGTTGAGCTCGAAAAGCGCTTCAAGGGATTGCTGGTATTCTTCGGCTTCATAAAGTAGTTGTGCTAACAAGTATTGTGCTTCGGCTGCATGGTTGCCTTGGTTGCTTTGTACAACTTGTGTAAAGTAGTCTTGGGCTTCTTGGCGTTTTCCTTGCTCCATGGCTGCTTTGCCCAAAAAGAGTATGGCTTCATGCGTAGCATTGACGGCCAGGTCGCCTTGCTTGATAATAAGCCGAGCATATTGCTGCACTGCTTCATAGTGCCGCAATGCATGGCTTGCTTTCATAATGCCTTCTAGCGCATAGTAGTTTTCTTTTTTGTTCTTGGCACAGTCCTTTAGCTGTTGGTAATAGTTGAGCGCTTGGGCAAAGTCTTGCTGTTGGTAGGCTAAGGATCCTAGGCGCCATAAGATTTTGCTGTAAAATGGTGTTTGTGTGTTCTGAAGTGCAGCTTGATATTGTCTCCAAGCTTGTTCCTGATGGCTTTGTCGGTAATAAGCTTCTGCTATTAAGAAATGTGCTTCTGGAGCAAACCTACTTGTAGGATAATTCACTACGAATTGTTTGAGCTGTTCGACAGCTGCTTCATAACGCTGCTCGTAAAACATACCTTGAGCAGTGTCAAATGCTAATTTTTCCAAGGCTTCACAATTCGGATTGCTGGCTTTGTAGTTGGCTAGATACTGCTCAAACTCATGGGACTTGCCTTCAAGGGCAAGGAGCTTGGGCAAAGCTAACAAGGCACTCTGTGCGTTAGGATGGGTGGGATATTCTTTCAGCAGTAGCGCATAGTCTTGAGCTGCCTGAGCATATTGCTCTAGGTTGGCATAAGCAATGGCCCGGCTCAGCAGTGTATCGGGCATGAGCACGCTATGGGGCTTTTGTTGTATAAACCTGGTAAAACCCTGAATAGCCAGTGTGTAGTTGTGCTGGGTAAAATGGATAGTTGCATCTTCGAACAATGCTTTTTCATAATAAACTGTGTTGGCGTAGCCATCAAAGATAGCCTGTAAGCTGGCCCGGGCTGCAGTCTTGTCGCCCAAAATGCTGTAGATGAGACCTTTCTGGTAAAGTACGTGTGCAGGGTGATACTGTAGGGCTTGGTCATAACACTGAAGCGCGCTCTGGTAATCTTTGGTGGCATAGTAGCAGTCAGCTGAACGGAGCAGGGCATCTTGGCACCACAGAGCATGTCTGGGATTACTTTTGTAGCTGGCATACTGCACAAAGTGGGGCAGTGCTTGTGCGTAGTTGGCTGTATTAAAATAAGCATAAGCCAATCCATAAAGCGCCTGCTGGTAGGAAGCTTCAGTTGGGGCTGTGCTGCTCAGTACATATTGGTAAGCTGCAATAGCTTGCTCGTAGCATTGCGTGGCTGAAAGACTTTCTCCTAGCCAGAGTTGTCCCTGCAAAGCAATGGTTTTGTCAAAAGGATGATTGAGCGACTTCTGAAAGAGTTGGATGGCCTGGTCATAAGCTTTGTCGTTGAAGCATTGACTACCTTTATAAAAAGTAACCTTTTGGTATACCTTAAGGATGCCCTTCGGTCGCGTAGCTAGCTCTTCTATATGTACAATAGCCAGGCCATAGTCGTTGGTGCGTAGGTAGGCCTCGCTCAGCAAATCATCAGCCTCAAGAAGGTGTTTGCTTGTTGCATAGTCTTGTTTGAACTTTTGTAATGTTTCGATTGTACTAGTAAACTGACGTAGTTCATAACACACCTTACCATAGTGGAAAGCAGCTTCTTCCTGTATATCAGCAAAAAAATTAGCTTGTTGGGCTTTGGCAAAGGCGTTCAGCGCCAGTGGTTTTTTGTTTGCCTTGAGATAGAGCAGGCCTGTGTAGTAGCTCGCCAATTGGCCGATGGCATCTTCCTGCAAGGCCAGTTCCTTAAAATACTTAAGTGCCTTATAAGGTTCTTCAGCTTTGTAAAGGGCATAAGCTGTTCTGTACAGCACCTCGCTGGTAGCTACTAAATCTTTGAGGGCTAGGTACTCTTCATAATGAAGGGCTGCTTCAGCGTACTGATCTGTAAAAAAATAAGCCTCAGCCGTCAGCAGGGCTATCTCATCCTGATTTTTCAAGACTGTGTCAGTACTACTGAGCTCATGGACGTAGTTGAGTAACTCCTGAAAGCGCTTTTGCTTGTAATACACTTGCAGCACCAAGTAAGGCACTATAGCTTGGTAAGCTTTGTCTTTGCTGGCCTCCATCAAATTTTCTAAAGCGGTTTTATAATCTTCATGCCTAAAGGCGATATAGCCCACATAGTAGTTGGCTGCATAGCAATAGGCATTTTTATGGGCTTTGATGTCATTGAAATAGGTCAAGGCTTGGTCAAAGTCTTTTTTATTCAAGTAAGCATAGGCTAAGCAATATTGTAGCGCATACTGTGTGGCCTCGTCCAGCGTATTTTTATCTACCTGAAGGTAATATTCAATGCTTTTGGCAAAATCCTGGTTGGTGAAGTAGAAATTGCCTAGCTGATAATAGGCCAGCTGTGCTTTGTGATGTTGGGGATAATTTTTGATGAACTGATGAAAACGCTCCTCACCGTCGGGCCGGCCTAGCTTGGTAGCACATAGGGCAGCATAATATTGTGCTTCTATAGCATGGAGGCTGTCCTTGTGTGTTTGGACATAGGCCTCAAAATAGTGCTGTGCTCTTTCATATTCTTCCTTTTGAAAGAGCCTTAAGGCCTGAGCAAACGATGGAGCTGGTTCAGGAAGCAGCCACTGGGCATGGGTGGGCAAGCACCAAGCAATGTGCAGGGCTAGGGCAAATAGCAAGGTCCTTATGTGATGCAGTAAGAAGCTCATGAAATCGTTAGATGATGGCACCTGTTTTCGGTTGGGCAATTTGGGGGATTCTCACAGGAGGTGCAAACATCTGTAAATACAGAATAGTAGTTTATAAACTAGCTAGGTGTACCCAAACTTGTGCAAAAGCTGCGCTTTTGTGCGCCAGTTGGGCACTACTTTTACGTATTGTTCTAAAAAAACTTTTTTTCCAAAAAATCGTTCTAGGTCTTGGCGGGATTCTGTGCCTACCTTTTTTAGCGCACTGCCTTTGTCGCCGATTAAGATACCTTTTTGACTTTGCTTTTCCACGTTGATAATAGCACTAATCCGGACGAGCTCTGTTTCTTCTTTCAACGCCTCAACAACGACTTCAACACTGTAGGGAATTTCTTGGTAGTAATTTTTTAAGATTTTCTCACGAATGATTTCTGCAGTAAAAAATCGCTCAGGCCGGTCTGTAAGCATGTCTTGAGGATAGTAAGGAGGGTGTATAGGCAAGCAAGCAAGGATTTGATCAAAAACTAGGGCTATGTTGTAGTGCTGCAAAGCAGAGATAGGGATGATAGCCTTTACTTCCACACTGGAGGACCAATACTGAAGTGCATTTTCTAAGTTTTCCTTGTTTACCAAATCTGCCTTGTTAACCAGTAAGAGCACAGGCGCGGTTTGTTGCTGCAGCTTTGCTTTGAGGCCAGGCTGAAACTCCTGGTCGCGGATATCGACTACCCAAAGCAACACATCTGCATCTACCAGTGCACTGCGCACTGCGCGCATCATGGATTCCTGTAGCGCATAGTTTGGGGTAAGGATGCCAGGCGTGTCTGAGTAAACGATCTGGAAGTTGTCCCCACTCAAAATGCCTGCTATCCGGTGGCGGGTAGTTTGGGCCTTGGCTGTGATGATAGATAGCTTTTCGCCTACCAGCGCGTTCATCAGGGTAGATTTACCTACATTAGGTTTGCCAATAATGTTTACGAAACCAGCTTTATGAGGTAATTTTTCCATGTAGGATAAAAAAATTTAAGGATCTTGTGGAAATTTACGCAAAAAAGCTAAGTTTGCAGTTCTAATAACTAGATCGCGGGGTGGAGCAGTTGGTAGCTCGTCGGGCTCATAACCCGAAGGTCGCAGGTTCGAGTCCTGCCCCCGCTACTCCCTAGTACATGATATTGCCTAAGTATCATACCTAGTCTTCTTCAAAGTAAAAATCTACCTTTCCTATCTCTGCTGAGTAGCGCTTTTAACCGTCCCTACCCTCCTAATTCCTCTCTTTGCAAGGAGGAGCTTTTGAGGCTTACTCCTCTACATTTTCAAGGTCTCTTACAAAAAACAAGGATATAAACGATAAACTAGACCTATAAGTTTTCTTGACAGCCTTTAGAAAGGCATTACTTGGTGCAGAATTTTGGCTACAAGCGCTTAGGGTTATACTTTTTGTTTTGGCACAAACGAGGACACTTGCGTCAGGTAGGGGCAAAGGTCTCATAATAGTCTGGTTACCCCGCCTCCCTCTCTGGAGATTTTTAGCATAAAAAACCGTAAGATTGTATTCTTGGCTCAGAAGCGTTTCTTTGGAGTACCTAGACTTGCCTCCCCATATCAACCAACTATTTGAATTATGATACGACTTTTCAAACAAGTGTTCGTTACCGTTGTAGGGATTTTTATTGCGCTTGCGATTTTGCTAAATGTATTTCTTCTGTCCTTACAACCAGCTAAACCCAAAATCACCCATAAATCAGTGCTACAAATAGTACTCCAAGGGGGTATAGTAGAACGTGCTCCTAGTGCTCCGTCATACCTTACAGGTGGTCAAGAAGAAACAATTGACCTTGAGAGACTCAAAGAGGCAATTAAGCATGCACAAGGCGACACACACATCCAAGCCATTTACCTAGAGGCTGGTGCCCTCCGTGCAGGGTGGGCTCAGTTAAAGGAAATACGCGAAGCCTTGCTAGCTTTTAAAAAGGCTGGAAAGTTTATCATATCCTATGGGACATATTATACGCAGAAGGCTTATTATCTGGCTTCTCTGGCTGATGACATCGTGCTCAATCCTGAAGGCAAGTTTTTTTTCCAGGGCCTAAGCCAGACAGTCTTTTTTTACAAATCCATGCTGGAAAAGTTGGAGGTAGAGCCCCAGATATTCCGTGTTGGTAAGTACAAAAGCGCTGTAGAGCCTTTTACATGCCAAGAGATGAGTGAAGCAAGCAGACACCAAAGTACTGTGTTGCTCAATGCTCTCTATGACCACTTTTTAGATGCTGTTGCTACTACTCGCAAGCTCACCCAGGCCTCTCTGAGGAAAATGGCTGATGCGCTAGCAGTGGTTATGCCCGAGGATGCTTACAAGGCTCAACTGGTGAGCCAGGTAGGCTATTTCTCTGACGCAGAGACACTGGTCAAGACTAGGTTGGGACTAGCTGAATCCTCTTCTGTCAACTACATACCTTTTGACAAGTATGCCTTATTGATTAAACTTCCTAAGGCCTCTCAGCAGCAAATAGCAGTATTGACCGCCGAGGGAGTGATTGTTGACGGCAAAGGAATATCTAACAATGTAGGTGCCCAAACTTTTGCAGAAAACATCAGAAAGCTAAAAGAAGACAGGTCTATCAAAGCAGTAGTACTCAGGATAAATTCCCCAGGAGGCAGTGCCTTGGCTGCTGAGGTTTTGTGGAAAGAGTTGACCCTGTTAAAAGAAAAAAAGCCACTTATTGCTTCTATGTCGGATGTAGCTGCTTCAGGGGGCTATTACTTAGCAACAGCTTGTGAGCCTATCTTAGCGCATCCCACCACGATTACAGGTTCTATTGGAATCTTTGGTCTCTTTTTTGATGCAAATGCCTTACTCAGGAATAAGCTGGGTATTACTACAGATGTAGTCAAGACAACCAACTCCGCCGACCTTTTCAGTAATCCAGGCAGGCCGTTGAGCAGATACGAAAAAGAGGTCATTCAAAAGTATATAGATAAAGGCTATGCTACTTTCTTGGAGCGAGTAGCTTTAGGAAGAAAGCTAGACGGGCAGGCAGTGGTACAAGTAGCATCGGGCAGGGTTTGGCCTGGCAACCTGGCTCAGGAAAAAGGCCTAGTAGATGAACTGGGAGGACTTGAGGAGGCCATTAAAGTAGCAGCCAAGCTTGCCAACCTCGGAGACAAATATGCAGTTACTTACTGGCCCAAGTCTAAAAACTTTTTAGAGCAAATTTTAAGTGAGTGGGGTAGCAGCATAAGAGGCGAGGCTGCGCGGCATGCATTGCACAAGACTTTTCCTGCATTTCAACATATCCAGACACTTGCCACCATGATAGGCATCCAAGCACGGCTTCCTTATGTAATTGAGATCGAGTAGCTGTGCCCAACTGCTCAGCTACCCAATCAAAAAATTTTGTAACCTATACAAGGGACGTCAATTGATGGTAGCGTTGCTATTTGAGTTCGGCGGCACAGGTGTAAAACACTTGCGCTATAATAGGGGGGTGAATGTTAAGGTGAGAAAATTTTGTGCTTAAGCAAGATCCATATTGAATATGAGGATTATTCGTGTTACAACCCCAAAACTTGCTGGTAAATTTTTTAGTTTGATAGCTAGTACTGTTTTAGGAAATTAATTTGTGTGCTACATTTACAGCGCAACAGTTTCAACATAAATCCCTCAAAAAAAATAAATGACAAATACAGGGGCAATCATCCGAATAGTAGGTCCCGTAGTAGATATTAGCTTTGATGAAGGAGCAGTGTTACCCAACATCCTTAACGCATTAGAAGTTACTAAAGAAAGTGGAAAAAAGGTCATATTAGAATGCCAGGGCCACTTGGGAGAGCATCGTGTACGGACCATAGCGATGGACACCAGCGAAGGACTTGTGCGGGGGATGCAAGTGACAGATACCGGAAGTCCTATCCAGATGCCAGTAGGCGAAGCTATCAGAGGAAGGTTATTCAATGTTGTAGGCGAAGCCATCGATGGCATTGAGCAGCCTGTAGTAGAAGACGGCCTACCCATACACAGGCCCGCCCCCCAGTTCAAAGACCTCTCTACTTCTACTGAAGTACTTTATACAGGAATTAAGGTAATCGATCTGCTAGCTCCCTATGTAAAGGGTGGTAAAATTGGTCTTTTTGGCGGTGCTGGAGTAGGTAAGACTGTTTTAATCATGGAGCTGATCGATAACATTGCTAAGTCCTACGCTGGCCTATCTGTGTTTGCAGGGGTAGGGGAACGGACCCGTGAAGGCAATGACTTGCTGCGAGAAATGATTGAGGCAGGGGTGATCAATTACGGAGAAGCGTTTAGAAAGTCTATGGAAAAAGGGGAGTGGGACCTCTCTAAGGTTGATAGAGAAGCCCTTAAAACTTCACAAGCTACGCTGATATTTGGTCAAATGAACGAGCCACCAGGCGCAAGAGCACGGGTGGCACTCACTGGCCTGACCGCTGCAGAGTATTTCCGAGATAGCGATAGTGGACAGGGAAAGGATGTACTTTTCTTTATTGACAATATTTTCAGATTTACGCAAGCAGGCTCTGAAATCTCTACACTCATGGGTCGCATACCTTCTGCCGTGGGCTACCAGCCTACACTAGCTACAGAGATGGGGACACTACAAGAGCGCATTACCTCTACCAAAAACGGATCGATTACTTCTGTCCAGGCTGTTTATGTACCTGCAGATGATCTAACTGATCCAGCTCCGGCTACCACGTTTGCACACCTTGATGCTACTACTGTCCTCTCGCGTAAAATTGCAGAGTTAGGGATTTACCCAGCCGTAGATCCACTGGATTCCTCTTCACGCATCTTAAGCCCTGAAGTTTTGGGTGAGGAGCATTACAAAACAGCACAGCGAGTCAAGTATATACTACAGCGTTACAAAGAGTTGCAAGACATCATTGCTATCCTGGGTATGGACGAGCTGTCAGAAGAAGATACCCAAACAGTATACCGCGCTAGAAAGGTACAGCGCTTCTTATCCCAACCTTTCCACGTGGCAGAGCAGTTTACCGGGCTTAAGGGCATGCTGGTAGATATCAAAGACACTATCAAAGGATTCAACATGATTATGGATGGCAAACTTGACTACCTACCTGAGTCAGCTTTTAACCTGGTAGGTACCATAGAACAAGCCATTGAAAAAGGTGAGAAGATGCTGGCAGAAGCCAAGCTATAAACCTCAGCTAGTCATCAAGGAAAGGTGGTAGAAGAAGACTGCTAACAGCAGTTCTGCTACGAAAAAATTGACCAAGCAGCCAGGTCAGCTAGGAGTATGCTTTATATGAATCTTGAATATTGAGTTTCGAAACAGGTAGGTTAACCGCATGAAACTCTGGTTCTGTTTTCAAAAGGGGTTTACGATTCATAGTAGCTACCCTAGCAGCCTAGTAAGTTTATTTGACTAACTATTCTGTTAGTTTTTCTAGCAAAGTAGCAATGTTCTGTTTCCTTTCCTTGAGTAGCTGCTCCGCCTAGATCACCAACTTTTCAAGGTGCTTTTTATCTCCTTTTAGGAAGTCTAGGCTGAAGTCATAACAATGAAGCAGTAGCTTCAAATGCACTATCTACTAGCTCCCCATTAGCGTTCATCATATTATCAATTAGATTAGCAACATGCTTTATGTCAAAGCCATCTATGTAAGTTACCTTCTCGGTCTTTCCAGTACCTAATGACACCACTACTAGCTCTTCACGGAGAAAGTCTGGATATAACCGCAAGCATAGCTGCTATGCCAGGATTGTTGGCATAGATGCCCTCATCCACCCCGACAGAATATTCTATGTTTGTTTACGTCCTAAAAGGATATAAAACTTTGGTAAGACAGCACTTTGTCGATAGATTTTAAAAAAAATAGCAAAGCTTAACAAATAGAGTGCAACCATTTGCCCTACTAACAAACAGAAGCTATAAATAAAGTTATTGTACCCTCCTTGTCTAACCGGTGTCTATGGTGAACTAAATCGCTAGCCTTTTGCTCCTAGCTCATAAGGTTGTGTATAAACCTTGTAATAGGTCAGCCTCTGGACAAAGGGAAAACATACGACTTCCTTGTATGCAAAGCTTGGAGTTGCTATAACCTACCTATATCTTGATCTGCGTGACAAGATCCTTACAGAATTGGGTATTCAACCTCCTTGATAGCTTGAAAATGTAAGTTTTTTTGAGTTCTACAGGGGTCAAAAACTGAAGTTGCTAGCAGGGGTAGGATTTTATTATTTACCCGATTTCCTGAAGCACTTTTAGGGACCTTAGCCTGTCTAAAGCATCGATGTGTAGCTGGTAAAACTTGAGCACCCCTGTCAATACATTTCTTCTGACCGACTTACCAAGTTTTCGATCCTCATGGGATGCTCCTGTTAACAAATCATCTAACAGCTCTATTTCTTCTTGTTGTAGTGCCCAATGCTGTCCAGAGCTACTGAGCTGGGTATTAATTTCTTGTGCATGCTTGATACCAAAACCTAAGTAGCCACACAACTGGAGCATAAAGGTGAGGTAAAAACAATCATAACCAGCTGACTGCTGGTCAAGGGTTATTACTGCTTGCCATAAAAAATCAAAAAGTTTTTTATTGTGTTCTTCCTCACGGATGACCTTGGTTAAAAGCTCTGCTAGAAAAAGGACAATGGTTCCCTTTTTGATGTCTCCCAAGATATTGCCAACAGGTGTATAGAGCTTCACTTCTGCCACGCGCTGTAGGTTCACATACTTTTTGTGATACACTACCATATCTAGGAGCGTGAGTGCTTGAAAAAGCGCAATGCTGTGTTTGGGCTTCTTCGTCCTCACCCCCTGAATAATATAAGTCTGTAACCCCAAAGCTTCTGTAAAGATTTTAGCAATGATAGAAGTCTCTCGGTACTTAATGCGACTTAAAACAATACCTTGGGTTTTGTGAAGCACGGTAGGTAAATATTAAAATGTGTTGCTTTTCATCATCAGTGTCTCCTAAAGGCAGTAACTCCCTACTGAAGCCAAGTGCTTAGTAAGCTGTCTGGGCTGGTAACTGGTAATTTTATCTACTCTTGTTACTACTGCTGCTTTTCCACCACTTGATAAATAAGTAGCCAAACAAGCTACCACCCAGATGGGCAAAATGTGCTATGTTATCTGATGGATTGTCTTGCATACCAGCGTAGAGCTCATACACGCCATAGATGGCAACAAAGTATTTTGCTTTGATAGGGATAAAAAATACTAAAAGCTCTACGTTGGGAAATAACATAGCAAAGGCCATGAGTAGCCCGAAGATAACGCCTGAGGCTCCTACGGTACGTATATTTGCTTTGAGTGTATATAACTGGCTTGCAATGACCTTACTTTGGGCAATGTAAACTGGGTCATCAGCATACTCAAAAAAATTATGCGCGAATTTGTAGAAAGCCTTACAAGTAGTGTATGAAAAATGATTAAGATAAGCCTGGAAGCTTTGTGGATCAGGATGTGCTAAATAGTCATGGCAGCGCACCTCAATGCTACTGACTTCAAGGTAGTGAATGGCTGAGTAGAGAGCTGCTGCTCCTAGACCTGTAAAGATGAAAAAGGCTACAAACCGCTTAGAGGTTAATGTATGTTCTAAAATAGGACCGAATGTGAACAAAGCATACATGTTGCTAAACAAGTGTCCAAAGCTTGCATGGACAAACAAATGGGTGAAGAGTTGATAAGGCCTGAAATCAGTAGAAGAAATACACCGCAGCCCCAAGACATCAATGAAGTCAAACCCTAGGAAACGCTGTACTAGAAAAAGCGCAACGTTGATGAAAAGAATTTTTTTAACAATAGGGGTAAGGCTTTGCATCTGCTTTGTATAAGGTTTCAATAATGAGCGCTAACCATTTTATGCACCCATACGAAGTGCGGTGGCTACATCTTTTTTCACAACTACAACCTAAAAGTGTGGGCAATTTTCAAAGACAGGTCTAGGTACAAGATTTTGGGGTTTGCGTTGCGTTCTATGTAGTAATATGCCTGATTTAGCCAGGTAGTATAATCCTTGATTTGCTGGTCAGTCAAAGTCTGCCTCAGTTTGTGGCTAAATTCTTGCTCTGCCGCAGCGGTCCTTGTAAGGTCTGGTTGCCCAAACTTGATGACCAATGCTTCTCGCATCATATGTAAGCAGTAAGCTAAGAAGTGCTTTTGGTCTTCTTTAGGCATCTGTTGAAAAGCCTCTGCTTGGGCGAGTAGCTGCGCAAAGCTGGGGGTATAGCACAACCGCATCCAGATTTTGAACTGATCGAAATGGGTTGCTGGGGTATCTACAGCAAGTTTAAGGGCTTTGTTAAAATTACCATCAGCCATCAGCACAATCTGCGCGAGCCGTTGTTGGTCTAGGGAACACTGCTGTACAAGCATGCTTGACAATGCTGTGTCTGTAAAAGCAGGGATATGAACTTGCTGCGTGCGTGAGCGGATGGTACTGAGTACTTTGTCAGGGTGAACATTGACTAATAAAAAGAGCGTGTGAGGAGGGGGTTCTTCTAAAACTTTAAGGAGTGCATTGGCAGCTGTTGGGTGTAGGTATTCTGGCAGCCAGATAAGTACAACCTTATAAAATGCTTCAAACGCTTTTAGGCTTACATACTGGGTAATCTGCCGTGCTTCTTCTTTTGGGATGTTAAGCTGCTTGTTTTCGCTACCTAGGTAATAATTCCAATCACTTACATTTCCATAAGGATGTTCATGCAGAAAAGCACGCCATGCTTTCAGGAAATTTGTACTGACTACATCTTTGCCTGTAAACTGCTTCGTGGGGCTCGTAGGAAAAACAAACATTACGTCTGGGTGGATTAGCTTTTGCATCTTTATACAAGGTCCACACTGGCCACAGGCATCTTCCTTTTGTCTGTTTTGGCAGTGTAGATAAGTTGCAAAGGCCAAAGCCAAGGGCAGTTTAGCACTTCCCTCAGGTCCCCAAAATAATTGTGCATGCGGCACCTGGTGGGTTTGCACCATGTTTACAAGGCGCTGTTTAATGGGCTCATATCCTTGGATAACTTTAAATTGCATGCTTATTGCTCCCCTTGAGCACGGTAATGGGCAGTAGCATGCCATATATGGGTGAGCATGTATGCATCTGCCTCTGTAAGTTGTACTGTACGCCGCTGCATCATGCGTGCAGCTGTTTTCAGGGCTCTTGCTATAGAGTAAGTTGTCCCGTACAGCTTGTCCCCCCAGGTAAAAGAAGGAACAAACTGCTCTGGAAAGTTTGCGCCAAACACATTGGCACTGACCCCTACTACGGTCCCTGTATTGAACCTTGTATTGATGGCACACTTGCTATGGTCACCCATAAAAAGTCCGCAGAACTGTAGTTTTGTATCTATAAGGCCTTTTTGCTGGTAATCCCACACTTTTACTTCCCCATAGTCATTCCTCAAGTTAGAAGTATTGGTACCTGCTCCTAGGTTGCACCACTCACCAAGCACAGAGTTGCCTAAAAAGCCATCATGGACTTTATTGGTGTAACCAAAAATGACTGCATTACTGACTTCGCCTCCTACTCTGGCATGGGGACCAATGGTAGTAGCATTGCGTATTTTAGCTCCTATACTGATTTGCGCATGGTTACAGATGGCAGTAGGCCCTTGAATGATAGCACCTTCTTGTATGATAGCATGCTTACCAATATAAATAGGACCTAGCTCAGCATTGAAAAAGGCTGCCTTGATAGTGGCTCCTTCTTCCACAAAAATGGCTTTCTCATTGTAGGCGATGGTATGCCGATCGTGAATACCTTGCGTTTTTCTCCCTCTACAAATTCGTTGAAAATCTCTTCTTAACTCCTGGTTGTTGAGCAAGAAGATATCCCATTTATCTTTGAGCTGTGTGATAGGGTCTTCAAAGGACACTTTTTTAAGGCCAAGATGGTCAAAGTCATTGTTCTGGAATGCTTTAAGTAGCTTTTCATCCCCACAACAAGCAATTAATTCATTGCCTTTGACGAGCTTTTCGTTGGGTTGTAGTTGCTTGATCGCCTCTACTAGCATCTCTTCAGGACAAACGGTGCTGTTGATACACAGGTTTGTTTTGGCTTTTACACAGGGAAATTTGCTGTTGAGGTAAGGGGAGGTAATAAATGAGAAGTCTCCTTGAAAGTAGTACTGCCACTTTTCTTGAATCGTAACAATGCCAAGCCTTATGCTGGACAAAGCTCTTGTAAAGGAAAAAGGCTTGAGGGCTTCTTGTGCCTGAAGCGTATCAAATAGCACAATGTTCATAGACAAGGATTTTTAATCCTGAAGCATTTTGGGCATGGATAGAACAGACATGGTTGCATGGCTACTGGATACCTCAGAGACACCAGAATAGGAGGGAAGGGCCTGTTATGCTTTGGGGGATACGGAGCTGCCCCCATGTACTTTGCTGCGGAAAGAGACCAATGGCTATTTACTTCTTTTGGTACTTCTGGCGGAATTTTTCTACTCTTCCTGCTGTGTCTACAAAAATTTTCTTTCCTGTGTAAAAAGGATGTGAAACAGCGCTAATCTCTACTTTCACCAAGGGATATTCTTTACCATCTTCCCACTGGATAGTATCTTTAGAGCGCATCGTAGAGCGTGTCAGGAATTTAACATTGCTTGAAGTATCTAAGAAAACGACTTCTCTGTATTCTGGATGGATGCCTTTTTTCATAATCAAACTACTCTGTTTTTTTGTACAAATGCAAACTTACTAAAAAACTTTAAAAAGAAAGCTACCAAGGGTATTCCTTGACAAAGCCTCTGAGCTAGCATGAAGGGGATGAACTGCTTTTAGGCTTGCTCTTTTGTAGCTATTTATTTTTTCTAGCCCCAGAGGCCTTTCATGGGCCATTACCTACCAGCAAGGTGAACATAAGCCTTGACTTTTCTGTTAAGATTTACAAGCTTCAATCTCAGCCAGGGTTTAGCCCAACTATCCACAGGCCCACGACCACCAAAGACAAATACTTATGCTCAACAACGATGAATTAGTAGATTATTTAGTGAGGCATAGAAAGCTAAGGACCCCTTCAATTATCGCTGCTTTTCAAGCAGTAGATAGAAAAGATTTTGTATGTCCAGAAACAAGAAGTTGGGCTTATGAAGATTATCCATTAAGCATTGGTTACGATGCCACTATCTCGCAGCCCACTACCGTAGCTTTTATGTTAGAAAAGCTAGATCCGCAAGCAGGAGAAAAAATTCTAGATATTGGATCTGGTTCAGGATGGACTACTGCGTTGCTGGCACAAATCGTAGGAGCAAAGGGGTCAGTGCATGGCGTTGAAATAATCCCAGAATTGGTAGAATTTGGCAACAAGAATCTAAAAAAGTATGGCTTGACCAATGCAGCAATCGTGCAGGCAGAAAAGGCACTAGGACTGAAGGACAGAGCCCCATTTGATAAAATATTAGTTTCTGCTAGCATCGATCAAGTACCAGAAGAGATAATGGCACAATTAGTCGTCGGTGGCACCTTAGTGATTCCTATAAAAACAGCTATTGACCAGGTTAAAAAAATATCAGCAACACAAAACAACATTAACACATATTCTGGTTTTGTATTCGTACCCTTGCAAGGGGTAACCTAGCGCTTATGAAGCCCTGATTTATTTAGCACCCGTCTGCTTTTTGGCTTGCTTCCAGTAGTTGTTCATTTCTTTGAATGAAAGTTGGGTAAGCTGTTTTCCATCTTGCATAACTTGGTGTTCTAAGTGTTGAAATCTTTGTATGAATTTTCTATTAACTTTTTCTAAAGCTTCCTCTGGGTTGACTTCAATAAAACTTGCATAATTAACCAAAGAGAAGAGTAAGTTTCCGAACTCTTGTTGTACTCTTTCCTGTTGCTTAGCTACACCTTCATGAGTCTCGCGAGCCAATGCTTGCATTGCTTCCTGAACTTTGCGCCATACTTCTTCTTTTTGTTGCCCATCAAAGCCCACGGTACTTACCTTTTCCTGTATGCGCATTGCCTTGATAAGGCTGGGGAGAGATCGGGGGACCCCATTGAGCACTGATTGGTTGCCTTTTTCTTTGAGTTTGAGCTTTTCCCAATTTTGTCTTACTGCCTGGGCATCTTTGGCTTGTGCCTCTCCATAAATGTGCGGATGGCGGTAAATAAGCTTTTCACACAGGGTTTGGATCACGCTTTTTATTGTGAAAGCTTGGATTTCTGAAGCAATACGGGCATAAAATACAATGTGTAAAAGCAGATCTCCCAACTCCTTCTTGACCTCTTCCATATCACCCTGAAAAATAGCTTCAGAGAGTTCAAAGGTTTCCTCAATGGTCAAGTGTCTCAGGCTCTCCATTGTTTGCTGCTGGTCCCACGGACATTTTTCCCGCAGATTATCCATAATGGCTAAAAGGCGATTAAAAGCTTGGAGTGAGTCACCTTGGGGCAATGCTTTGTTAGAATCCATGGGTTATAGAGTAGTTTACAGGCTTTGCTAACATACAAGTTTCATCAATAAAATTTATTTCAACTCTTCAATCAATGCAGTAATACGCAAAAGAAGTTATTGTACTATCTGTGCAACGTAAGCTAAAAGCTGTCTGCAGAGGAGGAAAATTCTAACAGACTTTTATGAGATACAAAGCTTCTTTTTTATAAAAAAATCACCGTAAAGTTCTAAACCCAAGCAATGCATCCATAGGCTAGTCATTAATTCCTTACATCCAGCCCCCAGTGCAGCTTCTGACGTAGTACGTCAAACATATTGTCATGACCTACCTTAACCAGCTTTGCCTGAAAAGGAGCCTTTTTAACAGTTAGTGCTACATTAGTGCGAATAGCTTGGGAACGGCCGTCAAGCGCTACTAAAAATTTCTGATTCCTACTTTCTAGCTTAAAAGTCAATACAGCACTGTCTGGTACCACTAGAGGTCTGACAGCAAGGTTGTGGGGGCTGACTGGGGTAATGAGCAAGTTATGGGCACTGGGCAATATGATGGGCCCACCACAACTTAAAGAGTAGCCTGTAGACCCCGTGGGTGTGGCCACAACCAGCCCATCAGCCCAGTAGGTGGTACGCAATGCACCGTTAATGCAGGCATGGATAGCAATCATAGAAGAAGTGTCTTGTTTTAAAAAAGCTACTTCGTTCAAGGCACACCCAGAGTGTTTTAGAGCTGCTCCATTGACTTCTAGCTGCAAAAGGGTACGCGCATCTATGCTATAATTGCCTTGCCAATAGCTTTCTAAAGCTGCTACCGCCTTTTCAGGCGCTACTGTAGCCAGAAAACCCATCCTTCCTGTATTCATGCCTAGCACAGGTATTTCAGCAGCACTGACATAATTTACTGCTTCTAACAGTGTACCGTCTCCACCCAGGCTGATCATCAAATCTGCGTGCCTTAGGTCATCCTTTTGCACAAAGGGGCTTAATCTTGGTAACTGGGTAGGGGTAGCTTTTAGTAGGTCATATAATGGCTGTGAAACTAAGAGGTCAGCTTGACCCTCAAGCAGGACTTTGAGCAAACCCTTGATAACAGGGAGGGTAGCTTCAGCGATCCCTTTACTGTGTAATGCTATTTGCATACAATGAGCTGATAATTATGAATGTCTAAGTCTTTCT
The DNA here is from genome assembly GCA_963705385.1 of uncultured Cytophagales bacterium. Lineage (GTDB taxonomy): Bacteria > Bacteroidota > Bacteroidia > Cytophagales > Amoebophilaceae > MFD02979-c5. The sequence goes on from OY970075.1 coordinate 584,289, forward strand.
ATTTCCATGCCCAGCGCAAAGTCGTTCAGCTGCTTATCAAAGTCACGCAAAATAGGAGTTGGATGATACAGGCTGTTAGACCCTTGCACAGGTGGTTTATCCTTGCCTAAAGTAACTAACAGGACATTAGTACCAATCTGATACCAGCTGTATGCCTTTTGCTAGCTATTGAAGGCCCTAAGCCTATCTGCTGTTATAAGGGCAAAGTAATCCATTTATTTCAATTTTTTAATTGACTAAACTAGGAGCAGATGTCAACAAGTTGTACTTGGAGTACCCACCAATGGGGAGAAGCAGATGAGAACACCTTTTATTAGGACTACCAAACTCCCTGGGAGCGTGCCCTAGATTTGGAGGACATTTGCGCAAGCACGAAAAAAATAGGATTAACATGGTCTGCAAGTGAAAAATCACCCATATAGCGGGCCAAATATTATCGTGGCTTCTATGATGAAATTGTCAATGCATTCTGTGCAATCGACAGTAGTATACAAGCCGAGTTTGAGGATGAGGAGTAAAGAGATTGAGTTTCAGGTTAAGCATGATGGGCTGGAATATTGAAGATTAAGAGATGAACCTTGCTGATTTGTAACTATTAGCCCTTGCATGCCTATTTTTTACCCAGGGCCTTGCCCTTGCGCTGTTGCAAATAGGTTGCTACTTGGGGCTGAGGCAAAGCATTGAAGGTATGTGCAGGAGTAAGTCCTCCTTTTCTGCCTACACACACGCCATAGTACATGTTTTCAATGCCTTCTTTGCTGTGAGCATCAGGGTTCACACTGATCCAAATATTTTTACTCAAGGCATAGTCTACCCAACGCCAATCCAATTCCAAGCGCCAGGGGTTGGAGTTTATTTCAATAATGACCCCATGTTCAGCACAAGCATCAATGACAGCCTTGTAGTCTATAGGAAAGCCTTGGCGGCGCAGCAACAACCGACTGGTCAGGTGTGCTAAAATCGTGGTGTAGGGATTGCAGATAGCCTTGATAACGCGCTCAGTAGCTGTTTTCTCATTCATTTGCAGGCCTGTGTGCACTGAGGCAATGACAAAATCAAAAGATGCAAGGACCTCATCAGGGTAGTCCAAGCTACCGTCTGCAAGCACGTCTGACTCAATGCCTTTGAAGATATTAAAAGGAGCTAGCTCCTTGTTCAAGCGATCAATCTCTTGGTGTTGCTGCTGGATAGCCTCAAGCATAAGTCCTCCTGCATAGATGGCAGATCGGCTGTGGTCTGAGACACCTAAATATACATAACCCAGGGCTATACAATGCCGTGCCATCTCCTCCAAAGTATGTTTACCATCACTAGCTGTTGTATGGCTATGAAAAACCCCTTTTAAATCTTGCACCTCGAGCAAGGGGAGAGCATTTTTTTCGCGCGCCCATGCAAACTCTATCTTGCCTTCTCGTAGCTCAGGGGGCATATAAGGCAGGTGGATCTGTTCATAAAAAGCTTGTTCATTAGCCAATTCCCCAAACTCTTCTACAAGCTCGCCCAGCTGCTTGCCATCCTGCACAATAAGGGCTAAGTGCGCCTCAGCACCGGTCTGTATGATCAGCTGTTTGTAGAACGCTTCTGGCCTACAAAAAAGGATAATTAGCTTGAGCTGATTGTCAACAAATTGGCCTCGCCAGGAAAAAGGCCCAGAAATCTTGGGCTCTTTTTGAAGGTTTTCTCTTTGGTCTAGCCACTGTGTGACTGTCTGCACTTGGTCTGTACCAATCAATAGGTCTACTTGGCCTACAACTTCCATTTTTCTACGAATCGCTCCAGTTAGAGAAACCAGCACTCCAGGAAAGTGTTGCTGCAGCAGTGCCTCCAGTTTAGTAGCATAGGGGAGGGCAGAGGCATAATGAAACATGTCTTTGTGTTTAGCCTTAAATGCTAGGCCAGCTTTGATAGTCTCTTCTGTTTTAAGGCCCAAGCCTGGTAGTGCAGCGACCTTGCCTTCTTCACACGCATGCAGGAGGGCTATGGGGGTTTCTATACCTAACCCTTGCCATATGACCCTCAACTTTTTAGGACCTAGGCCTCGCACGTCCAGCAGCTCCCATACTCCTAGGGGCGTTTTGTCAATCAGCGCTCTCCAACGTTTCAGTGTGCCTGTTGTGTTGATTTCATGGATGAGCCTAGCCGTGCTTGGGTTCATACCCTCAAGGCTTTTTAGGATTTCAAAGTCTAACCCTGTTACTTCTTGTCTGATCTTTTCCAAGCAAAAAGCTGCATGGCTATAATGTTTTACCTGAAATGGATTGGCACCGTGTAGTTCTAGAAGCTTAGCTGTATCCTTGAATAGCGCTATTATGTTTTCGTTTGTCAAAGCACTCAGTTTTTTAATGGGTTGAAGCAAATCCACTTACCCCCCTAGCTCAAATAAGTAGCTTTTTAAATCAAAGCCTTGTAATGCTAAAATAAGCTCGCTTTTCTCTGCCCCCTTGTCTTTGAAGCAACCCTATTGCCCTTTTCAAGTCTTCTAAACCATAGGCGTTGGGGTAGGCAAACGCGAAGGCCCTGTGCTAGCCAAGGGGCATCATTGGAGCTTCTAAGGAAGCTTTACCACACAATGGGCTCCAAGTTATTAGCCTGCAAATAGGCATTGGCTTTACTGAAGTGCCGGTTACCAAAAAAGCCTCTTTCAGCAGAGTAAGGAGAAGGATGTGCTGATTTGAGGAGCAGATGCTTGGTGCCGTCAATGAGGCTTGCTTTTTTCTGTGCATAAGCTCCCCACAACATAAAGACTACATGCTCTTTTTTTTGTGACACTGTTGTGATAACAGCATCTGTAAAGGTCTCCCACCCTTTATTCTGGTGAGAACCTGGTTGCCTGGCACGCACTGTCAGAGTAGCGTTGAGCAGCAGTACGCCTTGTTGAGCCCATCGTTCTAGATCACCGTGTTGAGGGATAGGGGTGCCTAGGTCATGATAGATTTCCGTAAAAACATTGAACAAAGAAGGAGGGATAGGCACCTCTTCTCTAACTGAGAAGCACAATCCATTGGCTTGCATGGGCCCGTGGTAGGGATCTTGTCCAAGGATGACCACCTTGGTGGCTTCAAAGCTGCAGAGTTCAAAAGCCTGAAATATTTCCTTGGCTGGGGGATAGACTTTGTGTTCCCGGTATTCTGCTTTGACAAAGTCTACGAGCGCTTCAAAATAGGATTGCTGAAACTCTTTTTCCAAATGCTTGGCCCAGGATTCAGCGATGTTGACTTGCATAAGTAGCAGCTTTTAGGTAGAGGAATAAACGCTTTGACTTCAATATGAACTTTACTAGCTTTGCAAAGCTATCTTTTCAAATGCTACTACATGGAATTGAAAAATTACGAAACTTTATTCATTTTGACTCCTGTCTTATCTGAACAGCAGGTACAAGAGACTATTGCTAAGCTTAGAAATTTTCTCAAGGAGAAAAAAGTCGAGATAGTTCACGAAGAGACTATAGGCCTTAAAAATTTGGCCTATCCTATTCAGCACAAATCTACGGGTTTTTATTATCTCATTGAGTTTAGAGCTACCCCAGAGGTGCCTAACGCACTAGAAATAGAGTATAGAAGGGAAGAAAAGGTTATCCGCTTCTTAACCACTGATTTAGACAAGCATGGGGTTGAGTACAATGAAAAAAGAAGAAGCGGTGCTTTTACTAAAAAAACTGAACCTAAGAAAGAACAAGTAGCATGACTTTAGTAAACGAATCTGTACAGAGGCGAAATACAGGTAAAAAATATTGTCGCTTTAAGAAGCATGGCATCAAACACGTAGACTATAGATACGTAGACTTTTTGATGCGATTTTTGAACGAGCAAGGAAAAATTTTACCTCGACGTATTACTGGCAACAGCCTTAAATACCAGAAAAAGGTAGCACAAGCCGTTAAGCGCGCTAGACATGTGGCACTTTTGCCATATGTAGCAGACAATTTGAAATAACCATTATCAACGGCTCTCTGAGTAAATGAGCGTCTGGTGTCTTTCTCAAAATTTTTAGAGTACTTTCCTCTTGTATTATACAATTCTCTGAGCGCGTTTAGAGAGTAGCTGCGTGACAAAGTCGCTGATGAGTTGTCAGTGAGAAAAAAGTTTAACCTCCCCAAAAATGGAAGTAATACTGAAGCAAGACTTAAAAGGCTTAGGCCACAAGAACGATATCATAAACGTAAAGCCAGGATATGGGAACCATTATCTGATCTCTAAAGGCTTTGCTATTGTTGCTAATGAACCTAACAAAAAGGTAGCCCTAGAAAATGCCCGCCAGGCTGCACACAAAATAGCCCGACTCAAGCAGGCAGCAGAGGCCCTAGTAACACAGATTAGTCAACTTACTATTGAGGTTAAAGCCAAAGCAGGAGAAAAAAGAAAAATTTTTGGTTCAATTACTACCGCGCACCTGGCCGATGCGCTCAAAAGCCAGGGCTTTGTAGTAGACCGCAAAGACATCCGTTTTGACAAGCCGATTAAGGAACTAGGTAGCCATCAAGCAACAATCACACTTTACAAAGACGTAATACATACTCTGCAGTTCAAAGTAGTAGCTGCATCATAATTAACCCGCCAAGCTCGCGCAAATCTTCTCATGCATATACCTTTTTACCTTGGATGAAGTATTGGCCAGGTTGAGGTATGGAAAGAGGAGTTAACTAAAGGCTAGCACCAACCTCACAGTATTTTCAAGAAAGCCTATAAGTCAGGGTTGAACATATGCCTTTAGTTGGCCCTAGGAAGTATACATTTGGGAAATCGCAGGCAAATGGAGTCACAAACTTGGCTCAAAGACAGTACAACCACCTCATACACGCATCACTTATCCTTCACTATTGTAGGCTACTAGCCCGAGCAACAAGTTCTGTGTCTAGGCTTTTGCTTGTGCTTGCACCAAGCGCCTTAATTTTCTCCGCCCTTTTTACTAAGTTTCCTTTGCCTTCGTATAGTTTTTTCATAGCCTCTACATAAACTTTCTGTGTGCTATCTATCTGCCGCCCTATGTTTTTGAGATCCTCCACAAAGGCTACGAACTTATCATACAACGCCCCGCTTTGCTGAGCTATCTCTAGTGCATATTGGTTTTGATATTCATTTTTCCAGATGTTGGCAATCGTGCGCAGTGTTGCAATTAGGGTAGAAGGGGAGACGATTACGATGTTTTTTTCATAAGCTTCATTAAAGAGGGTGGAGTCGTGCTGCACAGCCAGACTAAAGGCAGGTTCTATAGAAATAAACATCAACACAAAGTCTAGTCCTTTGAGGCCATACTGCTGTTGATAATTTTTTCTACTCAGCTCTTTGATATGCCTGTGAATGGATTGTATGTGCTTTTTGAGCTCTAATTCTCGGTCTATGTCATGCTCAGCATTGAAGGAGCGTTCATAATTGACCAAGGAAACTTTGGCATCAATGATCAGTTGCTTTTCGTCAGGCAGCTTGATAATAACGTCTGGTTGGTAGCGCTTGCCTTCTTCATTTACAAAAGAGGCTTGTATGATATACTCTCTGTCTTTAACAAGCCCAGATTTTTCTAAAATACTTTCTAGGACAAACTCACCCCAGTTGCCTTGTGCTTTGCTATCGCCTTTGATGGCCCTGGCCAGGTTTGCTGCTTCTTTGGTGATCTGGGTATTCAGCTCATTGAGCCTTTTAATTTCTGTTCTTAGGGCTACGTTGCGCTCCAGACTCTCTTTATTGGTTTGGTCTACTTTTTGTTCAAAGTGTTGTATGCGTTCTCCTAAGGGTTTTAAAATGCTTTCTAGGTTGACCTTGTTCTGATCGGTGAACTTTTTACTCTTTTCTTCTAGCAGGTCATTAGCCAAGTTTTTAAACTGAATAGCTAGCTTTTCCTGCATGGTCTCTACTGCCTCCTTTTGTTCATTCAATTTTTCCACTAAGTGCTTATTGGCGGTTTCTAAGCGGGCAGAGTCTTTAGCGAGATAGAGATTTTGGGCACGTGTCTCAAGCAATTCCTCTTTTTCCTCAGTAAGCTGTTGCATAGTTCCGTCCAGCTTAGCCTGTAAGGTTTGGCAGTAGGCGTTGCGCTTAGCTTGGACGAAGTACCAGCCAATCAGTATGCCTATGATGACTCCGCTAGTTAGGTAGATGAACAAGGGTGGTCAAGGTTTTTGTTTTTAAAGGCTACTAAGCTGAAAGGCAAAGATCTTTGTCACCGAAATTAGTTATAAAATAATGGATTATGCTTGGTCAGCTATTTGATGACAAAATATTCTTTGGAGCGTGCGCACTTTAGCTGGTTCTTTCGTGTTAGGGGGGTATCTTCAACGAATAAACTTATAAAGTAGACCATTGTGTTAACCCTAATTTTAGGCTACAGGAGAGTTGCATGGCGTTCTGTAAAACATCTCAGGGGAACCTGTTACACGCCCCTACTATCAGCCAAAAGCTTTTCCTCTACATAAAATGAGCAACCCCATAAATAAATAAGCCCAATCACCCTACAATAACCCGGCTAAGGCTATCTGTAGGCAAATACTGATTGGCTAATGCCATGATGTGTGCGCTATTGATATGGCTAATTGTATCATAGAAGTGCTCATAATACTGCTGATCTAGTCCATACAAGTGTGCTGCTTTAAATTTCTCCATGACAGAAAAAGGATCGTTGACTTCTGACAGAAAATCCCCTAGCATATAGTTACGGAGCTTCTGTAGCTCCTCCTGAGGCACTGGCGTAGTTTGTAGTGCCTTGATTTCCTGTTCAATTTCTTGGCAGACAGCTTGGGTAAACTCCTGCATCACCTCAGTGGCAATTACCAAGTAGCTAGTATATTTCAATGCTATAATCCTGGAATAAATGCCATAGGTATAGCCCTTTTGTTCGCGGATGTTGTGCATAAGTCGAGAGCCAAAGTAGCCGCCTAGCAACGTATTTAAAAACAGCATGGGCAAGTAGTCAGGATGGTTTTTGGTAAAGAGTACCTTACCCATGTTGATGGCAGCTTGTAAGCGTCCTTTTTGCAACAAATGTACTTGAGCAGGTGGTTGAACAGCTGAAGAAGGACTTTGGGAGTATGAGGCATGCATGGGGAGTGCTTGCAGATGTCGCTGTACCATCACTATATCTTGTTCATCTATCCTTCCACTCATAAAGATACAGCATCCAGCTAAGAGCTGGCAGTCATAGTATTGTTTTAAATGCGTTGGGGTAATGGCAGCTATGGCTGCTGCTGTAAGGCTTTTGCCATAGGAGTGAGCAGCTGAAAACAGTACTTCCTTGAACTTTTTGTGCGCTACATGGCTGCTTTTTTCATCATCTACTTTAAGTGCCTGTATGGTCAAGTGCTTTAAGTGGTCTAAGCGCTGTTCTGCAAAAGCAGGATCCAAGAGTAGCTCTGCCAACAAGATGAGCATAGGCTCAAGGTATTTGGACAGGGTGATTAAAGTGATGCTGCACCTATCAGGCTGTACTTTAGCTTCAAGGCTAGCGCCATACTGGTCAATGTAACGTGCTATGTCTTGTGCACTCTTATGTTGGGTACCTTCTAAAAGCATCTTGGCTGTAAAGTAAGCTACCCCATTGCTTGGTTCGTGCCATGTGCCATTCTCGAATACAAGTTCTAACTTAATAATAGGTTGCTGGCCTGCATTGAGTACAAACAAGGGGATACCTGCTTTGAGTAGCAGTGTTTGGGGCCAAGGGAGCTTGAGGTGGTCGATGGTTTGAAAAAGAGGGGGAGTAGTTCTGTCCAGCATACTGTCTGTTATTGAATTGATTGACTATAGGTTGATTAAGTCTGTTTTCCTCGCCCTCAACATCTTTTTGCTTTTGGGGCTATCAAGCCATGGTTGAGAGGAGCTGAGGATGCTTGCAAACTTACTTTCACTTGCTCGTCATGGTTGCCAAACCTGGATGAACTATAAGTTGGAACATTATTCAAGGGTCACTTATCTCTTTATTAGAGTTAGCCATGAGGAGGTACAAGACAATGCTCAGCCCTAGCCCTTCTATACGAAGCAGGAGTATGAGCGAAGCAGCAACAAGCAAGAAGCCATATTTAAAACGGTTTGGATGCCAAGCATAGGTCTTGAATTTAAAGGCCATGAGCTTTATGGGAGCGATAAGGAGCCAAGAGGTAAGCAACACTATAGTTACCAAGACATAGGGCTGCGTGAGCAAGGTGGTCAACCACGCATATTTATTAGCTGCGATGATCAAAGGAAAAGTGCTGATGAGCACTCCATTGGCAGGAGTAGGCAGGCCTATAAAAACATCCTTTTGCTGCGTATCAATATTAAACCGAGCGAGCCGGAGTGCGGAAAAGCTAGGAAGCAGCAAAGCTGTGAAGGGGAGATAAAGGGAGTTGGTTTGTCGGCCTATTAATCCATACATAATGCTTGCAGGTAGCAAACCAAAAGTAATCAGGTCGGCCAAAGAGTCCAGCTGCTGGCCAAGTGGAGAATAAGCCTTCAACAGTCGCGCCAAGAAACCATCTAAAAAGTCAAACAATCCTCCTAACCAGACGCATATGGCTGCTTGTATCAGCTTTCCTTGCAGCGCTAGTATAACCCCCAGACTACCGCAAGTAAGATGCAGCAAGGTTAAAAAATTAGGTAGGTATTTTTTCATGCAGCTAACACTTTCAATAATAGCCTGTAAAGGTAACCATAAAAGGTTTACGGCAAATGTACCTTTGAGTATGACTAGAAGGAGATTGGTGATCCTTGGTTAGGGCATAACCTTTGCGCCTGTACCAATGCTACATTACAATCGTCCTTCAAGGCTGTCATTACTTCGAATAGTACTATAAAAGGCTATCAACTTAAATGATAGCTTAAATTTTATAAAGTCCTGATAAAGAGTAGGTTACAAACTTGCACCAAATAATATTTGGTACGTATAAATACAATTAATAGCATCAGCATTTTTTCAAGTAAGGTACGTTCTGGGTCGGCGTTTCATACCCCATATACAAAGCCACTGTCTAGAGCTTAGGCATGAAACAGAATAGGCCTGAGCGGACAAAGTGACTTGGGAGACATAGTAAAGTTTAGTCTAGTAAAAATTATTTTTTAAGTTTTTCTAAAATTTTATAACTTGATGTCCATTAGAATAAGTAATGCTTATGCGTATCAGCTATACAGAGGAAAACTACCTCAAGGCGATTTACCAGCGTTCTGAAGGCGGGAAAAAGGCTGTAGCTACCAACGCATTGGCAGAAGCACTGAATACCAGTCCAGCATCAGTGACAGATATGATTCAAAAGCTGCACGAAAAGGACCTGGTGGCTTACCAGAAATACCAAGGAGTCAACCTCTCAACAGCAGGTAAGGCCCATGCACTGCAAGTCATTCGCAAGCACTTGCTCTGGGAAGTCTTCCTGGTAGAAAAGCTTAAGCTAGGCTGGGAAGAAGTACATGAAATAGCAGAGCAGCTCGAACATGTACAGTCCCCATTACTCGTCCAGCGCTTAGATGATTTTCTAGGACATCCCACCTATAGCCCACACGGCCAACCCATTCCTAATCCCCAAGGTGAGGTGGCTCGCAAAATCAGTACAGCGTTATCAGAAGTAGCAGTGGGCAGCAGCGGTGTAATTATTGCCTTGCAGGATGGAACACCACAGTTTTTGCAATACCTCAGCAAGCGCAGTATCTACCTAGGTGCCAAAGTCAGTATCATTGAAAAAATTTCCTTTGATCAGTCTATGGACATTAGCATTGACAACCTTCCCAAGGTTAACATATCGCAAAAAGTCAGCAACAACATTTTAGTCACGCTCTAATTGCTTTTACTCAGAAAAAGATGACAACGCTACCTCCTTATCTCCATAATGTACTAAAAAGGTTTATCCAAGCACTCCTGCTAGCTTGTTGTTGTAGCACTATGGGCTGCCAAGACAGTGAAAAAGCGCGTTTTACGGTGGTAGCAACGACCAGCATGATCGGAGATGCAGTGAAAAACATTGTAGAAGGTCATGCCAAGGTGATTACTCTCATGGGGCCTGGCGTAGATCCTCATGCTTACAAGGCTACGCAGCGGGATTTACAACATCTTTTGAAGGCAGACATCGTTTTTTACAATGGGTTGCACCTTGAAGGAAAGATGGCGGACATACTGCACAAGCTCAGTCACAAGCGACCGATCTATGCTATTAGCGAAGCCATTGATGAAGCACAGTTGCTACGAGACCCTGATTTTCCCATCGGGGTAGATCCACACATTTGGTTTGACGTGCGCCTATGGCAACAAGCCGTACAATACATCAGCGAACAGTTGCAAGCAGCAGACCCAGTTGCTGCAGACCACTACAAGCGCAATACGGCCTGTTACCTTCAACAGCTAGATGACCTCCACAGGGCTACTTATCAGGCTATCCAACAAATTCCAGCCTCTCAGCGTGTGCTTATTACAGCTCACGACGCTTTTTCTTATTTTGGACGCGCTTATGCCATGGAAGTGCGGGGGCTTCAGGGTATCTCTACCGTGTCAGAATGTGGTCTGAAAGACATTACTGATTTAGTGAAGTTCATTATCCAGCGCAACATCAAGGCCATCTTCCTAGAGACTTCAGTGCCAGACCGGCCTCTTAAGGCCGTTGTAGAAGGTTGTCAGCAGAGAGGCCATCAGGTAACAGTAGGTGGCTATTTATATTCTGATACCCTAGGCCAAGCCAATACTCCTGAAGGTACCTATCATGGTACGGTTCAGGCTAATGTCCAAACCATTGTTAACGCCCTCAAGTAATGATTGCACAGGCTACTCATCCGGTTGTAGAAATTCATGACCTAACTGTCTCTTACCAAAAAAAACCCGTACTGTGGGATATAGACCTTGCTTTGCCACAGGGCAAAGTCATCGGCATTATGGGGCCTAATGGAGCTGGCAAGTCTACCTTGCTCAAGGCCATGATGGGTTTAGTACCGCCTGATAGTGGTTATATCAAGCTTTTTGACAAGCCCCTAGATGCAGTAAGGCAGCAAATTAGTTATGTGCCCCAAAAAGAATCCGTGGACTGGGATTTTCCTGCTTCTGTGCTAGACGTAGTAATCATGGGGCGGTACGCTCATTTGCGTCTCTTCCAGCGTCCCCGCAAGGCCGACAAGGAAAAAGCTTTGGAGTGTCTTTGTAAAGTAGGCATGGAGTCGCTAGCTGGGCGGCAAATAGCGCAGCTCTCAGGCGGGCAGCAGCAGCGTGTGTTCCTAGCACGAGCTTTGGCGCAGGAGGCCCAACTGTACCTTATGGATGAGCCTTTTGCAGGCGTAGACGCTGCTACAGAAAAAATGATCATCACTTTGCTCCAAAACATGGCCCTTACAGGTAAAACCGTTATCGTAGTGCACCATGACTTGCAATCTGCTACTAGCTATTTTGACTGGAGTATTCTCCTAAACATGCGTGTGGTAGCTGTTGGTCCTAGCCAAGAAGTCTTAAAGCCAGCATTGCTTCAAGAAGCCTATGGTAGCAAACTGACCTTTTTGAGCAAAATTGAGAACTTACTGCAGGAGCAGGAATTGCCCTCTAGGGAGCAACGCTGAGCAGCACACTGAGGTAGGTATAACAAAATCGACACCCTATACGAGTGTTCATGAAGTAACCTATGCCTACAATATCAACACGACCCAATTGCTCCTGCTTCCAAGAAGAAGTCAGAGAGAGCTTTGAAGTTTGTGCACAAGCTTTCATAAACCTTGTAGCCTATGCAAACCATCCTAGATTTCTTTTCTTTAGCTGATCCCAACGTCAGGTATGTGGTAGTGGGCACCTTGCTCCTTACCAGCAGTGCTGCCATGGTGGGCACCTTTACATTGCTCAAAAAGAAAGCCTTAGTGGGCGATGCCATTGCACATGCCGTGCTGCCAGGCGTATGTCTAGCTTTTATCCTTACGGGCACTAAAAATCCTGTCTATTTGGTCATGGGAGCTTTTGCTACAGGCTGGCTTTCACTGCTGCTTATCGATGCGATCACCCATTACTCTAAACTCAAGGAAGACACTGCCATTACCCTGGTGCTGTCCGTCACCTTTGGCATCGGCGTATTGCTCTTAACAGCTATCCAGCACTCGGGCAATGCCGCACAAGTAGGCTTGAGCAATTTCCTTTTTGGTAAGACCGCAGCTCTCGTCAGTCACGACTTAAAGACCTTATCCATACTCAGCCTGGTGCTCATGATGATTTTGTTGCTTTTTTTCAAAGAATTCACACTTGTAGCATTTGATAAAGCCTTTGCCCAAGCCATAGGGCTACCAGTCAAGAGGCTTGAGCTGTTGCTCACCAGCCTCACGGTATTGGCTATTGTTATAGGCATCCGTGCTGTAGGGATTCTGCTTATGGCTGCCATGCTCATTACCCCCCCTGCTGCTGCGCGCTTCTGGACCAACCACCTCCCTACCATGGTACGCTTGGCTGCCCTACTAGGCATGGTGGCCGGGGGAGTAGGTTCTTTTATCTCTTATGTAGTGCCAGCCATGCCTACAGGCCCTTGGGTTGTGATAAGTAGCACGCTCATTGCCTATGGTTCATTTCTCTTGGCACCGGGAAAAGGTCTCTTGGCCCGGAAAATACGCCAGCACAGGCACCGACAAAAAACTTTGGCTGAAAATATCCTTAAGCTGTTTTATAAGCTAGGTGAGCCAGCAGGTGACTTCTATAGCAGTAGACATCCCAAAACGCTCCTACTGCTAAGGCCTATGCCTACACAGGTGCTCATGCAGGGTTTGAAGCGTTTGAAAAAACAAAATATGCTCCAAAAAAAAGGCCAGCAATGGTACCTGACAGCCACTGGTAAAACCAAAGGTCAAGAAGTAAGTCGGCTCCATCGCCTTTGGGAGTTGTACCTAACCCAATACCTCAAGATCAAGCCAGACCATGTGCATGAAGATGCAGAGTCCATTGAGCACATCCTTACCCCAGAGCTAGCTAGGGAGCTGAGCCAGTTACTGCATGAGCCCATAAGAGAGACTGACTAAAAAGTACGGTTAAAGGCATTACAAGCAGTCAGTTTGCGGGATAGCCCATACCTACGCACAGTCTTACAGAACACGAGACCGTTCCTAAGATGGCGCAAGTGTTTTACAATTGTGCCTTGTGCGTAGAGGTCGGAGAGGAAACAAGCCTGCGGTTCAACTACTGCTCGACAGAGGAACAAACTTCAAAATAAAAATAAATATTGGAAAACCCCTTTAGACATAGCCAAGGAAAACAAACATGAAAAAATTACTGAACTGTTGTAAGGTTAATAGTAGCTTTTAAGTATCCTTCCTGGCCAGTTGATAAGGATGGAAGCTTTGGAACAGTGTCCATAATCTGGATTGGTAGCAGAATAATTTTGCTGAAATTGGGTAATTTTAGTGCAGCGCAGTAATAAACCAGTAAAGTCACTGGATGCAAAGGCAATAGCAGTCACCTGCCAACTCTTGTAACATCTAACAAAACAAATCTCCAACAAGAGGGATTCTCTGGTTGCAGGGGCTAAGGGGACGTGAAAACCTAGATGCAAGCCAAACTAGCCTATCCTAACACCCCTTGTAAACCTAAATCTAAACCTACCTCACCCCCTTCTCTGGATGTTTCCCTATTTTGTCTTTATAAAAAGCTTGGATGTACTGGATGTCTTGCTCTACAGCGCCGGTAGGATAAAAAACAGGACCAATGCCTACCTCCTTCTTGGCGTAATCTAGGTAACCTAAAATAATAGGGACTTGCGCTCGTACTGCTATATAATAAAAACCAGTTTTCCAATGCTTGGCATAGTCCCTAGTACCTTCTGGAGAAATCACCAGGAAGAGAGAGGCACACGCTGCAAACATATGCACCATCACTTCTACCATATTGGTAGCTTTGGCCTGCTGGGTTTTCTTTCTACGGTCTATAGGAACAGCCCTTAATGACCTTAAGAGAAGCCCAAGTGGGAAAAACATAGCTTCCTTTTTGACAACAAACCTAACGGGCACCTTCTTGCTAGCAAGCGCAGTAAGGCCGTAAAAAGCATCCCAATTGCTTGTATGCGGGGCAAAAATTAACACTGCTTTAGGGATGTGAGGAGGGAGGCCCCCTACAACTTTCCAACCTAACAGCTTAAAAAGCTGATAGGCAAACCATTTCAATACATTCATTGCCAGTTTAATCTAAATGGACTTTAGCCCGGGCAAGACCGGTATTGCAACTGAATCATGGCCATACATGATATTGCTGACAAAAATACGAATCTCCCCTTACAAGTAGGCACGCTACAGGGTGTGTTGTACATTAAATATAATAGCCTACTCCAGCACTAAGCTTGACAACTACAACCCAAAAGTAAAGTATTGTATGGTTTGGGTGGGCTCTAAAGAAAATTTAAGCTTGTTTTCTTATGCTCCCCCTACAAAAAGAGAGGACCTTGGGGAGGATAAATCAAAAACTAAGGCTTTGATATAATCAATAGAAAGGATTTGTAGAGAAAAGCCATGAGTTACACAATGAGCAAATTAGAAGGATGCAGGTGCCCCTTCATGAAGCAGGGATAAGGAGCTACCTCATACTGCTTTTTATTTTATCTAGAACGATCAGTATTGCCCAAATGCATTGGAATTGCTGCTGCAGTTTATTATTTTGCTGGGAAAAATAAATCCTCAGCACAACACCGCTACCGAGTGGAGAAAGTAAGGTTAAATGTTTTAGGGCTTGCCCATAGCCCTACGCGAGAAGATACGTTTACGCTATTGCTCAAAGAAACACAGGGAAGTCGCCAACTGCCTATCCTTATAGGAGCTTTAGAAGCGCAAGCTATTGCTTTGGCCCTTGAGGAAGAGCAATTCGACCGTCCTATACCACACGACCTTTTTAGAACAGCCCTTGTATGTCTAGGCTATACAGTTGAAGAGGTCATTATTACAGACTTAAAAAACCAGGTCTTTTTTGCACAGATAATCCTTAGTAACAGCCAAACTACCGTAGCCATAGATGCCCGGCCTTCTGATGCCATTGCTATTGGGCTGCGCTTTGGAGCTGATTTGTGTATTTATGAAGCTCTTTTAGACGAAACCCATATTTTTAAGCAAGATACCCCTGTGCCAAAAGAGGAAAATAAACATACTGAACTTGAAAGTATTCAAGAATGTTCTACAACATCACTTAAAAAGATGCTTGAAAGCCTCGTTGAGCGAGAAGACTACGAACAAGCAGCCCTAATTCGGGATGAGCTTAGGCGCCGGGAGAGAAATACAAAGGGTTGATCTAGTGATGAGCTGACCGTGAAGCCTTTAGGTAATAACAAAGTGATGAACCACAAGCTAGCACTAAGTATTCTACGACTACTCCTCCCTCAATAAGCTCTACTTATGCACGTAAAGCAGATTACTTTGCAGTAAACGGATATTCCTTTAGCTTTGTGATCCTCAATTAAAACTAATAATAATGCAGCAACTGCGCGGAAATGCCAGTAACTCGTGGCTGGTTGAGATGGAACTAGATCTTGTAGGAGAAATTTACTGGCAACTAAGTCCTGCAGTGCTAGCAGAAGAAGCACTAAAAAACCAAGAAGGAAAACTCTCTCAAGAAGGAGCCCTTGTATGTAGCACAGGAAAATTTACAGGTAGGTCACCACGCGATAAGTTTATAGTGCAGGATGACGAAACCCGCGATTCGGTTTCGTGGGGACCTGTTAACACACCTTTTGAGCCGCATCTTTTTGACGTGCTTTACCAAAAAGTTTTACAATCTCTGTACGGCAAGAAAGTCTATATCCGAGATGCCTATGCCTGCGCCCCATCTGCCTACCGCCTACCTATTAGGGTAATCAATACATCAGCCTGGCATAATCTTTTCTGCTACAACCTGTTCTTGCGGCCTGAGCAAGAAGCCTTTGACAGTTTTCTGCCTGCGTTTACTATCATTGATGTGCCAGAGTTTCAAGCAGTACCTGCTGAAGATGGTACACGCCAGGCTAATTTTACTATTATCAACTTTAGCAAGCGCATCATCCTCATTGGTGGCACAGGCTACGCAGGGGAGATAAAAAAAGCTATTTTCACAGTACTGAACTACATGCTGCCGAAAAAGCACCAGATTTTGCCTATGCATTGTGCAGCCAACCTAGGCCCACAAGGAGACACAGCTATCTTCTTTGGACTTTCAGGCACAGGTAAAACCACCCTTTCTGCTGATCCCAATAGACGCCTTATTGGAGATGATGAGCATGGATGGTGCGAGCAAGGCATTTTTAACTTTGAAGGAGGTTGCTATGCCAAAACGATCGGCTTGTCACCAGAAAAAGAGCCTCAGATATTCAATGCTATTAAATTTGGAACTGTCTTAGAAAATGCGTGCTTTTTGGAAGACTCACGTGTGGTAGACTATACCAATGCTTCTATCACAGAAAATACACGCAGTGCTTATCCTATTGAGTACATTCAAAACGCTGTTATTCCCTCTATAGGGGGCATTCCCAAGCACATATTTTTCCTTACGTGCGATGCACACGGCGTATTGCCTCCTATTGCTAAGCTGAGCAAAGAGCAAGCCATGTACCACTTTATGGCAGGCTATACGGCCAAGGTAGCAGGAACAGAAGCAGGTGTTATTACTCCTCAAGCCACCTTTTCAGCTTGTTTCGGGGCCGCATTTTTGCCTTTGCATCCTACACAATATGCAACCATGCTAGGAAAAAAGCTGGAGGTACATGCAGTATCAGTCTGGCTGATTAACACAGGTTGGGTAGGGGGAGGCTATGGTATAGGACAAAGGATGGATCTGGAACATACCCGCGCCATGATCACAGCAGCCCTTTCAGGTGCCTTATACAAAGTGTCCTACATAACCCATGCTATCTTTGGCATAGCTACACCCACAACATGCCCAGGAGTACCTTCAGCATTACTCAACCCTAGTAGTACATGGCACGATGCTGAAGCTTACCATGCCCAAGCTTGCCAACTAGCCCAAGCCTTTGCTGACAACTTTGAGCAGTATAAACATTTTGCTAGTAAGGAAATACAGGCTGGGGGTCCAAAGCTCAGTTGATTATTGCTTAAGCGGTTTGGGAATTCTCCAAGGTTGTTATGTGGAGGGGGCTATCCGTGGTAATGCTTGGCCGAAGAAGTTTTGAGTTATTGCAAGAAAATCAAATGATCTGCAAAGCGTGGCTAGCAGTTTTTACCCTATCAATAACCTTTTCAATTGTACCTGCTTCATTAATGATGAAAGTGATTCTGGCGGTACCCCAGTACTTTTTACCCAAAAAAGTCTTCTCTACCCATGTTCCATACTGTTCATGAATTGAGCGGTCTTGATCAGCAATGAGTCGGAAAGGCAGCTGCTTTTGCTGAATAAATTTCTGGTGGGACGCTGCACTATCTGTGCTGACACCGACTACTTCATAGCCTGCCTGCTGCAGTTTATCATAGTTATCCCTTAGGTTGCAAGCCTGTGCTGTGCAGCCGGGGGTGTTATCTTTGGGATAGAAATAGAGCACTAGCTTTTTTCCTGAAAAGTCACTCAGCTTGATGACTTGTTCATTTTGATCTTTGCCTACAAACGGCGGTGCTTGGTCTCCTACATTGAGATGCATAACATGGGTATTTAAAAGCTTATTATCAAATAGAGCATTTAGTATTGTGGTATGCTAACAGTGTACTTCTAGTGCTTCTTGAAGGTCTGCTGCAAGCATCTCTGCAGGATATCCTTTGATCTGATGCCTTTCTATAAAATGAACGAGCTCCCCATCTTTGAATAGGGCTATGGCAGGCGCAGAGGGAGGATAGGGTTTGGTATATTCAAATACTTGTGCTGCTGCTTCATCATCTATCCCGGCAAATACAGTAGCCAGCTGATCTGGTTTGTGCGCACTTGCTTCTATCGCTGTCCTGACTCCTAAACGTGCGCTTGTTCCTGCACAACCACACAGAGCGTTGATAAATAGGAGAGTAGTACCTTGGCAGTCATTGGCTAGTTGCTTGTCTACCTCCTCTGCTGTTTTTAGCGGAGCAAAGCCTAGCTCTATTAGCTCAGCTTCCATGGGTGCGATGAGTTCTTCTGGGTGCATAGGTTTTCACGTTATAAGTTATTGATTCATACATGACAAGTGAAGCACAATAAAGCTAACAGCCCTACAAAAATCCTAGGGTAAGTTTAGCTGCTTCTGACATCATTGTAGGGGTGTAAGGGGGATCAAAAGTGATTTCTACCCTTACATCATTAATCCCTTTGATGGCTCTGACGTTAGTCTCTACCTGGGCTGGTATCTGCTCTGCAGCAGGGCAGCTAGGCGAGGTGAGGGTCATCAGTATAAACACATTGTTAACAGGATAGAGGTTAATTTCGTAGACTAGGCCTAGCTCATAAATATCCACTGGAATTTCTGGATCATGCACCTGCTTGAGCGCTTGGATGATCTGTGCTTTACTAATCGTTTCTACTACTTTGTCGTCCATGTAACTAAATTTCTTGTTGCGCTTTTTGTGCAATAGCGATCAGCTTAATCTGTTTCACCATACTAGCAAAGCCACCGGCCCTTTGCGAACCGATCAGTTGAGTCATACCGATCCTACCTACAAAGTAAAGGTGAGCATGGATGATATCATCTATTTTTTGTCCAGAGAGTACGCGTAGGAGTAGGCTGATCAGTCCTTTGGTAATGGCTGTATTGCTATCTCCTTCAAAAAACAACCGATCCTCGCTCTTTTTGTAAGCAAGCCACACTTTAGACATGCAGCCTTTGATGATGTTATGTTCATTTTTGTAAACCTCATCCATAGGAGGCATGTTTTCGCCTAACTCCATAATATAGGTAAGCATAATTTCTCTGTCCTCTCCTAAAGTTTTAAATTCTGCGATAATCTTTTCTTGTATTTCACTAATCGCTTGGATAGGAGTGTTTTGCATGAATGATTGGCTAAACTTTTCTTCGGGCTATCTGTTCAACGATGCTTACAAAATGCTCTATTTCCTCTTGGGTATTGTAAATGGCTATAGAAGCACGTATTACCCCTTCAACACCAAATCGCTCCATGAGCGGTTGTGTACAACTGTGCCCTGTCCTAACAGCGATGCCATAGGCATCTAACAGCATCCCTGCATCTAGGTGGTGTATGCCTTTTATAGTAAAGGCAATAATGCTTGCTTTATTAGCTGCATTACCAATTATTTGAACTTTATCAAGGGAGTTTAGCAATTCAAGTCCCCAATCTAGCAATTTTTTTTCGCGTGTTCTAATGTTTTTGTATCCTATTTGTTGGATAAAATTCAATGCTTCTTGGAAGGCAATGATGCCAGCTATATTGGGGGTACCTGCTTCAAATTTGTAAGGCAGCTCGTTGTAAGTAGTATGGGTTAAGGTTACCTCTTGAATCATTTCTCCCCCGCCCTGATAAGGGGGCATGCTTTCTAACAAGGCTTTTTTGCCATATAAAAAGCCTACACCTGTAGGTCCGTAAGCCTTGTGTGCAGAAAATGCTAAGAAATCACAGTCTAGCTTTTGTACGTTGATAGGAAGGTGGGGGATTGCTTGTGCCCCGTCTACTACTACTATGGCTCCTTGTGCATGAGCCCTTTGGATGATTTCTTCGATTGGATTAATTGTACCTAGTGTGTTAGAGACGTGACTGATAGCTACCACCTTAGTCCTTGGTGTAAGCAGTTTTTCAAAAGCAGGCAGCAAAAGTTCGCCTGTATCACTGATGGGAATGACCTTAAGGGTAGCTCCTTGAGCTTGGCAGAGCATTTGCCAGGGAACGAGGTTGGCATGGTGCTCCATGTGCGAGATGATGACTTCATCCCCTGCCTGTACATAGGTCCTGCCGTAGGAAGAAGCTACTAGGTTAATGCTTGCTGTTGTTCCCTGGGTAAAAATAATTTCTGCTGCGTCAGCTGCATGGATAAATTGCTGCACACGCTTTCTCGTAACTTCTAAAGCGCTTGTAGCCCTTTCAGCCAATTCATGGGTAGCTCTGTGCACATTGGCGTTGTCTTGCTGGTAATAATGCATCAGTGCATCAAGCACAGCTTGAGGCTTTTGTGTAGTAGCAGCATTATCCAGGTAAACCAGGGGCTTGCCATGCACTTTTTGGTGTAGCGCAGGAAACAGGTCTCTGATCTTTTGAATGTCTAGCATGTCATACAACAAAGGGATATTAATTTCTGGCTCCTTGTCCATAGGCTTTAGTAGACTGTTGCAAGGCTAGATTTAGCTCATGAACACAGGTTTCCTTAAGTTTTGCAACGGTCTCATGTTTTCTACACTTGACTCACCTTTTAATCTACTGGTGGCAGCTTTAAGACAAATTCTAGATAAGACTTATCTAGGTGCCGAGCTTTACATAAGATGCGGCCTTCCATTGCCTCCATGATAAGTTTGCAGATCGCCATATCCCAGTTAGTATGCTCCAGTTGCTCTGCTTCTGAAAGAGTGGTGAATAGCTTTTCAGCCACTGAAGGCGCTAGGTCTATCGCATACGCTCTAATTGTTACACTTCCTGGTGCCAGGTTTACCTTAATAGCGCCCCTGTCAGGATAAGAGCAAATATAACGCAACAAGCACAGTACAACATACTGGAAATGCAAAGGCGAGATCTTGGCTTTAAAGTCTTGCCTTAAGTCTGCCTCTAGCAAATAGGGTTCTTGCTGGAAAAAGCACTCCTCGATGGAGATTGATACACAGGGCCCAATAGCACAGGGCTCTAGATGAGGAGCAATCACCTTGGCCTTGAGCGCACTGGTCAATATATCTAAGGCTTGCTCACTTTGCCTGATTACTGCTAGGCTAGCAAACATCAAGTTGCCTATATACTCGATCGTGTCAGGTTTTATTGTAAGCTTTACCTGCCCTTCTTCCACTTTTCCTTGTTCTTGGAGCTCCTGGGCTTGCTGCGCATACATCCTCACATGCCCGTCTACAACATGGGCCAGTTGATCAAGGGACCAGAGGGTGCGTTTTGCTTCTTGACTGACTGTATCCCCAAGAAGTTGAGAGATTTGAAGTTTCTCAAGGAAATTTTGCTCTTTACGCCTGGCAAAGATTAAACCAATGAGCGTAGCAAAAAATACTTGGTAGACCAGCAAGTAGACATTGGTAAAATCAAGGGTTAAATGGACAGTACCTACTACTTGGGTGTAAAACAAAACCCCCAAGGAAACTCCTGCTCCCATGAGGATGAAAAAGCTAATCCAATCTACCAACACAATCATAAACATAATGGACATCGTTACATTGACAAGCCATTCTACACTGCCTTGTGCAAGTAAGAACATCACCGTAGTTGTAAAAGGGATGCAGTAGAGCACCGTTGCATGCCAAAACGTTGGCATGTATGGTTTTAAAGTGCTAGGCCACTTTTCTTCAAAGAGTAGCAGCACACAGAGGAAGGCTCCTACCAGGCGCAGCGGTAGCATGATACTATAAGACTGGTGGGCAATTGGTGACCACATAAAGTAAGGTACAATAAAGCTGACACAGCAGAAGATCCCAAATATCAAGTAGGGAGCTCCATACTTGATGACCCGTTGCTGAGAGTAGTGAACAATGTTACTGGGTGTAGGGATATACAGGGCTAGTTGCTGGAAGAAACGACCCCATTTCGGTCTCCACACCCTGTCTATTTCTACGTATTGCATTTGCTGTACAATAGAAAAACCTTTGTTTTGCACAATGTGCATACCAAAAAACACAATACCGTTAGCTAGTATGCTGATAGGTAAAGAAAGGTGGCTGTGGGTAGCAGGTAGATAGATAGTAGCAATAACATAAGCAAGGATGGTCATAGGTAAAGCTGTATAAAAAGAACGTTTGTCTGTTTTAAGGCCCATGATTCCTGATAAAAGGGGAAACATGAGGATAGGACCTGTGAAACCCATAGAACTAAATAAATAACCAAGGATCTCATCGGTAGTAGCGCCTGCCCCAGCCACGCCTACTAGCACAGCTACAATGCCTATAGCTAGGGTGCTGTATTGGGCCCAGGAAAGCTCATTGATAGCCACTTTACGGCTGTCACAAATAGGCTTAAGCACATCATGGGTAAAGGTAAGACCTGAAGCATGCAGGTAAGAGTCAATCGTAGACATGCTCACCGCCAAGACACCTGCTATGGCCAACCCCTTGATACCTACGGGTAGCAGCTCTTGCACAATGTGGGGGAATACCTGGGTAGCTTCTATAGTAGGGTACAGCACAAGGCCGGCAAGCCCTATGAGCATGACAACCATGTTCAATGCAGGGTAAAGGGCAGCCATAACCAAGTACTGATTCCTAATCTGGCTGGGCCTTTTGGCCATGAGCAGGCGCTGAATAATAGCAGGATCGATCAGACCAGCAGGGAGTATGGTCCACATTAGGAAAAGCGTAGCATAGTAGGAAAACCTCTCATGGTTGAGTATTTCAAACTTGACTGCAGGTACTTGTATAAACAGCTCTTGGATACCTCCTACATGGCCCACAGCCATGGTAGCTGTAACAGGGATAACCACAATAAGGATCGCAAATTGCAATACATCTGTAGTAGTAACTGCCTTAATACCCCCATGCGCTGAGTACACTGCCAGGACTAACCCACCTATGACCACGCCCCAGCTGGCCTTAATGCCTAGTAATGATTCAAAAATAATGCCCAGCACAATCATTTCCATGCTGGCGATGCAAATGGAGGAAAGTAGTCCTAGGGTTCCTGCAATGAGTTTACTATGCTTATCGTAAAAATGCTCCATCAAGTCTCCCATGGTAATGCAATGATCAAAAGTTGCTGCCCTAGGAACAATGAAAAGCCCTAAAAGCACAAACGAGATAACGATGCCAGCGAGTGCTGTACTATAGATAATTCCATGTGAGAAGACCTGTGCTGCATCATTGATAAGACTTTCTCCCGAAAAATTAGTAGCCATATAGGTCAGCACGAGCGTACCTGCACCATACATTTTGTTGGCAATGGCATAGTTTTTAATGTCTTTGATGTCCCGGCCTGACCAATAGCCTACAACTAAGGTGATGAGCAAAGAGGCATAGACAATCAAGTGATCTGGACTGAGATAGTTCATCGCTGTGTTGGTCATTTAGTCAGGTAGTTTGTTGTTTATATCATTTTACACCAACTGTGTACTTAACGTTAATCATGCAGTCGGGTCTTTAACAATCCAGTTCCAATCACTATAAAACCTAAAAAATTATTCGCAGTTTTATATAATAACAAAAATTACTATGTGTTATCCATGAAAATTTCTAGATAAACTATAAGAAATATCATGACATCATTGAACTCAATCTATCTGATCAGCCTCCTGAATTAGCCTTGCCTCTAAATGACTGTGTAGGTGCTCTCTTAATGAGTACAAAGGAACCTTATTCATCACCTCGCTAGCAAAAGCCCGAAGCAGCAGTTGAGACGCTGCCTTTTGCTGTAACCCTCTTGTCCGTAAGTAAAATAGCTGGTCTGTGTCTAGTTGGCCTGTAGTGGCGCCGTGTGAACACTTTACGTCATCAGCCCAAATTTCAAGTTGTGGTTGGGTATGAATAGTAGCTTGATCAGAGAGTATTAGGTTTTCATTTGCCTGAAATGCATTAGTTTTTTGTGATTCAGCCTGCACATAGATGCTACCATTAAAGACGCCGGTAGCCTCGCCGGCTATGATGCCTTTATATAGCTCATTGCTATACGTGTGTGGTCGGCGATGGTCTACTTGAGTGTGGTTGTCAACGTGCTGTTGTCCACACAAATAATAAAGCCCATACATATTGGTTTCAGTATGGGAAGCATTGATGGTAATCTCTAGGTTGTTTCTGACCAATGTACCTCCCCACGTAAAAGTATAGGCATTCAGTACACTCTGTTGGGCTTGCTGGCACTGAACGATGTTTACGTGGTAGGCTTGTGGTCCTGGCTGCGTTTGCAAAGTGTAGTAATCCATGCAGGCACTTTGTTCCACAGTAATTTCAATCATTGCATTTGTAAAGCTTGGTTTTTCGCCCAAGGTAAACCACGAGGTGATGATGCTGGCCTGGCTGTTTTTACTACCAAAAATCAATATACGTGGATTAACGATAGCCTGCTGCGTATGGGCGTCTGTAATATGATAAAGCAACAAGGGCTTTTCCAGAATCACATGCTCAGCAAGGTGGATAAAAGTCCCTTCCTCAAACAAGGCTGCATTCAAGGCAGCAAAGGAGTCTGTTTTGTGCTGATCATACTGGGCAAAGTGTTGTAGAAAGTGCTCCTGGTGCTGTTGATAAGCTTCTTCAAAGGTAAGAAGCTGCACAGAGGCTTCAAGGTCTCCTAGCTGTGAGTACCTCCTGCTTAGCTGTCCGTTGAGCAGCACAACGTGGTAAGCATCGAGGTGATGGTAAAGTACGGATGTGGCTTCTTCTGAAGGTAGCTGCACAGGTTGGGTAGTATGGACCTTGTCAAAAACCCTATTTAAGACGTCGGTGATAGGTGTGTACTTATATGCTTCAGCTTTCAGGGCTGGTAGGCCTTGTTCTTGGAAGGTATCCCAGGCCTGCTGTCTCTTTGTATAAAGAGGATGCGTACTATCTAGTGCTTCAAAGCGCTTGGTAAAAGCCTGTAGCAAAGGAAAGGGAGATGAGGCTGGGTCCATATTCAAGCGATTAGGTGTTTAACAAGCTACTTTTTCAGAGGGCCACGACTGCTTCTCTGAGCCAGTCATACCCTTTGGCCTCTAGCTCCTGGGCAAGCGCTTTAGTGCCTGATCGGACTATCTTACCGCCATAGAGCACATGCACAAAGTCTGGAACGATGTAGTCCAGCAGTCGTTGGTAATGTGTGATGACGATCATAGCATTTTCTTTGGTTCGTAGCTGTTCAACGCCATGGGCAACTGTTTTTAGCGCATCAATGTCTAGCCCAGAGTCAGTCTCATCCAGGATGGATAGGGTAGGGGCCAGCATGGCCATTTGGAAGATTTCATTGCGTTTTTTCTCGCCTCCAGAAAACCCTTCATTCAAAGACCTATGCACAAGGGTGGGGTCCATGTCTACTAGCTTCATTTTCTCCTTTATCAGCGCTAAAAAATCTACTGCATCTAAAGGCGGCTTACCTTGCTGCTTTCTGATCTGGTTGACAGCTGTCTTTAAGAAGTTGGTATTGCTCACACCTGGAATCTCTACAGGGTATTGAAAGGCTAGGAAAAGGCCAGCTGCTGCCCGCTCTTCTGGGGCTAGCACTAGTAAATCCTTACCCAAGAAAGTGATGCTGCCTTCGGTAACCGTATACCCTTCTTTGCCTGCCAGCATAGCAGCCAGTGTGCTTTTTCCTGATCCATTAGGCCCCATCATAGCGTGTACTTCCCCTGCCTTGACAGTCAAGTTGATGCCTTTGAGAATTTCTTTGCCTTCTACAGCTACTTTTAGGTGGGTGATTTCAAGCATATTGATTTGCTTTTGGCTGAAAATAATGACGCGAAGTTACAAAGGACCACTAACTTCATCACCTATCCAAGCGCTTTCAAACATCCATCAGGCTGTGCTTAAAAAGGCTTTAGTTAGTTTTGTTAAGTTTGGCTAGGTGTTTAGTCCCAGAGAATTATGGTATATTGAGTAAAGATAATAATACATGGAGAAAAAGCTTATGGGACAAGTATTACATGCTAATGCCAGAACAACGCAGGCAATCCGTAGAGAGATACGTAATTGTAAAGAGAGCTTAGTTAAAGCTGCTAAACGATTTAATGTTAATCCTAAAACCATATCTAAATGGAAAAAAAGGGAAGATCCCCAAGATCTTCCTATGGGGCCTAAGAAGATAAAGTCTACAGTACTATCAGAGGCTCAAGAACAAGCAATAGTGGCATTTAGGAAGATGACACTATTACCCCTTGATGATGTGCTATACAGTCTCCAGGAGATAATACCTCATTTGACTAGATCCTCTTTACACAGATGCCTTAAGAGACATGGTTGTTCTGTTCTTCCTAAAAAACAAGCTATAGCTACTCAGAAAAAGAAATTCAAACAATATCCTATCGGCTATTTCCATGTTGATATTACGGAACTTAGCACTGCACAAGGTAAGCTTTATCTCTACGTTGGTATAGATAGAACCTCTAAGTTTGCTTATGCAGAGCTCCACGAGCGTCAAACCAAGTTGATTGCAGCAGCATTTTTGGGTGAGTTAATCCAGGTAGTGCCATACAAAATTCACAAGGTGCTCACCGATAATGGGATTCAATTCACAAACCATGAGCATCATAAAAATGCTTTTGCACACATATTTGAACGCACGTGCAAAGAACATATTATAGAGCACAGAAAGACTAAAGTAAAGCATCCATGGACTAATGGACAAGTAGAACGCATGAACAGAGGGTTAAAAGAAGCTACGGTAAATACGTTTACCTATGCAAGTCATCTACAACTCAAAGAACACCTTCATGCTTATCTGATGGCTTATAACTTTGCCAAGCGGCTGAAGAGCCTAAAGGGCAAAACCCCGTGGCAATTTATTATTAATGAATGGAGGACGCATCCGGAATATTTTAATATTAATCCAAACCACTTCTTTCCGGGACTAAAAAACCCTTAAGTTTCGGTATATTGTGGTAGCTAGGATAAATTTTGTGGCACAATTTACAACTTGCAGGAGATGAGTTAATAACCTTGGAAAGTCATTAAAAATGTAATTATTAAACAAAATAGACATGAATGCATGCCATGACAGAAAAACGAACAGAAATCAAAGAACTTGGCAAATTCAAGCTGATAGACAGACTTACAAAAGGTTTTTCCTTGCAGCACGCAAGCTCTGTTCTAGGTGTAGGCGATGATGCCGCCATCATTGATGCTGGCAACTATTATAAGCTTGTTGCTACTGCACTGTTGCTAGAGGTCATCCATTTTGATTTGACCTACTGCCCGCTCAAACACTTGGGTTACAAGGCTGTTGTGGTGAGCCTCTCTAACCTTGCAGCGATGAATGGTGTGCCTGAGCAGATCACTGTCAACCTTGGCGCCAGCAATAGATTTTCTCTAGAAGCATTACAAGAACTTTATAAAGGCATACATTTGGCTTGTGAAAATTACAAGGTAGACCTAGTGGGAAGTGATGTAACTGCTTCTGCTACGGGGCTGGCCATCGCTATAACGGCGATTGGTCAAGTAGCTAAGGATAAAGTGTGTCAAAGGAAAGGCATGCAACCCAATGATATCCTCTGTGTTACTGGCGACCTAGGGGGCGCTTATATAGGTCTGCAAATTCTTACTAGAGAGAAGCAAGTACTTGAAGTTGACAAAAACATGCAGCCAGAGCTGGACCCTCATCAATACATGTTACAACGACAGCTCAAACCAGAAGCCCGCACAGATATTGTACATGAACTGCATGACTTATCACTGGTGCCTACCGCCATGATTGACCTATCAGATGGGCTGACTTCTGAATTATTTCAGCTTAGTAAAGCTGCCCAGCTAGGAATCCGCATTTACGAAGACAAGCTTCCTATTGATAAACGTGCTTATGAAACCGCCCTAGCGCTCAATCTAGATCCCATCATGTGTGCTATGCATGGCGGTGAAGACTATGAGTTGCTCTTTACCGTTAAGCCCCAGGATCTCAACAAGGTAGAAAAGCATCCAGACATAAGCTTGATTGGTTACGTAACAGAAGCATCCCAAGGCCTAAGATTAATTACAAATGCAGGCACTACAGTGCCTCTGACAGCTCCTGGGTGGGAGCAGCTAAGTATGAGTTAAAAAAATTAGCTAGGGATGATCTACTGACTAGACAATGATATGCACTTGCTCCTTGGCTTTTGGTATTATCTTATCAACTATATATATCATTACTAACCGTGTTGGCTGTCTTTTTCAAAGAACTTAATGCTTTTTTCAGCTCACTGATGGCTTATTTCATCATTGGCTTCTTCTTAATTTTAATGGGCCTATGGATGTGGATATTTCCAGAGACTAATGTCATGGATGGAGGGTATGCTGACATGCAAACGCTGTTTCGCTTTAGCCCATACATGTTCATGTTTCTGATCCCTGCCATTACCATGCACACTTTTGCAGAAGAGAAAAGGATGGGTACGCTTGAGCTCTTGCTTACTACTCCACTCACTATTCCACAACTAATCGGGGGAAAATACCTGGCTAGCATGGTCATCTTGCTATTGACATTGGTCCTGACCAGTGTCTACTATTTTTCTGTGTATCATCTAGCAAGTCCTTTGGGCAATATGGATACTGCTGCTGTGCTAGGCTCCTATATGGGCCTTATGATGCTTGCTGCAGTATTTGTGGCTATAGGGCTTTTGGCCTCTTCACTGACTGAGCGTCAAATCATTGCTTTTCTACTTGGCGTACTGCTCTGCTTTTTGCTGTACGAAGCCTTTGATGCTTGGACAACCTTGCAAACCTGGAAAAGCTATTCACTTTTACTTACCCAGCTAGGCATACGCTATCATTACGACGCCTTGAGTAGGGGCGTTATTGACTCACGCGACTTGCTTTATTTTGCTGGTACAGCTATGATCCTACTTTGGACTACTGGTCTAGTACTTCACTATAAAAGATGAAAGCTCCTTTGCGAAAACACGTAGCCTATAGTTTGTTGCTCATAGCAGGCATGGGGCTTGTGTATTTGCTAGGAAGCCGCTTTTACTTCCGAATTGACCTGACTGAAGACCAGCGATACAGCATCCACCCCGCTACCAAGGAGCTTTTGAATGAGTTAGAAGAAGAGCTGTATGCAGAAGTGTACCTGGAAGGCAACCTACCTACTGAATTAAAGCAGCTGAAACGGGCTACCAAAGAACTGTTAGAAGAATTGAAAGTATATGCACCTCATCGGCTGCGCTACCAATTTGTTGACCTAGACCAAGAACCAGCCGACAAAAAGAAAAATTGTCTCTTGAAGCTGGCAGTAAAAGGGGTTCAGCCCACCAATCTCTACATGCAAGAGAAAGACCAACGGACGGAAAAATTAGTTTTCCCTGCTGCCTTGCTGACTTACAAAGGCCAAGAAGAAGGTGTATTACTACTCAAAGGCAATAAAATGGCTAGCCCAGCACAAATAGTCAACCAATCTATGGAGGGGTTAGAATATGAGCTAGCCAATGCAATCGAAAAGTTGGTGCGTACCAAGCGCAAGCAGGTAGCATTGCTCAGAGGACATGGTGAACCTGGCCTAAGCCAGCTCAGCGGGTTGATAAGCGCCTTAGAAGAGCACTATGTGCTCCATGTTATTGATTTCTCAGCCCAACTTATATTATCTAACTACGACGCGCTGCTGATTACTAAACCACAGTGCCCTTTTGCTGAAATGGAGAAGTACTTGTTAGACCAGTACATCATGCAAGGAGGTAAAGTATTCTTTTTTTTAGATAGGTTGCGCATTAATATGGATAAGTTGCGCAGAAAAGAAGCTTTTGCCTTGTCTCTAGACTTAGGCTTAGATGATCAGCTGTTTAGGTATGGCGTAAGGATTAACCCAGACTTGGTGCAGGACCTGCATAGTGGTTTATACCCAGTTGTGGTAGGCAACCTAGGCAACCAACCCCAGCTCAAGCTACTACCTTGGCCTTTTTTTCCAGTCCTCAACTGCTTTGCAGACCATTTGGTTACCAAAAATATGGATGTGCTCTACACCCAGTTCGCTAACAGCATTGACGCCATCCAAGCAAAAGGAGTAATGCAAACACCATTAGTATTTACTTCTCAATATTCTAGAAAGCTGGGAGCTCCCGTGCACGTAGATCTGGAAGCATTGAGAAAGCCCCCTCAACTAGCGCAGTACAACCACGGTCATCTTCCACTAGCTTACCTGCTCGAGGGTAGTTTTACTTCACTTTATAAAAACAGGTTTTTGCCAGAAGGGGCCGATCCAGCGTTGTTTCTTCCTGAAAGCCGATCTACAAAGTTGTTGGTCTTTGCTAGTGGCAGCCTTGTAGTCAATGGTATGGACCCAAGAAAAAAGCAACCCCTACCCTGGGGTTATGATCCCTTTTTGCAACAGCATTCTGCTAATAAAGACTTTGTACTCAATGCATTGGCCTACGTGCTCCAAGAAGATGGGCTCATCAACCTCAAGCACAAGACGCTAAAAATTCGTTTACTCGACCAAGTAAAGGTTGAACAAGAGAGGCTTTTTTATCAGCTTACTGACCTGATAGCGCCTATTTTGCTTTTAGGACTACTAGGATTGATCTGGAACTATGTGCACAAAATAACTTACAAAAAGCCTTTAAATGATGCTTGACACCTAATTATCAAAGTACTTAATGAAGGGCTACCAAGAGGGGCTACCAATTGCCAAACCATCCAATAACCATTGCCCGTGTTTATTTTGTATTTTTAATATAAATTGGAGTCTTAGTGTCTTAAATCAATAACGTAAATAGTACCTATGAAATTCGTCATATCTTCCTCTGCACTGTCCAAACAGTTAGCTGCTATAAGCGGAGTTGTTGTTAATAACCCTGTGGTTCCTATTTTAGAGAATTTTTTGTTCGAGATTGATGAGAAGCAGCTCAAGATTACTGCATCAGATTTACAGACTGCCATCACCACAGAGTTAGTTGTAGATGCTGAGCAAAAAGCCAGTATTGCCATTCCAGCTCGCATTTTATTAGAAACCCTGAGAAGCTTGCCTGAACAACCAGTCACCTTCTTGATCGATAAGGGAACTTACAGCGTAGAGATCAGCTCAGACAATGGCCGCTATCGATTGGCAGGGGAAAATGCTACTGACTTTCCTCAGATGACAATAGTACGAAAAGATGTTTCAGTAGACATGAGTGCTAAAGTATTGAAAAAGGCCATTAGCCAGGCTATTATCGCCACAAGCAACGATGAACTGCGACCGGCCATGAATGGTGTTTATATAGATTTTAGAGAGACCGGTACTACTTTTGTTGCTACAGATGGCCACAGGCTGGTCCGATACATCAGGTCAGATGTAGGTACAGCTACAGAACGCCCCTTTATTGTACCTCGCAAGACGCTTAGTTTACTCAATGCTTTGCTTCCTAATGAAAATCAAACGGTTAGCATTGCTTTTAACGAAGGTCATGTCTACTTCAAGTTGGCTAATATTAGCATGGTGTCTCGGTTGATCGACGAGCGCTATCCTGATTATGAGAATGTAATTCCTAACCAAAACCCTAACACGCTCACCATTAACCGGCTAGACTTGCTAAGTTCGCTCAAACGCATGGCTATTTATGCTAATAAAACCACCCACCAGGTCAAGTTCGAGATTACAGGAAGCGAGTTACAGATTTTTGCAGAAGACCTCGACTTTTCTAATGAAGCCAGCGAACGGTTAGCATGTGAGTATCAAGGTGATAACTTAGAGATTGGCTTTAATGCCAAGTTTTTGGTTGAGATGCTGAGCAACCTAGCTTCAGAAGAAGTAGAGATGCATCTTTCAGAGCCTCACAGAGCAGGCTTGCTCCTTCCTAAGGCGCAAGAAAAAGATGAAGATATACTCCTGTTGGTCATGCCTGTGATCTTGAAGTAACAAGCTCATACACCTGATCTGTATAAAGGGTGGTTGGAAAGCTGTGTGCTCCGTTAATTCATAGGTTTCCCAAAGTAGTTCTCTTTTCCCTTTTTAAATAAGCTAGAGGGGTCAGCCCCCTAGCCTATTTTTTGGAGATACAGACAAGGCTAGTGCATGGAAAGGTCCTTAAGAAGCTGCTCTATCTGCTTGCTGTCTAACCCTGTCCACTTGCTCACTTTCTCTTTAGGCTCCTTGTCTTTGAGCATGTTCTTAGCTATTTCCAGGTTCCTGGTTTGTATTCCTTCTTCTCTACCTTCTTCTCTACCTTTATGTTCAGCTTTTTTCAAACTATTGGCTTCAATCCTTAGCCATTTCAGATGATCCTCATAGGCTCCTCTTTCTTCTTCTGTAAAGTTCATTACCTCGAGCACGCTGATGGCCTTCTTGAGGCTTGGGTTATTCAAGTTGCTAGGCAGATTAGTTGAGCCCAATAAGTCATTGCGGGTTAGAAAAGCTAGCCATATGTCTAGTCCGCCCTTTAGCTTATCTGCCACCTCCCTGAGCTCCCCGGCTGTATTATCTGCAAACTTTTTCAGCTCTAAGGTATGGAGCTCCAAATCTTTGAAATACAATAACCCTGTTTCTTTTTCTGTAATGTGAAATACATTATGGTATTTCTCAGTCTGTGGAATAGAGATGAAATTGAGTATGTGGATACCTATGGCTTTAGATAGTTGACCATAATCCTCTGCTGCTTTGAGTTGGTCAGTATATAGCTTCGCCCAGTAGTACAAGGCTCTTTTGTCATAGTCAGCCTCATCGCTGATCTGGATCTCTATGTTAAAGCGTTTACCATCGATCCCTCGTGCCTTGATGTCGAGGATGGATAATTTTTCATGGAGAAAGTTTTGCGGGTTGTATGGATTGAGTAAAGTGAGCTCAGCGACTTGGTCTTCTTGTCCAACGATGGCATTGATCAAAGAGATCAGGAGGTCTTTGTTCTGCTCAACACCAAATATTTTCTTAAAGGCTATGTCTACCCTGGGGCTGATACTATTCATTTGATTGTTGGTTGAAAGGTTGCTACTAAAATAGAGAATAAGCGGAGCTATTTCAAATAGGAAAGATGGGGCAAGTTTAAGTAGTCAGGATAGCTGTGTTTTCTTCTAGTAGGTTAATAAGCCATGGGTGATAATTCTGATTTCTCCTGCCAGCCCTTTTGAGGCTATTGAGTATTTAATGATATCGTGTTTGAAATGGTAGTTTCTAAAGATTTTCATGGCTCAGAGCTATTAAGGTCTTAAAGCTTACCCTAACCTTCTTCCCCTCTATTTGCAACAGGGCCAAAGGCTCTAACTTTTGGAACTCTCTTTTTGCAGTCCCTCTAGCTCTTCTTGACTGAGCCCTGTGAGCTCTGCCACCACATCCAAGCTATAGCCTTTCCTAAGCATGTTCTTAGCTATTTCCAGGTTCCTGGTTTGTATTCCTTCTTCTCTACCTTCTTCTCTACCTTTATGTTCAGCTTTTTTCAAACTATTGGCTTCAATCCTTAGCCATTTCAGATGATCCTCATAGGCTCCTCTTTCTTCTTCTGTAAAGTTCATTACCTCGAGCACGCTGATGGCCTTCTTGAGGCTTGGGTTATTCAAGTTGCTAGGCAGATTAGTTGAGCCCAATAAGTCATTGCGGGTTAGAAAAGCTAGCCATATGTCTAGTCCGCCCTTTAGCTTATCTGCCACCTCCCTGAGCTCCCCGGCTGTATTATCTGCAAACTTTTTCAGCTCTAAGGTATGGAGCTCCAAATCTTTGAAATACAATAACCCTGTTTCTTTTTCTGTAATGTGAAATACATTATGGTATTTCTCAGTCTGTGGAATAGAGATGAAATTGAGTATGTGGATACCTATGGCTTTAGATAGTTGACCATAATCCTCTGCTGCTTTGAGTTGGTCAGTATATAGCTTCGCCCAGTAGTACAAGGCTCTTTTGTCATAGTCAGCCTCATCGCTGATCTGGATCTCTATGTTAAAGCGTTTACCATCGATCCCTCGTGCCTTGATGTCGAGGATGGATAATTTTTCATGGAGAAAGTTTTGCGGGTTGTATGGATTGAGTAAAGTGAGCTCAGCGACTTGGTCTTCTTGTCCAACGATGGCATTGATCAAAGAGATCAGGAGGTCTTTGTTCTGCTCAACACCAAATATTTTCTTAAAGGCTATGTCTACCCTGGGGCTGATACTATTCATTTGATTGTTGGTTGAAAGGTTGCTACTAAAATAAAGAACAAACGCCTTTCTGCCACTAAAAATAATAAATTCCTATATTTTCAACTGGTGTAGATATATAGAATTCATGTTAGTCATAGAGGTAAAAATGAGGAAAGATCATGCTCAATGAGCTAACAGACGAGCAATGGGAAAGGATAAAAGCCATCTTACCAGCAACGAAAGGAACAGCCGGCTGAAACGGTAAGGACGATCGTGCTTTTGTAAGAGCAGTGCTTTGGATAGCCAGGAGTGGATCCCCTGGAAGGCCTTACCTGAGCAGTATGGCAAGTGGAGCAGCGTGCATAAGCGATTTATCAGATGGGCCAAGGCTGGGATGTGGCAAAACATATTCCAGCTTCTCACTGAGGGTGAAAAAGGGAAATGTCTTATGATAGATTCAACAATAATCCGAGTCCACCAGCATGGCAGCAGAGGCTAAAAAAAGCTTTTAAGGCCTCTAAGCAAGAACAAGCTATAGGCAAGAGTAGAGGTGACCGGAAACAAAACTGCATGCAATCTGCGCAGAAACAGGCAAACCCATGCGTTTTATAGTCACCCCTGGTCAGGAGGCTGATTGTTTGCAGGACTTGAATTTGATAGCCTGCAAGGCTATTGAAGTGTTGATAGGAGACAAAGGTTATGAGGCATCTTCCATAGTGGAAAGGTCTGTAAAGCTAAAAGAAGAAGTTATGATACCAAGCAGGAGGCATAGAAAGTAGGTCAGAGGATATGATAAAGAGCTATACAAAAAAGAACGTTGTAGAGCGGATGTTCAACAAGCTCAAGCATTTTAGGAGGCTATCGACAAGGTATAACAAGCTTTAAGGTTGCTTTCCTAGCTTGGTCCTACCTAGGAGGCATTTATCTATGGACTCTATCAATGTCTACAACACCTAGGAGCAGGTACTATTTCCTCTCACGATTGGATAGCACCTAAGCTAGGGTACCTTGTCTCGATAGCTTCATACTGGGCCGCCACCAGTCCGGCACGTACCGATAGGATACTGCTAGTAGTAAGGCAGGTTCTGTCTTTGAAGAACAATTCTTTACACGACTTCACGTCCACGCTAGCCCTTATTGCTTAATTGATGCCTACATCATCTTTCTTGGCCAACTGGCATAGCCAATCTGCCTCAGCTACTAGCTAGAAATCCGATTTGAAAGTTGCTAAATAGCAGCTAGCTTTGGGAGCTAAAAACTGGACAAGATCCACTTAGTGCCTCTATTACTTAATTGCTATAAAAAGCTAAATCAACTTATAGTTTCATGGATAAAAACCAGCTTGCAGGCTTGACGCTTATCGCTGTTATTCTGATTACGTACACTCATTTTTTTGCTTCCAAGCCTCCAGTACAGCCTATAGCTATTCAAGAGCAACAAGCTACCGCTGTAGCAGAGGAAGTATTGCCTTACCAGGCATTGTCGTCCCGGTTAGGTCACGCTATACCTGCCAACGCAGCACAATATGGCATTTTTTTCCCTGCTACTCAGGGGAATGAAAAGGAGCTTGTGTTGGAAAACGAGGTGATGAAAGTAACCCTTACCTCGCTAGGAGGGCGGGTGAAGCAAGTGGTTCTCAAAAAGTATAAGGACCATCAGGGGCAACTCTTGGTATTGTTAGATGAACAAAGTAGTGACATAGGGTTCGAACTGGCTATCCATGGAATACAGCTGAATACTAATGCATTGTTTTTTGAGACAGCAGATCAAGGCCAAAGGATAGAGGGTACTGCTTGGGCAAAAGCTAGCTTTACCTTGCCTATAGGTCCGGGTCAATACATCCGCCACGTCTTTTCTTTGCCAGGAAAAGGCTATACACTAGAACATGAGTGGAAGATGGTGGGCCTAGGAACAGCACTAGACCAAGAACCCATCAAGTTTGTATGGAATGATCGTGTCAAACGTGCAGAAAAAGATATCGATGCATGCCGAAATAAGACAACAATTAATTATTACCTAGCTGAAGGTAAGTTTGATCATCTTGATGAGCGCTCAGAGAGCAAGCGAGAAAAATCGTTACAGAGCCCTGTCCACTGGATAGGAATTAAGCAACGATTTTTCACAGCAGCCATCATTGCCCAAGAAGCTTTTTCAAGCGGCTACATCGCCATGACACCGTTTCCTGTAAGCATGAACACAGTCAAAGAGGTACAAGTACGCTTATCCCTTCCTAGCGCTGATCCAAGTCAAGACAAACGAGCAAAGTTCACGTTTTACTTTGGCCCTAATGATTACCAAACCTTAAGCCAGGTCACCAAAGGCTTTTCCAAAAATATTTCATTGGGCTGGCCTATCGTCCGGTGGATCAATCAGTTCTTGATCATCCCTACTTTTGCTTTTTTAGAACAGTACATCAGTAGCTACGGCATTATAATTATCCTGCTTGTCATCCTGATTAAATTCCTACTGCTTCCACTTTCTTACAAATCATACATGGCCATAGCCAAAATGCGGGTTTTAAAACCAGCTTTAGATACTATCAAGGCTAAACATGGAGACAATATGCAAAAGATCCAGCTAGAGCAAATGAACCTTTATCGAGAGATGGGCATTAATCCTCTGAGTGGCTGTATCCCTGTATTACTTCAGATGCCTATTTTACTAGCTATGTTCAACTTTTTCCCCAACGCCATTGCCTTGCGCCAACAAGCCTTTTTATGGGCTTCTGATTTGTCTACCTATGATGCTGTTATTCACCTTCCCTTTACCATACCCGTATATGGCAACCATGTAAGCTTGTTCACCCTACTTATGACTGCTTCTACTATACTTTACACCTGGTCTAACGATCAATTAACCCCCCCACAGGGCCCCATGAAGGTGATTGCCTACTTAATGCCAGTCACCTTTATGTTCATCTTGAACAACCTCCCTGCAGGCCTAAACTTCTACTATTTTGTCTCTAACCTAGTAACTTTTGGCCAGCAAAGCTTGATCAAGCGGTTTGTAGATGAGGAAAAGATCAAAAAGAAGCTCCAGGAGAACAAGGAAAAGGGTAAAGACAAGAAGAAGTCTAGGTTTCAGTTGCGCCTAGAGTCGATCAAAACAGCAAGGGAAAGTAAAGAGAAATCAACAAAAGGGAATAAACCCAATAAGTAGAGACATTGAGGAAGGTGCAGTAGATATCCTATTTCCTTAGTCTTTCTGAACTGCATTTGAATCTCATAATCTTTTCGGGGCCTTGTACCTTGTAAGTCAACTGAAAATGTTCCTGACTCAAGAATTTATAACACCCCTAATAAGTATCTATGGCGTACTGATGGGTACCTGTTGCAACCAGCAACTTTGCGCTAATTTATGGAATGATGGAACTATAAGGAATGTAGTAACCTACCTGACTGGTTTTGCTGCTGATCCCAAAAATAAACAGATAGAGTACCTTGCTCATATACATAGGCATACTCACGGTACACAGGAATCCCAGCTTTGCTAACCAAAGTAGCTATGCCTTGTTCTTTATAATGTAGTATCAGCTCTCCGGGTGGGCGAAAAAAAAGCAGTGCCTTCCATAATCCCTTGATTTTCTAAGGCCCGCTCGACTTGCCAAAGGCCTTTGAGTTGCTTGAACAATAGCCAAGTACCTTCTTGTAAAGGCACTGAATTATTCTAGTTTTATGATAGCCGCATAACTTGTGGCCCAAAACTATTGCTGCCTTACAGGCCATGAATATATATCAGCTAGACGAGATCGACCAAAAAATCCTTCAAGCCTTACAGGCCAATGCTAAGCTGACCAATGCCCAGCTGGCCCAACATGTAGGCTTGTCCCCTGCCTCAACCCTAGAGCGTGTTAGAAAATTAGAAATTCATCAGGTTATTAAAAGCTACCATGCCAGGCTGGCTCCTGAAAAGATTGCTTTGCATGCCCAAGTGATTATTCAGGTCAAACTTCACAGTTTGACCAAAGAAAACGTAGAAACGTTCAAAAAAGCCATTACACAGATCCCAGAAGTAACAGAATGTCATCAGGTAGTGGGTGAGGCTGACTTTTGGGTCAGGGTCGTTACGGGTGACCTCAAAGCCTACCAAAGCTTGTTGATGAACCAACTGAGTACGATTGGAGTGGTCAAACATGTACAACCTTTTGTCGTTACAGCCACGCTCAAAGAAACTGGTATTCCAGTAGGCTCTTCTGTTTTGTGAGGCGCGTCTAGGGAAAAAATATGGCTAGCCTTCTAGGCTATACTACTTCCTTTTTGTTTCTTTTTTATACTAAAATGTCTATTATTTGCTCAAATTGACTATCAGCAACAGCGTCAAGAGAAGAGGAAGTGGTAGGGACACAAGTACTTAGCTCAGGAGAAGCCCTTAAAGGTGCACAGAAAGGGGGTAAGAATAGATTGATTAAGGGCTTCAAAAAGATAGTTAAGCTATGATTATAAGAGAGCGGCTCAGTTTGTAAAAATGCGTAAAATCAGTTTATTAGGAGGGCTTGAGGAGGGGATAGGCTGCAAAAGACAGAGGGCGATAATCAAGGCTAGGTATAGCGCGCCAGAAACTCCTAGTAGTGCTTGACGTTCTTTCCTAGGGGTAGAATAAACGAAACCCTAGTGTAAAGTACAGAGATTGTAGTAGCGTCAAAGGTATGCTAAGATGCGGGCAGGTTTATCAGTATTGCCGAAGCAGCAGCTGAATAAACTACAAGTAGGGTTATTACAAAGGCTACATAAACAACTTAATCATTTGCTTTGAAAGCACTTGACATTTTTATATTAGCGCTCTTAGTATGGGGAGGCTATAGTGGTTTTAAGAGAGGACTGATCTCAGAAGTTTTCTCTACAGGCGCCTTTGTTGTAGCCACCTTAATTAGTGTCAAGATATTAGATCAGGTAGTTGAACTTTGTTCAAGGTGGCATAAGTACTGGGGAGGCTTGGTGCCTTACGTAGTATTTGTACTGACCTTTGTTGTCATTGTTGTTGTTATCACAGGTTTAGGCAGATTTTTCAAATATTTAGTTAGGCCCACCTTATTGGGTAGCATTGATAGGATCATAGGCATCATGGTAGGTATTGCCAAGTGGGGCATTTTTATAAGTACTTTTATATGGTTAGGCAGCTTGTTTCGACTAAAAATCCCTGATGCGTATACAGAAGGCACTTTCCTTTTTCCAATTGTTCAACCGTTTGCTCCCAAATTTCTAGTCTTGTGTTCTTCATGGTGGCACTCCATGCAGGAGTGGCTCTACACAACAGGTAACAAGAGAGATAATTGATGACAGCGTCGCACTGGTACAGCAACGTAATCCTATTTTTAAGCTATCAGGATATAGCTTTAGGACACTTATAACCCACTATTTTAGTGGACCTTCTCCATAAGTCTTGTAGATTTGCTCCCCATTAAAAGCTATTCTTTCAAAAAATAAAGCAGATTTGAATTAATTATGAACCCAACTATTAAAGAGGAAAAAGAATTTAAATACATTGAAGAAGGCAATGGTGAAGTACTTTTACTACTACATGGTCTCTTTGGTGCATTAAGTAACTGGGAGCAAGTATTAGCACAATTCTCCAAACAGTATCAGGTTGTCATTCCTATACTTCCTATCTATGAAATGCCTATCAAACAAGCTAACCTAGAAGGACTGCTGAAGGTCGTGACTACTTTTATAGAGCTAAAAAATTTTGAAAAATTCACCCTCATAGGGAACTCATTGGGGGGACATCTAGCGTTAATGTATGCCCTCCAAAATACAGCCCAGGTAGAAAGACTTGTACTAACGGGTAGTTCAGGCTTGTTTGAAAACACAATGGGTGGATCATTCCCTAAAAGGAGTAACTATGCATATATAGCCGACCGCGTTGCTTACACCTTCTTTGACCCCAATACTGTGAGCAAAGACTATATAGACGAAGTTTTTAGCATCACCTCTGATAGCGCCAAAGTAATACGTGTGTTGTCTATTGCCAAGTCTGCCCAAAGACACAACATGGCCCAGGAACTTCCTAACATACGGGCAACTACGCTGCTGATTTGGGGGCTTAATGACACCATTACTCCGCCACTAGTAGGGCATGAGTTTAATACCTTAATTCCCAACTCTAGGCTACGTTTTATAGACCAATGTTGCCATGCACCTATGATGGAGCACCCTCAAAAATTCAACCGCCTTCTCGATCAGTTTTTACGAGACACAGCTTAATGAATGATGAATCTCAACAACTACACCATCCAAGCACAAGAAGCTATTCAGAGCGCTCTAAAGATTGCTGAAGCGCACCAACAGCTCGCTATAGAGCCAGGTCACTTGCTCAAAGCTGTCTTACAGGCTGATGGGTATATCATTGATTTTTTACTGAAAAAGCTCAACGCAGACCGGCCTTTGCTAACGCGTAAACTTGCTGAGATCATTAATAGCTACCCCAAAGCCTCTGGGCAACAGCCTTACCTTGCTAACGATGCCAACATAGCCTTAAGAAAAGCAGAAGCTTACCTGAAGAATTTTAAAGATGAATTCATCGCCGTAGAGCATCTGTTGCTAGGGCTAGCAGCCGGAAACGACAAGGTAGGCAAACTCATGCAGGAGATAGGGTTTGAAGAAAAATACTTAACCAAAGCCCTCCAGGAGCTGCGAGGAACAAACAGAGTAACTGACCAGAATGCAGAGGCTAAATACAGGTCTTTAGAGCGTTACTCTAAAAATCTAAATGCGCTGGCCAAGTCTGG
The DNA here is from genome assembly GCA_963705385.1 of uncultured Cytophagales bacterium. GTDB lineage: Bacteria > Bacteroidota > Bacteroidia > Cytophagales > Amoebophilaceae > MFD02979-c5. The sequence continues at coordinate 624,584 of OY970075.1, forward strand.
TAAGATAGACCCAGTCATTGGTAGAGATGAGGAAATCAGGCGGGTGCTACAGATCGTTTCCAGGAGGACCAAAAACAACCCCTTACTCATTGGCGAGCCTGGTGTGGGAAAAACAGCAATTATAGAGGGGTTAGCACAGCGAATTGTGGATGGTGATGTACCAGAAAGTATCAAATCCAAAACAATCATCGCCCTAGACATGGGGCTGCTGCTAGCAGGGGCAAAGTACCAGGGAGAGTTCGAAGAACGACTCAAGGCTGTTATCAAAGAGGTGACTGACTCAGCAGGAGAAATTATCCTCTTTATTGACGAGATCCATACACTAATTGGTGCAGGAGCCACTGGAGGGGGAGCTATGGATGCTGCCAACTTATTAAAGCCTGCCTTGGCACGAGGAGAACTGCATGCCATTGGCGCTACTACCCTCAAAGAATACCAAAAATACATTGAAAAAGACAAAGCCTTAGAGCGAAGGTTTCAGGCTGTAGTCATCGATGAGCCTAGCCCAGAAGATGCCATCTCTATCTTGCGTGGTATCAAAGACAAGTACGAACTACACCACGGTGTAAGGATCAAAGACGATGCCATCATTGCAGCAGTGCAACTTTCACACCGCTACCTATCAGACCGCTTCTTGCCTGACAAAGCTATTGACTTAATGGACGAAGCAGCAGCCAAACTCCGCATAGAAATAGATTCTATGCCAGAAGCACTGGATGAGCTGCAGCGAAAAATGATGCAACTAGAGATTGAGCGAGAGGCGATCCGTCGAGAAGACGATAAAAGCAAAGAAGCAGGCCTCTCTAAGAGCATTGCCGAACTCAGAGAAAAACGCGATGCATTCAAAGCCAAATGGGAACAAGAAAAATCCATCATCCAGGGTATCAGAAACCTGAAAGAGCAGCTGGAGCAGCTGCGGCTAGAGGCAGAGCAAGCAGAGCGGGAATATGACTATGGCAAGGTTGCTGAAATACGTTACGGAAAGATTGTAGAGGCAGAAAATCAACTACAAGGACTCCAGCAGCAAGCTGATAGCCTTAAAAATAACAACCCTCTCCTTAAAGAAGAGATCAACCAAGAGGACATCGCAGAGGTAGTAGCCAAGTGGACAGGAATTCCAGTAGCCAAGATGCTGCAAAGTGAGAGGGAAAAGCTGCTCCACTTAGAAGGAGAGTTGGGCAAAAGGGTGGCAGGCCAAGAAGAAGCTATCAGTGCCGTTGCCAATGCTGTACGGAGAAGTAGAGCAGGCTTGCAAGATCCCAAACGCCCCATTGGCTCCTTTATTTTTTTGGGCACCACAGGCGTAGGAAAAACAGAGCTTGCCAAAGCGCTAGCTGACTTTTTGTTCAACGACGAAAATGCTATGGTACGCATTGACATGTCTGAGTACCAAGAAAGGCATGCTGTAAGCAGGCTCATTGGAGCTCCTCCAGGCTATGTGGGCTATGATGAAGGCGGGCAGCTGACAGAAGCAGTCAGGAGAAAACCTTATTCTGTGGTACTTTTGGATGAAATAGAAAAAGCCCACCCTGATGTATTTAACATTTTACTGCAGGTATTGGATGATGGCCGGCTGACAGACAACAAAGGACGCCTAGCCAATTTTAAGAACACGATCATCATCATGACAACCAACCTAGGCGCTCACCTGATCCAAGAAAACTTAGCAGGATTAGATAAAAAAAACCTTCAAGAAACGCTTGAAAAAACAAAAAGTGAGGTCTTTGAATTGCTAAGCAAGGCTATGCGGCCTGAGTTTTTGAACCGCATTGACGAAATCATCATGTTCCAGCCGCTCTCCAAAGAAATTCTCAAGCAAGTAGTCACCATACAGGTACAACAACTACAAGAGTACTTGAAGCAAAATGGCGTTGTACTGCTGGTAGATGAGCGATTGGTTGATTACCTAGGACAAGAAGGCTATAACCCTCAGTTTGGGGCTAGGCCCTTAAAACGGCTCATACAACGAGTCATTCTCAATGAACTCTCTAAGGAGCTGTTGGCAGGAAAGGTTCAACAAGAACTTCCTATCCAGATAACCTACTCAGACGAAAATCAGGTTCGGTTCTTTAATAAGAAGAGTTAATTACTGCTATTTTGAGAAGATTGGGTAAGAAAGTAAAAAGGACTTCTTACATGTTCCATAGCAAAAAGGCTTAGAGAGTTGGGCTAAGTTTCCAGCCCTATTAGGACGCAAGTGTTTTACACTTGTGCCTCCGAACTTAAATAGGAACGCTTATCATGAATGGATGTCTCTTTTATAGGACTTGGCAGCCTTACTTAATGCTTTGCACTTGAGTAAAACTATTCTTCTGGCTCATTGACCCAAACTGCTTTCACTGCGTTTTGATGGATATGCGTAACCTCTATCGATGCCGTACAAGTGAAAAAACACTTGCGCGATAAGGGAGCTTCAGGCTCATCTTCAGTAGCCTAGGCCAGCTGTAGCTAAAAAATAAGAAGCTATTCCGGTTAAGATCCAAAAACGGAGAATAATAACTCAATTCTAATGAATTTTACCAGCATAACGGGATGTATATGAAAGGAGGTTGCTTTCAGAGAAGAGGTTATCAATGAGTGATAAGCTTACAATTATAAGCAGTAAATAACTCTGTATGATTATAAGGTTTGTAACAAAAATAACACAAGGTCAGCCACCTTTCCTAAATGGCAAAACAAAAAGGCCAGCATGAGGTCATTGCAAAGCTCGAACAAAACTTGTACCTAGGTTACAAGGGTCCTCAGGATAACTTTTTTGCAATAGTCTAAAATTTTAGAATGTCTAAGCCAAATCTTTATGCACTACATTGCCGACCTGCACGTCCACTCGCACTACTCGCGCGCAACGAGCAAAGACCTAAACCTGGAGTCGCTCTACCAATGGGCGCAAATTAAAGGGATCGATGTAGTGGGTACAGGTGACTTTACCCACCCTCAATGGTTCCAAGAGTTAAAAACCAAGCTCATAGCTGAAGGAAATGGGTTTTTTCGCCTTAAAAACCCACCTCAAACCCCTGCCTTGCCTGGACTTAAAAGCCAGGGTAGGGAAGTGCGCTTCTGCCTGACTACAGAAATTAGCTCTATCTATAAATACAAAGACAGAGTGCGCAAAAATCACAACCTCCTTTATGCCCCTGACCTAGAGACCGTAGCCAAGATCAATGCTAAGCTAGCTACCATTGGCAACCTGAAAGCAGACGGACGGCCTATCTTAGGGCTGCCAGCGCGAGATTTGCTAGAAATTACATTACAGGCTTCTGAACGAGCCCACTTGATCCCTGCCCACATTTGGACCCCCTGGTTTTCTACTCTGGGTTCTAAGGCAGGCTACGATAGTGTTGAAGCGTGCTTTAGAGATTTGACTTCGCACATCTTTGCCCTAGAAACTGGACTCTCTTCTGATCCAGCCATGAACTGGAAGTTAAGTGCACTAGACCGCTACACGTTGGTCTCTAACTCAGATGCACATTCTCCCCAAAAAATTGGCCGTGAAGCCAACATTTTTGACACTGAGCTGACCTATGATGCCATGTTTGAGGCTATAAAGACGCAGCAAGGATTTTTAGGGACACTCGAGTTCTTTCCGGAAGAAGGAAAATACCACTTAGATGGCCATCGCAACTGTGGAGTATGTATGGAGCCAACAACCACGCAGGCTTACAAGCGCTTGTGCCCTGCTTGTGGAAAACCTCTAACCGTAGGCGTTTTACACCGCATAGAAGAGCTGGCAGATCGGCGCCAATCCCAGCAGCCTCAAGGTGCAGCTAGCTTTGAATATATCATCCCATTGCCTGAAATTATTGCTGAAATCAAAGGTACAGCCCCTAACAGCAAAGGTGTACAACAGCAATTTCTACAGATCATCGGGAAAGTCGGTAACGAATTTGCCTTACTGCGAGAAATACCCTTGGAAGATATAGATAAACAATTAGGTCCTGTGTACGCAGAAGCTATCCGCCGGCTCCGCAATCACCTGGTATCCCCTTTACCGGGCTACGACGGTTTATACGGTACCATTCACCTTTTCAACCCAGGAGAGTTGCAACAACTTACAGGGCAAACCGTTTTTTTAAGCGTTCCCACGCCTGCTATGCAGCCAAGGACACACAAAGACTATACCCTAGCTAAAATTAGTCATCAAGCAGCCAAGTCAGTAAAAACAACTATTGACCTCAATGCAGCACAGCAGGTTGTAAAAAAGCGTACCCAAGGTGCTACTCTTGTAAAAGCTGGCCCAGGCACAGGAAAAACCCAAACACTCGTCCACTGGATGGCCAATTGTCTAGAACAAACCAAAACACCTCCAGAACAAACCCTAGCCATCACCTTTACCAACAAAGCTGCCGAAGAAATGAAAGCGCGGCTTATAGCGCTGCTAGGTGAACAAGCAAGAAGCATACACACAGGTACATTCCATGCCATTGCCTATCAGCTACTGCAAGAGCGACATCCTATGTTACAGACTGTATACGATGAAGAAGACCGCCGCTTGGCCCTACAGCTCCTCTTCCCTAAGCTCAAGGAGGCTATCCGCAATAAACTAGCCAAGGCACTGGTGCATTACTTAGAGACAGGGCAAGACAGTGACTTTGATGGGCTTCAGGCACATGCTGCGCACTACCAGGCTTATTTACAGCAACGCCAGGCAGTAGACCTGGCCGGCATCATGCAGCAACTGCTTCATCTTTGGGAGCAAGAACCTGTGTGGCTAGCGCAACACCGGGCACGCTACAGTTATATGGCTGTGGATGAGCTGCAGGACATTAACCCGCTCCAGTACCAATTCATCAAGGCTTTGGGTCAAGGTAAAAATATCCTAGCTATCGGCGACCCTGACCAGGCAATTTATGGATTCAGAGGTGCAGATGTACAGCTGTTTTTCCAATTTCAAAAAGACTTTAACCCAGTAGAGGTCTCTTTAGAGCAAAATTACCGTACCACAGCCATAATCCTAAAGGCTGCCCAGGCCTTGATACAGCACAACACCCTTTGTAGCGGGCTACAGCTGCAAGCCAACAAGGCATTAGGTGCTAAGATCAGCATTTTTGAAGCCCAAGACGAGCGAGATGAAGCTGCCTATGTGATCAAACGGGTTAAACACTATGTAGGCGGAGTTGATAACCTAGCCCTGGGCATGCAAGATACAGGTGATTATACGTTTGACGACATAGCGATTTTGTTCAGACAACGGGCAGTAGGCAAACACATCTTCTCACAACTGCATAGAGTAGGAATTCCTGCTCACTTTAGCGACGGCACATCTTTCCTGGCTACTCCTCCTTTTTGTATCCTTGCAGACATCCTACGGCTTTACATACAACCTACAGATATCACTGCTATGTATGGATTTCTGAAGTACGGTTTACAATGGGAAGATGCACCCATTGAGCAATTATTGGCTAGCACAAATCTTACCACTGGTATACTTCCATTAGAACTTCCTGCTTTGCTGCCAACAGTAGCCCAGGAGGCCTACAGCGCTTGGCTAGAATTTTATCGTTCGCTGGGTGAAGTGTTACACTCCCAAGGTGTTTCAGGAGTTGTTCAAGCTATCTTGACGCAATATCTGCCTGACGCTACCCTGGATGAAAGCCAGTGTCTACAAAAAGAGACTCTCCTTACCCTTGCTCAAGAAGCCAACCAAGACATCAATACTTTTCTCAACCAGATGATCTTGAGTAATTATACCGATGCAGGTAGGATTAAAGGCGAGGGAATTCACTTATTGACCTTTCATGCAGCCAAGGGGCTAGAGTTTCCAGTTGTATTCATCATGGGCATAGAAGAAGGCATCACACCCATGCAACGCACAGAGAGTAATTTAGAAGAGGAGCGGCGCCTATTCTATGTAGCGCTGACACGGGCTAAAGAGGCAGTACACCTTACTTGGGCTGGCAGCCGTAAGTGGCATGGGCAAGCAAAAGTCATGCAACAGTCCAGATTTGTGCGTGAGCTTCCTCAACAATGTTTAACTGCTGTAGCGCGAGATCCTTCCTCCATAAGACGCAAAGCCAAAGAAAAACAGCTACGCCTATTCTAGTGCTGGTATTAAAAAACTATTACAAAGTTCAAAAAATCTGCTGACAATCACGAGTTTCTCGCTTTGATGAAAAGGGATTAAAAGAGGGATAAGAGAGGGCGAGTAAATTGAACAAAAATGCTACAGGATAAATGTACCAAGGAGCTTTACAAGAGCTTTCTACGAGCTACCACCCTGCGGTATTCCTCCCTAGCCCTATCAGAGGTCAGTCCCATCCCCTTGTCCCCTGATTCTATGAGCAGATGATTAAATAACAAGCACTTTCGCTCTAGAGACCTTTGGCTAAAGGCTATATGAACCTCCAAGCCCCTGCTTTGTTGGTTACTGATAAATACTATTCTTTCTAAAATAGGCAGTAAGCAAATTGACCTTGTCAAATACCAATATTCAGGCAACAAACACGGAGTGATGGCAGGTATTGGGTTGTTGAAGTTGCTATGGTATGGTTGAGAGAGCCATGAAGCTATTCCCCTTGACTATCGGCTTTATGATCAAAAGACAGAGGAAAAAACTAAGAACACCCACTTTTGTGATGTGCTCAAGCTGGCTAGAGCCAGGGGACTTGCCCCTGCGGCTGTTGTGATGGACAGCTGGTGATAAGCTAAAAGCAATTCGATTCCATGGATGGGAGTGGGTGAGCATGTTACGAAAAAACCGCATTTGTAAATCGTAACGTTCCTTTAGAATCGTTGAGGATCCCAGAAGAAGGGCTTTCTATGCACTTAGGTGGCTATGGATGGAAGAGTATGCAAGTTAGTGGGCCAAAATGGCTACATTGATTAGCTGGCAACAAACATGGAGCATCCAAGGGCTCAACAAGTCAAGCAGATTATGAAGGCAGGTTGATCTATAGAGGTCTATCATGGGGAGGTCAAGCAAAGGTGTAGCATAGAGGGCTGTCAGGCACGCACGTGCCGAGGGTAAAGTAATTCTATCTCTCTTGCGGTAGGTAGGTGGTTTAACCAATATAAAAGCCAGCCGGCTGGAGCAAGAGCTTAGCTTTTATCAGCAAAGCTGGAGAGTTATCAGCCAGGCCATTAGCAATTACATCAGAGCGCTGTTAGCAAGCCCCACTTAATCAAGTGCGAAACTCGTGACAATTATCACGTGAGCAGTCCCCCATCTACCTGAAGCACCTGTCCAGTAATGTAGCTAGAAGCCTCTGAAGCCAAGAACAAAGCACAGTTAGCTACGTCTTCAGGCTGCCCTATGCGCTGCAACGGAATGATGTCTTTCCACTCCTGTGCTGCACCTGCTGCCAGGTCTTTGGTCATGGCTGTGTCTATGAAGCCCGGAGCAATGGCATTGGACCGGATGTTTCTAGAGCCTAGCTCGAGCGCTACGGACTTAGTGAAACCAATAATACCTGCTTTAGAAGCCGCATAATTGGCCTGGCCTGCATTGCCTTTGATGCCTATTACAGAAGAGATGTTGATGATCGAGCCACTGCGTTGTCTGATAAATGTCTTAGTAGCTATTTTGACAGTATTAAAAACTGATTTCAAGTTGACACGCAGTACCTCGTCCCAGGCTTGCTCATCCATACGTAGCAGAAGGTTGTCTTTGGTAATGCCCGCATTGTTAACTAATATGTCTAGCCGGCCAAAATCACGTACTACCTCTTGGATAAGCGTTTCCACTTCATTAAAATCTGATGCATCAGAGCGATAAACACTGACCTTGACACCCAGAGCGCGCAGTTCCTCTGCCAGCGCTTGGCCTTGTTCAATGCTAGAAAGGTGCGTAAACACGATATCTGCCCCTTCAGTGGCAAACTTGGTAGCAATAGCACGACCAATACCTCGAGAAGCACCCGTAATGAGTGCAGTTTTGCCGCGTAGTTGTTTCATGGTGTTTTTGTTCGTTGATAAACCGTGTTGAGTCGTTAGCAACGCAAGCTATTTTTTTCACATTAAAAAAACGTGCTTTTTACACTAAGGAAACAAATGTAGCAAATCACAACCATGTAACCTGTATCGTTTGTTCGGCTGAGCAAGCTATTTTTTTGTAGCGCTCGAAGCATTAGATTTGCCTTCAATAACTGCAATAATTGTAAAATACAATACCCCAAGCACACAGCGCCAAGATAGCGCTAGCACAACCTAACAAGCATCATTCTATTATGACAACTCAATATGACCTTATTGTCATTGGCAGCGGGCCAGGAGGCTATGTAGCAGCTATCAGAGCCTCACAGTTAGGTATGAAAGTAGCCGTCATAGAAAAAGAATCGCTCGGAGGGGTGTGCCTCAACTGGGGCTGTATTCCTACTAAAGCATTGCTCAAAAGTGCTCAGGTATTTGAATACATTCAACATGCTGCTGCTTATGGCATCCAGGTACAAGAAGCTAAGGCAGACTTTGAAGCCATAGTCAAGCGCAGTAGGGGAGCAGCTGATAGCATGAGCAAAGGCATTCAGTTTCTCTTTAAAAAGAATAAAATTGACACGGTCTATGGTACTGGCAAACTCACCAAAGACAAAACGGTGATTGTAGCAGATATCCAAGGCAATACTACAACCTACCAGGCCTATCACATCATCATCGCCACAGGAGGTAGGAGCCGGGTACTTCCACAACTTCTTATTGATCACAAGAAGGTGATCGGTTATAGAGAAGCCATGGTGCTTGACAAGCAACCTCGATCTATAGTTATCGTAGGTGCGGGTGCTATTGGCACTGAGTTTGCTTATTTTTATAATGCTATTAACACGCAGGTGACCTTAGTAGAATACATGCCGCACTTGCTGCCACTTGAAGACGAAGACGTATCTGTAGAACTGGCTAAGTCCTTTGCCAAAACAGGAATCCAGGTGTACACCAACACAGAAGTAACAGGCGTCGACACCCAAGCTGCACAATCCCAAGTACGCCTGAAGACCCAAGCAGGCGAAAAAATCCTTGTATGCGATGTAGTGCTGTCTGCCACAGGTGTCCTTGCCAATCTGGAGGGGATAGGCCTAGAAGAGGTAGGAGTAGTCACTGAAAAGGGAAAAATCGTTGTAGATGATTTTTACTGCACTCATGTGCCTGGTATATATGCCATCGGAGATGTAGTCAAAGGGCCTGCTTTGGCCCATGTAGCTTCTGCAGAAGGTATTATTTGCGTAGAAAAGATAGCTGGACTCTATCCTGAACCATTGGACTATGGTAACCTGCCGGCTTGTACTTTCTGCCAACCAGAAGTAGCCTCTGTGGGCTATACTGAAAAAGCTGCTCGAGCAGCTGGCTATGAGGTCAAAGTAGGCAAATTTCCTTTCTCAGCTTCAGGAAAAGCCCATGCAGCTGGTACAACCACGGGTTTTGTTAAGGTCATCTTTGATGCCAAATACGCAGAGTGGTTAGGAGCACACATCATTGGGGCTAGCGCTACAGAGATGATTGCAGAAGTGGTAGCTGCCAGAAAGCTAGAGACCACTGCACACGAGATCATCAAGACGGTTCACCCTCATCCTACTATGTCTGAAGCAATCATGGAAGCAGTAGCAGATGCCTATGGTGAGGTAATACACCTGTGAACTATGCACCTAGGAGCTGCTCTTCTTATTAGCTGTAAGTGTAGCAAAACTCCTCAACAGTACTAATGCTTTAAAAGGCCTCTAGGTTTATTAACAAGGTACACACCGAATAAAATTGTTCCCATACCCAGATAATGGATTCCAGACAGGGTCTCTCCGTCCCAAAGGCCCATAGTAGAGCTACGAAATAAAAAAGCTCACTGTGCTAGTGAAAACAGGCGAGGTACGCTTGACCAAAGCCGTAAAAAGTAGATAAGCAACTCCTGAACTCAATACGCCCAAAACCAGTACACACCCCGCAGCTACATGAATCCCTTCTACAGTTTGGAGCTTGATCAAAAAATATGTCTGTGTAAAAAAATATACCTGTAATAATACCTGTAGGCAAGAAAGAAATACTAGTAATGGTATTGGTATTGAAGTCAGTTAGATAATGTTTTAATCAGATTTGAGTTGAGGCCATAACAAAAGCAACTCAATAGCGGAAGAATAATATAGTAGTTGACCTTACCAAAACGTTGTTGCATAGCGCCGGTAAAGATGAGCAGCAATGTACCAGCTATACCCAGCAAAGCACCGACTATCTCCTTTCTGAAAATAGGTTGCTTAAAGAAAACCCTGCTTGTCATCAGCGTAAAGATGGGGGTTAAGGGCATCCAGGGCACCGTTAAGTACGCTATCAAGTTGGCTCTGTACTTTGAAAATAGAAAAGCCGGTAATAAGGAATCTGACAGGTCTACAAAAAACAACCGCTTCTAGTCGCTCAAACGCAAATTTTCTAGTTGTAGAAGGACTAGAGGAAAGAAAAACGCAGCTGCAAGAATAATACGCATAGCTCCCACCTCTTGAACAGAGAAAACCTTCAATCTTTTTCATGAGGATGTAGGAACTACCCCATATGAAGGCTAACAAGACGAGTAGAAACCAGGCAAAATATTTTTTGTGGATTATGTCTTTCTGTATACCATTTGTTGACGATGACTATTTAGAAAGGTATAAGAAATCTCGTCTACCATGTTTATGTTTTAAGACTTTTGGGGGTTATTCAAGGTCGCCATTGCCAAACACAGAGATATATGGGCGCCAGGATAATCCTTGACTGCTGCAATGTATCGTAGTTTGCCTGCCCCCTGTACACCTATGCTCTTTGCTATTGCTGCTATGAACGTCAATGTTTGGATATATGCATGCTGCTCTGAAAATTTTGTCTAATTTTGATCTGTTTATGCCGCTACACCGTTCTATCATTGTTTTGTCTGAAAAAAGGTCGTCCTGGAACAGCCTTTCACTACTATTTTTATTGGTGTTTGTAGGCGTTTTCGTAGGCCACCTCTCTGCTCTATTGATTTTCGTTTCAGGAATCGAAAAAATAGCTGTCATAGGCCCCCAAGCTCGGCTGCTCATGATGCAGGCTTTGGTAGCTAGCAGTGCATTTATTGCTGTTCCGCTGTTTTATTGGCGTTTTCTAGAAAAAAAAGAGGTGTGTCTATTCTTCCAATGGCGGAAAAACTACACTTATCCCATCCTTTTGACTCTGAGTCTGGCCTTTTCGTTGATGGTAGTCAACACCTGGTTCATCCAATGGAACGTAGCTGTCAAGCTTCCTAGTTGGCTAAAAGCTTTTGAAATATGGGCGCAAGCCAAGGAGGCAGAACAACAAAGGCTCACAACACTCCTTACAACTTTTCATACGCTTCCTGAGTTCTTGGTAGGGATTGTAGTCATCGGTCTTATTCCTGCTGTGGGTGAAGAGCTGCTCTTCAGAGGACTGGTGCAGAACCTTTGTCATAAGCTTAACCCAAACATGCACTTGGCTATTGGAGCTAGTGCTCTGATTTTTAGCATAACTCACCTCCAATTCTATGGTCTGGTACCTCGGTTTTTGTTGGGGGTGTTGTTCGGCTACCTTTACTGGTGGACCAGAGACTTAATTTTTCCCATGGCTGCCCATCTGTTTAACAACGCCTTTACCTTATTGCTCCTTTTTCTGCACCAGCAAGGGAGTATTGAGCAAGACCTCAACAGTCTAGAACTACTCCCTTGTCCTGTGCTTGTCCTGTTTGTCCTACTGGTTGTTGCTTTTTCTATCCTCTTGCAACGGCAGGCAATGTGCAAACAATTAAGCTGTGCATGATGGAGTTTGCTAGCTTCAGAGAGGTAGCTAGCAATGAAAAAGTCTACCTTTATCCTAAAGTCCTCCACAGGGCCGGCTACGTGCCCTATAATAAGGCACTTAAAGGTTTTAAGGGCGTTTCCCTTGGCTAATTTGGCTTTAAACTTTAATTTTGATCAGACTTCAGACTGATAGAGTAGATATTCTAGAGGCACACTTGCCCTAACACAAGTTTTTTGTTGTTCTCCTGCCTTCATTATTAAAAACCTTCATCATTAAAACTGTCTGTGTATATAGAGCTACAACTTACAATAGCCATTCAACGTGCCTTGCAGCAAGAATTTGGGCTAGCAGTGCCCTTAGAAGAGCTTCAACTTCAGTCTACACACAAGGAGTTTGAAGGTTCCCATACATTTGTAACTTTTCCTTTTGCCGGACCTTGTAAGCAGCCTTATGAAGAGGTGGCTATGCATTTGGGTGCTTGGCTCAAGAAGCATAGCGCGTTGGTAGACGATTTCAATGTAGTCAAAGGCTTTTTGAACATCGTAGTGGCTGACCATATGTGGTTGGAACAATTGGCTGCTATAGGCAGTGATGAGCACTTTGGGTTTTCCCCTCCCAATGGCAAAAAGGTCGTTATTGAGTTTTCATCTCCAAATACCAATAAGCCATTGCATCTAGGCCATTTGCGAAACAACTTTTTGGGACATTCCATGGCTGAGCTGTTCAAGGCAGTAGGCTATGAAGTATACAAAGTCAACCTAATCAATGACCGCGGAATCCACATCTGTAAGTCGATGGTGGCTTACCAGCAATTTGGGCAGAGAGAAACGCCTGAGACAGCAGGCCTAAAAGGAGATCACCTGGTAGGGAAGTATTACGTTAAGTTTGATCAAGTCTATAAAGAGCAAGTAGCCATGCTGGCCAAGAGTATGAAGGACGAAGCGCGGGCCACTAAAGAGGCTCCTATACTTTTAGAAGCCCAGTTAATGCTACAAAAGTGGGAGCAAGGCGACCCAGCGGTACGGGCCTTATGGAAAAAGATGAATGACTGGGTCTACCAAGGTTTCGAGGTTACCTACCAGCAAATAGGCATCACTTTTGATAAGACCTACTATGAGTCGGAAACCTATCTGCTTGGAAAAAAGATAGTAGAAGAAGGGCTGTCTCGGGGTATTTTCTATAAGAAAAATGATAATTCTGTATGGGTAGACTTGACTGAAGACGGCTTAGGCCATAAGGTAGTGCTGCGGGCTGATGGTACTTCTGTCTACATGACGCAAGACCTAGGGGTAGCAGACTTGCGGTATAAGGATTATCATTTTGACCAATCTATCTATGTGGTGGGCAGTGAGCAGGATTATCATTTCGAAGTCTTAATTAAACTGATGCGGCAGCTAGGCCGTAGTTATGCTGCAGCTATGTACCATCTATCTTATGGGATGGTAGACCTTCCCACAGGCAAGATGAAATCACGCGAAGGTACCGTGGTAGATGCTGACCAGCTAATTGCAGAGATGATCGAAACTGCAGCACATCACACCCAGGAATTAGGTAAAATTGGAAACTTTACTGAAGAAGAAGCCCAGCAGCTTTACCACATGTTGGCCGTAGGAGCACTTAAATATTTTTTGCTTCGGGTAGAGGCTAAAAAGCGAATCTTGTTTGATCCCGAAGCTTCCATCGAGTTCCAAGGGCATACAGGGCCTTCGATTCAGTACACCCATGCTCGCATCGTAGCTATTTTAGGGAAAGCCCAGCAAGCAGGAATTGTCTATGAGTATGCTGTCCAAGGTCAGGTCATTCGTTTACACCCCACAGAAAGAGAAATAATCATTCAACTTTACAAGTTCCCACAAAAGCTACAGGAAGCTGTTGAAGCCTATTCACCAGCTATTATTGCACAATATGTCTTTGACTTGGCTAAGGCCTATAATAGGCTGTATGCTGAAGTACCTATTTTTCATGAGCAAGATACCCTATTAAAGCATCATAGGATTTTCCTTTCAGCATGCGTTGCCCGTATGATTCGAAAAAATATGCAGCTGCTTGGCATCGAGGTACCACAGCAAATGTGAGCTAGGATCCACACTCCACCACGAAGTATAAGACCGTTGCAAAACTCAAGGAAATATGTGTTTAAAAGCTATAAAGGGATCTAAAAACCAATTTTGAAACGGTCTCAGTATGCACAGGATCAAGAAGTGGATTATTGCTACGCGTTTAGAAACAATCGTTTTGGCTTTGTCAAGTGTAGGGCTTGGCAGTGCCTTGGCAGCCTTTACAGGCAGTTTTAACGGATTTCTTAGCCTTTGGGCTGCACTTACAGCCTCCTTGCTACAGGTAGTGTGTAACCTTGCTAACGACTATGGAGATCTTGTTCACGGGGCTGACCAGATTAACGATGTAAAGCCTCCTAGTGCTATACAAACAGGGCTCGTCACCTTCCAACAAGTAAAATACGCATTGCATCTATTAACTGTGTCTATCGTGGGTTTTGGGGTACTGCTCCTTTACTCAGCTAGGCTTTCTGCATTTTCTTTAAGCCTTTTTTTCTTGTTAGGACTATTAGCAATTACGGCAGCGCTCACCTACACTGTAGGTAAAAATCCTTATGGTTACCAAGGATGGGGAGATGTAGCAGTGTTTATCTTTTTTGGGCTCGTAGGGGTAGGAGGCACTTTTTACCTTCATACACAGCAGTTTAGCAGTATTTGTTGGTTGCCAGCCACAAGTTATGGAAGTCTGGTGGTAGCTGTACTCAACGTCAACAATATCCGTGACCTTGCTGCTGATACACAAGCAGGCAAGAGAACCATTCCTGTGTGGATAGGGAAGAAGGCTGCCCTTTACTACCATTGGGGTTTGCTAGCCGTCAGTATAATGGCTGCGCTTGCCTTTCTCTTGTTGTATGTAAACACCCCTTGGCCTTATTTGTGTTTATGTACTACCCCTTTATTGATCAGGCACGGCGTTGCAATGTGCTTTCAAGGCCCAGCTCAACTTACCAAGCAATTACAAAGCTTAGTGCTCACAGCAGTGCTCTTTGCTTGCCTTTTAGCGGTTGGATTGACGCGCTTTATAACCCAATAGAGCCTGCTAGAAAGTTTACAATAAGTCTATAAAGAACCTCTGGAGGAGAAAAAGCTTTATATGAAATCAGTCATAATTGCTACTAGCTAGTCGACATTTAAAAAGGCTGCTAAGCTGCTTTTGAGACATTTAAAGGCTATTCAGCAGCCTAATTTACCCCTGCACCCCTAGCTTTTTATACAAAGAATTACCGGCTTATTTTTTTAAGTCTTACAGAAATGCGCCCTAGGTTAGGAAAAAATACTGATTAGCACCAGCTTGATCTTTTTTCAAATACAGTAGTTTCTCATGTGCATGTACAAGCTGATCAAAAATTTTCCACAACAGCTCAAAGAGGCCATTGCGCTAGGCCAAGGCGCCCAGCTTACCCCTGCGGAAAAGCCTATCTACCATGTAGTGGTGGCAGGCATGGGCGGGTCAGGCATGAGCGGCACGTTGGTCAAGCAATGGGTGGTTGACCAATTGCGTGTTCCCTTGGAAGTGAGCCATGATTATACCCTGCCTGCTTATGTCAACGAGCATACGCTGCTCATTGCTGCATCGTATTCAGGTAACACCGAAGAGACCCTTGCTGCCCTGCAAGAAGGGCTGCGCCGGCAAGCTAAGGTGGTTTGTATTACTGCTGGAGGGGCCATGCAGGGCATAGCTCAAAAGTACTCTATTGACCACATCCTTTTTCCAGCTGACATGCCACCCCGGGTTTGTACGGTCTGTGCCGCGGTGCAGCAGCTGTTTGTCTTACACTTTCATCAGCTGATTGTACGGGACTTTGTAGCAGCCTTGCAAGCCACGATCCAGCTAGTAGACCAACTTCAGCCTGCCTTGCAAGCAGAAGCCCAACAGGTTGCTGCCCAACTTAAAGGAAAGCTTCCCGTTATTTACACTACTGCCTCTTACGAAGCCGTAGCTATCCGTTTAAGACAGCAGCTCAATGAAAACAGCAAGCAATTGTGCTGGCACCATGTGGTACCTGAAATGAATCACAATGAATTGGTAGGTTGGCACCAAATGCAAGAAAATCTGGCTGTGCTCATGCTGTACGGAGGTACAACACACCCACGCACAGCCCTACAGCAGCAACTGGCTCAAGTAATCATCCAAAAGCAAGCTGCTACCTTTCTTCCTCTCTCGGCCCAGGGCGAGACACCCTTAATGAGATCACTTTATTTGATTTATCTTTGTGACTGGGTTACTTATTACCTAGCCCAAGGAAAAAGCGTTGACCCAATGGAAGTAACCGTGATCGGGCACTTCAAGGCTATGCTCAAAAATAAGGACTAAGCAGTTTGTTTGTATGTAAGCAAGTTTTGTTTACTTTCGCACTGAAAAAAACAATGACCTTAAAAAAATAATATACACCTATAGTTGTCAGCAGGGCAAATTAATAGCCCTTCTCTACAGACAACGCACAAAGCAGCAAGCCTCATTTCAAAGCTGCCAAATATGGTTAGCGCCCCTATGTTATAGGTTGCAAACACGTTTAAACTGCGCCTTAGGCACTACAAACTTATAGCTGCATTACAACAACCCCGTCTTGCGTAACGTAGCGAGAAGAGCCAGATAGACAATAAAGGACACAGAGGGGGTTACTATCCTCTCATTATTGGTCCTACCTGGGCAGTGCATTTAGGCATGCAAAAATTTTCTGTCGACCCTACTAGCTTTGCTGGTTAGGGTTTGGAGAAGTACTCCATAATGTGCCGAAAATCTTACCAAGAAAAAATATGAACTTAGCAAGTGCTTATAAGATGCTAAATAACGAAGGATACAAACAGGGTTGTTGACAAGCTTCCCTACCAAGACCTTTAAAGATCTTATAAAAAAATTAAAAATTTTATGCGTAACTTTTTATATGCTAGGTTGAATTTAATACTTGTGTGTGGGCTAAGCTTACTCATGCTCTGCTCAGGTTGTAGCAATCCTAAGTCAGCCCCTAGTAAAGACGAAGTGAAGGCTGCTCCAGGCAAGCCTGGAGGCATTCCTAACGTGGGTAATACTTGCTATTTGAACGCTTCGCTCCAGATTTTAGCTGCTTTTTATGCAGACATGTTTGATGACACTAGAGGGTGGCTAACAGAAGAGGGTAAAAAGCTGGCTTGTGCAGGAAAAAATATTATTGCAAAAATCAATACTGAAGAAACTGTTAGTGAGCAAGACATTAAAGAATTCTTTAATGTGATAAAACCGTTATGTGGTCTCACATTAAATAATCAAGAAGACGCCCATGAACTACTGGTGCGTATATCTGACCTCTTAGTGTTTCCTAAGGCGGAAGTAACTAGAACTAATATTGACGTTGATCCTACCCCTGAAAACAGGTACTCAAACCATGTGAGCAGAAGCATCCCATTTACAATGCTTCTAGTACACTTGTATGATTCGGCAAGGTATTATGCGCCGCAAACTAAAATGCAAGATTGTGTGGATCAATGCTTTGAGGATGAAACTCTTACTGATGTTGAATGGAAAACCAATGATAGAAAAGAGGCAAGGGTTGAGAGTAAACTAAGCAGACTTAGTAACTTAGCCAGAGGTATACTCCCTATCTATGCCGTTAGGTTTAAGCATACAGGAAACACTTTAGAGAAGTTAGATACGTGCATCAAAGGCACTACTACTTTAATCCTTAGAAAAGAGTATATTGATACTGATGATGAAAAAACGGATATCCTTGGTGACTTAGTAGGAATTATTGTCCACTCTGGAACTTACGGGGGAGGGCACTACGTAGCTTACGTCAAAAAGAAGAATACATGGTACCTTGCCAACGACGCTACTGTTACTGAAGTCACAACACAAAAGCTAGAAGAAGAAGCTGAAAAGGCCTATATGTATTTTTACAAACTAAAAAACTAAACAGCCTTGTTAGAGCTTTGTCCAAAGAACGTATCATTTTAGGTATAGACCCTGGCACCACCATCATGGGCTATGGGATCATTCAACAAGTGGAGCAACAACTAGAGGCAGTGCAGTATGGCGTTATCCGCTTGCATGGCTACAGTACCCATACCTTGAAGCTGCAAAAGATCTTTGAACGTATCCTTAGTCTAGTAGATGATTTTAAGCCAGATGAAGTAGCGCTAGAAGCACTCTTTTATGGCAAAAATGTACAGTCTATGCTTAAGCTAGGCAGGGCCCAAGGAGTAGCCATGGCAGCTGCGCTAACACGTAGTATACCTATTGTAGAGTATGCGCCCCGCAAGGTCAAGCAGGCAGTCACAGGAAATGGCGACGCTTCTAAGGAGCAGGTGGCTCAAATGCTCATATCCCTTTTGAAACTTTCAGCAATGCCCAAGCTATTAGATGCCTCTGATGCGCTGGCTGTAGCAGTATGCCATACTTACCAGGGTTCCATAAGCAGCAGTAAGCCTACTAGTTGGGGGCAGTTTTTACAAAAAAATCCAGAGCGTGTATGCGCTACTTCTTGACATCCTCCCCGCAGCTTGCTGCGGAGTATCGGAATAACCCTCTACTAAGATTCCAGGTTGGCTTGCACAAACTGTATCAGCGTTTTGATATGAGGCCTGCTAAAGTCAAAAGTGATGCCTGCAGCTGCGTATACCTCTGGTACAGAGCGCGTGTAGCCTAACTTCAGCGCGTCAAGGTAGCCCTGTAGCCCCTGTACGGGATTTTCTTGGTAGCGCTTCCAAACAGCAAGGGCTCCTAGCTGGGCAATGCCGTATTCAATATAATAGAAAGGTACTTCAAAAAGATGTAACTGTTTTTGCCATAAAAAGTCTTTGTACTGCTCTTGTCCTGACCAATCTGTAATTTTGTCAGAAAACCGGTCAAAGGTTTCGTTCCAGGCAGCCTGACGCTGTGCAAGGGTGTGTGCCGGATGTTCATATATCCAATGCTGAAACTGATCGATAGTGGCTACCCAGGCTAGGGTATTCATGATTTTTGTTAAGTGCTGCTTTTTGGCTCTTTTTAAATCCTCTTCCTGAGTAAAGAACAAATGCCAATGGTCCATCGTGAGTAGCTCCATAGACATGGAAGCCAATTCTGCCAACTCTGAAGGTACATGTTTAAAGTCATGTAAGCGCAAATTTCGGGTGAGAAAACTATGTACTGCATGTCCTCCTTCATGTAGTAAGGTGACCATATCTCTTAGCGTAGCAGTAGCATTCATGAAAATGAACGGCACTCCGGTCTCATTGAGGGGATAGTTGTAGCCACCCGGGGCTTTTCCTTTTCTTGATTCCAAATCAAAATGGCTCATTGCCTGCATGGTACGCAGACAGTCTCCCAGAAACGGGTCAAGCCCATCAAAGGCAAGGATGGTTTTTTGTAGCAGTGTATCTGTGTTGCTAAAAGGCCTTAGAGGAGGCTTATTAGTTGGGTCTACCTGTTGGTCCCAGGGCTTGAGTGCAGAGATACCTAGCATTTCCTTGCGCTCTTGGGCCAAGTCGTTCAAAAGAGGTACTACTTCTTTTTCTACTGCTTCATGAAAGGCAAAGCAATCTTTAGGGGTATAATCAAACCGGTTCATGGCCACAAAGGCGTAGTCCCTAAAATTCTCGAAGCCTGCATTGGTAGCTATCTGGTGTCTGCCTTTGACAAGAGCTGTGTATAGACTATTGAGGGTATCTTTGTCTTGCAGCTGACGTTGGCTTATCTTTTCATACACAGAGGTGCGTAAAGCTCTATTTTGAGATTCTAAGTGCACAGCTGCTTGTTGCAAGGTGAGCTCTTGGCCGTCTAGGTCTACTGTCATGGCTCCTACTACTTTTCCATACTCTCGTGCTCTAAGCTGAAGTTGGGTAAGTAACGACACGTTCTCAGAGCGATAAATCTTGATGCTGTTGTCAATGCAGCGCAGCAAAATGTCAAAGCCTGTTTCTTGGCTTAAGGTTTGTGCATAAGGACAGTGGATGGCTTTTTCATTGAGCTGTTGCGTCAAAGGGATTATGTTGGGCAAAATTTCTTTTACATAAGCCTCGTACCTGGATCTGTAGGTTTCGCTGGTTGTGTCGCGCGTCATATGGATATAACGCCATCCAGCATCTTCAGACAGAGCACCTTCCAATTCACTGCGGTCTAGAAACCACTCCTGTAAAGCTTCCAAGGAGTTTAGTTCCCTGGCTAGTAGTTGGTCGTAAAAAGGTTGTATTGCTTCCCATTGAGTTACGTGAAAATCTTTGGGTAAGAATCGGCGTGTTGCGCATTGGGGAATCTCGGGCTTTTTTTCCATGATGTTCAATTTTTATTGATTACGCTTATTCAGAGAAGAGGATTTTGCTCAACTGATGCAAGTATCTAACTCCTTTCCTTAACAAGATACTACTTTTCTCCAAAGACACAGCGCCCCAGTCCCTAATGCTTGCTTAAGCTTTTCCTTCCTCTTGTAGGTGCTGTAGCTGGTCAAGAGCAATGGTTTGGTAGTGCTGGTACACTTTGAGCATGATGGCTAGGGCGACTACGGTTTCACACACTACCATAGCAACGATAAAAAGTACAAAAGTCTGCCCCTGTATTCCCTCAGGATCATAGTTACTGAACAACATAAAGTTAAAACTGGCTGCATGGAACATGAGTTCAATACCAATCAACATGAAGATAGCATGCCGTTTAGTAAGGACAACAGCTAGGCCTATGCAAAACACAAAAGCACTCAGGGAAAGGAGTAGGAAAATGGGCATTATGTGTGGTTGATGGTAAAGATTAGGAAAGGCATGCTAAAATTTTGTCAATGCTAGCAGAATATTCGTTCACAGGCCTGTAGCTAAGCTTTTAGGGCTAGTTTGATAAGTGCTTCCAAGGATAGATTTTCTGGATGCATTCTTAAGGTATCAAAAAGTGCTTTTTCAGCTACTGCTTTGCCTACTCCTAGTTTCATCAGGGCTGCTAAGGCCTCTTGGTGCAGTTGGGTACGATTGTGCACATGCACGGCTCCTCCACTAGCTGTCAGCCCTTTTTTAACCAGCCTGTCTCCCAGCTCTAAGGTAATCCGCTGTGCTGCCTTGACGCCAATACCTTTGATGGATTCTAAGGCAGCTACCTGTTTATTCAAGATGGCTTGTTGCAGTTCAGAAGGGCTTAAAGAAGACAGTATGGCTATGGCAGTGCGTGGTCCCACACTGTTCACATCAATTAAATGTAAGAACCAGTTTTTTTCTTCTATGCTAGCAAAGCCGTACAAGGTGTGTGCATCACCTTTGATGTAGAGGTACGTAAAAAGTTGGCCAGTATCTAGCTCTTTGATTTGAGAAAAGGTATTGAACGAGACCCTGACTTGATAGCCTAGCCCCCCCACGTCTACAACTACATAGGTGGGTTCTTTATGGACGAGTTTCCCCTTGATATAGGCAATCATGCTGTTTAAATATTTTTATTACGTTATCCCCTAAGAGCAATGCAGTGGTCTAGCCTAGATGCTTCTGCAGCACGTGTAGGTCAATGAGTACCTTTACCCTAGCCAATAACTCTCTGATCAAGGTGCGCGTAATAGCAAAGGGACCTGCATTTTCTGCAGCAAAAACAAAGGCCTTAACCCCACAGCAGTGGCTGATATACATAGCTCGGTAGCCATGAAAGCGCTGCGTGATGATGGTCAATTTGTTTAGACCAAAAACCTTTTTTGCGCGCTTGATGGATGCCAAAGTGTTATTTCCCTCAATGTCCAAGAGGATAGCTTCTTGAGGAACTCCCCGCTTTAGAAGTGCTTTCTGCATAGCTACTGGCTCATTGTAGTATTGTCGGTCATGTGTACCACTGAGAATAAGATACTGCACTTTACCTTGTTTGTACAGCAGTGCGGCAGCCTCTATTCTTTTATTAAAGAATACGCTTGCAACCCCATCTGTCCGTTTAGGACTAGTACCCAGCACAAGCCCATATGTACTAGGGCTTACCTGTTGCAGGTCGTTGTATATGGCACTTTGGGTGCGGTAGATGATCCAAGCGCTACAGACAATGACCAGACCTGCCAGAACTAAGAGCCCACCCAGTATGAGGATTACCCATAACCGTAGCTTAGTCATAAGATATTGCTAAAAGTTGGTTGGCCATGATTCAAAGGAACCCAAAATGCACTGTACAAAAAAGTGTTTACATTATTTTGTCACCTCATGAAAAAATGAGGGGTCCTGATACACAAAGGTTAAAAAGGTTACTAATACTCCTCAAATGGGGTGGTAGCTGGTTTACCAATGGGCAGATTACCCAATGTACAGGGTACTACTGTAGTCCTTTGGCGGCCCATGGCAAGAAGCGGGGTAAACTAATTCAAGTGAAGGTTAATGATACCTTACTCGTAGCTGTCTATTTAGGTTTACTTTGCTTGTACGAGGTATACACTCGATTTTACCTATAGCATTAACCAGTTGATGTTAGTAACACTTTTGTTATGCGAAGCCTAGGCTGCCTGCTAAAAACACATGGTGATGAAAAGATCTGTTGAAGTACTTGGTTACTTCAGAACGATTGTAAAGCGCTGATTGGCCACTAAGCCTGTCAAAAAACTTCCCTGGACTGTTATTTTTATTGCTTCTAAAAATATTTCCCAACCAAAGGTCTTGATAACCAAATACAAATGAGGTTGGTTGAGGCCTAGCCTTATTATCTAGTAATCTTTGTTTCTCTTTTCTTACCCGGCTGATCTCTGCCCCTTCGCAGGGGAGAAATTTTTAACAATAGGTGGGCTGTTTAGTCCCAGAGAATTATGGTATATTGAGTAAAGATAATAATACATGGAGAAAAAGCTTATGGGACAAGTATTACATGCTAATGCCAGAACAACGCAGGCAATCCGTAGAGAGATACGTAATTGTAAAGAGAGCTTAGTTAAAGCTGCTAAACGATTTAATGTTAATCCTAAAACCATATCTAAATGGAAAAAAAGGGAAGATCCCCAAGATCTTCCTATGGGGCCTAAGAAGATAAAGTCTACAGTACTATCAGAGGCTCAAGAACAAGCAATAGTGGCATTTAGGAAGATGACACTATTACCCCTTGATGATGTGCTATACAGTCTCCAGGAGATAATACCTCATTTGACTAGATCCTCTTTACACAGATGCCTTAAGAGACATGGTTGTTCTGTTCTTCCTAAAAAACAAGCTATAGCTACTCAGAAAAAGAAATTCAAACAATATCCTATCGGCTATTTCCATGTTGATATTACGGAACTTAGCACTGCACAAGGTAAGCTTTATCTCTACGTTGGTATAGATAGAACCTCTAAGTTTGCTTATGCAGAGCTCCACGAGCGTCAAACCAAGTTGATTGCAGCAGCATTTTTGGGTGAGTTAATCCAGGTAGTGCCATACAAAATTCACAAGGTGCTCACCGATAATGGGATTCAATTCACAAACCATGAGCATCATAAAAATGCTTTTGCACACATATTTGAACGCACGTGCAAAGAACATATTATAGAGCACAGAAAGACTAAAGTAAAGCATCCATGGACTAATGGACAAGTAGAACGCATGAACAGAGGGTTAAAAGAAGCTACGGTAAATACGTTTACCTATGCAAGTCATCTACAACTCAAAGAACACCTTCATGCTTATCTGATGGCTTATAACTTTGCCAAGCGGCTGAAGAGCCTAAAGGGCAAAACCCCGTGGCAATTTATTATTAATGAATGGAGGACGCATCCGGAATATTTTAATATTAATCCAAACCACTTCTTTCCGGGACTAAACACCTAGGGTTAATCCTATCCATTTTTTACTTTTAGTTAAAATATTCTTACAAAGAAGTTTAAATGTAGGAAAAATACCTCTCTACAATCATCAATCTGACATGGCGCACCAAACTTTGGAAAAATCAGAACTTCTATCTCTACTTTGCTATAAGGATTCAGGAATCCACTATAGGTGAACAGCAAAATTTTTGAAAGAGTTACAATCACGTTTTAAGCTTCTTAAGCTCATCAACGGATAAACCAGTAGCAGATAATATAATATCAATATCTATATTTTGTAACAGTAATTTTTTTGCTATCACTACACTCCTCTCAGCTTTGCCTATTTCTATGCCTCTAGCTTCACCAATTTCTATACCTCTAGCTTCACCGATTTCTATACCCTTGGCCTCTGCTTTTTTCAAACTATTTGCTTCTATCATCAGCCATTTTAGGTGATCCTCATATGCTCCCCTTTCTTCTTCTGTAAAGTTCATTACTTGAAGCACGTTTATGGCCTTCTTCAAGCTCGGGTCATTCAGCCTTGGCGGTAGGTTATCTACCACCAGTAAGTCATTGTGCGTTAAAAACGCTAACCACATATCTAAAGAGTTGCTAACCTTAGCTACCATCTCTGCCAGTTCTTCCGCTGACTCATCTGTAAATTTTTTAAGCTCTATCGTGTGTAGTTCTAAATCCTTGAAATACAATAACCCGTTTTCTTTTTCTGTAATGTGAAATACATTATGGTATTTCTGAGCTTCAGGGATAGAGATAAAGTTAAGTATATGAATCCCTATGGCTTTGGATAGCTGCCCGTAACCCTCTGCTGCTTTGAGTTGATCGGTATATAGCTTAGCCCAGTAGTACAAAGCTCTTTTATCGTAGTCAGCCTCATCACTAATCTGAATCTCTATGTTAAACCGTTTACCATCAATACCTTTGGCCTTGATGTCCAGTATGGATAATTTGTTTTGCTGAAAGTTCTTTGGATTGTATGGATTAAGTAAAGTAACATCAGCGACTTGGTCTTCTTTGGCGACAATAGCGTTGATTAAAGAGATCAGTAAATCCTTGTTCTCCTCAACACCAAATATTTTCTTAAAGGCTATATCTACTCTAGGGTTAATCCTATTCATTTTTTACTTTTGGTTAAAATATTCTTACAGAGAAGTTTAAATGTAGGAAAAATACCTCTCTACAATCATCAATCTGACATGGCGCACCAAACTTTGGAAAAATCAAAACTTCTATCTCTACTTTGCTATAGTGGATGCTATAGTGGATTCCTGAATCTGCTATGGGTGGAAAAATTTTTGAAAGAGCTAGACAATCACGTTTTAAGCTCCTCAAGCTCATCAACGGATAAACCAGTAGCAGATGATATAATATCAATATCTATATTTTGTGACAGTAATTTTTTTGCTATTGCTACATTCCTCTCAGCTTTGCCTATTTCTATACCTCTAGCTTCACCGATTTCTATACCCTTGGCCTCTGCTTTTTTCAGACTATTTGCTTCTATCATCAGCCATTTTAGGTGATCCTCATATGCTCCCCTTTCTTCTTCTGTAAAGTTCATTACTTGAAGCACGTTTATGGCCTTCTTCAAGCTCGGGTCATTCAGCCTTGGCGGTAAGTTATCTACCACCAGTAAGTCATTGTGCGTTAAAAACGCTAACCACATATCTAGAGAGTTGCTAACCTTAGCTACCATCTCTGCCAGTTCTCCCGCTGACTCATCTGTAAACTTTTTAAGCTCTATCGTGTGCAGTTCTAAATCCTTGAAATACAATAACCCGTTTTCTTTTTCTGTAATGTGAAATACATTATGGTATTTCTGAGCTTCAGGGATAGAGATAAAGTTAAGTATATGAATCCCTATGGCTTTGGATAGCTGCCCGTAACCCTCTGCTGCTTTGAGTTGATCGGTATATAGCTTAGCCCAGTAGTACAAAGCTCTTTTATCGTAGTCAGCCTCATCACTAATCTGAATCTCTATGTTAAACCGTTTACCATCAATACCTTTGGCCTTGATGTCCAGTATGGATAATTTGTTTTGTTGAAAGTTCTTTGGATTGTATGGATTAAGTAAAGTGAGGTCAACGACTTGGTCTTCTTTGGCGACAATAGCGTTGATTAAAGAGATCAGTAAATCCTTGTTCTCCTCAACACCAAATATCTTCTTAAAGGCTATATCTACTCTAGGGTTAATCCTATTCATTTTTTACTTTTGGTTAAAATATTCTTACAAAGAGGTTTAAATGTAGGAAGAATACCTCTCTACAATCATCAATCTGACATGGCGCACCAAACTTTGGAAAAATCAGAACTTCTATCTCTGCTTTGCTACAAGAACCAAAGTAGGGTACAAGCTGAATAAATTCAAATTTACCTTTGCTTGGTGCGGAACGCGGGATAATTTATTATTTGCTACATGATTTCTTGCAGAGAGCTGTCAGCCATTACAAAAGGGACAATTATCCAACACGCCACAGAAAAGCCTATAGCCCAGCTACTGTTGGACAGTAGAAAGCTCATTATAGCTTCTGAGAGTCTTTTTTTTGCTATGAAAGGCAAAAACCATGATAGCCATCAATTTATTCCTACGCTGTATGCCCAAGGCGTTAGGCAGTTTGTAGTAGAGCAGAGAGTCCAGGATACCTATCAGCATTTAGTGGGAGCAAATATTATCCAGGTAGCTAACAGTATTGATGTCCTACAAGAAGTAGCCTCACGTCACAGGTGCAAATTTCAGTTACCAGTGCTAGCTATCACAGGCAGTAATGCTAAAACAATCGTCAAGGAGTGGCTAAGCCAGCTTTTAGCTTTAAAATACCATGTGGTTAAAAGTCCTAAAAGCTACAACTCACAAATAGGTGTTCCTTTGTCTGTATGGCTCATGAGCCCTGCCCATAGCTATGGAGTCTTTGAAGCAGGGATCTCTATGCCTGGTGAGATGAGCAAGCTGGAAGCAATCATTAGGCCTACCAAAGGCATTTTTACCAACATAGGGTCGGCCCATGACCAAAGCTTTGCTGATTGGCAGCAGAAGGTCTATGAAAAGGCACTCTTATTTAAAGGCTGTCAGACAATTTTTTATTGTTTGGATCATCACCTTATTCATCAAGGCTTAACAACCCTTTATCAGGGCAAAGCACAGCTGGTGAATTGGTCTCTTGATGATAATCATGCCGACTTTAAGGTCCGCAAGCGTCTGACCTTCCACAGCAGGCAAACAATACTAACAATAATAAACCAACAACAGGAGCACACCTTTACTTTGCCGTTTCAGGACGATGTTTCTGTAGAAAACGCAGTTCATTGTATTGTCTTTCTGCTTCATGAGGGATTATTGAGTGGTGCCATGCTCCAAGCAGGCCTGAAAAACCTTAGGAAGGTACCTATGCGTTTGACCCTAAGACAGGGTATCAACAACTGCCAGATTATTGATGATACGTATAACAACGATTTAGTAGGGCTACAGGTTGCATTAGACTTTATGGCTCAACAAAAACAAGGCCTTAAAAGGACAGTCATTCTGTCTGACATGCTACAAACTGGCGTGCCTGCTGAACAGTTGTATTCACAAATCGCGCAATTACTGCAAGGAAAACAAGTAGGCTGCATGATTGGGGTAGGAGAAGAGATTACTGCTCACGCTGCGGCGTTTACAGCCTTTGAGACCCGCTTTTATGACCATACAGCGTCCCTTTTAAAGGGGGAAGTGCAAGGTAACTTTAGCAATACGCTTATCCTGGTCAAAGGGGCCCGAAAATTTGGTCTAGAACGGATTGTGGATCAGTTACAGGAAAAAATACACAGCACTGTTTTGGAAATAAATCTGGATGCTATTGGCCACAACTTAAATTTTTTCCGGAGCAAGCTGGCCCCTAGCACCCGAATCATGGTTATCGTCAAAGCCTTATCCTATGGAAACAGTAGCTTTGAGATTGCTAATTTCCTCCAACACCATCACGTAGCTTACCTGGCCGTAGCTTACACAGATGAAGGTATTATGCTGCGAGAACATGGCATTACCCTTCCCATCATGGTCATGAACCCCACGCCAGAAAGTTTTTATAAGTTGCTTGAATACAATTTAGAGCCAGAAATATACAGTCTAAGGTTACTACAAGCACTACGTGATTTTCTGAGCAGCCAAAAACGACATGCGAAAGTACACCTGAAGCTAGAAACAGGAATGCACCGGCTGGGCTTTGCAGAAAGTGAGCTTAACCTCCTCATACAGCTGCTGCAGGATATACCTGCCATAGAAGTAGTAGGGATCATGAGCCACCTGGCTGCTTCTTCAGCTCCACAACACGATGCCTATACCCAGCAACAGGCTACCTTATTTATAAACTTGGCCACACACTTAGAACAAGCCTTGGGCATCAGTACAATCAAGCACTTGCTTAACTCTTCAGGAATACTGCGATTTCCTGACTACCAACTAGACATGGTCCGGCTAGGCATTGGCTTGTACGGTGTGGGAGTAGGCCAAGCAATGGAGCAGCATTTAGAGGTAGTCAGCACGCTTAAAACTATTGTTTCCCAGATTAAGGAAATTCCCAAGGGAGCGACCATTGGCTACAATAGGGTTGGTGGGGCTACCAAGGATATGCAAATTGCTACTATCGCCATTGGCTATGCAGATGGTTTTAGTAGAAGTCTGGGCAATGGCCGGGGTAGTGTTTGGATTAATGGCTATCGAGCTCCTGTTGTTGGCAGTGTTTGCATGGATATGACAATGGTAGATGTAACAGATATTCCTGTAGATGAAGGCGACGAGGTTATTGTTTTTGGTAGAGAGCTCCCTATTGCCGAGGTTGCTACAGTAATGAATACCCTCCCCTATGAGGTATTAACCAGGGTGAGTGAGCGAATTAGGAGAATGTATTATACCAACTAGATCGTTGGTGCCAGGTGCTACAATCCATGCGTATGTTTTTGTTGGTGCAGATGCAACGATCGTTGCTGATGCAAAAATTGGGGAAGGAGCTAGCATAGGCGCTGGTTCAGTTGTTTTAACCAGTGTCGAGCCAGGAGTAACAGTATTAGGTAACCCAGCAGAACCTGTTCAAGTAAAGTGAGTGCTATGACACAGCCTTATAACATATTACTCTACTATTGTTATACTACTATTGAGCATCCTGAAGCATTTCGGGAGCAACACCATTGCTATTGCATTAAGCTTGGCTTACAAGGAAGGATTATCATTGCTAAGGAAGGTATCAACGGTACTGTTTCAGGACTGCAAGGTGCCTGCGAAAAATACATGCAAGACCTTAAAAAAGATGCTCGATTTGCACACGCTCATTTTAAAGTAGCGAGTCACCACCAACATGCTTTTCGAAAGCTACAGGTCAGGGTAAAGCCTGAGATTGTGCATGCTGGGTTACCTCACATCAATCCCAATCAAAAAACTGGAAAATACGTAACACCTCAAGGGCTACAGCAAATGAAAGGCCAGGAAGATGTGGTGCTGTTAGACGTACGGTCTAACTACGAGCATCAGCTTGGTAAATTCAAGGATGCAGTCACCTTGGATATGAACAACTTCAGGGAGTTTGCTGCAAAAGTGGAGGATTTGGCTCTTTATAAAGACAAAAAGGTTGTAACCTATTGCACGGGAGGTATTAAGTGCGAAAAGGCCAGCGCTTACTTATTAGAAAAAGGCTTTAAAAACGTTTACCAGCTTTATGGGGGAGTTATTCAATATGGGCTAGAGACCGACGGAGCTGATTTTGAGGGTAAATGCTATGTCTTTGACAGTCGTCTAGCCGTTGACATTAACAAAAAAGACCCTTTGATAATTGGAAGGTGCTATGTGTGCAATGCTGCCTGTGACCGCATGGTGAATTGTGCCAACCCTGAATGCAATATCCATGTTTCTATATGCGAACTATGTACTGAAGCCTTGGAAGGAGCTTGCTCCAAAGCTTGCCAAAGACATCCTGCTAAGCGTCCTTATGATGGTACGGGCTATTATGCTAAAGCCATGAATGGTTACAATCCTTACAAGGGATTACATAGAAAAGCTAATGAACTACAGCATAAATAACCAACTCTTAAGCCTAAAGCCGCACCCGTGAAAAACACTTGCGCGATAAAGTCTCTACAGGGCGTCTGCTTGTGTTCAACTTGCTGCTTTATATGACCCTGCTACATAACCGCTGCAGCGCTACCTCAGTTATTTTGGCATCATAAATAGCCTGCCAACATTTGAGCGCTGCTTCTTGAGCGTTTTTTCTGGCTTTGTCCAGTTCTAGTAAAGTTATTTTCCCTAGGCGATACTGTTCTAAAGCTAGTGCTTCGTTTTCTTGACTTACCTGTACATGTTGTTGTATCAAGGTATGGCGTTGCAGTTGTTGGGTATAGTGCAGAAAAAATTGTTTCAGCCTAGCTTCTAGCTGCATTTGCTGGGCTTCTAGACTCAGATTAGCATTATCTGCCTTAACTTTAGCTTCTTGGATTGCTGTATAGTGCTGAAAGGCGTTAAAGAGATTAAAACTAACAGCTACCCCATAGTGAAAGCCCGTTGGCGTGGCCTTCCAACCATGATCAAGGTGTTGGCTTCCTAACGCATAGCCCAACGAAAAGTCAACCTGAGGCCATAGCTTAGCCTTTTGCATTTTTATGGCTAGCGCTGCATCTTCACAGCTTTTTTGGGCTGTGAGTAGGCTTGTGTTTGTGGTCTTTAAGGCTTGACTCAAGGCCTCCCAAGTCAATTCAGAAGGCAAAGGAATGTCTTCTACGATGATAAAATCTTCTGGCGCATTTTTACCTAACAGGTTGCGGAAAGTAAGCTTTGCTTCGGCCATGGCTTCCTCTTGTAATAACAAGTTAGCTTGGTTTTCATTGTATTGTACTTGTGCTGTTAGGTAATCTAGCTTGGTGCACTCGCCTACTTTATACTTGGCTTGGGTTAGCTGCAATACTTCTTGAGCAATCGCCAGGCAGCTTTCCAGTAGGCACTTTTTTTTCTGGTTAAGTGCCAGGCTATAATAACTCTTTGCTACCTCAGCCACTTTTTGGTCCATGACCTCTTGAGTATGCAGCTGGCTGATTTGTCTAAGCCTCCCCAGGTGTTGGTAAGAAAAAAGACTGTGCATACCATTAAAGATATTCCAGTTTAGGCTAAATCCTGTTGATAGAGGAATATTGGAAGTTTGCTGATCACCATTGCCGCTTAGATGGGTATCAAGCCTAGGTAAAAAACCTGTATTGCCTATATGGTGGTTTTGCGTAGCAATCTGTTGCTTGTTCCGAGCTATCTGAATATCAAAATTATTTTTGAGCACTGTTTGTACTGCCTCTTCTAGGGTCAACAAAGTCTGTGCTTGTAGCGGTTCTATTACTCTGAATATTAACCATCCATAGACCAGTAGCTTGGTCAAGCGTTTGTCAAGCGAATAAGCCATATTTGTGTAGATCTTTTAGAACTGTAAGGCTATGCTCCTAGAAACTCATTGTACGATGCTCCCGTCTCTAATAGTTATAATCCTCCCACACTGACTAGCTACCTCAGTACTATGAGTTACAATCACAATGGTTTTTCCTGCTCGATGCAACTCTTTGAGGAGCAGTAGAATCTCTTGAGAAGTTGCACTGTCTAAAGCTCCTGTAGGTTCATCAGCCAGAATCAAAGGAGGATCTGTAATCAGCGCTCTAGCTATAGCTACCCGTTGTTGCTGTCCTCCTGAAAGCTCATTGGGTAAATGGTTGTATCGATCTTTTAAACCAACTTTTTCAAGCATTGCCAAGGCCCTTTCTGTGCGTTCTTGCTTGTCTTTTTGCTGGTAATACAATGGAAGCGCTACGTTATAGAGGGCTGTCTTGGAAGGAATAAGGTGAAAGCGTTGGAATACAAATCCTATCAACAGGTTTCTGTATTTGGTAGCTTCATTTTCTGTTCGTCCTTTTATGAGGATGTCTTGGAGGTAATAACTTCCTTGGTCATACGTATCTAAGATGCCTATGATATGTAGCAGTGTTGACTTTCCAGCCCCAGATTGTCCTACGAGGGCCACTAATTCTCCTGTTTTCACGTGGAGGTTTACATGCTTGAGGACTGGTATTTTTTTGTCTTCAAGCTGATAGTACTTAGAAAGCTTTTCAATGCGAATCATTATTCTATAATAACCTGATCGTTTTCTGTTAGGCCTTCTTTGACTTCTACGTATATGCCATCGGAGATGCCTAGCTTGACAGACTTTTTCACTTTCTGATTATTTTCATATACCCATACAAAGGTAGTATTGTCCTTTCGGGCCTCTTCACCTTCTAGCATGTGTGCTTGCGTACTAGGGTCTTCTACATGCAGGCACTTTTCTTTGATGGCTAGTACATCTGTGGCTTTCTCAAGGATGATGTCTGCCATAGCTGTATAGCCAGCCCGAATGGCTACTATATCTTCTTTTTTGAGCTGCACTTTGCCCTCTATAGCAAACTTGATACTCTCTTCTCCTCTAGATTCTATAGCTTTGGGTGCTAACTTAGTTAGGGTCGTTTGAAACTTTTTGCCTTTGATTGCGTTCAAAGATATTTCAAAAGTCATACCCTCACTCAAGTAACCTACATCCATCTCTCCCACTTTTCCTTGGAAAAGAACAGTGCGCATATCAGCAATGTTAGCTATTGTACTCCCTTCGTTAAAAGAACTTTGCTCCATTACTACACTACCTTCTTGAAGCGGCAGCTCTAGTACAATGCCTGCTATGATAGCCTTAACAATATTCGAGTTTACTTGGGCACCTGTTGTTTGTCCTTTTCGTACAATATCTAGGTGTTTTTGAGCATAAGCAGCTTCTTCGTGTGCTATTTTCCATGTTTTAACGTAGTCTTCGTATCGCTCTAGTGATAGCATCTTTTTTTCGAACAACTGCTTGTTCCTTTGGTACCTTGCCTTTGCTGCTCCTAGTGCTAGTTGAGAGATACGTAAAGCTTTCTCGGCAGCTTCAATATCACCTGATCTGGGTAGCGCCTTAATGCGAGCAATGGGGGTTCCTTTTGCCACCTTGTCTCCTACTGCCACATAGAGCTTGTCAACGATGCCTGCCATTTGCGCTTTGAGTGCTATCTCTTTATGCGGAACAAGGTTGCCTGAAATGACCCTTTTGTTGATGATGTCCATGCTGACAGGCTTTTCGGTTTTGGTAGCTGCTGCTAGCTGCTTTTTCTCACTAAGGTTGAGCAACCATATGGCTATTCCAATGCTGCTTCCTAATAGCAAGGCTCCTATAAATATTTTTACACTGCGATGCATGATGGCTCTATTCTGTATTTAATGCTTTGATAGGTAGTATGGCCGTTGCCTTTCTAGCAGGCATCATGCCTGCAATAGCTCCTGCAATTATTAAAATTAGTAAAGCTACTATTGCTGCATGAAATTTGAATACCAGGTGTGCTATCAGCAAACTTTGGGTGAGGTCTATGTGGTCTAATATTCTGTTAATCAGATAGAGGCTCCCTATGCCAGCTAACATGCCCACGATCCCGGCAATTAAGCTAATGACGATAGACTCTGACAAGATCATCATTAAAATTTCTTTGGAAGTAGCGCCCAACACCTTTCTAATACCTATTTCTTGGGTCCTTTCTTTGACAATTACCAACATCATGTTGCTCACTCCCACGACACCGCTCAGCAGCATACATGCTCCAATTACCCAAAGGAATGTGCGCACACCACGAAATAGCCCTTCAAAATTTTGAGCCTGCTTGCTCAGGTTGAAGACATACAGTGTCTTTGTGTCTAATTTCCTAAGGCAAAGCTGCTCACTAAGGTAAGTGCGTACTTTATCTTCTACGGCTTGGGAAACAGCCCCTGGTTGTAGTAGGATTCTAAAATGGAAAAACTCGGCACCCCAATTAAAGGTTTTATGAAAGGTTTGCAATGGAATGAGTACTGATTTTTGTTCATCACGGTTAAAAGGAGCCTCCTGGTCTAAGGTACCTACTACTTGAAAATAACAGCCGTTTACACTCATGAATTGTCCTATGGGGTCTTCTTTTTTGAACAAGGTGCTTCGCACATCGTGACCAATTACGCAAATTGGTCTTGTGGAAAGCTCGTCACGAACATTCAAAAACCTTCCTTCTCCCACTACTAGTTGGTTGACTTGGTCATAACTAATCCCTACACCTTTTACAGATGCTTGGCTGTAGTCTTCACCTTGATAGCTTAGGAAACCACGCTGATAGCCACCAGCTACAGGAGATACATGTTTGATACCCGCTACGTTACGTTTGAGTTTTTCAAGTAATGGTGCTGTAAACGTGACGCGCTGTCCTGCAGCCCGTCGGCCGCCCCAAAACCACATGCTGTTTTGTGCATAGCCTGAAAACTTCCGAAAAACCCCTTGGTAAAACCCTTCTCCTGCACCTAGCAAGACGACCAACAGGAAAATGCCCCATGTTACCCCAAATCCTGTGAGTATACTTCTGAGCTTGTGTTGACGTAGATTTTGATAAGCTTCTTCCAGATAATGAAAACCCAGCATATGATTAGCAATTCGCTTGTTGCATTAGCTGAACAAAATTGACAAGTTATCCTTGTTTTGACAAGGAAGTTGCAAACTAAGTACAGGTCTGTAAGGTTAAATGCTGAACTAGTACAGCTGTCTTAGACATGCATAGGTAAGACTAATTCATGGAAGTGCCCTTGAGCAGCTCTTCTAGCTCGGCTTTAGAAAGTCCTGTGAGTTCTCTCACTACATCTGAGCCATAGCCTTTCCTGAGCATCCCTTTGGCTATTTCTATAACCTTCTTTTTACTCTCTTGCTGCTCTACTTCAATGGCTGCTTCCATCTCCTGGTGATACTGCTTTTCTAGATCATAGGGCAGCATATACTTGTTGCTTACTTCTAGCCTTTCTAGCAGGCCAGTTTCCTTAAAGCTATAGTAGCTGTGTTCAGTAATAATCACATGGTCCAACACAGGGATACGCATGAGCTTACAGGCTTGGATGAGCAGATCTGTCAGATCTTTATCTGTCTCTGAAGGCTGTAAGTTGCCTGAAGGATGGTTATGGACTAAGATTACCCCTACTGCCTTTTTTTGCAGGGGGATACTCAATACTTCCATGGGCTCGACTATGGTCCTGGTCGCACTACCTATGGTAATAAGCTCTAAATTCAGTATCCTGTTGGCATTATTTAAGGCTAATACCCAAAAGTGTTCTTTCCCCTGGTGTACCTTCTTTTCTCTTTTCAAGACCATTTGCATGATCTCATAAATGTCCAGAGGATGCTGAATGCTGATTTTGTCAATTGCTACCTTAAACTTCATATACTTTTTTCGCTGGTCTATTTTCTCTAGGCTTTTCTGTAGAGCCGGGATGGCTTTACTCCTAAGTTGGTAAGAGTAAACAAAGGTTCCTGAAAATTTTCAGAAACCTTTGTAAAACTAGATTTTAATCCTTTTTACGACTTTGAAACGCAGATTTTATTGGGCTTTGCATTGGTCTCAACTTGTCCTTCCTTGGTGTGGAATGTAGGTATCATAGTTTATACTTAAACGTTCTTGAAAGTAAATACATAAATTATGGGCTCGCGGGGCTTCTTCAAGCTCGGGAATATGTGCCTCTATGGTTACAGAACCCATGTCTTTTTTTATGTACAACCTATTTTGGTAAAAAGTCCCCTGGCAGCTGATGCTAACAGCATACCGACCTTGGGTAGGGATGAGTTTGTGGGGTACTTGTGTAGCTAATTGTACATGCATTCCCCCTCCTCGGGCGCAATGAGTGTTAAAAACAGTACACCTAACCTCATAAGGCCGGCCTAAATATTTGTTTACTTTTTCTATGTCACCTACCAGCAAGAGCTTTCTGATGCTAGTAGCGTTTACTAGTAGGTTGTCTATCATGACTGGCGCTACTTCCTCTACGGTAAATCCATGTTGTAACCCCATTTCCTTGAGCAACATAACGTTACCTACCCTATCCTTGCCAAAGCTATGGTCATGCCCTAGTATAACCTGGGTCATCCCAACCTGTTTAAGGAGTATTTGCTGAATGAAGTCTTGGGCACTGAGCTGCGCAAAATCTTTGTTAAAAGGTAGTTTGATCAAATGTTCTATGCCTTGCTGCGCTATGATAGTAGCTTTTTCTTCAAAGGTGGTCAACAGGCCAATAGGAGCTGCGTGTGTAGGTGCTAGAACAGTCCGTGGGTGGGGCCAAAATGTGATCACAACTGCTTCACTGCCTGTTTTTTTAGCACAAGTCCTCAGGTGCTGCAATAGCTTTTGATGGCCTAGATGTACGCCATCAAAAGTGCCAATAGTCACTGTTGCACTGGTCAGCTTGTTGAATTGATCGAGGCTCTCATATATCCGCATGATCGTGACGATAGGTTACCAGGTATGGATGATTTTGTCCATCAGAAGGATTTTGATACAAGTGAAGGTGCTTTGTTTTTGCTCGGAATAACAGAGGTATTGAGGTAACATAAGGTTTCCTTTTAGCTTGGTGTTACACGGTTACCAATGCTTTAAGGAGAAGAAAGTGGTTGTCTACACCCATAAAAAACCCATGGTATAACTTATCTTTTGTAATCGCCCAGGAAGTCGCCCAATTCATAAGCATCTTCAAGCCGAAAAGGACCAATGCTAGTCCTACACAAAGTACTTAGGTAAGCCCCTACACCTAGGGTTTGCCCAAAATCTCGCACCAAGCTCCGAATATAAGTTCCTTTTCCACAAGTTACTTCAAACTCAATTTTAGGAATACAGATGGAGGTTATTGTAAAGGTTTGTATAAAAACCTGTCTAGGTGCCAAAGCTACTTCTTGCCCTTTTCTAGCCTTTTTATAGGCCCTTTCTCCCCTTATCTTGATGGCTGAATAGCCTGGAGGTGTCTGCTGGAGGTGTCCAGTAAAGGCAGCCTGTAGGGCAAATATTTCCTCTTTTGTGACATGGTCATAAGGGGTTTCAGTATCAAATGCTGTCTCTAGGTCGATAGAAGGCGTGGTTTTCCCTAAAACCATAGTGCCCTGGTAAACCTTTTCCATAGCTTGGTAATGGCTGATGTGTTTGGTGTTTTTATCCGTGCAGATAATCAGCAGCCCTGTGGCCAGGGGGTCTAAGGTACCGGCGTGTCCTACCTTTTTCACAGATAAAACTGAACGTAGCTTCTTGACTACGTCAAAAGAGGTCCAGTTCAGCGGTTTGTTAATGGCTAAGGTAGCTCCTTCAGGCGAATGAAGCGGGCCAGATGCCTTGCTGTAAAATTGAGGTGCTGACGTAAATGTTTTGTCAATATTATTTGGCATTCTTTCCTTGATAGACCATAAAAAAATTTAATGGTAAAGCAAATAACCAGCATATCCTAGGACCAGGAGTTAGTAGTTTTTTGTACCAAAAGGCAGGCGGTTGGTCTCTTTTTCCGCGTTAGTACAAATTATCTAATGACATGCTCAAGTACTTATTGATAGCCCGATAGGTTCCTGTGAAGCTAATCAATACTCCCAGGACAAGGAGGGAACCCAGTAGCATAAAAATCCGCAAGGGCTCCTGAAGTCTGACCAGTGTTTCGATTTGTCTGTTGGCGTAGTGTAAGAGCAGAAGTAACAAAAGGTTGGCTATCGTACCTGACAATAAGCCAACCAGGACTGCCCTGGCTAAGAAGGGTCTTCTAATAAATAAAGCTGTAGCCCCTACAAGGTTCATGCTTCTGACTAAAAAACGCTGGGAGTAGAGTGCCAGCTTGATAGTATTGTTGATTAACACACTCACGACGATGAGCAAAATGATGGCAAAAATACCGAGCAAAGTTCCTATTTTGGTGAGGTTGCTATTAATGGAACTGATAAAGCTCTCCACATAACTTACCTCAAAAATCCCGTTGAGTACTTCTAGTTCGCCTTTAATAGCTTGAAGGTTTTTGCTGTCTTGATAGTCAGGTGCCACACTTACCAGATAAACGTCTCGCAGTGGATTCTCATTTAACACCTGTAGAAAGTTTTCTCCAGTTTCTTTGATAAAGTCCTTGGCTGCCTCTTCTTTAGAAAGAAAACTAATCTGAGCATGACCATCTTTTTTGAGTACAAAGGCTTTTTTACTGAGTAATTGGCTGATTCTTATGATCTCGCTTTCTGAAGTGTTTTTGTGCAGATAAACCTGAATTTTTACGTTTTCTTTGAGGATACCTGTTAGCCTAGCGGCATGCAAAAGCAGTAACCCAAAGAGTCCTACGATAAACAAAGCGAGCATAGTACTAAAAATCACATTGGCTATGGGGTAACTTCCTAGCTTGCTTTGTGCGCTGCTTTTATAGCGTAACATGACTCCTTACATTAAATTTTATGGTGCCCCGTTCAATCGAAAAAAGACCAAATCAGTCCTATATCAAGGGCCCTTCTTTGTCCTGGATAAAATGGCGTTGTAAAATAGCCAGGCAAGGGGAGATCTTCATTCAAATGGCTGACCTTAAGAAATGCACTCAAGGTTTTAATCCTGAAGTTAAAAAATAAGTCGATGACTGGATAGTGGTACACAGTAAATTCATCCTGAAAGTAAAATTGTTGGGTAACAGGGTCATAACCATCTGCTTTGTACGAACTTTTCCAATGCAGGTCTATACCTGTTTCCATGGCTGCATTCCCGGAAGTGGCTTTTTGTGCATAGTAAAGCTTAGAGTTTATCATAAAACTAGGCACGCTGAAAACTTTGGCCTTAGGTCCTAGTACTTTAGTAAAGGTTAACTCATTGTCCCAGTGGAGGTAGGCGCCCATGGCAAAATTTAGTGTGTTATCTAGTGCTATGATATGGGCATGTTTTTGGGCTTGTTGAGGTACTGCAATCATGAAAAATCGCTTTTCATAGTTGATTTGGCTTGGATGTTGGAAGTAGATATGGTTTTCTACGCTAGTAAAGCTTAGGGCAGGCCTAAATAAAACTCCCTCACCCGCTAGTCGCACTCCTCCGCTTATTCGGGTGGCCGTAGAAGGAGTGAACTTATTTTCCCAGTTGCGCTGATATCCATGGTAGTGCTGGGTTAGCAAAGAAGGCTTATACTTGACACGTTCACAAGCCAAGTCAAGGAGATTGCTCTCATACCCTACACGGGCTTTGTAAAGTCCTCCCAACAAATACTCTCCACCTAGATATAGGAGATCTGCTCGTTCTGTTAGCTTATACCTTGTAGTAAGGCCCAGGTAGTGCTCATCTAAGTTGCTGTCATCGTCTTGTGTTTGACACCTGAGCTCAATGCCTTTATGGCGATAATAGCTGCTATAGAACAGCTCCTGCCAGTTGCCTTTGAGGCCTGCCTCGTTCTGAGTACTCCAAACAGCAGTAGTGTTGTCTATTGTTTCCTGTGGATCAACAATTTTACCCCCAAGGAAAAATTTATTCCAATCGGTCAATTCAGCCTCAAAACGGTGCTCATCTTTTTTCAGGTCTAGTTCATGGTAAACCCAAAACTCTTTTGCCAATGCCAGTTGGTGGTATAGGTGGAATCGTTTTCTTGTGTTGCTGCTTTCTGCTTTTCTTTCAAGCCTATTGGATATTAGGTCTTCTTCCAATAGCTTTTTCTCTTTTATGGGGGAGAAGTTAGGGCTAGACTGGCCTTGCGGTATTATGATTACCGGGATAACTCCTCCTGTCTCTCTCACGCGGTGCTTCATAATCAGTAAGTGGGCCAAGAGCTGGTACTGCTCCTGCCCTGTCTTACAATGCGTAAAAAGGTCCAACCCATTAGCAATTACGTTCCTATCGCCTGGAACTTCCATCGGTATCCACTCTTTGTCTGTCATCATGTGCCGAAAATTGACACCTATGTTCCACTGGGGGGTCACGTTGCGGCTGTAACATACATCAGCAAAAAGGCTACCAAAGCGAGCCAGCATTACATACATCCTAGAGTAGGGTGACTTGGTATCATAATACCTGAACTGGTCAGGGCTCCTGAAATAAATATCGTAAGCATGAAAGCCTGAGGTAGCTCCTACGTCTTTAGGAAGGATGTAAAAGATAGGCTTTACAGCAGTACCGTTGTTACCCAAATTTTGAAGCTTATTGCCATAGCGCTGTACAAACGTAAACCGATGGATGCTGCCAATATCAAAGTCGTCAGTGACAGGTTGGTAGCCCTGCTTGTTGTACTGAATGTTTTCTTGGGTAGTAAACAGCGTAGTCCTAGGGCCATACACGTCTTGCGGCTTCTGATCCAGGTGCTTTTTCTCTTGCGCCCATGCCTTAGATAGACCTATCAAGAAGACAATGAAGTATATACAATTGCGAAATGTCACAGCCAAAATTAGTGACAAAAACGGGCATTACTACAGTCTACCTTGTTGAAAAGGTGTAGGTTCAATATTTCTACTCATATTTTACTGAAAACTGCAAGGAAGGGTATGTTAAGGCTACAATACGCTTTTTAGACTTTCCTACACCTAAATACTAGAGCTAGCATGAGTAGTGAATGAGTAAAAGTAGGTGCTTGAGGATAAGAAAGTTTTTTCTCTACAAATAAAAACAACATAATAGCACCAATTGGGCTACATGCGCTCTGTAGCAGAGGTATATGCAGCTGCAGGCATCACTTTTGACTTGAGCAGGTCTTATATCAAAACGTTGATGCAGATTGTGCAAACCAACATAGAATAAATGAGTTGCTTTGATAGAGGTCTATTCTTTCTGCCTTAGCAATCTTCTCAACGAGAAGGC
Source organism: uncultured Cytophagales bacterium (assembly GCA_963705385.1). Taxonomy (GTDB): domain Bacteria; phylum Bacteroidota; class Bacteroidia; order Cytophagales; family Amoebophilaceae; genus MFD02979-c5. Next base: position 664,653 of record OY970075.1, read on the forward strand.
ATTAGAATGATTCCCTTAACTGATGATGAACCCATGTTAGTCAAACACTATCTAAGAGAATTCATATCTCACCAAAAAAGGCGGCAGAAGCCAAGGAACTGTTTGTTAACGAACAAATTGAAAGACAAAAAATATAATTTAAGCGTTGAGGTCATAGAAGATACACTAAGGCTAATTTCAGAGAATAATAAGGATATGAGCAAGGCCTTTTTAAAGGTCTTTGAAAACAATAAGATTGACTTGAACACAGATCCTTTATTGAGGTGCTTGTTGGAAAACAAAATACCTAGCTTTAGTTACCATGATGAGCAAGTAGATCTGATCAAGGATTTTCTACAAGGGAAATTCTCTACAAAAAAGCTACAAGTAAAAAGGAGCCCTGTCGAAGACCTGTTGCAGCGTCAACTAGGGCTTAAATATGAAGAATGAGAAATATTCTTGAACTTTCTTCAGGAAAATAAAGAGCCACAAGAAAATCAAGAGCAAGAGTCCTACAGCAAACATTCTGTTCGGCCTGTCCTAGATAAACTCTCATTGATAAATTTTATCTAACCTCCTCGGAAAGAAAATTAATTGATAAGGCAATTTTTCAATTTCAGGGCAAGCATACTGACCAAGCATCATTGATAGAGAAGGTAGCAGAAGCTCTCAAAAACTTTTTTTGGCAAGATGGTTATGCCCAAATTGCATGTACCTTCAAAAACTTGGAGAAGATTAGGATGATGATTGAGGAGGAGAAGAAATTAGTTGGAAAAAATTTAGAAAGAAATTAGACAAGACAACCTATTAGAGGACAGTACTGAGTGGGCTATTCAGGGCGTTACAGCGACTTTTTCTACTTGTAGACTAGCCTGAAAAAACTACAAATAACTAGTCTTTAAATTTACCTGGAGTAGAATTTATGATAAAAAATAACACAAACCGTAACCACCTCTCTAGTGTTGTAGGTGCTATCATCTTGGGCTGCAGTCTTGGTTGGAGCCCTGCTAGTGCCCAGGCGGCTCCATTGCCCTCCTCATTACGTGAATTACACCACACCCCTTCTCCTTATGAGTGCGCCGTGTTGAGTGCACACGTCTACCAAGAGAACCTGAAAGAAGGAGATCACGTGCTTGTGCACAGTGAGCAAGGTAATGATACCCATACCCTACATGGATGGATCGTATACAAGGTATTTCAAGAATACCATAGTAAAAAAAATAAGCAAAAGAAACAATTTCCAGATGGCTACAAAGGCGTTCTCTACTGCAATAGAAGCAAGCAACAATGCGTCTTGGTGCACCGTGGCACTGTGCCCAATCTAGGAGCCCTCAAAACGGACATGCTCTCTGTAGCACAAAACATCATCGCAGGCCAAGAAAAACTGCTGCCTAATCTGCTTAAACAAGCTGTAGCTATTGCAGAGAAAGAAACTTGCTCCCTGACGGTCACTGGCCATTCTCTAGGTGGATGGCTCGCGCAGCTTACTGCCTTTATTGCCCAAGACAAAAAGCAGTATCGTTCCAAGCTCCATCTCAATGCCATCACATTCGACTCCCCAGGGGCTAGGCCCATGCTCGAGCAGATGAATCCACAAAATGATGCGATCCACCTTGATCAACTCGATATTACCAACTACCTCTCTGCACCCAACCTGATCAATGCCTGTAACCCGCACGTAGGTAGCCTCTATAGAGTGGTCTTTGATGATTTTAATGCTATACCCCGGCACTATACCCTAGCCAGTCATGCAATGCATAATTTCCTTCATGCCTTTGACCCCACAACAGGCAAGGAGCAGCGCTGTGTCTTTGTGAAAAGCTGGCCTTTGATTTCCAAAGAGAGCTTCAAAAAAATGCGGCAAGGACTGACCAAAATGCTCCAGGGGCAGTTGATAGAAACCATGGGCAACTTCTTAGCTGTCTTGAAAATCGCTAGTGACGGGGAGCTCCTAGGGCAGTACAGTGGCTTTTTCCGCTTTGCCCAAAAAACCAATCACTACCATCCTGATGGTATGAGCTTGGAAGAGGATAGCCAAGACGACTTTGAGCTTAAGTACAAATACCACTATCATACCGAACCTTTTGATCCCAGTGCTGTGGCTAATCGGCATCTACCCACGCCTGTACAACACTTCATCACCAACCTTCGGCAGGGTAGATCAGAAGTATCAGCCACTATTGACCAAGAAAAAGAGTTTTATGGCCTTGATTGGGATCCGTTGAGGGGCATCCTTCATACTTCTTTAGCAGAAGACATACGCCCTCGGGTAGATAGGCTGGTAACCATTGCCTTGCAGCACCCCGATCTTTTCGAAAATACAGCGCCTTTAGGGCCTCCTAGACCTACCAAGGGAAGGGCAAGGATTCATATGCCACTTGCTCCGCCATCCATTCCCTTTTTTGTAAGTAGAAAAGTGCCCTTAGCACAACTCAGTAAAGCTTACCAGAACCAAACCAAACGGATTGTACACCTGCTTACAGGACCAGGGGGAATGGGCAAGAGCCAATTGGCCCTCAAGTTTTACCATACTGTACAAGAGGAGTATGTACACACCTTCTGGCTCTCTGCCGAGACTACCGAGAAGCTCACAAGTGCCTATCTAGAAATGGCTGAGGCATTAGGCATTTATTATATAGATAACAAGCAGGTAGAGAAGACCATCCAGAAGGTACGGGTGCGCTTGGCAGACCAGTTTTGTCTGTATGTATTCGACAATGCGCCTAGCTATGAAGAAATAAAAGAGTTCTTGCCCCTAGAAAAAGGGCACGTGCTCATTACTTCTCGGAACAGTACTCCTGATGCTTGGGGTCATGATACGCAGCAGTTGTTAGTCAAACCTTTTTTTGAGGACGAAGTCATTGTCTTGGCTAAGCAGTTTGACTGCCTCCTAGCTCCCAAAGATAAGGCAACGCTACAGTATCTCTTAGAGAAAATGTCAGGATATCCCCTTACCTTGGCTCAGTTTTTTAGTTGCTGTAAAACGCAAGGATATAGCCCAGCCGATTTTGTAAGGAGGTTAAAAAATTACTCCCCCCTAGCGCAAGACGAGGCAGTAGTACAGTTGTTGGCAGAAAAGCCAACGGGAAACATTCATTATGACAGGAGCGTGGTCCAGGTGCTACGCACCAGCCTGGAGGAATTAGCTAAATCAACGCACGGCATCAAAGCTACTGAGTTATTGAGTCGATTTGCCTACCTAGATCCTAAGGGCATCCCGGTAGATTGGTTATTGACCTTATTTCCAGAGGATAATAGTTTTCTGAAACGAGAGACACGGGCGGGTTTGGCCTTGTTAGAGCAGTACTCCTTGGTGCAATGGGACAGAGAACGGGCCCAGGTGTACATCCATGAAGTTACCCAACAGGTCATCAGGCTCCTTCATCCCCAGCCGTCGCTCGAAAAGCTTATTGATAGTTTGATGGCTTATGTAGGAGATGAAGGCGAGGCAGGGCAGCATGCATCCCCATGGGGCTCCTTGTTACCCCATGGCCGAATGCTGTTCGCAAGGCTAGATAGAACCCAGTATCTGCGAGCAGCCTATTCATTGACGAGGTATTTGGCCAGGGCTTGTGGGGCAGATTGTTTATTCAAGGAAGAACTTCAATGGACTAAACAGGGCCTGCTCATAGCCCAGCAACGTTATCCCAACCAAGACCATCCTGACATTGCTACTGCTTTCAATAATGTAGGGTTAGGTTTAGAGCAGTTAGGCAAAGAAGCCGAAGGGTTAGTCTATCAAGAGCGAGGACTGGCCATGCGGCAACGCCTCTATCAGGACCAAGATCATCCTGACACTACTAGTTCTTTGAGCAATGTGGGCTATGCTCTAGCTCGATCAGGAAAGCTAGCGGAAGGCTTAGCCTATCTCGAGCAGGGACTGGCCATGCAACAGCGGCTCTATCAGGATCAAGATCATCCTGACACTGCTAGTGCTATAGACCATGCAGGTTATAGTTTAAGGATGTTAGGTAAACTAGAGGAAGCACTGGACTATACAAGGCAGGCCTTATCCATGAGGCAAAGGCTTTACAAAGACCAAGACCATCCTGACATTGCTGACTCTTTGAACAATGTGGGCTTTACTTTAGGGCGGCTAGGAAAACTAGCGGAAGCGTTAACCTATCACCAGCAAGGACTGGCCATGCGGCAGCGCCTCTATAAAAACCAAGATCATCCTGGCATTGCCCTTTCTTTGAACAATGTGGGCTATACTTTAAGGAAGCTAGGCAAAGAAGCGGAAGCGTTAACCTATCACCAGCAAGGACTGGCCATGCGGCAGCGCCTCTATCAGAACCAAGATCATCCGCGCACTGCTGCCTCTTTGAACAGTACGGGCTGTACTTTAAGGCAGCTCGGCAAACTAGCGGAAGGGTTAGTCTATCTCGAGCAGAGCCTAGCCATGCGGCAGCGACTCTATAAGAACCAGGATCATCTTTCCATTGCTAGCTCTTTGCACAATTTGGGCTATATTTTAAAGAAGCTAGGAAAAGTAGCGGAAAGTTTAGCCTATCAAGAGCAGGGCCTGGCTATGCGGCAGCGACTCTATAAGAACCAGGATCATTCTGCCATTGCTAGCTCTTTGAACAACTTGGGCGATACGCTAGGGCAGCTGGGAAAAATAGAGGAAGGGTTAGCCTATAGCAAGCAGGCGTTAGCCATGCAGCAACGTATATATAAGGACCAAGATCATCCTGACACTGCCCAAATGCTCTACAACATGGGAAATGCTTTGGTCAAAGCTGGTGTTTATCAAAAAGCACTGGACTATCACTTAGAAGCCCTGGCCATGCAAAAAAGAATCTACAAAGACCATCCGCTGCTTGCTGCAACATGCCATAGCTTAGGAGAGGCTATGCAAGCCCTCGACAGATTGGGTGATGCTCTCTCCTATTATTGCCAGGCAGTAAGCATTGCTTTGCCTATTTGTAAAAAAGAATATCCCCATATTACGCAATACCTGAACAGTCTTATCAATCTCTTAAATAAGCTAACAGACCGGGAGCTCATTCAACAAACCCAAGAAGCCGTGCTGCCCCTTTGCATGCAATGGTTAGGAGAAACGCATGTGCTTACACAGCAATTGGGTAATGCGGGAAAGTGAGTGCTTAGAGGGGGGGGAAAGAGGGGCATGTCCCTTACACTTGTAAAAGCTCGATTTTCCCATGCACCTTTGCTTGCTAAAAATCCCTTAGGAGATTCTGACCTCACCCTTATGCTAGTCCATTTTTAAAGGGCTGCCCCTTAGGGTAATACCCATCCTATCCTTGCCTTTCATAAGGGATAACCCTTAGGCCGTAAGCTAGCAATCAGCAACCAGTTTTATTTTTAAGCAACAACGCCTTTTAGGTTCACCGTTTGAGGTATAATACGTAACTTTGCATTTGTTTTAAACACATCCCCATGGCCACAGGAGCACAAGAGAACATTATTCCTATCAACATAGAAGATGAAATGCGGGTTGCTTACATCGACTATTCGATGTCAGTGATCGTTGCTAGGGCGCTTCCTGATGTACGCGATGGCCTTAAACCAGTACACAGGCGGGTGTTATATGGCATGCACGAACTCGGAATGAGCCACAACAAGCCTTTTAAGAAGGCAGCCAGAATTGTGGGAGAGGTGCTAGGTAAATACCATCCACATGGTGACAGCTCTGTGTATGAAGCCATGGTTAGGATGGCACAGGTTTGGTCCTTGCGTTACCCACTCATAGAAGGCCAGGGAAACTTTGGCTCCATAGATGGCGATGAGCCAGCAGCTATGCGTTACACTGAAGCACGCTTGGCAAGGACAGCTGAAGAGCTACTGGCAGACCTCAACAAAGGTACCATTGACTTCCAACCCAACTTTGATGATTCGCTCCAGGAACCTGTTGTACTGCCTGCTAAGCTTCCCAATCTCCTTATCAATGGCACCTCAGGCATTGCTGTAGGCATGGCCACCAACATGCCTCCTCACAACCTAAGAGAGGTCATCGATGGTACCATTGCCTATATTGACAACAACGAGATTAGCATTGATGACCTGATGCAGCACATCACAGCGCCTGATTTTCCTACAGGAGGCATCATATATGGCTACCAAGGCATCAGAGAGGCGTATGTAACCGGCAGGGGCAAGGTAGTGGTACGTGCGAAGGCAGAGGTTGAAACAACTGCCTCAGGCAAAGAACAGATCGTTGTCACAGAACTCCCCTATGTGGTCAACAAATCGGTCATGATTGAGAAGACTGCACAGCTGATCAATGAAAAAAAGCTAGAAGGCATTACAGACCTCAGAGACGAGTCGGACAAAGATGGACTCCGGGTAGTGTACGAACTCAAGAGAGATGCTGCTGCCAATGTAGTGCTTAACAACCTCTACAAACAAACTTCCCTACAGACGTCTTTTGGGGTGAATAACGTTGCTTTGGTAGATGGAAGGCCACAGCTCCTCAACCTAAAAGAGCTCATCCAGCATTTTGTAACGCATCGACATAAAGTACTGATCCGAAAGACGCAGTATGAACTCATACAAGCAGAAAAAAGGCTACATGTTCTTGAAGGATATTTGATTGCCCTGGATAACCTAGATAGCATTATTGTACTGATTCGTGCTTCTAAAGATCCAGAAGTAGCGCAGCAAGGCCTTATCAAAAACTATCAGCTCAGCGAAGCACAAGCCAAGGCCATCTTAGAAATGCGGCTCCAACGCCTTACCGGACTTGAACGCGAAAAAATTGTCAAGGAGTACACAGAACTGAAGCAACTAATTGAACGGCTCCAAGAAATACTGGCCGACCAAGCACTGCGCATGCAGCTTATCAAAGAGGAGCTAATAGAACTCAAGGAACGTTATGGGGATGAGCGGAGAACATTTGTTGAATACAATGCAGATGAGTTGACCATTGAAGACATGATTTCGGATGAGGAAATGGTGATTACAATTTCCAATACAGGGTACATCAAAAGCACACCGCTATCAGAGTACAGAACACAGGCTAGGGGGGGCGTAGGCGCACGTGGGGTGGCGGCTAAGCAAGATGACTTTACAGCACATTTGTTTGTAGCTTCAGCACATGACTACTTACTTATCTTTACAGAGTTTGGCAAAGTATATTGGAAGAAGGTCTATACAATTCCTAAGGGCAGTAAGACTACCAAAGGAAGAGCCATCCAAAACCTAATCAACATAGTGCCTGGCGACCAAGCACGCAGCGTCATCAAAGTTAAGAACCTGGAAGATGAAGCTTATATAAACAGCCACTATGTGGTTATGTGTACAGAGCAGGGCACCATCAAGAAGACCCTATTGGCTGCTTATGCTAGACCCCGTGCCAATGGTATCCATGCCATTCGAATCAATGAACACGACAGGCTGCTCGAAGTAAAGCTGACCCAAGGAAATAGCCACCTCATCATGGCCTTACGATCTGGCAGGGCCATTCGATTTCCCGAGCAAGAAGTGAGGGCCATGGGCAGGGTAGCAGCAGGCGTTAGAGGGATTACGCTGGCCGACAAGGACGACCGTGTTGTAGGCCTTGTCAGCATTCATCAAGCCAATACACACTTGCTCGTAGTGGCTGAAAAAGGATTTGGTAAGCGCTCTGCTGTAGAAGCATACCGCATTACCAAACGAGGTGGCAAGGGGGTCAAAACACTCAATATCACAGGAAGGACCGGCGCTTTGATAGCTATCAAAGCAGTGATCCATACAGACGAGCTCATGATTATCAACAAGTCAGGTATGACCATCCGAATAAAGGTGGCAGACTTGCGCGTCATGGGCCGCTCTACCCAGGGCGTACGCCTAATTCGATTGAACGCAGGTGATGCAATTTCTTCAGTAGCCAAGGTTGAAAAAATAGAACTAGAAAGCAGAAGTATGGGTTAAACACATGACTTATGATTGCCATCCATGCTATTCTGATCTTAGGAAGCCTACTACTTCCTACAACATTGTTGGCCAGCCCCTCTATTGTTAACCGTGCAATCAATGCCTTGGAAAACAAAGACTTTACCCAGGCCCAAATGCTGATTGATCAGGCCATCGAAGCGCATACAGTCAACGAGCAAGCCAGCACTTGGTATTACCGAGGTGTCATCTACGAAGCGCTGCTGCGTGACAACGTGGCTAAAGAAGAGGCAGCCGAATTTTTAGCGCTTGCCCTAGCATCTTACCAGCAAGCGCTTGCTTTAGCGCCAGCAACATCGCAGTACCACAGCTTTGCGCAAATCAATATCAACGGCTTGTGGGCATATTATCTGGACCGTGGTAGGAGGTATTATAAGCAGGAAGCTTTTGAGCGTGCTATTGACCAATTTGACATCTGTAAAAAAATCAAACCAGAAGATCCTTACGCTTATCTCTACACAGGCATTGCTGCACACCAGGATGAGCGCTACGAGCTAGCACTGCATAACTACGAGCAATACTTGAAGGTAGGAGGTGACAGTCCAGCGGTGCATCGTGGTTTAGCGAACATCACTGCTGATTGTCTCAAAGATACTGATAAAGCGCTTGCTACCTTAGACCAAGCGTTGCTTCGATATCCTCTAGATAATGACCTACTTCAAGCGCAAATGCAGCTATACATGAGGCACGATGGAGCTGAAGAAAAGGAAAGACTGCTGAAGGAGCAGATAGCTGCAGCACCGTTGGAAGCTACCTTCCCGTACCACTTAGGTTATTTGTATGAGCGATGGGGACAACTGCAAAAGGCTCTTGAATATTACCAAAAAGCAGCTTCACTGGCTACAGATAAAGTTGAGCCAGTACTCCAGCAAGGCATTGTGTACTACAACCAGGCCGTTCAAGTGCTTGATAAAATCGCGGACATGTCTGAAGAAGAGTTTCAGCAAGTAGGGACAACTTTTATTAAAACTTTTCAAGAGCACCTGAAACAGGCTTTACCTTACTTTGAAAAGGCTAATGCCATCAAAGCTCGAGACGTATTTATTCTCAAGCACTTGTGTGAGGCCTACCTTCGTCTTAACATGCTTACTAAGGCAAATAAAACAGAACGATGTTTGCGTAAAATAGAAGCTCAACGCTTACGAACTAAAATCTTCAGTGATCTGGAACAATAACTCAAGCCATGAACTATGCTAGGGCTATTGTATGGTTTGTACTGAGCTTGATAGCCAGTTGTGGCAATGACGCCATTATGAAGTATGTAGGCACTAACATAAGTCCCTGGCAAGTGGCCTTCTTTCGATGCTTGTTCGGTACAGTGACCTTACTACCTGTAATGCTTTATTATGGTAAAGCATCCTTTAAAACACAACGCCCGTTGCTGCACGTTGTACGAGGTGGGTTATTGTCTGCAGCTATTGGGCTATGGAGCCACGGCATCCAGGCAGAGCCTATCACCATCGCTACGATTATGAGCTTTACTGTGCCTATTTTTACGCTCATGCTAGCTCCCATCTTGCTCAAGGAGCGTGTTACCAGGGCCATGTGGCTGGTTACTTGGGTAGGCTTTGCAGGAATCGTATTGGTATTGCAGCCCGAAGACTGGTCTTTTCATACTTCCTCCCTACTTTTTGTGTTAGCTACTATACTGTTTGCCATACTAGACATTATCAATAAAAAGTATGTTACCCAAGAACCCATGTTATGTATGCTTTTCTACTCCACACTTATTGCTACTGTAGTGATGGCTTTTCCAGCCCTTTGTGTGGGGGCTCTGCCTACAACAAGGCATACACTAGGGTGGCTCCTGGCACTGGGTATCGGAAGTAATGCGATTTTGTACTTTTTGCTTAAGGCTTTTGCCTTGGCCAATGCTTCGTCACTTGCCCCTTTTCGTTACCTAGAACTGCTGATTTCCATGGGAGTAGGGTATGTGTTTTTCCAAGAGTTGCCTAGTATCCGCAGCTACCTAGGTGCTGCTGTTATCGCTCCGTGTGCCCTGTTTCTTGTGTATCACCAGGGCCGAAAAACTAAGTGAAGCTATTGAAAAACTCAAAAAGTATACCTTTTTCAGGTTATGAAGAGAGAAACAGCCCTTTTTGCGATGGTCCCGAAACTCATGGGGTAGAAAAAGAAGCTAAGGAGGCATAAAATTGCTCATTGGTGACGGCTAAATTGTGCAAAATATTTTGTGCAGCAGCGACTGTAAGTGGATGCATGGCTTTGTCACAAGGTATGCTTCCCTGAGGTGTAATTAAGTGAATCTGTGCTCCCTCTTGTCGATACGGATGTGTTCGATAAGGTACTTTTTTCACGTCTTTCCTGTGTTTTTTGCCAATAGTGTTGGTCAGCTCATCCTCTTCACAATAAATCAGGGTACCTCCTTTGGGCGAAGCATCTGCCAGCATACCCAATTGCTCGACATAGCTGCTTAAAGTAGGGTAGGTATCATCAACTTGCCAACCAACTCCGCTTATGAGCGCAATATTGTGTTGATAGCATAGCGATTGTGGCTGCGTGTCAACAGGTGAGGAAGGAAATTCATCGCTTTCCAATATGATAATAGGGGCATCGCTCAGTCGTACACTTGTTTCCAAAGCAGCTGCATCTACAACATAGTCAAAGGCCTTTTGAAGGCACTCCAAAACATGTATCACCAAAACGCAGATCATGGTTTTATCCGCTGCTCCTGTAATTACAATGCGCTGTTTGTCTTGTGCATACGCGTAGATGTATGCAGGGTAAGAACAAATGGACAGGCCAAGCCGTTGCGCTTCTTGTAGCTCTGGGTTGTCTAGGTGGATTTGTCTGCCTACGATTACTTGGTCTATGCTTGGGGTAAGCTTTGCTGGATACCAGCCCTGGTGTTTGGACATCAGGGATGCACTTTCTAAGCTGTACAAAACAAGCTCAGAAAAATTTACATCGCTGCCTGTTACCATATGTCCTTGCTGATGTAAGGTAGCTGCCAGGTCGCCCATGGTGCGTTCTCCAATGCCAATGAAATGTACTCTCATCTTGTTCATTCATTAAATTAGTAATAACTACTTTTTTGCTGATTACTAAGACACAAAACTAACAATGTACAAGAGAAAACCTTACTTAGCCAGAATAAGCTAATAAGTAATGAAGCAGGAGCGCCTTGAAATCTTGTTCATAAAATGTGGAAAGAAGTAACCCCAGAAGGAGTAAATTTGTGAACATGAAAACAAAAAACCTGCTCCCCAACCAAGCTGCTTCTTCTCTTGAAAAGGCTCAATCCCTCTTTGTAGCAGAGAAACAGGCCAGGCTTACCCCTCAGGCTCTAGACCTAGAAGAAAGTGTACTTGGGGCCCTTATGTTAGAAAAAGATGCGCTCACCTCTGTTATAGAAATCCTTAAGCCAGAGAGCTTTTACAAACAAGCCCACCAAGAGATCTATCAGGCCATTGTTCAGCTCTTCAATGATGCTGAGCCTGTCGACATCCGCACGGTAGTGAACCAACTCCGCAAAAACGGCAAGCTAGACTTTGTAGGAGGAGCTTATTACGTCACTTCCCTGACTACGCGGGTTAATTCTGCTGCCAACATTGAATTTCACGCCAGGCTCATCTTAGAATATGCCATTAAACGAGAGCTCATTGCTATTGCCACAGCAGTGCAGAAAAATGCCTATGAGGATACTACAGACATCTTTGCCCTGCTAGACCACACCGAGCAATCCCTTTTTGAGATCACAGATGCGAACATTCGCAAGAACTACAGCAACATGCGCTCTTTGCTAGGAGAAGCCTTTAAGGACCTAGAGGCCAGGAGGAAACACAAAGACGGCCTAACAGGCATTCCTAGTGGCTTTACTGCTTTAGATAGGCTAACCTCAGGCTGGCAAAAAGCAGATCTCATCATTATAGCTGCCAGGCCAGGCATGGGTAAAACCGCTTTTATGCTCTCTGCTCTGCGGAATGCTGCTATTGACCACGACTACCCAGTAGCAATCTTCTCTTTAGAAATGTCCTCCTTACAGCTTGTCAACAGATTGATCTCAGCAGAAGCAGAGTTAGAAAATGAAAAGCTAAAAAGAGGCAACCTGGTTGAGTTTGAATGGGAGCAAGTGATCCATAAAACTTCCAAGCTCTCACAGGCTCCTATCTACATTGACGACACCCCTGCCTTATCCATTTTTGAGCTACGTGCCAAATGCCGCAGGCTCAAAGCCAAACACGATGTTCAGCTTATAGTGATTGACTACTTGCAGCTGATGTCTGGAGAAGCCATCAAGGGTGCTGGCAACCGTGAACAAGAAATTGCCTCTATCTCCCGTTCGCTCAAAAGCATTGCCAAAGAATTGAATGTACCCATCATCGCCCTTTCTCAGCTGAGTCGAGCTGTAGAAACCAGAGGAGGAAACAAAAGGCCGCAGCTCTCAGACCTGCGCGAGTCAGGCTCTATAGAGCAAGATGCAGACATGGTACTGTTCCTCTACCGCCCTGAATACTATGGTATGAGCGAAGATGACCAAGGCAATCCTACCCAAGGCATGGCCGAAGTAGTCATAGCCAAACACCGCAATGGCTCCTTAGACAGCGCACTCCTAAAGTTTGTAGGCAAGTACACCAAATTTACTGACTACGAAACATACGCCACCGCTGATGCTGCACACAACGCTTTTGAGACCATTACCCAACCGAGCAAAGCCAATACAAGCAATGCTAATTGAATAGGAGCGGTTCCTAACCCGTAATTGCTGACTTTGAGCAAAGCATTTTCCCTTCCTTGGCTAGATATTGTTGTCAATGAATAAAACCGAGCAGAAGGGCAGCAAATTTGATTACCGAGAGCGGGGAGATAGACCGATTCCCTATACCATGCTTTCACTAGAAGGGATATGGTGGATGATGTACAAAAAGCGCTAGATGAAATCTTTGATTAATACCCGGCATACCTGGAACACTTTTTTGGGGACAGTAAGTACAGGAGGGTTGAGGAGGACTTTATAAAAACTTATCCCTGGTTGTTTGCAAAAAATAAAAACAGTATTGACATTTATTTTATTTCAATAAGGTACTAATTTAATTGGTAATACGTCAAGCTGATATCTATTTTATTTCCTAACCCCATCACAATGTACAATCCATTTCAAAAATTCATAGCTATTATTTTACTTTTGAGCATGGCCTTACAGAGCTGCACTTCGAACCTTAAGCTCGATACTGGTGCAGCAGCAAGCCAGCCACAGGCCAGTAAAAAGTCCCTCAGGCGCCTCGTAGGAAAGGAGCAGCACCCACAAGACAAGCCCATGTCCATCAGTGCTTCCACGGAGAAGGCTCCAGCATCCCCTGCTGCTGCTCAGGTTGCTCCTACCGCCTCCCTTTTCACAGACCTGTCCCCCAGTAGTTCCTCTCATCACACAGCAGTTCTACTCTCCCCAAGGACTATTCTCCACAACCAAAGGCTTTCCCAAGGCACAGCCATCCCCCAGCCCCTAAAAGACTGTCCAAAAGCCCAGGCTATGCGCAGCGTTCAGCCAATACGAAGGCCGAGCGCCCCTTTAGCCAAGGCTGAGGTAGCATGCGCTGCGCCAGCGCAGCACTTGACCGCCTCAGGAGGGCAATCCATAAGGTTGTCTCCAAGAGAGGGGCATTGGCAAGCGCAAGTAACCGAGCGCATAGGCCATGCGCAGCGTCAAGTGGTGCTGCCTGTTGTCTGTGCGCCTGACTGCCAGGTAGCAGCGCTCCTGCGCTATGAAGCAGGCCGGGTAGCGCAACTGTTGCATGTAGCCAAGCAAGGATTGGATGAATTTGTCTATTTAGGTAGGCAGGGATTGCTGGGTGGCATGATGCAAGGAAAGGAAGCATTTCCCCAAGAACAGCGCGTTCCTCGAGGCTCCTTGCCGAAGTTGGGGCCATTGGAGCACCAAGGACCCACTGCATTGGAGCTTGCCCAAAAAGAAGGAACAGCGCTGAAGAAGGTAATAAAAGAGCAGTATGGTTTACTGCTCTCTCAAGATAAGGAGAGGGCTGATCCGCAGCTAGTGGGTGACTTGCTTGCTAATTTGGAGCAATTATTGGGTTTAGAGGCGCTATGGACGCTAGAAGAAAGCGAGGATAGCGCTCAGGAGTACCTCGTGAGGCTCAGGAACGATGAGGGGCTGCCTCTATACGGAACCGAAGTAAGAGAAAGGGTTATGGTACTGCTAGAGCGCGCCTATGCGCAAGCGCTCAAAGGAGCAGTATCTACTAGCCTGCTGAAGGGGCTGTCCAATCTATCCCATGAGGAGCAAGAGAGGCTAGCAGCAGCGTTAGGCCAGCTGGCAGCATTCCATCAAGAGCAGGGAAGCCAAACAGGAGATTTATCCCTTTACACTGATGCAGCCATACTCTATCAACATATGCTGCAGGTATGTGAAGGAGAGGGAGAGGAGATATACAAGGGCTTAGCCGAGATGAAGGAGTCAATGATAGCCAGGTGTAGGCAAGAGAGCAATGTAGCTAGCAGAAGAGTAAGTCCGGAAGAGCTCCGAGCCGAGATAGCAAGAGATAAGAAAGAACTGCAAACTTTAAGAGAGGAAGCTAAGAGAAGAGTAGCTGAGTTAGAAGGAACAGAAATAAATAATGAGACATTTTATATTGAGGAGAGCAAGGCCCTGTTTGCTAAGATAGCACAGAAGGTTGGGGCATTTTTAGGCAGCCTCTACCAAGAGAGCGAGGATGCGTTAGGGGCAGCGCCGTGCAAATACACGGTAATGGGTCTAGGATCGATGGCCTTACAGCAAATGACTCCTTACTCAGACCTCGAATTTGCCATCCTGATGGAGGACAACGAGAGCCAAGAGGTGTTAGAAGAGCATCGAGCATACTTCAGGGAGCTGAGCCACCTGGTACACTTGCGGGTGATCAACTTAGGCGAGACAGTCTTGCCCCAGGATCAATACAAGGCTCAACATAAACTCCGAATCAGTTTGGATCATCTAGGCAAAAGAGGGATCAATTTTGATTTAGGCGGCAAGACCCCTTTAGGTAGAAAAGATAAGCCATACTTAAAAAAGCCCTATGAATTAATACAGCCAGTAGCAGGAATGATGTGTTACTTGAAGAATGAAGGACACAAAATGGAGCACATGGACAAGCTGCTGCCCTTTATTCTAGAGCGTACGTGTTATGTACATGGAGATCCAGGGCTTCATGCAGCTTATGTAGCGCAAAAAAGCGCGTTCTTTGCAAAAACTCAAACTGAGCAAGGGGTTCCTGTGTACCAAGCAAGAGCATTGCAGAAGTTACTAGAGGGAGTAGTAGAGATGAATTACAATAAGCCAGACCCAGGCATAGCCAAGCCTAGTCATCAAGGAGACTTAGCAGACTTTGAACCCAAATTTGCGGACGGAGACGCAGGGCGGTTGTATGATGTAAAGCAAGAGATCTATCGGTTGCCAGATAGGCTACTCTATAGACTAGCAATGTACTACGGGTTACTTCCCGAGAGTGGCTGGGACGCAGTAGCGCAATTGTCTAAAAGGGGTATCATCACCAGAGAAGCAGTTCAGCATTTGGGCTATGCGGTAAGCTTTGCTACGATGCTGCGCTTAAAGACGTATTTACACCAGGGCCAGCAAGGAGAAAGTATGACAGTGCTAGGTGGCATGAGCCAAGAGGCAGCACAGCAGTTTTTTGTGCTCTCCCAAGAAGCCTTACAAGAAGGGGGGAGCTTGTTTCAATACTACTACACGGCCCTGCCCTTGCACAAAAAAATGGAAGCGTTTTTCAAGGGGAGGGAAGGAGATTTTCCCCCCATTCAAGAAGAAAATTTCTTTCAAGAAGAGTCCTTTTACGATGACAGTTATAGTGTTAGGGGAGATATACACCGGCGCGTAATGCAGCATGCAGCAGCGAAAAGGTGCTATAAGAAAGTCCTGGAGATGAGACAGGCTCTTTATCCTTTTAACCACCCTGATGTAGCAGATTCCCTGAATAACGTGGGCCTAGCCTACGATACGCTAGGGGAAGCCAAGAAAGGGCTAGGGTATCAAGAGCAAGCCCTGGAGATGTATAGGGCCTTTTATCCTGGTAATCACCCCTCTGTAGCAGCTTCCCTAAATAATGTGGGTAGTGCCTACGAGACGCTAGGGGAAGCCAAGAAAGGGCTAGGGTATCAAGAGCAAGCCCTGGAGATGATACAGGCTCTTTATCCCGGTAACCATCCTGATGTAGCGGGTTCCCTGAATAACGTGGGTATGGCCTACCAGACGCTAGGGGAATCCAGCAAAGGGTTAGGGTATCAAGAGCAAGCCCTCCAGATGTATAGGGCTCTTTATCCTGGTAAGCACCCTGCTGTAGCAAATTCCCTGAATAACGTGGGTAATGTCTACGAGGGGCTAGGGGAATCCAGCAAAGGGCTATGGTATCAGGAGCAAGCCCTGGAGATGATACAGGCTCTTTATCCTGGTAACCACCCTGCTGTAGCAAATTCCCTGAATAACGTGGGAGTTACCTACGAGGGGCTAGGGGAATCCAGCAAAGGGCTATGGTATCAGGAGCAAGCCCTGGAAATTATGCAGGCTCTTTATCCCGGTAAGCACCCTGCTGTAGCGAATTCCCTGAATAGCGTGGGTAGTGCCTACGCGAAGCTAGGGGAATCCAGCAAAGGGCTAGGGTATTTGGAGCAAGCCCTGGAGATGAAACAAGCTCTTTATCCTGGTAACCACCCTGCTGTAGCGAATTCCCTGAATAGCGTGGGTATAGCCTACGAGGAGCTAGGGGAAGCCAGCAAAGGGCTAGGGTATTTGGAGCAAGCCCTGGAGATGAGACAAGCTCTTTATCCTGGTAACCACCCTGCTGTAGCAGATTCCCTGAATAACGTGGGTCTAGCCTACCATACGCTAGGGGAATCTAGCAAAGGGCTAGGGTATTATGAGCAAGCCCTGGAGATGAGACAAGCTCTTTATCCCGGTAAGCACCCTGATGTAGCGAATTCCCTGAATAGCGTGGGTATAGCCTACGAGAGGCTAGGGGAATCCAGCAAAGGGCTATGGTATAAAGAGCAAGCCCTGGAGATGTGTAGGGCTCTTTATCCCGGTAAGCACCCTGACGTAGCTATGTCCCTGAATAACGTGGGTAGTGCCTACCATACGCTAGGGGAATCCAGCAAAGGGCTATGGTATAAAGAGCAAGCCCTGGAGATGAGACAAGCTCTTTATCCTGGTAACCACCCTGCTGTAGCGAGTTCCCTGAATAACGTGGGTCTAGCCTACGAGACGCTAGGGGAAGCCAAGAAAGGGCTAGGGTATTATGAGCAAGCCCTGGAGATGAGACAAGCTCTTTATCCTGGTAACCACCCTGATGTAGCAGATTCCCTGAATAACGTGGGCCTAGCCTACGAGACGCTAGGGGAAGCCAAGAAAGGGCTAGGGTATCAAGAGCAAGCCCTGGAGATGAGACAGGCTCTTTATCCCTTTAACCACCCTGATGTAGCAGATTCCCTGAATAACGTGGGTCTAGCCTACGAGACGCTAGGGGAAGCCAGCAAAGGGCTAGGGTATTTGGAGCAAGCCCTCCAGATGAGACAGGCTCTTTATCCTAGTAAGCACCCTGATGTAGCGAATTCCCTGAATAGCGTGGGTATAGCCTACGAGAGGCTAGGGGAATCCAGCAAAGGGCTATGGTATTTTGAGCAAGCTCTGGAGATGAGACAGGCTCTTTATCCCGGTAAACACCCCTCTGTAGTAACTTCCCTGAATAACGTGGGTCTAGCCTACGATACACTAGGGAAAGCAAGAAAAGGGCTAGGGTATAAAGAGCAAGCCCTGGAGATGATACAGGCCCTTTATCCTGGTAACCATCCTGATGTAGCTATGTCCCTGCATAACGTGGGTACAGTCTACAATAGGCTAGGGGAAGTCAGCAAAGGGCTAGGGTATTTTCAGCAAGCCCTGGAGATAAGACAGGCTCTTTATCCTGGTAACCACCCTGATGTAGCAAATTCCCTGAATAACGTGGGTATTGCCTACGAGAGGCTAGGGGAAGTAAGAAAAGGATTAGGGTATCAGGGGCAAGCCTTGGAGATGATACAGGCTCTTTATCCTGGTAACCACCCTGGTGTAGCTAAGTCCCTGAATAAGGTGGGTCTAGCCTACCATGCCCTAGGGGAAGCCAGCAAAGGGCTAGGGTATTTTCAGCAAGCCTTGGAGATGAGACAGGCCCTTTATCCCGGTAACCACCCTGATGTAGCTACGTCCCTGGATAACGTGGGTATAGCCTACGAGAGGCTAGGGGAAGTCAGCAAAGGGCTAGGGTATTTGGAGCAAGCCCTGGAGATGAGACAGGCCCTTTATCCCGGTAACCACCCTGATGTAGCCAATTCCCTGAATAACGTGGGTGCAGTCTACGAGAGGCTAGGGGAAGTCAGCAAAGGGCTAGGGTATCAAGAGCAAGCCCTGGAGATGAGACAGGCCCTTTATCCCGGTAACCACCCTGATGTAGCAGCTTCCCTGAATAACGTGGGTATTGCCTACGAGAGGCTAGGGGAGTATGGAAAAGCCAAGCAGCACTATCAGGAAGGGCTAAGAATTAGCAACAAGCTTCCTGATGAATCACATTCCTACATTCACAGATTCACTCAAAAGTTGGATGGACTTGTAGTGAATCAATGCTATGCAGCAGCAAACAAAGCCTATGCGCAGCATAATGTAGCAGAAGTGATACGTCATTATGAAGAAGCCCTTAAGATGCTAGCTGCAGCAAGTAGGGATACCAAGACAAGCATCTGTCACAACCTAGGGTGTATGTATCACGTAGCAGCGCTGAGCGCTACTGAAGGAGCAGTGAGGGAAACATGCCTTAATAAGGCAACCGCTGCTTTTGAACAGGCACTAGCATGGAGGAGCGATATAGTAAAAGCAGGTTTATGCACAGAGTATAGCAATTTCTTGCTCGCTACAGGACAGATAGCTCAAGCCTACCCTTACCTCCTACAAGCCATTGACAGTGGGGATACGCAGAGCAAGCTAGGCTATGGTTTGATAGAGCAAGGAATAGTATCGCCGCTGTTACAAACGCACATTGATCGAGAGGGGGAAGTAGTGGTACGAGGTATAGACTATGCTTATTATCTGCTGCTCTTTCACTACGAGGACTTTGAGCAAGCAGGCATTACGCTAGAGAAAACAAAAGCAGAATATCTAGCCGCTTATGAAGCAAGTATAAGGGCCAGCGCAGGCCAGCCAGGTAAAGAGAAGCCGGATGAGATGGCCTATTTCCTTTTAGAAAGCCTCCAACAAGGGCTGGGGCATGAATTATCGAAGGAGGAAGCTTGTAGGGTAGCAAGGCGACAGTCAGCCCATTGATTCACCAAGGGGTGCCAAGCAGGCGATGAAGCTTCCATCACGATGAAGCTTCCATCACAACGAGGCCTTTGAAAAGGATTTACACGATCTTGAGGGCAACCTGCTGATCTGCTGGATGGTCCAGCATAGGCTGCTTACTCTCATAAAGGGATCACGCCTGCTCAGGCTGCTAGGAGTAAAGGCAAGGTAGATACGTTAGTGTCGATCACTCTGAGCCGATACATTAGGCCAGCACTACTTGCGCACTGCGTTTGCTACGACCTAACTGCCCTTAGTAAGTCATTAGGAACATGATAACCCCAAGCCTAATCCAAAAAGCGTTGTGCTAGACACAAGAAGGAGAGGTACACCCAATAAGGTTAAGCATCGTTCATTTGATTGGTCCATGAAAGCCCCCAACCCTAAACACCTATTATTATGCCCCCTATTAAGGATATTACCAATTATTTGGAGCAGATAGCCCCGCTGGCCTATCAGGAAGACTATGACAATGCAGGATTGTTGGTTGGCGACGCTACGGCAGCAGTATCAGGCATACTCATCTGCTTAGAGGTTACAGAAGCAGTACTGCAAGAAGCCCAAAGCAAAGGCTGCAACCTAATCATTGCACACCACCCGTTCATCTTCCGTCCCATTAAGAAATTGACTGGAAGCAACGCAGTAGAAAGGTGTATGCTCCAAGCCATTAGGCAAGGTATAGCTATCTACGCCATCCATACCAACCTGGACAATGTAGCCCACGGGGTCAACCAGCAAATTGCCCAGATACTTGGCCTACAAGACTTATCCATACTACTGCCTAAAGCAGCTGTGCTGCACAAGCTGATTACCTTTGTCCCTTTGTCATCAGTCGATGTTGTGCTGCAGGCGCTACACCAAGCAGGCGCAGGCCGTATCGGCAACTATACGCACTGCAGCTTTGTGCACACAGGCATAGGCTCTTTTCGGCCTACCGAGGCAGCAACCCCTTATATAGGGGTGCCTAACCAGCTAGAAAAAATTGAAGAAAGTAGGATAGAGATGGTTTTTCCTGCCTACCTAAAAGACGCCATTATTCAGGTCCTACAAGCTACGCATCCTTATGGAGAGGTGGCCTACTATATCCACAAGCTTGAAAATATAGACGCCCAGATAGGCGCTGGCATGCTTGGAACACTCCCCCAACCCCTGAGTGGTGAAGCATTTTTAGATTATCTCAAAGCAAAAATGAATTTGTCTTGCATTAGACACACGGCCCCTATTGACCGTCCTATCAAGGGTGTAGCAGTTTGCGGAGGTGCTGGCAGTGCGCTTATCCAACAAGCTATTGTAAAACAAGCAGATGTATTGATAACGGCTGATGTGAAGTACCACGACTTTTTTAATACGGAAGGGAAAATCCTCGTTGCCGACATAGGCCATTATGAAAGCGAGGTGTGTATAAAAGCATTAATCTATACACTGCTTTCCGAAAAATTTGCTAATATTGCAATTCTGGAATGTGCAACTGTAACTAATCCTATTCACTACCGTTGGTAACGTACATGAAGCATACTATTGAGGAAAAGCTCAACACGCTGCTCGAACTCCAAGCCCTTGATAATGACCTAGACGATATCGTCAAGTTGCAGGGGGCGCTCCCTGAGGAAGTAGAAGAGCTGCAAGATGAGTTAACAGAACTACAAGCGCGTTTGCGTAATAGCCAAGAAGGGCTCACTGAGCTTAAGGAAAGCATTACAATGCAAAGGTCAAAAAGCAAAGAGACGGAGGCATTGGTCAAAAAGTACGAAGACCAGCAAATGAACGTACGCAATAACCGAGAATACGATGCTATTACCAAAGAAATTGACCTGCAAAAACTCGAGATTCAGCTAGCAGAAAAGAGAATCAAAAGTGCTTACGAACATATAGAAAAACAAAAGCTGGAGATAGAGCATGACCAAGCGGTCATAGAGAAAAAAAAGCAGGTGTTAGATGATAAGAAGGTAGCGCTGCAGGGATTGGTTTCAGAAAGTGAAGGAGAAAAAAGAAGGCTGCAAAAGAGGCGTAAAGAAGTGGTCCAACACATTGAAGAAGCGCTCTTAAAAACCTACGAGAAAATTAGAAGCAGCGTCCGCAATAAACTTGCTATTGTTACAATCAAGCGGGATGCCTGTGGCGGATGTTTCAACCTCATACCTCCCCAAAAGCAAGTAGATATTAGGGAAAAAAAGAGGATAATTATTTGCGAGCATTGCGGAAGAATTATTGCTGATGTTACGGACCAACTTGTAGTTGCTGACTACTCTCTAGAAGACTAGATAGCCGATCAACTGGAGGTATGGATTTACTAGAACGCATGCCGTCCCATTCTTGAACATGCCAACTCCTCAAGCTTTCCTTACTTCACTTTGCTAAAAATAGGTCCAAAAGCTCCTGTGCCTTAGTCAGACTAGTCTGTAATTGCTCATTCACGAGTACAAGATCAAATTGCATTGCTAGGCTGTCCTCATAAGCTGCTTTGCTTAGTCTGCGTGCTATGCTCTCCTCAGAATCTGTACCCCGCATTGCTAATCGCTCAGCCAGCACCGCTAATGAAGGAGCTTTAATGAAAATCGCTAGGGCCTTCTCTTTCAAATAATTTTTAAGCCTTAACCCTCCATGCACATCAACGTCAAAGATGGCTGTTTTCCCTGCACTCCATATCCTTGCTAATTCTTTTTTGAGGGTGCCATAATAATGGTCTTTATACACCTCCTCCCACTCTATAAATGCTGCTTGTGCAACTTCAAGTTTGAAGGCTTGTACAGATAAAAAGTAATAATCTATGCCATGTACTTCGTGTGGACGCCTAAGGCGTGTGCAAGCAGATACAGAAAAGTCAGTCTCTGCATTGTTCTTCAACAAATGTTTAACAATGGTACTTTTACCAGCTCCAGAAGGGCCAGAGAATATGACAGCTTTGTGGGCTTCATGGCTCAGACAAAAATCCACTTATTTTTCCTTGTTACTTGGTTTGCTTATGTACAAATTTTTACTTGCTTTACGCCCCTGGCAAAGAGATGACTAGACCAAAAAAAATTGGCTATTTTTGATTATCTGAGAAGATATTATCCAAAAAGCTAGCTTCCAGCATTAGGTCTATCATCGAGGAGGGTGACTTGCTATTTTTATGGTATAACAGTGGACACCTCCTGCACAAAAATAAAAAACTATGAGCCAGACTATGCAAAAAAGATATACACCCGTAGAGCTAAAAGAGTTTGAAGCAATTATTCTCAAAAAGCTAGAAAAAGCAACGGTTGAGCTTAAGACTATTATGGAAGCCTTGGGTGGAAAACAGGAAAACAGCGCCGATAATACGATCAAGATGCTCGAAGACGGTGCCGAGATAGCTGAGAAAGAAAGCTTGAGCCAGTTGGCAGAAAGGCAGAGGAAGTTCATTTGCCAGTTAGAGGATGCTTTGGTGAGGATCAACAACGGTACCTACGGCGTTTGTATTGTAACTGGAGAACTGATTGACAAAGAAAGACTCAAATTAGTACCTCATACCAGGCATTCCTTTGCTGCTAAACTCACAGCGAGCTAGCACACTGCAATGAATATGAGTAGCGCCTAGCTGATAGGCAGGTGTATCCTATAACTCTTTATACTATGAATAAGCTACCGCTTAAGTCTCTAAAACAAGAACCTGATGCTGGCGCTATTAGACTCAATAAATTTATCAGCAATGCAGGGGTATGTTCCAGAAGAGAAGCAGACAAGCTTATTGAGGCAGGAAAAATCACTGTTAATGGTCAAAAGGTGACTACACTAGGATGCAGAATAGCGTCCCGCGACGTGGTCAGCTACGGTGAAAGGATACTAAAAGCAGATAAGCCAGTATACATCCTTTTGAACAAACCCAAAGACTTTATTACTACGGCCAAAGACCCTCAGGGTAGAAAAACAGTACTAGACCTTACTAAAAATGCATGCCAAAGTCGCATCTATCCAGTAGGTAGGCTAGACCGCAACACTACCGGCCTTTTACTTTTAACCAATGATGGAGAGCTAGCCAAAAAATTGGCACACCCTGCTAGTAAGGTCAAAAAGCTCTACCACGTTGTATTAGATAGGCCAATTGATAAAGCCGACTTTGAAAAGGTAAAGGCAGGAGTTGAACTAGAAGATGGGGTAGCATATGTAGACCAGCTAGAGATTGTAGATCTGCATCGCAAAAGCATCGGCTTGGAAATACACATGGGCAGAAACCGGATCATTAGGCGCATATTTGAACATCTAAACTATAAAGTAGCTAGGTTGGACCGCGTAATGTACGCCAGCCTCACAAAGAAAAACTTGCCGCGTGGGCAATGGCGCATGTTAACGGAAAAAGAGGTCGGGCAGCTTAATAGCTGCTGTAGTCACTAGTGAGTTGTGCTCCTGATTTTGGCCCTGTCGTAGGCCTTAGCAAAACAAAGTTGCCGATAAAAAATTTATAAAATGTATTTCCTTGCCACTCAGACCGCACTCGCCTTAAAGTTTAAAAGCTCTCTGAGAGCTATCAAGGGATTAAATCCCCCTAATTTATGATAGGCCCTTGTACAACATACATTTTTCCAGCTAGGTAGGGTTTACGGTAGCGTACACTATGCTCCTTGCACTAAAGTCACCCCAATATTACAAGAAAGACATCTTTTCTTGGTACAGAAATTGTTGAACAGCTCGATTAGTGCTTGCGAGTCAAAAGCGCTTTTCACCTTGATCCCTGTGTCTTCCCAATAACGAGTAATCTTATTGCGCTCTGCAGGAAGATGTTGCAAAATAGCTACGGCTCTATCTACATAATCCTGTTCGTCCTTGGCCTTGCCATAAGCTACGAGCAAAGGCACTACGGTGTTGATAAGGATATTTTCAATGCTGGCTTTACCTAGGCCGGGAAGGTTTGTATTGCTCTGTTGGCTAAATCGGTAATGAGTTTGCCAGTAGGCTGATTGCATAACGGCCAACTTTTCGTAAAGCGTTTTGGTCGGGGTATTGGTTAGCAAGTCAAAGATATGGGGATGTCGGTGCAGTAGCTGGGCAAATTGCGCAATACGCATAGTTGGGAAATTGGCAGGCCTTAGCCGAAAGAACTTCCAATGGCTTTCATGGATCGCATCTGATTTGAGTTGGTACTTATGTACTAGATAGCTGTACTCTTTCTTCAGCTCCTCTAGGTATGCATCGTGTTGCTTTGTCTCTATGGACAATAATCCGGCTTGGCCCAATAGTAGCGCTTCTACTTGCAACAGATTGTCAGCATGCTTGGTAACGGCCTTAAGGGGTAAATTGAGCGCTAGGTTTAAAAAAGGACTAGCATTGACTTTAAAACCAAAGTTATAGGCCAGTAGCTGGTAGGCTGTTTCTTCCCAGTCACCTTTGTTATCTTTGAGGAGCTGATAGACTAGCCTATTTTTATGTGTTAGGCGCTGGAAAAGGGCTTTGTCTAGCATAGATGCCTTAATGAGCTCTGCCACTTGGGGCAGTTGGCTGGCGCAGGGAATGGGCGCTTGGGTATGAACAAGCTTTTGGTATTGCTGATGCAGCTCAGGAGGCACTCTGCCGCTCACAGCCAGCATAGGCATGTCTGTACCATCTTGTTGTTTGATGGTCTGATCGTTATTCCAAACCACATGCAAGACCACGTTGGCATAGGCCTTATCAGTTTGATGTTGGTGAGCGTACCAGTCTGAAGCATTGACATGCATTTCCACATGGCCATGCCAAGTAACCTCACCGATGATAATTTTGCTGTTCAGGAAATCTGGTCCTGCATGTTCATTGCGTACGCCAGGATGGAAGATGTTAAGCGGCTCACCTTGGCAAGTGGTAAGGTCCTTTTTATCAAAGTATTGGAACTTCCAGATGTAATAGAGGAAATCTTCTTGCATCGTTGCTATCCTTGAAGGTAAGGGGGAAGCCAGCGTTTGTCTTTCCCCTTACCGCATGTCAATCACCTCAAGGTCCTCATGCTCCTCGAAAGCAAAGTTAAAAAACGGCTCATCAAACGCCAGGTCAACTTCGAAATTTATAATAGAAAATGCGTGTAACGTGTGGTTGCTATCTAGTGCCTCCAGACGCTTGATATGTTTTGTGGCACGCTCAATAGTAAGGATAACCTTAGGCGAGGGATGTTCTGGATCTTTAGAAAGCAAGGCTATGATGTCACATGTGCACTTACCCACTTGCTCATGATGCGTACTAAGAAGCTTGTAGTCTTGACGATAGTTAGTAAAAACGTGCCAAGGCATGACAGCTTCTTGCTCTGGATCATAGAGCGTGATTTGCACTTCTTTGGCATCTGGGAGGTAGGTCCATACAGTTTCACCGTTGCTCACAATTTCTTGCGTACCCAGACTAAGCCGGTATTTGCTACCTTGGACGCTAATTTTACCTTGTATCGCTTCTCCTGGTCCATTAGGAGGAGTTTGGTTGGTATAAGTAAAGGTTGCCTGAAAGCTGCTGTACTGGCTCAAGCTGTCAAGTATTGTAAAAACCTTTTCCTCCTGGTGCTGCGCTATAATAGGGGTAGAGGAGACAGCGAGTAACAACGATAAGAGGTAGTATTTTTTCATCTTATAGTATTGTATTGTTGAGTATCGGCACGAGAAAAAAATTTACACAGGTTTCGTGTTCTTCGCTCATTATTTATCGCTCAATGCCTATCTCATTGCTTCATGTATTTTCTTCTATCCCTTTGAGCCTTAGCTCCAGGCTATATTCGTCTGGAACAAGGACTTCTCGGGCTTTGCTGCCTTCAAAGTTACCCACGATGCCAGCAGCTTCAAGCTGGTCAATGAGCCTGCCTGCACGGTTATAACCGAGCTTTAGCTTTCTTTGAATTAAAGAAGTACTGCCTTGCTGGTGGGCTACAACGACCCTAGCAGCTTCTTCAAACAGCGGATCTTTTTCTCCTAGTTCTATGTCTTCTCTGTTTTCTAGCTCTTCTTCATAGGCTGGCAATAGATAGGCAGAGGTATAGCCACGTTGAGCACCTATGTAATCGCAGATACGCTCTACTTCTTCTGTATCCAAGAAGGGACATTGCAGCCGAATAACCTCTGAGTTCATAGAGAGAAGCATGTCCCCACGTCCTACCAATTGCTCGGCGCCGCCTGTATCCAAAATGGTCCTGGAGTCGATCCGTGAAGATACCTTATAAGAGATCCTTCCTGGGAAGTTGGCTTTGATGATACCTGTAATGACATTTACAGAGGGCCTCTGGGTAGCTAGCACTAGATGGATGCCAATAGCCCGGGCTAGCTGCGCCAGTCTGGCAATGGGTGTTTCAATTTCTTTACCAGCTGTCATCATCATGTCTGCAAACTCATCAATGACCAAAACAATGTAAGGTAAGAAACGATGGCCTTTTTCTGGATTCAGCCTCCTTCTGATAAACTTATCATTGTATTCTTTGATGTTTCTGACTCCAGCTTCCTTCAGTAACTCGTAACGTTGATCCATTTCCAAGCATAGGGCGTTGAGGGTGTGAATCACCTTTTTGGTTTCTGTAATAATGGCCTCGTCATCGCCAGGCAACTTAGCTAGGAAGTGGCGCTCCAGTTTGTTGTACAAAGAAAGCTCTACCTTTTTGGGATCAACCAGTACGAGTTTGAGCTGCGAGGGATGCTTTTTGTATATCAGCGAGGTAAGTACTACGTTGAGACCTACTGATTTTCCTTGCCCTGTAGCGCCTGCAATCAGCAGGTGGGGCATACGAGCCAAGTCTGCTATAAACACTTCATTGGCAATAGTTCTACCCATTACGATCGGCAACTCCATGTTGCTTTTCATAAACTTATCCATTGTTAGCATAGCTTTGAGGGGTACCTGTTTTCGGTTTTTGTTAGGTACTTCAATGCCAATGGTGCCTTTGCCAGGCATGGGCGCAATGATGCGGACTTTAAGTGCAGACAAGCTCAGTGCAATGTCATCTTCCAAATTTTTGACCTTAGAAATTTTAATGCCTGCATCTGGTACAATTTCATAAAGCGTAACTGTAGGACCAATAGTTGCTTTGATACTTGAAATGCCGACCTTGAAATTGGTTAGTGTCTCTACAATCTTGTCTTTGTTCTGGGCTAGCTCTGCTTGGCTTACGGGTACCTCGGTCTGGTCATACTCCTCCAATAGATCAATGGGAGGATACTGATAGTCAGTGAGGTCTAGCTTGGGATCGTAGTTTTCTAAATAGCCTGCAAACGGTTCTTGTGACTCACGTTGCGCTACCGTAATAAAAGGAGGTGCCTCAGCCAGGTCTTCCTCTAAGGGTGTTTTAGTTATTTTTCCCCTTGCAAGCTCAGCTGGACCTGCAATCTCGAGCGGAATATCAGCACGCGCACAAGGAGCATTGTATAAGTTGACTGTATCGCTTACTTCTTCAGTATCCTCTTCTTGAAAAGAGTTGTGTTGCTCTACTTCAATGGCTTCTTCTAGTAAAGCAGCAGAAGGCTGTTGAGGAGCATCGGTTGGCTTGGAGCGTTGTGGGAGAGCGGTAATATTAAAAAAGTAAATAAGAAAGATAAGTAGTGAAATGAATAGGAAGATAACCGTACCCCATCCCAAAAGACTATCAAACAATATGGCTAACTCAAATCCCACACCGCCTATCAGATCCTCTAAAATCTCTGTTTGGGGACTGATTAGGTCTGCATACCCTAGTGCAGCGCTTAACCAAAGCATGCTGAAGACCGCTCCTATCGTGGTCTTGTAAAGGCTAACCCCTGGCCAAGGTCTGCCGTAGACCAAGCGGTGCCCCAACAAATAAACAGAGGGCAGCAACAAAAAGGCAGTAATGCCTAACCATCGGAATACCAAATAATAAGCACTGATAGCACCGACAAGGCCCAACCAGTTGTGAACCGCTTCCCCTGACACTTTGATGCCTAGCTCCTGTGCTGATTCTATGACGCTTTGGTCAGCTTTGCCATGAAAGAGGTGCGCCACAAAGGCAGCAAACAGAAACAAGCTAAGTCCTTGCAGGAAAATTCCCACAGCAATCCTAAGTCGTTTGTCAATAGAAAAGGTGCATGCAGGAAAAAATTTCCTTTTTTTCTTAGCGCTGCTTCCCTTGTCTTTGTAGGTATTCCGGGGTGTATTCATAATTTGTAAGTTGTAAATGCAAGGCTAAGTGGCATTCACCCTGCTCCAGGCCTTTGAGGGGAGTTATAAAGCAAACACTTATTCAGTAACGTTTGCAAAATAGGGAGAACCAGCA
Organism: uncultured Cytophagales bacterium; assembly: GCA_963705385.1. Classification (GTDB taxonomy): domain Bacteria; phylum Bacteroidota; class Bacteroidia; order Cytophagales; family Amoebophilaceae; genus MFD02979-c5. Next base: position 693,041 of record OY970075.1, read on the forward strand.
AACCTAAACAAGTGAGTATGAATTCCTGCTGTTCACCTAGTCGTAGTCTAGACCGCCTCGCTGCCAATTGCAAGGCTACGGGGCGTTTCTAAGGGGGCTATAGAGTAGCTCGCCGCCTATTGCAATACCATTAGTAGCTATGTTTTTCATAAGACGGTCTTACTAGTTCAACCAAATCATAGGCATAAGGGTGCTTTTCATCGGCAGGATGATAGGTGCGCTTTGTCTCATGCCATTCCTTGGGATTAATCACAGGGAAAAAGGTGTTTCCTTCCAGGGTAGCCTTAATCTCTGTCAAATAAATTTTGTCTGCTAGCCCTATGGTCTCTTGATAAATCTCTCCGCCTCCTGCAATAAACACTTCTGTCTCACCAGCTTGCTCAGCTACAGCCAAAGCCACTGCGATGTCGTGTACGGTGGTACATCCTACAGCATGGTGGTTGCGGTTGTGCGTTACGATGATGAGCTTTCTGCCAGGCAAGGGCCTGTTGATAGATGCAAAGGTCTTTCTACCCATGATCACATGATGGCCCATGGTCATATGTTTAAAGTGTTGCAGGTCTTTGGGCATGTGCCAGAGCAGTTGATTGTCTTTGCCAATCACATCGTTCTCAGCCTTAGCAACTATAATGGACTTGATCATGCAGTGCATTGAGAATAACAAAGATGGCATAGGCTTTTGATGGCTTCACATATCCCCTTAGGTACCCCACCCTACTGACAAAGGGGAGGAGGAGGCGTAAATTATGGGTAACGTGTGCCAACAGGTAACAGTTTATTGTAGAGAATAGACAATTACCAGCTTACCCAATTAACAAATGTTTCCAAGTGCTTAGCTACCTGCTTGACGAAACCTCCTCCTAGGGCGCCATCAATTACCCGGTGGTCATAAGAATGCGATAGGTACATTGTGTGACGAATGGCAATGATATCTCCTTGATCAGACGCCACTACCGCAGGCTTTTTAACAATAGCACCCAAAGCTAGGATAGCCACTTGTGGTTGCATGATAATGGGAGTCCCCATTAGGTTGTGGAAAGAACCTAAATTAGAAACCGTGTAAGTCGCACCTGCCAGCTCATCAGGTACCAATTGGTGGTTCCGAGCTTTGCGAGTCAAGGTTTGCACCTGGTCAGCTAGTTCCGCCAAGCTGAGTTGAGCTGCATTTTTGATCACCGGTACAATCAGGTTGCCATCAGGCAGCGCAACGGCCAGGCCAATGTTGATCGCTTTCTTTTTGATAATACGGTCCTCCACTACAAAGGCATTGATCATAGGAAAGTCTTGGATAGCCCGCACGATAGCTTGGAGAAAGAGGGAGGTATAGGTGAGTTTGGTATTTGTTTTTTGGTCAAAAGTTCCTTTGTTCCTATTTCTCCACGCTACCAGTTCGGTCACGTCAGCTTCTACAAAAGAGGTTACGTGCGCGGCAATGTGCTTAGAGGCTACCATGCGCTTAGCAATCATCTGACGTACCCTATCTAGCTGAATCACCTCATCTTCTGGGGCAATGGCTACATGAGTTGTAGGTGTCATTGGCTGAGCATCAATGCTACCCTTGAGCCGGTGCTGTAGATAAGCTAATATATCACGTTTCGTCACCCGGTTGCCTTTACCTGTGCCTGGAAGTTGGCTGAGTTCCTGAGGTGGAATATCCTCTTGTTGCGCTATGTGGCGCACTAGTGGTGAATAAAATCTCCCATCGGCTTGGTTGTAAACATGAGGGTGAATAACAGGGCTTGGCTCCAGGTGGGAAAGCGCTGCTGTGGTTTTTGGGGGAGCTGCTTTTTCAAGGAGTACTTCTGCATCTTTGGATGTAATTACCGTGTCTGTAGTATTGATGATAGCAATGGGTGCACCTACTTTTACTACCTCTCCTGTTTGCACCAATATCTTTTGTAGCGTTCCAGCATAAGGAGTAGGTACCTCAGAGTCTACCTTGTCTGTGCCCACCTCCACAATGGAGTCTTCTTCTCTAATCATCTCTCCCTCTTCCTTGAGCCATTGGAGAATGGTCGCTTCCATGACACTCTCTCCCATCTTGGGCATAACTATTTTGATTGTGGCCATCTTACATGCTGAGGGTTGTGCTTCATCAAGCTGTGTTGCTCCTTGCGTCTACTGCTTGGTTAAAGACGGTCTGCAACAAAGGTAGGTGCAGAAGCTGGAAGTAAGAAATAAGCAAGATTTGCTATAGTACAACAAAATACTAAGGACTCCAGGTTTATGCTACTAAGGCTGCAATGAATACTTGCTGTAGGCTTGTTTTTAAGGTTTTTCTGAAGGTACTTAAGGAGATTTTTTTCATGGTTTTTTTGTTTTCTATACATAAAGTGGGAAATAAGGATGTGCTAGTGTATAAAATACTTGGCGCTGTGAGTAATACATAGTAGACTAAGTAACTCCATTTTCAATACTAGCAAACCTATATTTGCGCAAACACCAGTACAATAATAATACAACAACTTCTATGGCACGTATACTAACTGGCATCCAAAGTACAGGAAGACCACACTTAGGCAACCTGCTTGGTGTTATGATCCCTGCCATTCATTTGGCCCACGAGGTCCCTGAAAACGAAGCACTGTTCTTTATTGCTGACTTACACACCTTGATCTCTATCAAAGATCCTGCTCAGAGGAAAGAGTACACCTATGCTACTGCAGCAGCCTGGCTGGCTTGTGGGTTAAAGACAGAGAAGACCATTTGCTATAGACAATCCCAGATTCCGGCTGTGTGTGAATTGGCTTGGTACCTAAATTGTTTGACACCTTATCCTATGCTTGCTAATGCTCATGCCTTTAAGGACAAAGCAGTGCGCCTTGCCGACGTAAGTGCAGGGCTATTTACCTACCCTGTACTCATGGCAGCAGACATTTTGTTGTATAGTGCAGAAGTAGTGCCTGTAGGTCGAGATCAACTTCAACATTTGGAAATTGCCAGAGATATTGCAGCTCACTTTAACCGTTGTTATGGCGAGACTTTTGTGCTACCAGAAGCACAGCTTAAGGCTAACATTTCAACCATTCCAGGCATTGATGGACAAAAGATGGGTAAATCTTACAAAAATACCCTTGATATATTTTTGCCAGAGAAGGAGCTAAAAAAGAACATTATGGAGATCAAGACAGACAGCACACCGCTAGAGCAGCCTAAAAATCCAGACCAGTGTACGGTGTTTAATTTATACAGCATCTTGGCAGATGAAATGCAGACAGCCACCATGCGGCAAAAATACCAAGCAGGCGGGTATGGCTATGGCAATGTTAAAAAAGAGCTTTTTGCGCTTATTATGGATCGGTTTGCTACAGAAAGAAACCGTTTTCAGGCATATATGCAAGACTTATCAGCCATTGACCAGGTGTTATCAGCTGGAGAAGCCAAAGCCAGGGCTATTGCTGCCTCGATGCTCGAAAAAGTCCGCACTAAACTGGGCTATTAGCACCTCTTTGGTGGGGAAAAGTACCTACAACCAAATACATTTTGAACCGAATGTTGACCAATTTATGTCTCACATGCGCCTTGTTTTTATGGGAACCCCTGACTTTGCAGTGCCTAGCCTAGGGCTGCTATTAGCCAGCCAATATGAGGTGGCTGCTGTGATAACCACCCCGGACAAACCCCAAGGCAGAGGTAAAAAAATTACATCCTCTCCTATCAAACTGGCTGCTCTGGCCCATAAGCTGCCTGTGCTTCAGCCTACCAACTTGCAAGATCCTGCTTTTTTGGCTGCTCTAAGCAACTATCAAGCTGACTTGCAAGTAGTAGTAGCTTTTAGGATGCTTCCCCGGGCGGTATGGGATATGCCTACTTGGGGAACCTTTAACTTACATGCTTCTTTATTACCCGCCTACCGCGGTGCAGCTCCTATCAATTGGGCTATCATCAATGGTGAGGAGGAGACAGGCCTAACAACTTTCCTTATAGAAGAAAATATGGATACTGGCCAGGTTATTTTTCAGGAAAAGGAACCCATCTTTGCCCATGACACAGCTGGCACTTTATATGAGCGCCTTAAGTACAAAGGAGCACAGCTAGTACTCAAGACTGTGAAGGCCATAGAAAAAGGTAATCATACTGCAATGCCACAAGTACCCACACAAGCAAGCCTAGGGAAAAAAGCTCCTAAGCTTTACAAAGAAAATTGTCAAATCAATTGGAACAAGACAGCAACAGCAGTCATCAACTTTATTAGGGGCTTGTCGCCCTATCCAGCTGCTTGGACGACTTTTAATAACCAGACCTATAAAATATTGTCCGCTGAAATAGCCCCCTCGGTTGGTCTTAGCCTCAATCCTGGTGAATTTCGTTCAGACGGAAAACGCTACCTATGTGTAGGAACACAAACCGACCCTATTGCTATTCAAGTGCTACAGCCAGCAGGGAAAAAGCCAATGGATGCACAAGCCTTTTTGCGCGGACATCAGCTTGAATAAGGCTACGATTTTCTGCACTAGCAAAGCATACTTTGACTATCTTTATTAGGATTTTATACCCTGTCTTAACTTCGCTCAGGAAATCCCCTAAAATCTAATAACTATGGATGAGCTACAAGAACTGCTAGAAGGGGCCCAGCAAGCTATGGAAAAAGCTTGTGCACGCCTACAAACAGGGTTTACAAAAATTCGTGCCGGAAGAGCTATGCCTAGCATGCTGGATGGAATCATGGTAGAACATTATGGTAATATGGCCCCTATCAGTCAAGTGGCCTCTGTGAGTACACCTGATGCCAGGACCCTTACTATCAAGCCTTGGGAAAAGTCCCTCATTGCCGCTATAGAAAAGGCTCTCTTAGCCAGCAGCTTGGGTTTGACCCCTCAGAATGATGGGGAAGTTGTTCGAATTAATTTTCCACCTTTAACCGAGGAGCGAAGAAAAGTACTGGTCAAACAAGTAAAAAGTGAAGCTGAAAATGGGAGGGTGGTAGTGCGCAATGGTAGAAAAGATATCAAGGAAGCCCTAAAGCAGTTGCAAAAAACAGGCACCTCAGAAGATGAAATCAAAAAAGCTGAAGAAAAGCTTCAAAACTTAACGGATAAGTATGTCAGCAAAATTGATGTACTGATGGCCCAAAAAGAAGCTGAAATGATGGAAGTATAGGTACCTGAGGTGCACCAGCAGCAACCCTTTTCTTGTAAAGTCTTAACGCAACCATATATACCTAAGGACAGCATCCTGTTTGTTCCGTCCTTTTGAGTACCCTTCTGGCAATCTTTTTGAGATCGTTACAAAATGGGAGTATCTAGCCCCATAAATAGCTTGAAAACGTAGATTTTGAGTTTTGCGACGGCCTCTATTTGTTGCTAAGCCAAGCATTTGAGGAAGAAAGTTAGCTGAATCTGGCCCAACTCCTAAAAAAGTATACCAATGCCTGTCTTGATGATTGGGTAGAAGCTGTTCTTATCAGCATTTAACATAGGGTCTAGCCCTATTCTGTGATCCCATAGCCAACACTCTTCCTTCCCCAACCTATGAGCATAGCCAGCGTAGGGAAGAAGTATGTATTTGTTGTCGTCCCTTAACCATTGGCTTCCTACAAAAGCCAACCCAGTGAAGAAGATGTAGCTTTGGCGCATTCTCTCATTGAAGAACCATTTAAGGTTGATGCCGTGTGTGGCTTAAATACTTTCTATTTGCAATGTTAAACTGCTAGCAGTGCGTATTGCTACAGTGGCCAATGGGCTGAAAGAAAAGAGTAAAAAACCAATCCTTGCACTTAATAATCTCTTCTTTATCCTTTCAGATAATTTTTGGATAGGGTTGTTAAAGCAAAAGGGTGGGATTGATAAAAAAGTGTAAGTAAGCAGATCAACTTTTGTGCCTTTTTGCGGTTGTTGCCATGGCAGCTGAGCTTGAGGAAAGCTTATTCAAAAGCTGGGGTAACCCCTATTTCTGTTGTAGCGCAAGTCTCGTAGTAGCGGTGACTTAACCCCAACAGAGAACTCATAGTATTGCCTTTTTCCTAAAGGGCGCCAGTTAAAATTCATTTCCCAGCAGTGTAAGTCTCTATGGATACCCAACTTAGTTAAGCTACCTACAAACTTACCTTTGGTGATATCATAACCACTCTGAAAACTTGCCTTCCATTTTTCAGTCAAACTTACATCGCCATGAAAAGAAAACACTTTGATGCTCTTTCCTTCCTTAGGCTTAGGGCTACTGTAGCTCCACGCGTAGTTTAAACCAAGGGCCCAAGGAATATTAAAGTCTATGTATTGCTCTGGGTGTTCTTGGATATTTTTTAGTTCTTCTTTGGCATTTGGGTCGTCCTCAAGCGCTGCATGCTGTTCCCGATCTTTAGCTTTACTTTTGTCAGCGCTGAACTTAGTACTAATATTTAATGAAGCTTGGTTTACATGTCCTAACCCTTTGCCGTGATTCCAAGCAAATTCATTTACTCTGTCTTCTCGTTGCGCGCCCCCTTGAACACTTTTTACATAAACGTATGGATCAAAAGTAGTTTTCAGGGTGATATTGAACAGCCCTTCGAACAAACGTGTCCTTGCGTCTAAGTGGATATCACCCAACTTAAAGTTATCTTTTAAAAAGTCATAGCTTGTACTCCAATCAAATCCTTCTAAAATAGGAATCTTCTTAGTAGCTATTCCTTCCTCTGTTTTACTCCTAACTTTCATCTCCAAGGTGTTGTTGAGCTTTACTTGCATGACTGCTTGGGCTCGGTTAGGAGAAGTCCCATATAGGCCCCCTTCAAATTTATTTTTTAGTTCTGTTGCTGTTCCTTTTTGCACTTTTTGCCAATAGCCAAACTTGGGTTTTGAAAAGTCAGGAGTATAGGTGAAACTCACTGAAGGCTCAATTTGGTGTCTAATAGCTTGTACGGTAGCATTGCGCTTAAAGAAGTGGGTACCATACAGTGTGGTTGTAAGGGCTGTTCCAAACTCATAGTCATAAACACGCGCAAACCCTTTTACTTTTTCTTTATCTACTTGGCCGGTATTTGTATTGTAGTCATAATTTATTTTTTCCCAATACCATCGCTCGCGGTACTCGATGAATGGAGTCAGGTTGAGGTAGCTGATTTTAACATTGGTCTTGATAGGAACGGTATGTTTAGCGCCATACTTAGCATTCTTAAACATGATGGGCCAGTTTTGGGGTGAGAAGTCTATAGTTTCCTTGCCCACTTTATTTGAAAGTTCATTCCTAAACTCAAACATATGTTGGAAGTAAATGTCTGAGTACCAATGCCCACCAGCAGTGCCTTTTTTGCGGAAAGAATAAATATTTTCTGTTCTCAGTGAGATGTCTGGTAGGATCACCCTGGTGTCTTGGGTTATAAAGTTTTTAGAATGACGCAGGTTGACGTTGAGTGCGTAAGGAAATCCTATTAGTCTATTCGTGTAGCGGATGCTAGAGTTCATGGTAGCATTCAGGTCCTCACCGCTAGCCACGAGGCTCTTCTTAAATGATTCGTTCTGCAAGTCAACTTCTGCAGCTACGCTGCTGTTTCTATTGTTTTCAGTACGATGCTTCCATTGAAATCGCCAGCTTTTGTCTTTTTGGGGCAAGGTATCTTCTCGGGTTGCTAGGTTGACAGATCTTTGATAGGCTAAAGCTCCGCTGTATTGATAGCGTTTTTTGTAGTATGATTGTGCTGTAAAGCCTGTAGAGCCTTTGGAGTAAATTTCTCCTGTCAAAGCAAGGTCTACATAGTCATTAAAATTGAAATAATAACCTCCATCTTTTATGGAAAATCCTTTTTCATTTTCTCCACCGTACTTGGGAAAGATTACTCCTGACCGTTTGTTTGGAAAGTAAAAGATACCAAAAAAGAATCCTAAAGGTGTTGGAACGTTATCAAAATAAAGGCTAAAAGGTCCAGACATTATCTTGTCTTCATATACCAACTTGAGCTGCTTAGCACTGATGTGGAAGTGGGGGCGTACTAGGTTACAGGTTGTATAGGTGGCTCGGTCTGCATAAAAGGTATCCTCACTATCTTTTTTGGCTTTATTAGCTCTTATAATGCCGTCACCTTGTTTGGTAAATAGTTTACTGGCAACTGCTCTATGAGACTCGAAGTTGTAGCGCACTCGTTCTGCAATGTACTCTACGCCGTCTTTGGTAAGTATAGGCTTTCTTTCTAGTTCGCCTGCTTCATTTTTTTTACTAGCTGCCGAAATAATATGACGCTTCCAATCAAGGGAAATCTTGTCTGCTTCAAGCTTGATCGTATCATACTCAATAACTCCTTCTCCATACAAACGGATGGCTTTACGCTTGATGTCAAGGACGATTGAGTCTTTTGCATCGTATCGAATAATTGCTTGAATGAGTGCCTCTGACTCTGTGGCATCTTTTTGTTGCGCAGCCTCATCTGATGAAGGAACTGCTACATCAGGACTGGCTGAAGTAGCTGGTGGACTGCTCGTGGCTTCCAAATAATTATCTTCCTCTTCCTTACTTTGTACAGCTTTTTCTTTTACAGTAAGCGGTAGCTGCTTTTCTGTAGGGTTACCCAGTACTTTTCCGCTCCCTTCTTGTAAAGAGAGATTAGCATCTCTACTTGCCTCGTACGGAGTTGGAGCTGTAAAAAGGCTTGTAGCAGCACTTGTATTGACTACTGTGGCAATAGCTGCCAGGTAGTGCAACAACAATATGAGCATTGTGAGCACATACTTTGACTTGAGCACTAGTGAGTTAGCTTTTCAAAATTTTTTGTGCGTAAATTTATCCCGTTCATTCCAAATAATGGCATTACCATGAAGAATATTGCTAAAGCACTAATTATTCTACTTTGGCTCATGTTAGGAGGAGCTAATAGCAGCACAGCCAAAAAATATAAAGTAAAAAAGATAGTCATCGACGCTGGACATGGTGGTCATGATTCTGGCGCTCTAGGCAAGTTTTCTCAAGAAAAAAATGTAGCTCTTCAAGTGGCTCTAGGGCTAGGAAGCCTCATTGAAAAAAATATGAAAGATGTGCAGGTCATCTATACACGCACAACAGACAAATTTGTGACACTGCATGGTAGGGCTCAGATTGCTAATAAGAATAATGCAGACGTGTTTATCTCCATTCACTGTAATGCTACCCATAGTAAGACTGTCTATGGTACTGAAACTTATACAATGGGCCTTCGTAACTCAAATCATAACTTGGCAGTAGCTAAGCGCGAGAATAGAGTAATACTTTTAGAAGATAGTTATGAAGAGAATTACCAAGGCTTTGATCCCAATGCACCTGAGTCTTACATTCTATTCTCCCTGTATCAAAACGCCTATGATGATAGTAGCGTCAAGCTTGCCCAAAACATACAGCACCAATTTAGGAATAAATTGGGGAGAAAATGCCGTGGTGTAAGACAAGCAGGTTTCTTGGTACTTTGGAAGACCGCTGCTCCTAGGGTCTTGGTGGAAATTGGTTTTATTACCCATCTTCAAGAAGAAAAGTACCTGAACAGTAAATCAGGGCAATGTCACATTGCTTCTGGGATCTTTCGAGCTCTTCAGGATTATAAAAAAGATTTAGAGATAAATAGCTGAAGGAATAATAGGCCATAGGACTGTGAGAGATGAGCTTTTAAAAGTTGTATACAGTTGTACACAAATGAATTGATGAAGTGTAATAGCATCTTTGTATGAGGTGTACTCAGCGACCCCTTATTAATTAGTCCAGTGCTCCTTGTTTCGGCCAGAGGACTCCGCTGAATGACTAGTAAACCTAATTTACGTTTGTAAACCTTTAGGCAATTTGCATCCGCTAACTTTAAAACCTTGAATAACTGTCGTGAAACTAAGTAAAGAAGTAAAAGTCGGGCTGCTAGCAACTACCGCACTCACTATTGTCTACCTAGGCTCCAACTTTTTGAAAGGAAAAGAAATATTTTTTACAGGCAATATTTATTACACCACTTATGATAATACTGGAGGCCTCACGACTACAAGTCCAGTGTTGGTCAAAGGGCTACCTATAGGAAGGGTCCAAAAGATAGAAGTAGTTCCCGGTAAAAATTACAGTGTCTTAGTGGCTTTTGGAACTGAAAAAAATATTAAGTTAACGGATGCTACGCGGGCTAAGCTAGTTAGTCCCAGCCTATTAGGGGGTAAAGCTATTGAGCTTCTAATTGAGGAAGGAAATCCACTAAAAAATCACGACACAGTCCCAGGCTATGTAGAACAAAGCTTTGGAGAGGAGTTTGCCCAAACTGCACTCCCTGCTTTGAATGATGCCAAAGATGCTTCACTGCTGGCCAGTAAGTTTATAACTAACCTCGTTGAGAACATAGACAAAATCAACGCCATATTTACTAACCTTGAGGGGGTTACTCAAAAATTGAAGCAGACCATTACGGAAAATGAAAAAGGATTTAGTGTACTAAGTCAAAATTTGACCGAAGTATCTGTTGCGGTTTCTGATCATGAAAACGGCATGGGAGCACTTTTAAAAAAGCTCAATCGATTGATAGATGGGGCCGAAGGTATAGAAGTTAAAGAAGCTGCTGATAAGCTCAACAGCATTTTAAACCATATTGAAAAAATACTCCATGAAACTGATAAAGGGAAAAACAGTTTTAGTAGACTGTTAGAAGATGATAGCTTATATAAAAGTCTCGATCAAACTTTGTCGAACTTAGACAATTTGTTGGTAGACCTGAAAGCACGTCCCTGGCGGTATGTTAGTTTTTCTGTCTTTGGAAAGCCTAAAAATCAAGAAAGCGCCGAAGAGCAATAAAAGTCTGCTTCTTGCTCATTGCTTCTCTTTACGTCCCCCTACAGCAGGCCAGTACATGGCCCTCAAAAAAGCTGTAGTGAAGGGTAAAAAGTTTACTTCTAGCCTTTCCCTGCAAAGATCCCTGGATACTTTTTGCAAACTTTCTAATGTTCACATCTTGCTTGAAGGATAAATTTTTGCCGCCATAGGCTTTATAGATTGCTTCCTTAGCACACCAGTAAATACAAAGTTTTTCTAGATCGTTTCCAGCGTCTTCAATTTCTTCTTTATTAAAAACCTTCTCTTTGACTTTTTGTAGCTTTTCATGAGGCTGCTGGATGTCAATGCCTATTTGACACGTTCTGTCCATAGCGATAAAAGCAAAATTAGCACAGTGTGCTATGCTTATATATACATTGCTACCTGCTAGATAAGGCTTTCCCCAGACATCTTTGTGTAGGCCAGTATATTCATAACCCAACTCGGTAAGTAATGCTTTTAAACCTTTTCTTGAGGCAAGCCATTCTTTTTTTCGGTGAGGATGGGTAATTTTTTGATACACGTCTTGCTCTGAGGGAGTAAGTGAAGTTCCCTCTAGTAACACTTTTTCTGGCTCAATAATTCGCCATAAAAGGTAGGCGTTATGCGCTGTTTCTACGAATCTGCATACTGGCATATTTAATCTCTTCTATCCTTAAATTTGTACCTGGCCTTTTTAGTGACTTAGCTTAGCGCGTACCTCAGGCTAAGGAAGGAGTATAAAAATGCTGTTGCATATACCTGCTGAAGGTAAATATTTCTTAATTTGTGGAAAAACCTGCTGAGCGTGAAGGTTCATCAAGAAGCAGCTAATCATGCAAACCTAGAAAAAACTTCAAAGCAACCATGCAGCAAATAACACCTATAGAAATAAGACAAAAAAGTTTTGAAAAAAGCTTTAGAGGTTATAACCCTGGTGAAGTAGACGCATTTTTGCATTCGCTCGCCTATGCTTGGGAAAAGCTTATAACACAGCTCTCTGAGCGAGAGGCTCAGCTAGAAGTTAGTAAAAAGGAGACACAAAGACTTCAGGAAGTAGAGAACGCTTTACTGAGAACTATTACAGACTCGGAAGTCACTGCTAAAAATATCATTGAGCAGGCTAAAAGAGAAGCAGAGCTAAAAACCAAAGAAGTAGAAAGAGCAGCAGCGTTAAGGACCAGAGAGACAGAAATTAAAGCAGAGAGAATACTCCACGAAGCCCAGGAAAGAGCCAGAGTCATTGAAGAAGAAAGCCAACAAGGTCAACTTCGGTTACAAGAGCAGCGAGAAAAAGAGCTTGAAAGAATTAGAAAAACAATTCAAGAGGCTGAAACCTACCAAGATAGCTTGTTACAAAAATTCCAATATCTAGCTGAAGATATCCTAACAAGGAGCCAGCTCATCAGGAGAGACGTTGAAGCCAATCAACCTGGCCAGGGAGATCTCTCTAGGAGCGCTGAAGTACCAACCCCTAGTACAGCGCTAGAGACAGTACCTGCTGTCCCATAAGTAAACAAGTTTTACTATACACCGCAGAATGACCTTAACCCACCTCCATAATTCACTTTGAAGCTAGCTGCCGTTGATATTGGTTCTAATGCCGTTAGGCTTCAGGTAAGTAGTGTCCTGCATATCGATAGGAAAAAAAAATTTAAGAAAATAGAATATTTGCGCTTCCCCCTGCGCCTTGGTTATGATGTATTTAAGCATCAGTGCATCAGTGCAGAGAACGAGCAAAAGCTCATCCAACTATTGCATGCCTTTAAGTTACTCATAGACCTTCATGAAGTAGAGGACTACATAGTCTGTGGTACCTCTGCCTTAAGGGAAGCCAACAACAAGCTCGAGATCGTAAATCACATTGAGGAAGTACTTGGAATTTCGGTTCATATTGTTCAAGGAGCAGAAGAAGCGCTACTGATCGACAAAGCAATTCGCCATTTACTAATGGATGATCATGATTACCTCCATGTAGACGTTGGCGGAGGAAGTACAGAAGTAAGCCTTTATATAGGCAAAAAAAAGGTTGCCTCACACTCTTTTGACTTAGGCTCTATTAAGCTGCTAGAAAATTGTGACACTACCTCTGCCTGGGAGGAAATGCAAGTATGGATTAGTGTACAGAAGCAATGTTTCACTAGTATTCCTATAGGTATTGCAACCGGAGGTAATATCCGTAAGCTGGCTCAGCTGGCTAAAAGAGGTTTAAAGAAGCCACTTTCCCTCAAAAAGCTGGAAGCTACAAAAGCTTATATCGCATCCTATAGCTTAGCAGAACGGATTAACGGATTAGAGCTGAATCCTGATCGTGCTGATGTGATTTTGCCTGCAATACAAATTTACGGTACAGCCATGCGGTGCGGAGATGTAAAGAAAATCCTCGTACCTGACGTTAGTCTAAGGGACGGAATTATTCAGGTTTTGTACGAAAGGAACCTTCTAGATTGATCTGCGTACACATGCAACCATGCAGGCTTGTAGCGGCCTAACGAGATCCTTAAGCAGCGAAAATCATGCTTACTAAAAAGAGTGGATTACTTTACCTTACTTGTTAGCAGAAAATTCTTCTTTTAGCTTTTCTATATCTACGTTTTTGATTACGGGCGTGGCCAACAAGCGCTTTATGCTAGCTTTTCTTTGCACTGCCTTTGTTCTATTTTTTCTTAATTTCCTCTCTAGTCTAGTAACTGCCATAACGCGTTTTTGTAGGTAAATAGCTATAGAGCTATGATTAAATTGTATGCTGATTGCTATAAGTCTCCGTTGCCGAACCGCATGCTCTATAAAAGATAAGTTTTCAAGCTGCTGTTTGTAAGGTAAGGTTTTTATCTTAACAGGTGTCTTTTATTATTGCTAGCTGCTTGGTTTTTTACATCAACAACAAGCATTTTTGTTTGTTGAGTGATTTTACCTTCATCATTTGTTCGCTTTTATGCAAGCAACATTTTTCGCTAACAAGACCAAAATAACTGTTATATCTCACAAGTCCAAGGTACCCAGCAATAGCAAACGTCCTTTGAGGTTAGCATTGTCTACCGTGATAAAAGGAAGTGGATTTCGTTGGCCAACTCCTGGGCTGCTGCGTTTGAGCCCCTAAAGGGCTGCATATCTAAAAGGACCTATCCCAATAGTACGTTTGTGTTTATCTACCAAAAAGTTCCGGCATGCTGCTGTGGCTTCCTAAGTCATGTTACGCAGGTGTTGCAAGCGCTTTCATAAAAGATGTTCGCTCGCAGAGAGACCCATGAAAGATTTCCTCCTGCGAAGGAGGAGTTAGCAACGCATAGTAACTCTCCTACTTAATTAAGGAAGAGTTAGAGGTGGTTTTCTCATCTAGTACAAGAAGCATGTACGTGTTGAAAGCTACATTTTTCAAGCACATCCTATTCCGAGTTGGAAACTCAGGATGCCTGCGGTTAAGGTGTAAGGCTACACCTGGCCGAATCACCCCCCCCTTTTTTTATCATCCAGCTGGTCAATGCCTTGTTCTAAGTGTTTCAAATACAACGGTTTTCCTTTGAGCAAAGGGAAGGTAGTAGCAATTTGAAGCCCTTCTCTCCAACGGTTTTTACCTAGCTTTATTTGCTCAATAAATCCATGAATGACTTTGAGTTGCAAGGTGCCTTCGCCAATGCTCTGTCCTAAGGCTACTTTAAGAAGGAAGTTAACTGTAGTATAGCCCTGCACGATACAATGGGCACGAATTTCCTGAGTAAGTTGCTCTATCTTGTCCAGGGTTAAGAAGCTGTTTAGATAAGGGGCTACAAGCTTGCGCTGGGCTTGCTTGCTCAGGCACTTTACATCTTCTAGGATAATTTTCCTGACATATAAGGTAGATAGTGGCGCGTTTGCTGAAGCCTCAGGAAGGAGGGGGAAGGTTCTATTGGCTTCTACTAGGGTACTAAACTTAAAACGCTACAAAAAGCGTTTTGAGTAGCATAAAATAAATCATTAATTTAGGACGGGCTGGCCGAACTAAACACACTGACGAGGATATAAATCTGAAGCCTGAGTGCTGCATGTGTAAAGGCGCCTTGAGGTAGCTGAAAGGGGATAAAATCTGCAGCTAAATATAGCCAAGCCGTAACGTTATATCGCCCATGCTAAGCATAGACGCAGCCTTAAATTGCCTGGCCTCATGGTTATTTGCCATCTTTGCGCCCCTGAAATACTTTAGCTCCTAACTAATTTGACAGAAAAGCTTATCCAACTTAAAGGTGTTACATTGGTTGATTTTCTAGGTATAGAAAACAGCAATATCCGTGCCTTGGCAGCTGCTTTTCCAGAAGGCAAGATCGTTTCTCGGGGTGATGCAATACATATTAAAGGAAACGCTGAGGTTGTAAGTAAGATCTGCGACATTTTAAATGCTCTACTACTTCATTACCATCAATATGAATTGATAACAGAAGCTGCTATACAGCATTATATTAGTGAAGAAGGTAGCAAACCTTTGCAAGAAAATAAAAAAGCAATTATTACCCACGGGGCTAGAGGGGCGCTGGTTAGGCCTAGGACAGCCAACCAAGAGAAGCTAATAGCAGCGGTGAACAACAAAGACATGGTCTTTGCTGTTGGACCTGCAGACACTGGGAAGACCTATACGGCTGTGGCCTTGGCCGTTCGGGCATTAAAAAATAAGCAAGTCAAAAAGATTATACTTACCAGGCCTGTGATAGAAGCTGGAGAGCGTCTGGGCTACTTGCCCGGAGACCTAGAAGAAAAGATAGCACCTTACTTACGTCCTGTTTATGATGCGCTAGACAACGTACTTTCTTCTGAAAAAAGAAGGTATTACCAGGAAAAAGATATTATCGAGCTTGCTCCATTGGCCTATATGCGTGGCAGGACCCTACACCATACTTTTGTGATCTTGGATGAAGCGCAAAATACAACTACTACCCAGATGAAGATGTTTCTGACTAGGATGGGCTTAAACACGAAGTTTATCATTACAGGAGATCCTACTCAGATAGACTTGCCCCAGCAGCAT
The DNA here is from genome assembly GCA_963705385.1 of uncultured Cytophagales bacterium. GTDB lineage: Bacteria > Bacteroidota > Bacteroidia > Cytophagales > Amoebophilaceae > MFD02979-c5. Next base: position 708,729 of record OY970075.1, read on the forward strand.
CCTTCAGGGCTTTTGAAAGCACTTGAGGTTTTAAAGGACATTCAAGACATTGCTTTTATCCATTTTGACAACAACGATGTGGTGAGACACACGCTTGTAAAAAGTATCATCAAAGCTTATGAAAAGCAAAGTCGCTAACCCAAGGAGCCTGTCTGTAAGTCTGTTTTTTCTAAACTTTCCAGAATAGTACGCCTACTATTAAACAAGTTATCTATATTTTGTTATCTTTGTAAACTTATTGAAGGGCAACACAATTAGCTCAAAAATTCAATGCAGTAGTAGAAGTACAGCCCCTATTGGTCTACACATCTTATGATTATCCTGCTGCCGTAAGTGTTTTTATTGAGGAGTAAGTCCACACAGATAAAATAATCCAACCTTAAAATAATCTAACCTTGAATTTATTTATTGAACTAGGGATCACAAAAAATTTAGCCCAAGCGCTGGCAGAAAATGATATTACCCAGCCCACTGAGATCCAAGAAAAGGCTATTCCCATTCTTTTAGAAGGAAAAAAGGATTTTATTGGCTTGGCCCAAACAGGCACAGGCAAGACAGCTGCCTTTGGGCTTCCTTTGTTACAACGTATCAACGTACAAAATCAGCAAGTCCAGGCGCTTGTATTGTCACCCACTCGGGAGCTAGGCCAACAGATTGCTAGCCAGCTGCATCTATTTGCCAAACATATTCCTCGTATAGCTATACAGGCTGTGTATGGGGGGGTCCCTCTAAATCCCCAAATAAGGGCTCTAAAAAGACCTACACATATTGTTGTGGCTACTCCAGGAAGACTTATTGATTTGATAGAGCGCAAGGCTGTCCAGCTGGCTCATGTAACACATGTGATATTAGATGAAGCAGATGAAATGCTCAACATGGGCTTTCAGCCAGCTATCGACCAGATTCTCTCTTTTATTGGTAAAGAAAAATTGATCTGGTTGTTTTCTGCTACCATGCCTAAGGAGATCAAGCGTTTGGTGCACCAATACATGGCTGATGATTATGTACAGATTAAAGTAACCCCTACAGAAGAATACAATAAAAATATTGAACACCAGTTTATGGTATCTTCAGCAGATACCAAGCAAGGGGCACTACAGGCATTTTTGAACGCAGATAGTAGCAAACGGGGTATTATCTTTTGTAGAACCAAAGCTGCCACACAAAAACTAGCTTATACCCTCACGCACAATGGCCTTCAGGTAGATGCTTTGCATGGCGACCTTTCTCAGAGCAAAAGAGACAAGGTAATGAAGAAGTTCAAAGCCCATCAGTTGCAAGTACTGGTTGCCACTGATGTGGCAGCACGAGGCATTGATGTCAAAGACTTGAACTATGTCATTCATTACAACTTACCTGAACAGCTTGAGTACTATACGCACCGGAGTGGACGGACAGGCCGGGCAGGTAAACAGGGTATATCACTTAGTATAGTTACACACCAAGAAGTCAAAAGGATCAAAGTAATTGCGCGTGAACTGGCATTGCAGTTTACACAAATCAAAACTCCTGATCATAAAGGGCCAACTGCGCGTGCGTTTGTGGAGTAGGCAGGTAAGGCAACAGCTGTGTTAACTTTTCCAGCATGTTAGCCTACGCTTACCTAGGTAGTAAAAATCCCTTGCAAGGCCATTGGGATAATTTGATTGGCTGAGGCGGTACTACATCTGGCTTATCACACATCCTCCATAACTCATAATTGAGCTCTCAAAACTGCTAAGAAGTTCCTGAGGTGCTTGAGGACATCTAGGATCTCTGCATTACTTTGGACTTTTTTGCGATTTTGCTTGAGTACTTCCCTAGCTCCTTGTAGGGTATAGCCTTGTTTTTTGACTAAGTAGTAGATACTCCTTAACTGAGCAATGCCTGCTTGTGTATACCTTCGGGCACCTTGTTTGTTTTTATGAGGCTTGAGAGAGGGGAATTTTTTCTCCCAAAAGCGAATCAGCGAGGTAGATACGTTGAGTAATTGGGCTACTTCTCCAATGGTGTAATATTTCTTTTCCTCAGCCTTGCTGCTTCCTTGATTTGGGCTTTCCTTGACTTGGTGATCGGTCGGTTCATCCATTGGGTTCCCCTGACGGTATTGATTCACTTGGTTTCTTTACATTTCACTAGGCAGGTTATGCAATGTCAGCACTGATAACTATAACTAAGAAAGAGATTGAATCTTTCTAGAGGCAAGCTCTAGCACCTTATCATACTGCTCTGCGTCTAGCTCATGGAAGAAGTAGTGGACTGGATTAACTGGTTTCCTGTTTTTAAGTACTTCATAGTGCAAATGAGGACCTGTAGCACCCCCTGACATCCCTACGTAGCCTATACATTGGCCGCGCTTTACCCTTTTTCCTTGCTTAATATTAAAGTCTTGTAAGTGGGCGTACCTGGTTGAGTAACCATAGCTGTGTTCTATTTCTACCCACTTTCCATAGCCTAGGCTTGTTTTTGCTACTTTGACTATGCCTTCTCCTGTAGCATACACAGGTGTTCCTCTTGGCGCCACAAAGTCTACGCCCCAGTGCATCTTATCTATCTTATGAATAGGGTGGGGGCGCATGCCAAAAGCTGATGAAAGACGTTTTAAATCTCTGTTCGAAAGGGGTTGAATGGCAGGTAGGGAAGCTAGTCTTTTTTCTCGGCTTTGTGCTAGCTTTAAGATCTCATCATAGGACTTAGACTGAATGTACATCTGTCGTTTAAGTTGATCTACTTTTTGGAGTGTAGTTGCGATCAACGTATTTTTATTTATTAGGTCTTGGTAGCGATCTGTACCGCCAACTCCGGCTCTCCTGACAGAGGTGGCAATAGGCTCAACTTCAAAAATGATTCTGTAAAGACTATCATCTTGGTGCTGTAGCTGAGCAAGTACCTGATTACCTTTCTCTACTTCATTTTGAATAAGGTTGTAATGGAGCCGCAGCATTTCGTTTTCCTGTTTAAGCGCTGCTTCTTTAGGAGACTCAAAATAAGTAGTATAGCCAAAGAAGATACCGACGGCAATAATAAGGGAGACTGTTAAGAAGCCTAATAAGTCAAAAAGAACATCCCATTTTGAAATTCTGATTTGCTCGTAATTACAGGTCTTTGCATCGTAATAGTACTTTGTCTGTGCCATTTTATAGAGATATAGGCTGGATTGTTGTAGCTTCGTTTTTCTGCAAGCAAGCCCCCAAGGCAACTAATAATTTTGTTGAATTGCAAGCCCATAGCACTTAACGTCCACCACGCAAGTTTTGAAATTTCTGCTTAAGATGCAAACAGAGACGATCAGGAAGAAGTTTATCCAATATTTTGAGCAAAAAGGCCACAAGCATGTGGCAGCTACGCCTATTGTTAACCAAGAAGATCCTAGTCTGATGTTTACCAACGCAGGTATGAATCAGTTCAAAGGCTTGTTTATTGACCATCAGCAAGCACCTTACCGGCGTGCTATCAGCATCCAACCTTGCCTCAGGGTCTCAGGAAAACACAACGACTTAGAGGAGGTAGGGACAGACACCTACCACCACACCATGTTTGAGATGTTGGGCAATTGGTCTTTTGGAGATTACTTCAAAGAAGAAGCCATCCAATGGGCTTGGGAGCTACTCACAGTGGTTTACCAACTACCTCAAGAGCGTTTATACGTGACCATCTTTGGCGGCGACGCCCAAGAGCAGCTAACCCCTGACCACGAAGCCCATACAATTTGGCAACGCTACATCAGCACAGACAGGATACTACATTGCCCCAAGCAAGAAAACTTCTGGGAAATGGGTGATACAGGCCCCTGTGGCCCTTGCACGGAGATCCATATAGACATCAGGCCAGAGGCAGAACAAAAGCAAGTACCTGGCAAGGCCTTAGTCAACACGGGCCACCCGCAGGTCATTGAGGTTTGGAACTTAGTATTCATTCAGTACAACCGGCTAGCCAATGGCCAGCTAAAAGTACTGCCTGCCCAACATGTAGATACAGGCATGGGACTGGAGCGTTTGGCCATGGTATTGCAAGGCAAAGACGCTACTTATGACACAGACCTTTTTGTGCCACTTATCCAAGCCATCGCTACTGCTGCTGGAAAAGTGTATGGGCAAAAGGACAGCACAGACATAGCCATGCGGGTAATAGCAGACCACATCCGCGCAGTTACCTTTGCTATTGCCGATGGCCAGTCCCCTTCTAATACTCAAGCAGGCTATGTAATCAAAAGGATCCTTAGAAGAGCAGTACGCTATGGCTATACTTACCTGGGCTTTGCTACTCCTTTTATGCACCGCCTGGTAGCTGTGTTGGCAGCCCAGATGCAAGCAACCTACCCGCATATTCACCAGCAGCAAGCTTACATTGAAAAAATCGTTAAAGAGGAAGAAGAGACTTTTCTCAAAACCTTAACTACGGGACTACACAAGCTGGACCAGATTACCCAAGCCCTGCAAGGCAAGTCTAAGATGATAAACGGGGCTACAGCCTTTGAGCTCTATGACACTTATGGATTTCCTTTGGATCTGACCATGCTTATTGCCCAAGAAAAAGGGCTGAAAATAGATGAGATAGGATTTGCTCAGGCTCTGCAAGTCCAGCGCGATCGCTCTAAAAAAGCTGCTGTCGTTAACCAAAGTGATTGGGTTATGGTGAACAAAGCAGACAAGACTACTTTTGTAGGATACGATCAGCTTGAAGCAACAGCTAGGATAGTCCAATACCGCACTGTCAAAGCACAGGGTAAACAAGTTTATCAAGTGGTCTTAGACCAGACGCCTTTTTATCCACAAGGAGGGGGCCAGGTAGGCGATACAGGGCAGCTAGTAGCAGTAGGGGAGAGGGTAGTAGTACTAGATACCAAAAAGGAAAACGACCTGATTATCCATTATACCGACCGACTCCCACAAACGCTGACAATGCCTTTACAAGCCATCGTGGACTGTGAACGGCGCATGCTGACCGCCAACAACCACAGTGCTACACACCTTTTGCATGCAGCCCTCATGCAAGTACTGGGCCCACATGTAGCGCAGCGAGGCTCTTTGGTCAACGACAGGCTGCTGAGGTTCGACTTTTCACACCCTACTAAGCTAAGCCAGGAAGAAGTTGATCAAGTTGAAAGCCTGGTGAATGAAAAGATCCGAGCAAACATTATGCTGCAAGAGCAGCGCAATGTGCCTTTACAAGTAGCCCAATCCATGGGGGCCACAGCCCTTTTTGGTGAGCAATATGGCGAGCAAGTACGCGTTATCACCTTTGATCCGGCCTTTTCTATAGTGTTGTGTGGTGGTACCCATGTACCTGCTACAGGCCAAATTGGCTTTTTTAAAATCGTGGCTACTGCTGCTGTAGCTGCTGGTGTACGTAGAATAGAAGCTGTCACGGCAGTTGCCGCTGAAGCGTTTGTCAAAGAGCAGCTAGGCTCGCTCAAGGCCATCAAGGAGTTACTCAAACACCCTAAAGACCTGGAAAAAGCGGTTGGGAATTTGCTACAAGAAAAAACGGCTTTGAACAAAACTTTAGCTACTTACGAAGCAGCACAAATACGAGCTGCCACAGAACAGCTGCGTGGAAAGGTCAAAACAGTTCATAATATCCACCTATTGATAGCCAAAGTAGCGCTACCCCACACAGAAGCACTTAAGCAGGTTGCTTTTGCGTTAAAAGAGGTCGGAGCGCCCTTCTTCTTGGTGCTAGCAGCAGCTGTAACCCAAAAGCCCTATGTCGCTGTCATGCTTTCTGAAGATTTAGCCAATAGGTGCGCTCAAAACGCTCAGGACATGATCAAAATGCTTGCCGAGCCTATCCAAGGTGGGGGAGGAGGCAACCCTTCTTTTGCCACAGCAGGAGGGAAATACCTCAATGGCTTAGATCAGGTGCTCACTAGGGCAGAAGCTATATTTCAAACGTTTGTGAAACCTTCTTAGCGTGTAAAAACAAGTTTGATATAGTTTTGCTGTTGTTTGCAAAAATATAAGCTACCAATGAAAAACATGTTTCCCTAATTCTCCAGCTAGAGAATCATCAGGCATAGACCCAATAAAAAGAATTCCCAGTTGGCTCTAAATAACTCGATATGTTGCTAGCAAGTAGGTGAGGGTGCAAGGTTTTTGACAACGCCTCATTGCTTACAGGATGGCAATAAGACAAAAATAGATACCTGCTAGCTAGCACGTTCTATAATAGCTTCAGTTTGTGGATTCTTTAGGGTTGAAGGCTTTGTAGTGTAGCAGGGCAGCTAAGTTGTCAAATCCTATAATCCCTAGGTTACCCCTGAGAAGGTGATAGCGCTATTTTTGAATAGGTTAAAGCACTATAGAGGTATAGCAACACGTTATTTTTAAGCGGGAAGCTTACTTTGCTTTCGGCAGTCAAACGGCAGTCAAATTTGCTGCCGCTCTCATCGGTTTTATTCATTGACGGCACTACCTAACAACAAATTGAGACCGTTGCAAAACCAGGTTTTAACACTCTTTATGGCTCAGAAACACATATTCCTTGAGTTTTACAACGACCTAATATTTTTTAAGTTTTGTAATAGTCTTGTGGTGGGCTAATTCTTTTTCTTTTATACTTTTACGAACTAAGCTTCAAGTTAGCTGCAGCGATCGATAGCATCAATCAGCATGAGTACCAGGGCCTGTAAATATTCTTAAGCGACACATGTCATTAGCAACTAATTGATGGCCCTCTTGAAATGAAGGAGCTAGCGTAACTTATCGTTGAATAAAATGTCAGTTAGAGAAAAGTATACAGCAGTCATAGGGTTAGAGGTACATGCACAGCTGTCGTTGCAGTGCAAAATGTTTTCGCCTGAGGCAGCTGTCTATGGTGCCCTTCCTAATACCCAGGTGAGTACCATCACGCTAGCCCATCCTGGCACCTTGCCCACAATCAACGAACAGGCAGTAGCCCATGCCATTAAACTGGGGTTGGCTTGTAATGCCACTATCACCAGAGAAAACACTTTTGCTAGGAAAAATTATTTTTATCCTGACTTACCCAAAGGGTATCAAATTACACAAGGAGAAATACCCCTTTGCCGGGGGGGATACATCACTATTGCTACCCAGGAAGGGCAAGAGCAAAATATCGACTTACAGCGAATCCATTTAGAAGAAGATGCAGGCAAATCCATCCACGACATGGTCGATGGAGAGACCTTACTGGACTTTAATAGAGCAGGCGTAGCGCTGATAGAGATTGTGACCCAACCAGACCTGAGGAGCGCTGAAGGAGCTTATAGCCTATTGGCTGAGATTAGGAAGCTAGTGCGTTACTTAGACATCTGTGATGGTAACATGGAGGAAGGTTCGCTGCGTTGTGATGCCAATGTGTCTGTCATGCTCAAAGAAGCAATCTCATTTGGAAAGCGGGTAGAGGTAAAAAATATGAACTCCATCCGCAACGTACAGATGGCTATCGAGCATGAGATAGACCGCCAGATTGCCATACTCGAGTTGGGAGGCACAGTCATTGGCGAAACGCGTTCTTACAATGCTGCTACCAACACAACGACCAGCTTACGTACCAAAGAAAGGCTGAGTGACTACCGTTATTTCCCAGAGCCTGATCTACCACTGCTTATTGTGTCTGAGGTATGGATTGAGGAACTACAACAGACCATGCCTTTGCTGCCTAGAGCGTTTTTCAAGAAGTTTACAAATACTTATCAGCTTCCTGCCTATGATGCAGCTGTGCTGACAGAGAGCAGAGACATTGCCCTGTTTTTTGAGCAGCTATGCCAGCTAACGCCATACTATAAGGCAGCTTCTAACTGGGTCATGGGGCCTGTAAAGTCTTATCTTAATGAGATGACCGTATCTATACAAGAATTCCCACTTCGGCCTCAAAAGCTTGCTGAACTCATAGCGTTGGTGGCACAGGACAAACTCAGTTTCTCGGTAGCTTCGCAGCAGTTATATCCCGTACTGCTTGAGCAAGCTGACAAAAGCCCTCTAGCAATAGCAGAGTCGCTTAACCTACTCCAAGAAAGCGACACCAGTAAAGTACAGGTGCTGGTAGATGAGGTGATAGCAGCTTATCCAGAAAAAGTGATAGGTTATAGGAATGGCAAAAAAGGAATTTTGGGTATGCTGATGGGAGAGGTAATGAAAAAAAGTAAAAACAAGGTAGCCCCAAAGCTTGCCAGTACACTGCTCCAGCAGTGTCTGGAAGGGGACTAAAGCCAAGCCATTGCGTTAGAATTCGTTTGCTTTTACAGCGTATTCCAATTTTAATTGATCCATACAACGCTTAATAGTGTCGTCGCATAACCCCTTCCATAGGAAGTAAGTAGACCTTCATAGAGGCTTGGTTAGGAAAAATATTTTTAGAATCATAAAGAAAGACCGTAGCGTCAACTAAGCACTGTCAATGCGCTAGCACAAGACATGGAATTTAGATCCATACCTCTTAGGAAAGCCTTTAAGTACGCCCCTCTCTACACACTACAATCTATAATCGATAATTCAAAAAATGGTCCGTTACATTGAAAGTTTGAAAGTCCTTTTTCAACCACACCTGTGGCTCATTCACCCCATTGCTGTGTTAAGCGTTGCTATAGCACTAACCTATGGTTACTATCTGCTTTACCAGCGTGTCCACGCCAAGCTGGTTAAAAATAACCACTTCATCATTAGCGCGCTGCTACAAGCTATTTACTGGCCTTTGATCATTTTTGTTTGGATGGATGCTGTCTTTGCTATCATCCGGGTGTTTACAGACAACCTAGATGCTACTGTAGTCAACTTTGTAGGCATATTGCGTACCATAAGTTGGATCTTACTCTTGGCATGGGTTTTCATGCGTTTTATCAAGTTATTCGAAAAGCTTTTGCTCAGCGGACTGTTGACGAAAAAACATCCCGATGAAACTATAGTTCAGGCCATAGGAAAGCTGTTACGTGTGATAGCTATCATCATTGTTGTCCTATTCATATTGCCTGTATTAGGTATCCCTGCTTCTGGTATTGTAGCCTTCGGGGGTGGTTCTGCCATTGTGGTAGGTGTTGGAGCACAACAAATTTTGGCCAATTATTTTGGGGGACTGATTATCTATTTGGACCGTAATTTTAAAGTAGGTGATTGGATATACTCCTCTGAAAAGGAGATAGAGGGTACGGTAGAACATATTGGCTGGCGCTCTACCCAGATTAGAACTTTTGATAAACGAGCGCTTTACATACCTAATGCAGCTTTTTCTTCAATTATCATGGTCAATGCCAGCCGAATGACCCACCGGCGTATCAAAGAGACAATAGGTATTCGCTATGCAGACGCACATGTTTTAGGACAAATCACCGAAGATATCCGTGCTATGTTGCAAGCCCACCTTGGCATAGACCAGCGACAAAATTCGTTGGTGCATTTTGCAGGGTTTGGACCTTCTTCCCTACATATAAGCATCTCTGCCTTTACCAAAACCAAAGACTGGAAGACTTACCGAGATATACAACAAGAGGTGTTCTTAAAGGTAATTCATATTATTGAACACTATGGGGCAGCACTTGCCTTACCTGCTAGGAACGTATATCTAGATGCTCAGCAACAATTATAGTTTGGGATAGACAGCCTAGCTTTTTAGCTCAAACATAAATGCAGCGATCTACAAGCGAAGCGAGGATGCTGATTATTTCCTTATCTATAGGATGCGGTTTTATTTAGATACTTCGGTCTTTGGTGGGTTCTACGATCCTGAGTTCTCAGACGATACGGAGCAGCTCTTTGAGGAGATTGTATGTGTAAAAATCAAAGTAGTCTACTCTTACTTGACTCAAAAAGAGCTAGAAGGAGCTCCGAAAAGGGTCAGAAGGCTAGTGGATAGGATACCTGCCCCAAAATATGTAAGTGATGCGCAGCATATCGCTGTAGCTACCATTCAAGGAGTTAATACTTTAGTGAGTTGGAATTTTCGGCACATGGTTAATTTCTTTAGAATACAACAGTATAACTCAATAAATTTGAGGTGTGGATATAAGACTATAGATATCAGAAGTGTTTGGTCCCAGAGAGAAGTGGTTTGGATCAATATTAAAATATTCCGGATGCGCCCTCCATTCATTAATAATAAATTGCCACGGGGTCTTGCCCTTTAGACTCTTCAGCCGCTTGGCAAAGTTATAAGCCATCAGATAAGCATGAAGGTGTTCTTTTAGTTGTAGATGACTTGCATATGTAAACGTATTTACTGTAGCTTCTTTTAACCCGCTGTTCATGCGCTCTACTTGTCCATTAGTCCATGGATGCTTCAATTTAGTCTTTCTGTGCTCTATAACATGTTCTTTGCACGTGCGTTCAAATATGTGTGTAAAAGCATTTTTATGATGCTCATGGTTTGTGAATTGAATCCCATTATCGGTGAGCACCTTGTGAATTTTGTATGGCACTACCTGAATTAACTCACGCAAAAATGCTGCTGCAATCAACTTGGTTTGACGCTCGTGGAGCTCTGCATAAGCAAACTTAGAAGCTCTATCTATACCAACGTAGAGATAAAGCTTACCTTGTGCAGTGCTAACTTCCGTAATATCAACATGGAAATAGCCGATTAGGATATTGTTTAAATTTCTTTTTCTGAGCAGCTATAGCTTGTTTTTTAGGAAGAACAGAACAAGCATGTCTCTTAAGGCACCTGTGTAAAGAGGATCTAGTCAAACGAGGTATTATCTCCTGGAGACTGTATAGGACATCATCAAGGGGTAATTGTGTCATCTTCCTAAATGCCACTATTGCTTGTTCTTGAGCCTCTGATAGTACTGTAGACTTTATCTTCTTAGGCCCCATAGGAAGATCTTGGAGATTTTCCCTTATCACTAATCTGCAGGGAAAGTATTTGGCTGTAGGATAGAATACCTATGGTAGTGTTAGTACTTGTTTTGAGAAATTGTGTTCAAAGCAAGCATGAATGTATAAGCTCCTTTCCTCTTCTGAAAACGACAGTTTCACTTTGTGGCTACTGCGTAAAGGAACATTGTGAATGAGCTTGCCTGTATGGTCGTACAGGTAGGTAAGCTGCTTGTCTAGATCTGTGAGCACATAGAACTGGTAACTACCTCCAAAGTCATAATACTGCAATATTAAACGCTGTGCCTTGATTGGGTGTTCAAAAATCAGGCCCTCTGATTCGTCCATCACAGCTACTTTATCCGCATTTTGCCGCATGATAACGTACTTACGACCTGTAAGGCTGTCAGGGCACAAAACAAAGCGAGTAGTAGCTTCTGCTTGGTACAGTTGCAGGCTTTCCTGTACTTCCCCGGCTAGGTTCAATTGAACGCGCTTTCCTGCATCTGTCAAGACAACCAAGCTGGTATCGTGAGCAGCTTTGCCTTGGCTTATAAACAGTGGATTGTGCATTGCTGCTTTCAGGTCAACAGGAAAGCCAGGGTAGCTTTGGCCTTTTGGGTTGAGCACCTGTAAAATACCGTTTTCTTGTAGTGCCATGAAGTAGTCTTTGCCTTGTATTTTTCGATGAAAAGGGGGAACTGCAAAACTTTGCTGTAAATCCTGGGGGTTCCAGGCAGGTAGGGGTTTGTAATGACTGTCCTTTAGATAGACCTCACCTCGTGCAGTAGCTACCAAGAGACGGTAGTGCTTGTCCTTGTTGTCATCAACCACATGAAGGTGCACAGGCTTATCAGACTGAGGAAGCAGGTAGGGATACTTACCCACCTTGCGGCCATAATAGTCGAGCAGATGGAGGTGGGTGGCGGTAGCAAATAAGTACTGGATCTTGTTATTCTTGTAAAAATCAACCTCGAATAAGCCCGTGGTAATAGGCCCTTCTAGATTTTTTTTCCAGAGCAGCTTTCCGGTTCTATCAAGGAAGTACAACTGGTGTTGGGCGTCTTGTAGCAGCACATAATGGCCTGAGCCCCGGTGGCTCTTTACCACCCAAGGTTGGGTGATGATAGGCGCTTCTGCTTGGAAGGACATGGAAGTAATTATACTCCTTTGCAAAACCCTTTCCTGTACAGCTTCTAGCTGCTGTTCCTGGTTTTTTGGGGGTGGATAGGCTCCTTTGTGTTTGAGCAATATGCTCATGTAGCAGCCTGTGTCTTGTTCATGCAGTAGCTGCAAGCTGGCATGTAAAAATTTGTGCAGTGAACCAGCATGGGCCTCTAGTACTTGCTGCCAGGTAGGTTTGAGAAGGCGTAGGATTTGTGGCCATGCTTTAGGGAGGTCAATGAAAAGGCTAAAGTGAGCCTGGTCTAAGGTGCTTTCTAAGAATACGTTTTGTGCTGGAGCCTTGGCCCAGGTTTTGCCTTGTTGGTATTGGGTATACCATGTTTGCAAGGCCAACTGACTATTGGCTAAGACGATATAGTCTTCAACTTGAGTGATATAATGCGCTTCAAAGTCCGGAAAGAGCTGTCCTGGCAGCCAATGTTGGAAACAGTCAGCTTGTAGTTTAAAGGGTGTGACTGACTGTCCAGAGGCCTGGGAAGTCAAGGAGGTAAGCAAGTGAAGGCTTGTTAGTGCTTCGATAAAAGCTTGAGGATTACTTACTTTTATAAAGACGAGCTGTCCCTCTTTGTGGCTATGCTTGGCTTCTAGTGTACAGCAGCCTATTTCACCCTTGAGTAAAGGATAAAGCGTAGGAGCAAGCAAACTAGTATCTGACTTTTTTGTTGTATGCGTTGGACCCATAGCCCTATACTGTTTTAAGGTGGCAAAGAGCTGCTCGGCGTCACTAAAAGTAAAATGCTGTAACACGGCTGTGCTTTGGGGCAGATAAGGGGCTAGCATCATGGCTCCAGCAGACTGGCCATCCAGGATATGTGTAAAGTATTGCTGCGCTGCTCCTTGGTCTTTAGTAAACCCGCTGAGTAGCAGGTGGTGGTTGGCTAGTTTGAGTTCGAGTTGGCTAGACTGTGTAAAAGTAGCCCAGGTAGTACTTAGTGTACTGAATAAGTCGCCTTTAACAAAGGGGCGCAAGACCTGAGGTAGCTGGCTCAAGTTAACATAAAGGCTCCCTTGCTTGTTTGCGGTTTTTTTAAAGCGCAGCAAGCCGCTTGGGGCCTTGCTGCTTAAACCCCGGATTACATCTTCGACCAACAAAGAAGAAAAACTAGCAATAATGTACTGATTATGCTTAATGTAGGAGAGATATTTGTGTTGCCCTATCTCTTTAACCTTATAGCCTGCATACTTTCTTATTGAACTGCTGTAGTCTTTGCTTGCTCTGATTTTGTTCGCAATTGTTCCCAAGAGCACTTGCGTGGCAGCTTCATGGGTATTGAAATAGAAGAGGTAGCCTAGCTGCTCTTCGCCCAGCCCGTGGACAGAGATAGTAAGTGACACTTCTTCCAAGAGCTTGGGATCTTCTACTAGCTCCTGAAGCAAGGAGAAGTTTTCTTGGATAGCCGCAAAAAAAGGCAATTGACTCAGGTCTTTGCCCATAGCGGTTTGTTGAAACGCCCTCCACTGCTTGCCAAAGTCCGTGGCTTCATACACTAGCGCTGCACTTTGGGGAATATAGGGAAGGGCGGCTGATGCTTGCTGCTTGCTGCGCCAGTGGGTATAATAAAAATAAGTGGCGCTGGCTAGGACTAAAAGTAAAGCGAGCAAAGAAATGGTTAACTTTTTCAAATTAGTTGAGAGGTTGTGAAGTATTTCGGCAGACAAATGTACACAGGTTTCCTAATTCCCTCAAGCTAGGAGGAGGTAAGAAAAACGCAAGCAACCAAGTACTTACACTTGGGCCTTTTGTACTGCATTTAAAAATACAGCAGCAGGAGACAGTTGAGTAGTAGGGCAGCAGGTAGGCTCTTTGGCCTCTCCTAAAAGTCAACCTTTATGGGTCAGGCCTAGGCTCTGTTATCTTTGAGCACGCATCAGGTATACTAACTGCTTGTGTTCAAAAAAAGGTTCATCAAAGAAATGGCTCAGAGGGTAGGTGCGTTGCTGGATAGGGAGATGGAGGGGTTGATCGCCTTGAAGATAAAGGAAACCGTTGGGCATATCATGCTGTGCATGAGGAGCAAGCTTGTCTTTGAGCCAGCCATAGAAGGTATTAAGTTGAGTTACTGCCCTGCCCAAGATAAAGTCATACTGCTGCTCAACCCTTTCAGCCCTAATCTGAAAAGTAGCTACATTGACTAACCCCAATTCCTCAGCAATATGCCGGACAGCGTTGATTTTTTTACCAACAGAGTCTATAAGATGGAACTGTGCCTCTGGAAACATGATAGCTAAGGGGATTCCTGGGAATCCACCTCCTGTGCCTACGTCCAAAATTCTAGAACCAGGCCTAAAAGCCACTACTTTGGTAATGCTTAAGGAATGTAGTACGTGTCTTAAATAAAGATGCTTTATGTCCTTGCGAGAGATCAGGTTGAGTTTTTGGTTCCAGTTTTCGTAAATGGGCCCCATTTCTCTAAACTGCTCCTGTTGTCTACTAGACAAGGAGCCAAAGTAGTGAAAGATTATTGCTGGAGACATGCGGGGTAATTCATTAAGTAAGCTGACAATTGGAGCTGATTTTTATTGGTATTTGTTAGGCTGTGTTTAGATGGTGGCTAGGTGCTTCTCTTGAACCTGTTTGTCGTTGCACGCACTGCGGGGATCCTACCAAGTAGTTATAGAATACCAAAAGCAAACATGCTAACACCTTCATCAGGCGCTTTAGTGATTCCCTACCTCACTTGAACTCTTTGGCTAGCAGATACTGAATTTTTATCTTTAAGGTTTGTGCTGATTGTATGCTACGAATTGCCAGGCGCCTGCACTGGCTCTTTGTGCTTATTTGTTGGCTTAACCTGTAGCTCCAGCTCAGAACTTTTTTTCTCGTGAGTAGCCCGTATGGTATCACCTGGCTGTATTGCTGCTGCTAGCACCTTGGCTGTGATTGCATCTTCTAGGTAGCGCTGTAGGGCTCTTTTTAGGGGACGGACCCCATACTGCCGATCATACCCCTGTTCGCACAAAAATTCTTTGGCTTTTTGTGTGACTTCAAGCTGGTAGCCTAAGGCCGTTATTCTTTGGCATAGCCGTTTAAGTTGGATGTCGATGATCTGGTGAAGCTGTCCCTTGTTAAGTGTATGCAAGACAATGACGTCATCTAGCCTGTTGATAAATTCAGGGCTAAAGGTCTTTTGAAGTGCTTTGTGAACTTTGGCTTCGATAGCAGTAGTGGTGTCTGCCTTTTGGGCCTGTGTAGCAAAGCCAAGGCTAGCATTTTGCATTTCCCTAGCGCCTAAGTTAGAGGTCATAATAATGATTGTATTTTTACAATCTATACTTCTCCCTAGCCCATCTGACAAAATACCATCATCCATCATTTGCAACAGCAGGTTATAGGTCTCAGGGTGTGCTTTTTCTATTTCATCTAGTAGAACAACGCTATAAGGGTTTTGCCGTATTTTTTCAGTGAGCTGTCCACCTTGTTCATAGCCCACATAGCCAGGGGGTGCTCCTACTAGCCTGGAGATAGAAAATTTCTCCATGTATTCACTCATGTCTATCCTGATCAGGGCACTTTCTTTGCCAAATAGCGCAACGGCTAGGGCTTTGGCTAGGGCTGTTTTACCGACCCCAGTAGGTCCTAAGAATATAAAAGTGCCCAGTGGTCTTTGAGGATCATGGAGTCCAATATGGCTTCTTTGTATAGCCTTTACTATTTTTCTTACTGCCTCATCTTGACCTACAATACTTTCTTTGAGCTCACTTTCAAGTGTTAGGAGTTTAGCATCGTGCTTATGCGCTATCCTTTGTGGAGGAATGTTCGCAATCTTGGCAACGACATCAACAATGTGGTCTGCAACAACAGCGTGTCGCTGCTGCTTGGTTGCTTCTTCCCACTTGGCCTTAGCCAGCTCAAGTTGAGCGTACAGTTTCCGTTCTTTGTCTCGCAGCTGTGCTGCTTCTTCATACTTCTGATTATTAACAACCCTACCTTTTGCTTGCTTTACTTTTGCGATAGCTGCTTCTAGCTTCGTAATACTTTCTGGAACTTGCAGATGCTGGATGTGTACGCTGGCGCCAGCTTCATCCATGACATCGATGGCTTTGTCTGGCAATAGCCGGTTACTGATATATCTATCTGAGAGCTCTACGCATGCACTGATGGCCTCTGGAGTGTAATTGACAGCATGGTGTTCTTCGTAACTGGCCTTGAGGTTGTTGAGGATTGCTATGGTTTCCTCTTTAGTAGTAGGGGCTACAGTCACTACCTGGAACCTCCTTGCTAAGGCTCCTTCTTTTTCTATGTATTGTTTGTATTCACTTGATGTAGTCGCACCAATGCACTGAAGCTCTCCTCTGGCCAGCGCAGGTTTAAGGATGTTAGAAGCATCAAGTGTACCTATTGCACTACCAGCGCCTACGATGGTGTGTAGCTCATCAATAAAAAGGATAATATGTGGCAGTTTTTCTAGTTCACTCATCACCGCTTTGATGCGTTCTTCAAACTGGCCCCTGTACTTAGTACCTGCTATTAGTGCGGCCATGTCAAGGGTTATTATTTTTTTATCTAATAAAACTTTGGTGACTTTTCTTTGTGTAATGCGCAGGGCCAGCCCTTCTGCAATAGCGGTTTTGCCTACACCAGGCTCACCTACTAGCAAGGCATTGTTCTTTTTCCGCCTGCTCAAGATTTGGGCTACTCTTTCAATTTCTTTTTCGCGTCCTACAATTGGATCTAACTTTCCAGCCTCTGCTAACTTGGTTAGGTCTCTGCCAAACAAATTGAGTGCGGGGGTTTGTGCTTTTTCTGCTCCTTGCGCAGACAGGGAATAGCTGGAGGAACTATGCGTTTGTTTTTTTGAGGGATCTCTTTGGCCCCCCCCTGGTCCAAAATTCTCTGGATACCATTGGGTTAACAGTACCAACTCTTCTACTACATCGTAGGTAATATTGAATTGGTGGAGAAGGTGAGCAGCCTGTAGGTCACTCTCTAAGATTGCCAGCAAAATATGTCCTGTCCCAACGCTTCCTACACCACGGGTTTGTGCGTCAGCAAAAATTTGCCTGAGTAAGTCTTCTACCTCGTGAGTAAGTGCTATTTGGTCTGGCCCAGATGGAGCGGACGGACACCGTTGTACACCCTTTTCCTTTACGGCCTGCTCGAGCATAGCGCTCAGAGCCATAATAGAGGTGTCCAAACGTCTAAAAACCTCAAAGGCTGCACAGGCTCCGTGCTGGAGTATACCTAGTAGCAAGTGCTCTGGATGTACTTGAGAACTTTTGAGCGCTACAGCTTCTTTCCTCGCTAAGGAAATAATTTCTTTGACTTGGTAAGACAAAACAACTTCCATTGTATACAAGGACTTTAAAAGAGAGACTACTCCCTAAGATAAGGTTAATTCTTATTTTTGTAAACGCTAGACTGCTGCAAAATAGTAAGTGCATGCTGCCCCTCGCAAAACAATAAGTCGATAATACTTAGGTTGGGATTAAAACCCTGCCCAAATACCTGTTGATATTGGAGTGGTTGGTAATAACAGCTGCAGTGTAACCTATTTTTAGGATAAAGGGCAGCTCGGGCGTCTATTATGTTTTCTGGTGGTTTTTTCTCGTACTGATTTGATAACTCTAGCTTTTTCTCGAGCTGCAGGAGCTGCAGGCAGGTCTGTAACAATGCCAGGTTAAGGTCAAACAGATAGGGAGGCCTTTTTAAGAAGATACTACGGAAGTATTCTGCAAAGTATTCAAAGTAAGGGGCTTTGCTATAGGCTGTGCAAAGTGCTCTCCAGTGTAAATTTACCCATGACTGGGTGTAGTCAATCTCTAAGGCTTTATAGGGGATCTTGGTATTTCCTTTGCGCACCGGAACGGTCAGCCGCTCTACTTTTTGAGCGGTAAGTATATAGCACCTGTTTCGGTATGTTTGTTTTTGGTAATGCTCTTGGGCTTCTAACCTAATCGTATCGTGAGGTAGCAAACAAGCAAAATACGCTAGGCTGGGGAGGTAATGTAGGTCTATTAATAAAGTAGACACGTGGCGCTTTGAAAATTAGGAATGATTGGTTGTGGGGTAAGGACTTACAATAATGCTTAAGTGCACTCGAAATCAGCTTGTACTAAAGCTCAGGTAGAGGCTTTTTTTTAAATCCCCATTTAACTCTTTTGGGTATTGGCTGAATGCCAATGCATCAGGTTATTAGGCGGTTTTACTTGTAGTAAAGCTGCTAATTCTCTACATTTGTATATCTATTCTGTTATTCACGGTGATGTAGCTCAGCTGGTAGAGCATCGGACTGAAGATCCGTGAGTCGGTGGTTCGAGCCCACCCATCACCACAGTTTAGTCCAAATAGATCAAAAACTAAAACTAATTGCGTAGCCCCAAAAGCTAACTTTCAAGCCCTATTTTGCTTTAACGTAGCTTCTTCAATGCTTCTTGGATACGCTGGGCTGCTTTTTTAAGCTGCTCCTCAGCAACCGCATAGGATAACCGAACGTGTTTAGGGGCGCCAAATGCAGCTCCTGCCACTAATGAAACATGTCCTTCTTGGAGCAAGTACATACAAAGTTCTTCAGCGTTATGGATGACTATCTTTCCATTTGTACGACCAAAGTAGTCGCTGACTTCTGGAAATAGATAAAAAGCACCTGGGGGTTTGTGCAAGTGCAGTCCTGGCAGCTCTTTAAGCAGTACTAGCATAAGGTCTCTTCTTTTACGATAAGCTTCAGCCATGGCCTGAGGAGCCTTTCTGTCGCCTTGTATAGCAGCCAAGGCCGCGCGCTGGGCAATAGAAGAACAAGCAGAAGTAATTTGTCCTTGAATTTTCTCGCAAGCTTGAGCAATCCACTGCGGTGCAGCCATGTACCCTACGCGCCATCCTGTCATGGCAAAGCCTTTTGAAAAACCATTGATTGTGATCACACGGTCTTGCATGCCCTCAATAGCTCCCATACTTGTATGCTCCCCTATAAAGTTAATATACTCATAAATCTCGTCTGCAATGACAAGCACATGCTTGTGTCCAGCTAGGACAGCTGCCATTGCTTCAAGGGAAGTTCTGGAGAAGACCTGTCCTGTAGGATTGCAGGGACTAGAAAAAATAATGGCTTTAGTCTTAAGTGTTATGGCACGCTCTAGCTGCTCAGGAGTAGGTTCAAAATTATTTTCTAAACTTCCTTGGAGTAGTAGTGGGTTGCCTCCAGCTAGCCTGATCATAGAGACATAGCTCACCCAATAAGGGGCGTAAACAACCACTTCATCCCCAGGATTAAGCAGGCTCAAAAACACATTGGCAATTGACTGTTTAGCTCCATTGGAAACTATGATTTGGCTAGGTGTGCATACGATCTTATTCTCTTGGTAGAGCTTTTCAGCAATGGCTGCACGCAAATCAGTATAACCTGCTACTGGCGGATAAGCGAAGTAAGCCCCTGAGTCAATTGCCTGTTTAGCTGCTGCTCGTATATATTGGGGGGTCTCAAAGTCTGGATCGCCAATGCTTAGATTGATAATGTCGTGTCCCTGGGTCTTCAAATCTATTACCTTTTGGTACATGGCCAAGGTAGCTGAAGAGGGCAGCGTGTTAACACGCTCAGCAAGAAATTGGTTCATTGTAGTAGGCTTCTTTGTGCTCCTATGTTCAGAAAATTTAAGCGAAAATGCCAAAAAAGCAGGAAAATTAGCTTCAAAACAGCAATAGAGTAGTTTCTAACTAGCGTTATTGAGCTGTATGCCTGTTATGGGTATCCTTTTTCCTAGCCTAGCCTGTGTAATAGCCTAATTTTTTGTCATTTTCATGACAAATTTATCATTTTTGAACATGTTTAGGACTACTAGGTAAGAAGCTCTGTCTTATTTGAAAGCAAATTATGTGCGCTTACAGGTTTTTTGGGTAGGTATCTTGCTGGTACAAGGTTGCCATGCTGGCTACTATCCTTTTGTGAAGAGCGTGGTAAAGGAGGACCTGCCAAGGGTTACCATAATGTTTGATGGAGAGCAAAAGCACCTCTTTGAGGAAGGAAGCAGTGTTTAGTAACTTTGCATATTAGCATGAATAAAAAACCTTTTGTCCTTGTATCCTATCACACCTTTACATCAGGAAGAGCCTATTGTAGCACTAGCCACGCCGCCAGGTAGCAGTGCCATCGCAGTAGTGCGGCTTTCAGGCCAAGGGAGCATAGCCCTTGTCAACCAAGTCTTTCAAGGCAAAGACCTGACCAAGCAACTTTCGCATACAATCCACTTAGGCACTATTGTTAGTGCAGGGCAGCTATTGGATGAAGTGCTAGTCGCTATCTTTAAAGCGCCCCAATCTTTTACCCAAGAAGATGCTGTAGAGATTTCCTGCCATGGTTCTATGTTTATCATTCAGCAGCTCATTCAACTTTTAGTACACCAAGGGGCGCGATTGGCACAGCCAGGAGAGTTTACCAAAAGGGCTTTTTTAAATGGCAGGTTTGACCTAGCGCAAGCAGAAGCTGTAGCCGACCTGATTGCTGCTGAATCAGCTTTGGCGCATCGCACAGCCTTGCAACAAATGCGCGGTGGGTTTTCTTTGCAACTCAAGGAGCTCCGAGAAAAGCTTATCCACTTTGCTTCTATGCTTGAGCTAGAGCTAGACTTTGCTGAAGAAGACGTGGCATTTGCCGACAGAGCAGCCCTAGAAACACTGGCCTACGAACTATTAAAGCCCATTACACAACTTGTGCAGAGCTTTGCACTAGGCAATGTCATCAAAAACGGTGTGCCCACAGTAATCACAGGTAAGCCCAACGCTGGTAAATCTACTTTACTCAACGCATTGCTCAATGAAGAAAGAGCCATTGTCTCCAACATTCCTGGTACTACGCGCGACCTGATCGAAGCTGAAGTTAACATCAATGGGATCCGCTTTAGGTTTATAGATACAGCAGGTCTTCACGATAAGACTACAGATGAGATTGAAGCTATTGGCATTACTAAAACCAAAGAGCAACTCCAAAAGGCGTCGCTGATCATCTATCTTTTTGATTTGACTACCGAGACCTTGTTGAGTATCCAACAGACTATACAGCAGCTCGAGGCATTAAAGGTTCCTTTGATCAAAGTGGGCAATAAAATAGATGCTGTATCGCCCACGCTGCTACAAAGCTTGCAGCAAGAAGACTTTGTATTGATTTCGGCTGCGCAGCAGCGAAACTTGGAATCACTCAAGCAACGGCTTGTGCAATGTTTGACATTGGAGCAGCTTCAAAAAACAGATACTGTTGTAGTTAACGCACGGCATCATGAGAGCCTGGTCAAGAGTAAAGAAGTCTTAGAAAGTGTGTTGCAGGGTCTATCTGATCATCTGACCAGTGAACTTCTAGCACAAGATGTCCGCAGAGCGCTTTATTACCTAGGCACCATTACAGGTGAGATAACAACAGATGAGCTACTGGGCAATTTATTCTCTAAGTTTTGTATTGGTAAATAATAATTTTGTTTCTGTTTCTTCTTTTTTGTTTTCTATCCTAAACTTTACACTTTTGTCGTCCTATACAGGATTTACCTGGTGAATTATACCTCCTTACATTTTATATGCAGGCTACCCCATCCTTTAAGCAGCTCATTAACACTCCTAAGCATATTGTTATTATTACACACGATCGTCCTGATGCTGATGCATTGGGAGCTGGGCTAGGACTAGCAACCTTTCTCAAAAAGAAACAGCACCAGGTGAGTGTTATTACACCTAGCCCCTATCCATCATTTTTAGCTTGGATGCCCGGCAATGAAGCGGTAATTGTTGCTAGCCAGGGGCAGCGGGCGCGTTCTTTGGAACTAGTGAAAAATGCAGATGTGATTTTTTGCGTAGATTTTTCAAGTCTGCACCGCATCAATGAGCTGGGAGAATTAGTCAAAAATGCCAGTGCTACTAAAGTGGTCATTGACCATCATCAAAACCCAGAAAGTTTTGCCGATCTATACCTGTGGGATGTAAAAGCTGCTGCTACAGCAGAAATTGTTTACCAAACGATTGAATCTTTGGGAGATGAAGCGCTTATTGATCAAAACATTGCAGAATGCCTCTACGCTGGAATCATGACTGATACAGGGTTATTTAAAAATCCTAATACAACAGCTACCTCACACCTGATCACTGCTAACTTAATTCGTAAGGGCGTAGATATTGCCAAAATAGGTAGACTTATTTATGAGAATAATTCACTGATTAAGCTCAAATTTTTAGGTTTTGCTATTAGTCACCGGCTGGTGGTCATGAAAAAATATAATACAGCTTACTTTGCCCTTAAGAAAGAGGATTTCAAAGAATTTAACCTGAGAACAGGTGATACAGAAGGATTGGTCAGCCATGCGCTGGCGCTTAAAGGCATTGTGTTGGCTGCGCTGATCAAAGATAAACGAGATGCCGTGCGCATTTCTCTCCGATCTTCAGGAGTTATCCCTGTAGATATATGGGCCAAGGAACATTTTGAAGGAGGAGGACATAAAAACGCTTCAGGTGGGATTTCCTTCTTAAGTTTAGAAGAAACAGTGGCTAAATTCGAAGCAATGGTCAAGGCCAATCAACCCATATTAACCCAACGACAATGAGTAGTAGTAGACGTGTATATTATCTTTTTGTCCCCCTTGTGCTTGTCACCCTTGGCGTACTTTTCTTTGTATTCAGGTTCTATAATAATGGCTCTTTTAAGAAAACAGAAACAGGGTTACTGTATAAGGTTATCCAAAAAGGTGAGGGACCAAAACCTCAAGATGGCGAGCTTGTATTTCTCAACATACATTACAAGACCAAAAAAGGAGAAACAGTCTTTAGCACTGCTAACCACGATGCTCCAGCAGTGCTCCAGTATGCTGGTAGTAGCTACCCAAAGGATGGCAGCTTCCTAGAAGCTGTCAGTATGCTCCAGAAGGGGGATAGCATGATTTTCCAAATCAATGCAAAAATCTTATTGGGTGAAAATTTTCACCACATTGCTTCTCAGCATGCACTCAAAGAAGATGACAACATCTTCTTACAAATCACACTAGAAAACATTATGACAGAAGAGCAATTCAAAGCGTGGGAAGTAGAACAGCGGGCTGAGCTACAAAAAAAGCAGCGAGCAAGGGCTGAGAAGCAACTTGAAAAGGATGCTGAGGCCATTGAGGGTTATCTAAGCGCCAACAACATCACCACACAAAAGACTTCTTCTGGTTTACAGTATCTGGTTGATGTACCAGGGCAGGGTGCTCAGCCCAGGCAAGGTGATCAAGTAAAGGTACACTACACAGGTTACCTGCTAGATGGTAAAGTGTTTGATACGAGCTTAGAAGAGGTAGCCAAGAAGCATGATATTCACGATCCACTACGTCCTTACGAGCCTATTGAGTTTCAGGTAGGGTCTGGACAGGTGATACAAGGATGGGACGAAGGAATCATGCTTTTGAAGAAAGGAGACAAGGCAAGGCTCTTCGTCTCTTCTGTACTGGCCTATGGAGACCGAGCTATGGGTGACAGCATTCCAGCAAACTCTGTGCTCATCTTTGAAGTAGAACTGGTAGATTTTAAGAAAAAAACTCCTTGAGGAATGTATCACAAAGCTTATTGGCTGCAAAGCAAAGCAAGCTGCGCAATGGCATAGTCTACCTCTTCAGGAGTAGTATACTTACTAAACGAAAATCGCACCACACCGCGACGTTGGTCGGTGCCTAGTGCTTGGAGTACATGAGAGTCTATGTCACTACCACTAGCGCAAGCACTGCCTACAGAAGCTGAGATGTGCCTAATATCTAGATTAAACACCAGCAGGTCGTGATTGTCTGAAGGGGGAAGGCTGACGCTTAGGATAGTATATAGACTTTCTTCAGCACGAGCACTGGCTCCGTTGAACGCTACCCCAGGAATACAGGCTTGTAGGCGCTGGATCATCTGATCTTTGAGTCCTTGTATGTACTGGCGGTCTTGCTCCATGTTATGGTGAGCAAGCGCTAGCGCCTTGCTTAGGCCCACGATGCCAGGTACATTTTCTGTTCCTCCTCGCATGTTCCGTTCCTGGGAGCCTCCATAAATGAGGGGAGTAATCCGGATGTCTCCACTAATGTAAACCAGTCCTACTCCCTTTGGACCATGAAACTTATGAGCAGATCCCACAGCCAAATGAACAGGCAGGGCTTGTAAATCTAGTGCGCAGTGGCCAATGGTCTGCACTGCATCTGTGTGGAAGGTAGCATTGTAAGTTTTACATAGCGCTCCAATGCGTTTCAGGTCGCTGAAGTTGCCTATTTCATTGTTGGCATGCATGAGACTGACCAGGGAGCGGTCGTGGGTTTTTAATAGGTGTTCCAAATGGTCGTACTGGAGATGGCCGTGTGCATTTATTGAGACCCAGTGTAGCTGAATTTGGCCTGCTTGGGCCAGCTGCTTTAAAGGGTAGAGCACGGCATGGTGCTCTATAGGTGAGGTGATAACATGGACTATGCCCAAAGTTTCTATAGCTCCTCGAAGGGCCATGTTGTTGCCTTCAGTACCACCTGATGTAAAGAAAATTTCCGAAGGAGATACATGAAGCAATGCTGCCACGTTTTTTCGGGCTCTTTCTATGGCTACTTTGGCCTTTCTACCGTGACTGTGGATAGAAGAAGGGCTACCGCACAAAGTGTTCATGTAAGGCAGCATGGCCTCTATTACTTCCTGATCCAGAAGCGTAGTAGCCGCATTGTCTAGGTAGGCACTCATTGTTATCAACTAGTGGTGGGTTTATTGGTCTTAGCCTAAGATGAGTTGACAAAAAAGCCTGCATCAAGCAGGCTCAAATGTACAGTAAAATTTTAGGCTCGGGGAAGGGCGGGGGAGGTATTACTTCCCCTTGTTGGGAATCTTTTTAGTTACTTTGCCTAGTACTGATTTCAGTGGGATCCTTTTCCCATCTTTGAAAACAACGATCCAGGTTTTCTTACCTTGGGCCCTAAGTTCTTCTTTCAGCTTATTAGCTTCCCAGTAATCTTCGTATGCACCAACTTGTACTTTAAATACAAGACCCTTGGACAATTTTCCATTCTCTGCTAGGCTGCCTTGCTGTGTATTTTTACCCTTTTGTTCGCTTGCTTTCCCTGGCGTCCCTGCATGTTCTTCTTCTTGAGTCCCTGTATGGTCATCGTCAGTACTTACATACACTCCAGCTTCTCCTTCTTCCTCCTCATCGTAGTCATTTTCTTTTTTTTCCTGTGAACCCTTGCTAGGTCCTTTTTTACTTTGTAGCACTTTAAGTTCTTCAAGTTCAGCTTTGAGTTTGACTGTCTTTGCTAGCTCCTCTTTATAGACTGTAACTTTTTCTTCCAGCTTTTGATTCTGCGTTTTGAGTCTATGGTTTTCTTCTACCAAGTCCTTGAGCTGCAAAGGGTCCATTTGCTTTTTACGCTTTGACCATTCTTTAATATCTACTTTCTGGGTTTGCTTCCCCACGTTGTCCTTATTGGATTTTTTAGCAAAAACAGGTTTGTTAGTAGTGGTAAGCAGTAAGGCTACCAATAAAATGATGATCTTTCTCATAGATTTTTAGATAAATTCTTGCTTGTACAAGTTATGCAACGTTACTAAATAGCCCCTAGAAATTCAAAATAATGCTGATAATAATTGTTGTATTGTCCTTGCAAGGGATCGGGCTAGGCTTGCCCTAGCCATTGATTAAACAAATCCTTACTTATATTTGTGAGATGCGAAAAAAGAAAAACAACGAAAAATCACTTGCTTTCAGCAAGGACCTTACCACGCACTACAAAAAGTTAATACTGATCCTTTTCCAAGCTGACCCAGGGCAGCACTATACGATAAGACGGCTCTACAAGCAGTTTGATGCCAGCGACCAGGCCGCCCAAGAAGCCGTAAAAGGAGCAATGAAGACTTTGGTAGAATCAGGCAAGCTCTATGAAGTGAGCGAAGAGCAATATGCCCTCCTAGACAAACTGAAATATGTTATAGGTCAGGTAGACCATGTAAACCCTAGTTACGCTTATGTTGTGCCCCAAGGAGAGGAAGAAGACCTTTGGGTAAAGCAAGAGCACTTGTTAGGTGCCTTACATAAAGACCTTGTCAAGGTTGTAGTCCTCGAGCAAGGGGGTGAAGAAAAGCGCGCTGTAGGTAGGGTAGTAGAAATTATAGAACGCAGTAAAGTGCCTATTGTAGGCCGTCTAGAGCGTCACGGAAGAGCTGCCTTTGTAGTTCCTGATGGTCGGCGTATGCACTACGACATCTTTATCGAGCCAGAAGCACTAAAAAGAGCTAAAGACGGTGACAAAGTCATTGTAGAGATTACAGACTGGCCTAACGGACGCAAAAACCCGCAGGGTGTGGTTAAAGAAGTACTAGGCCAGGCAGGACTACACCATGTAGAGATGCACGCCATTATGGCCGAGTTTGGCTTGTCTGCAAGCTTTCCTGAAGACATACTTACCCAAGCCAATGCTATTCCTGTAACACTTCCCCAGCAAGAGATTGCTCGCAGAAAGGACTTTAGAGGCATACCTACTTTTACGATTGATCCGGAAGATGCAAAAGATTTTGATGATGCCCTTTCTTTTAGGGCACTTCCCAATGGCCACTATGAGGTAGGTATACATATTGCCGATGTGAGTTACTATGTACAAGAAGAAAGCCTGTTAGACCAAGAAGCCTTTCAGCGTGGTAGTTCGGTATATTTAGTAGACAGGACCATCCCCATGCTTCCTGAAAAGCTCTCCAATGAGCTTTGCTCGCTCAGGCCCCATGAAGACAAGCTGACTTTCTCAGCTGTATTTGAGCTGGATGATCAGGGAAAAGTACATCAGGAGTGGTTTGGAGAAACTATCATCCACTCAGACAAGCGCTTTGCTTATGAAGAAGCCCAAAAAGCTATTAACCAGCAGCAAGAAGATTTTTATGAAGCCCTTACTAAGCTCAACGAGCTATCCAAGCAGCTGCGCATAGATCGATTTAAACAAGGTGCTATCAACTTTGAAACTATCGAGGTAAAATTCCGGCTAGATGCACAAGGTAAGCCTTTACAAGTAGTGCCTAAAGTGAGGATGGACACGCACAAGCTCGTGGAAGAGTTTATGCTCCTTGCTAACAAGCATGTGGCCACTTATGTTCAGAAAATGGTCCCTCAAAAGGAGAAGCCTACTTTTGTCTATAGAATTCACGGCGATCCCAATCCAGAAAAACTGAGCGACTTTTTCCTTTTTGTTAAACAACTTGGCTATGAGGTAAGCACTAAAAATAAGGCTGTTTCCTACACGATTAACGCTTTATCAGAAGCTGTGGTAGGAAAAGCCGAAGAGAACATCGTTCAGACGCTAGCTATCCGTACTATGGCCAAAGCCCTCTACTCTACAGAGGCTAAAGCCCACTTTGGGCTAGCTTTCAAGCATTACACCCATTTTACTTCGCCCATCAGGCGATATCCAGACATCATGGTACATCGGCTGCTTAAAAAATACCTACAAGGCCAGTTTGAGATTAACCAACGCCTATACGAGGAACGCTGTAAATATGCTTCTAATCGAGAGCAGATAGCCATGGACGCAGAACGTGCCTCTATAAAATACAAGCAAGTAGAGTTTATGGAGCAGCTCAAAGGAGAAGTCTTAGAAGGCGTTATCTGCAGTATCGCGGAATGGGGACTTTACATAGAGCTCACAGCCAGTCAGTGTGAGGGCATGGTACGCCTGGCCGACATGAAAGATGATTATTATGAGGTGGATGAAAAAGGATTTAGGGTAATTGGTAGACGTTCTAAAAAAACTTACCGCTTAGGGGACCAAGTGCAGGTGCAAATTAAAGCTTGTGATGTCACCAAAAGAACTATTGACCTGATCCTGATTGATTAATATTATTGTTTGTATGGCTAATGATAATAATGGTAAAAGTCCTTCCTAAAACTTTGAGAAGGTGTTGCCATGAATCACTCCTACGGTACGGAAACAACACCCTGCTTATATGGATAAAGTGAGGTTATAAAAAACAACTAAGCTTATGAGCACAACGCATCAAATACTAGAAGAACTCACTACCTCCGTCTACCCATATGGCTTTGAAAGCAATATAGAGTCAGAAATGGCTCCTCGGGGTTTGAATGAAGCAACTATCCAATTTATTGCTGCCAAGAAAAATGAGCCTAGTTGGATGCTAGACTGGCGTCTCCAAGCCTATCGACACTGGCTTACTATGCAAGAGCCCAAGTGGCCGAATGTCTATTATCCGCCTATTAACTACCAAGACATCATCTATTACGCAGCACCTAAGAAAAATCCTTCACACAAAAGCTTAGGCGAAGTAGATCCTGAACTCTTGGC
The DNA here is from genome assembly GCA_963705385.1 of uncultured Cytophagales bacterium. Classification (GTDB taxonomy): domain Bacteria; phylum Bacteroidota; class Bacteroidia; order Cytophagales; family Amoebophilaceae; genus MFD02979-c5. The sequence goes on from OY970075.1 coordinate 736,892, forward strand.
TACTTTTGAGAAATTAGGTATTTCCTTAGAAGAGCAAAAAAGATTGACCGGCGTAGCTATCGATGTAGTGATGGATAGTGTGTCTGTAGCTACCACCTTCCAAAAGACCCTAGAAGAGCTGGGTATTATTTTCTGTTCGTTTAGTGAGGCCGTACAACACCACCCTGAACTTGTCAAAAAGTATTTAGGTACGGTCGTTCCCCCACAAGACAACTACTTTGCAGCCCTCAACGCGGCGGTCTTTAGTGATGGCTCTTTCTGCTACATTCCCAAGGGGGTACGCTGCCCTATGGAGTTGTCTACCTACTTTCGCATCAATGCAGCCAACACTGGCCAATTTGAGCGGACACTTATTATAGCTGAGGAAGGTGCTTATGTGAGCTACCTAGAAGGCTGTACAGCGCCCATGCGAGACGAAAACCAGCTGCATGCAGCTGTAGTAGAAATATATGCTGCTAAAGAGGCAGAGGTAAAATACGCTACTGTACAAAATTGGTACCCTGGTGATAAAGAAGGGAAGGGAGGAATCTACAACTTTGTGACCAAACGCGGCATTTGTGCAGGAGAGCGTTCAAAAATATCTTGGACACAAGTAGAAACAGGCTCTGCTATTACTTGGAAATACCCTAGCTGCATCCTGGTGGGTGATCACGCTATTGGAGAATTTTATTCTGTGGCAGTCACTAAAAACAAACAGCAAGCTGATACAGGTACCAAGATGATCCACATAGGCAAGAACACACGAAGTAGAATTGTTTCTAAAGGCATAGCTGCGGGCCAAGGCCAGAACAGCTATCGTGGCCTTGTGAAAGTTGTTAAATGCGCTGAAAACGCGCGTAACTTTTCCCAGTGTGACTCTTTGCTTATTGGCAGCCAATGCGGTGCACATACCTTCCCTTACATCGACGTCAACAATAAAACTGCGCAAGTGGAACACGAAGCAACTACCTCGAAGATAGGAGAAGATCAGCTGTTTTATTGTAACCAACGCGGTATTAGCACTGAAGAAGCAATAGCCCTCATTGTCAATGGCTACTGTAAAGAGGTACTCAACAAGCTTCCCATGGAATTTGCTGTAGAAGCTCAAAAACTTTTGTCTCTGACGCTAGAGGGAAGCGTAGGCTAGGGTCATTCCTCTGTTGATTTATTCGCTCATGTTACGCAAGTGCTACAAGCTACTTGTATAAAAGCTGTTCGCTCGCAGAGCGACCCCATAAAAGCTCTCCTCCTTCATGAAGGAGAAGTTAGAGGTGGGGTTTTATAAGCTTTATCCACTGAACATGGGATATAGATTATAGATTGATGCTGCTGCAAAAGCAGATCTCAATCCTTTTTAAACTCATGAACATATGTTATGCGTAAGGAGGCGGGCGGGTTATGCAGCTGGTTGTACCAGTGACACTGGCCTTACTGAGAGTTTGTAGAGGATCCTTTCAAACGACCAGCAGGTGTTGGAAGCTGTATGGATCATAGGGGCCCTTTCGTGTAGCTCCAGCATAACAAGGAAAATTTGTCTCTATCTGAGTATTAAAGACCAACAAAAAGACAGTCTGATAAATAAATGCGAAAAAAGCTTCAACGGTTTGCTGACAATGCAGAGCGTTATCACATCATAGAGCCTGGCAAGGCTATCTATGAACATATCAAAGGTCGGTGGCGCTACCAGCACTTTAATAATCAGTATGACCTTGTGGTAGAACTAGCGTGTGGTAAAGGAGCCTATGCAGTGGGCCTGGCACAGCAGTTCCCTCATAAAAACTTTGTAGGGATAGACACCAAAGGAGCCCGCTTGTGGGTAGGTAGTACTTATGCAATAACCCATAACCTCAACAACGTTGCTTTTTTGCGTACAAAAATTGAACAGCTAGCTCATTTCTTTGCTCCAGGAGAGATCAATACGTTGTATATCCCTTTTCCAGATCCAAGGCCGCGCAGCCGTGATGAAAAACGCCGGCTTACCAGCCCTAGATTTCTAGCACTTTACCGGCAGCTCCTCCAGCCAGGAGGACAAGTACACTTCAAAACAGACAACGAAGCACTTTTTGCCTACACGCTCATGGTACTTCGTACAGAAAAGGGCATTAAAGACCTGGTTTATACAGAGGATTTATATCAATCTGAATTGCTAGCAAGGCACCATGGCATCCAAACAGACTATGAGCAGCGGTTTCTAGCACAAGGCGCTCAGGTCAAATATTTGTGTTTTTCTTTTGCCTAGCCAGATTTTTTAGGTGTGAGTCATACGCTCCTTAATACCAATGGCTATTTATGGACCTTCTAAACAGTCAGTTTAGGCCTTTCCAGTTCAATTAATGATACAAACTCAATGTTAGAGCAAACGGAAAACAGTCCAGGAGGGTTGATAAAGTCAGGCTAAAAAGGAATACTCTTTATCTCCGCTTTTTCATCTATATTTTTCCGTTATCTCACTGAGGTCTTTAGTTGCCTTTGAAGCCGCCCCCTTGATGGCGATGTGCGGTGCGATGACCAGGGCTACGATAGCAGTAAGCTTGATAAGAATGTTCATGGAAGGGCCTGAGGTATCTTTGAAAGGATCTCCCACGGTGTCGCCTGTTACTGAAGCTTTGTGGGGCTCTGAACCTTTATAAAATTTCTCCCCATTAATTTCTACACCTTTTTCAAAAGATTTTTTAGCATTGTCCCATGCGCCGCCTGCGTTAGACTGGAAGATAGCCATCAAGGTCCCACTTACAGTGACTCCGGCTAAAAGGCCTCCTAAAACTTCCGGTCCAAAGACAAATCCTACTACTGCTGGTGTAACAGTAGCTAGGGCTCCTGGTAGGAGCATGGCTTTAAGGGATGCTTGTGTAGAAATGGCTATGCACTTGTCATATTCAGGCTGGGCTTTACCCTCCATAATGCCTTTTATTTCTCGGAACTGTCTTCTCACCTCATGAACCATAGCCATAGCGGCCTTGCCCACAGCACGAATGGTTAAAGCAGAAAACAAGAAAGGGATCATTCCGCCTACAAACAGACCAGCTAGTACAGGCGCTTTGTAGATATCTATGGCAGTAATGTTGGCCGTTCTGACATAGGCTGCAAACAAAGCCAACGAGGTCAAAGCAGCAGAGGCAATAGCAAACCCTTTGCCTGTGGCAGCAGTAGTGTTACCTGCTGTGTCTAGTACATCGGTTCTCTGCCTCACTTCTTCTGGCAAGCCACTCATTTCTGCAATACCGCCTGCATTGTCTGCAATAGGTCCAAAAGCATCGATAGAGAGTTGTAGGGTTGTGGTGGCCATCATCCCTGTAGCAGCCATGGCAACACCATAGAAGCCTGAAAAATGAAAAGCACTGTAGATGCCTGCTGCAAAAAGTACCATGGGCAAGGCTGTGGAGAGCATGCCTACACTGAGCCCGGCAATAATGTTGGTTGCATGCCCTGTATAGGACTGCTCAATAATAAAACGTACTGGCTTCCGGCCTATAGCTGTAAAGTACTCTGTGATAGCACTGATAAGAACGCCTACAATTAAACCAGTTAATACAGCGTAGAAAATACCATTGGCTGCAAAGGATTGCCCCCGCATGGAAAGGGTAGGTGGTAATAGTTTTTGGATGAGACAATAAGCAGCAAAGGCCGTCAGCACCGTAGCTAGCCAGTTGCCTTTGTTAAAGGCCTGTAGGATATCGCTGTCTTCTTTGACACTAATGAAAAAGGTAGCTACCAACGAAATAATAATGCCTGATGCGCTAATAAGCATTGGAAGTAAGATAGGAGAAAGGCCTCCTAAACTATCTGTCGTTTCTATTTCGCTGCCTAGCACCATGGCTGCCAACATGGTGGCCACATAGGAACCAAACAAATCAGCCCCCATACCTGCTATATCACCTACATTGTCGCCTACATTGTCAGCAATGGTTGCGGGGTTTCTAGGATCATCTTCAGGGACGTCGGCTTCTAATTTACCTACAATGTCAGCACCTACATCGGCTGCTTTAGTGTAGATTCCACCTGCTACGCGTGCAAACAAAGCAACGCCCTCTGCGCCCAGTGAAAAACCTGTCAGTGTCTCTAGGACCAACGTTAGCGCATGCCTATTGGTAGCAGTAAGGCCTTCTGGCAAAAAGTACCAGAAGAACAAAATGAATAAGCTGCTTAGGCCTATCATGGCCAATCCTGTAACGCCCATGCCCATGACTGCACCGCCTGCAAAGGAAATTTTAAAGGCCTTGGCCAAGCTGGTGCGTGCTGCTTGGGCTGTCCTTACATTGGCCTGTGTAGCAATCTTCATGCCCATCCAACCTGCTAACGCAGAAAATATAGCACCTACGACAAAGGCAGCAACAATAAGAGGGTGGGAATGGTCATCAGTAATGCCCAAATAACCTAAAAGAAGGCAAACGACAATTACAAAATAGCTGATCATTTTGTATTCTGCCTTGAGAAAGGCAATAGCACCCTGGGCAATACTGTTGGCAATGGTAGTCATTTTTACTTCTCCAGGGTCTTGCCTTGTCACCCAAGTAGCTTGCAGCGCAGTATAGAACAATGCTAATAGGCCTAGTAGGGGTAAGGTATAGGCAAGGACATTCATAAGTTGCGGAGTTGAGTTTGCAGGAATAAGGCTATTATTAAGCATTAAGCTTAGCCATCTGGATTATTCAGATGTTAGAGCCTCCTGCCGGGATCGAACCAGCGACCTACTGATTACAAATCAGTTGCTCTACCAGCTGAGCTAAGGAGGCCTGCCTGTGCAGTCATGAGCAACGCGAAAGTAAAGCGCTATTTCCTAAATCCAAAATGAAAGACAGGTAACTTCGTACAAAAGCTTAATATTTTACAATCTCCACTAATAGGAAATAGGAAAGTACTAAAAAGGTAAGTCATCTTCCTCAGCAGTAGGGGCTGGGGTGTTTTGAGTAAATACTCCCTCTTGAGCAGGCTGATTACTGGCCTGGTCTGCTTCTTCTATCCGCCATGCCTGTAGGGTGTTAAAATATTTTGTTTCTCCCTCTGGACTCATCCATTTCCGCCCTTTTAAGTTAAAGCTGACCTCTACTTCCTGGCCTACTTGAAAGCCATCTATCAAGCTACATCGGTCTTGTATTAACTCGAAAGATATGTATTCTGGATATTGTAAGTTTTCTGCATACTCAAGCACAAAAAGGCGCTTTTTAAAAGTATCTGATACTTGTTGGGATTTTTTGATGTCAAAAATTTTACCAATTAATTTCATTTTTTTGGATTTAAAAAATACTTTTTGTTAAAATAATAGTCTCTATGCTTACACAATATATTCATGAACTCTTTTGTAACCTGCTAGGGTTTTGCGTTTGCAATGTTGCACTAAAAAAAAGATTAGAAATAAACAACCAGCCACAGTAGCCATAGCACCTGCAATAGCCCCATTAACCCACACAGCTAAATAATAGCCCCCTATAGCAGTAGCAGTTCCTAAAAGGGAAGCAAAGATCAACATTTTGCTGAGGCATTGAGTGAACAGGTAGGCAGTGGCTGGCGGCGCTACCAGCAGTGCTACAATGAGTATAGGTCCTACCACTTCAAATGCTGCTACAACAATAAAAGAAGTAGCTCCCATCAAAAGGTAGTGCCACCAACTAGTGTTGATGCCAATGCTAGCAGCAAAGGCAGGATCAAAAGTAGTCACTTTAAGTTCCTTGTAGCTAAGCAAAATAAACCCTAGGTTCAGTAACAACATTACACTAAGCACATAAACAGACCTGGGTCCTAGATCAACTCCTTCTGAGGTAATCCAGGAGTCTAAAGGTGCATAAGCGATTTCACCATACAAGACGCAGTCTGGGTCTAAGTCGATCTTTTTGCTGAAAAAGGAAATCAGGATAATGCCCAACGCAAAAAGCCATGTAAAGTTAATGCCAATAGAAGCATCGGGCTGTAGTCTGACTTGTCTGTGCAAAAATTCTATCAACAAGGTGGCTAGCATGCCTACACTGCTGGCTCCTATAAGTACTACGAGAGAACTTTTAGCGCCTGTTAGAAAAAAAGCAATGACAATCCCTGGCAAGACTGCATGGGCTATTGCATCACCCATCATGGTTACTTTCCTTAGCACTAAGTAAGTGCCAATCAAGCTACAATTAATAGCGGCCAGCGAGGCAACAAGTATGATCCAAAATGCTTCCACAGCTTTATTGAGAGCGCCTAGAGGCAGGGGCAATGCCCTAGGGCAAGTGTTTGTGATATTTTGCGCCAAAGATACCCACTTTGTTTATCTTTATAAAGTTAACTGTTTTTTAACAAGGCACAACGCTCTATTTTATGCATACCCACCGAAGACTGCGCTATCTAGCGCCTCACACGAGCCCTGTTGAACCAGGTTCCTACAAAGAGGAGTGGCAAGCTGTTGAAGTCTCGGAAGCTATTTAATCAATAGCCGTGTAAATACTCTTGTAAGAAGCTGGATTGTTCAATTAGTTTGGGTGAGGGAAGAAGGCCCATAAAAAAGTAAATCTTAAACCAAGCACTTTAATTCAAATATCCATGAAATTTGGTCGTGTAGACACCAGGGACCTTTCGCAGATTGATTTTCATCTTCCAGCAGATGCACCAGCCACTCAGTTGCTGCTGGACGCGCTTCCTCGCCCTACACAAGCTCCTTCCTTTTATATTGGTTGTTCTGTTTGGACAGATCGTAGCTTTGTGGGCAAACTGTATCCTCAGGGGACACCTGCCAAAGACTTTCTAAAGCGCTATTGCCAACAGTTCAATACTGTAGAGCTCAACACCACCTTTTACAGCATCCCTTCTGTAGAAAAGGTAAAGAAATGGAAAGCAGCTGCTGCACCAGGTTTTAAGTTTTGCCCCAAGATCTCCCAAAGTATCAGCCACCGGAAGAGCATCGACAAACAGTTACACCTCCTAGATAGCTTTGTGGAAGCTGTACTTCATTTTGAAGAGGCATTAGGAATGAGTTTCCTGCAATTGCCCCCTTACTTTGACCCTAGTAATATGAAGGCCCTGCAGAAGTTGCTACAACATATACCTAAGGAGTTTTCCTTGGCCGTTGAGTTTAGGCACCCCAGCTGGTTTAGTGATATGAAGCTATGGCAGGAGACGTGTGCTTACTTACAAGCATGCGGCAATGCAGCAGTCATCACAGATGTAGCAGGCAGAAGGGATGTTTTGCATCAGACCCTGACAACAGGCTGTGCCTTTATTCGCTTCACAGGTAATAATCTAGATGGTACAGATTATAGGCGCCTTGACGCATGGGTAAAAAAACTCCATCAATGGGTTGAGCAAGGCTTAGCACAAGTCTATTTTCTCCTGCACGAGTTAGAAAAAGCATTGTGTGTTGACCTGGCAGTTTACCTAATTCAACAACTCAACCAATTAGCAGGGTTGCAATTGACACCTCCTCAACTTAAGGACCAGCAAGCAAGCTTATTTTAAGGATAAAAAAACAAAGGATCCTTGTAGTAACTAGAGAGCATAGTTGTACATGCTCAACTTGTTCTGTTCTTGTGAACTCTGCCAGCGCTTGTTTTCTTTAAAAGCAAATAGCCAAGCTCAAAATAGCCAAGCTCAGAGGAGGAGAGCTTTTATAGGGTCACTCTGCGAGCGAGCAGCTTTAGAGCTTGATCTTCCTTGTCACTCCGCTATCATCAGTTCAATGCTTTTTTGAATAAACGCTGTGAGTGCCCTACCATGCAGCATATTTTGAGCAAGTAAGGCCAAGCTATAGGTTTGTACGGCCAGCGTGTGCTGTTTTTCTTCCTGTTTAGCCTGTAGTAGCTTTGAGGATAGGGGATGGTTGGCGTTGATAGTAGCTTGTAAGGGCAGAGACAAAGAGTTATCTGGCTTGCCTCCTGCTTGTGCCATGCTGTGCATTCTTTTCATCAGCTCAGGAACTGTGATGGTGACAGGAGGTTCATCAGTAGGCATGGCTGCTACAGACCAGGTAACCTGGTTATCAGAGATAGCTTTTTCATAGAGCGCCTGGAGCTCTTTTTGTTCCTCGTCATTAAGCACGCTTGTCTCAGTCTCACCCTTGTCGATGAGTTGGCTGGCTGTGTTAGCATCTACGCCTTGGAGGATTACCTTTGCTAGTTTTTGCTCTAGAAAGCTAACAAAATGCAGGTCAATAGGTTGATCTAACACCAATACATCGTACCCCCTTTTTTTACAAGCCTGGATATAAAGGCCTTGCTTTTCTGGGGCAGTTGCATAGAGCATCACTAGATTTTGTTGCTTGTCAGTTTGGTTAGGCTTGATTTTAGCTTGGTATTCTTCAAATGTGAAGTATTCTCCTGCAAGGTTTTTGAGCAGTACAAATTCTTTGGCTTTTTCGTAAAACTTGTCTTCGCTCACCATGCCGTACTTGACAAACAAATCAATACTGCTCCATTGCTCCTCATACAACCTTCTGTCCTGTTTAAATAGCTCTTCTAGCTTGTCTGCTACTTTTTTGGTGATATAAGTATTGATTTTTTTCACGTTACCGTCTGCCTGAAGCGCGCTACGAGACACATTGAGTGGAATATCAGGTGAGTCAATAACCCCATGCAGCAGCATGAGAAATTCAGGCACCACATCCTTGACCTCATCAGTGATAAAGACCTGCTTGGCATAGAGCTGAATTTTATTGCGGTGCTGTGCAAAATTGTTAGTGGCTTGGGGGAAGTAAAGAATACCTGTCAGGTTAAAGGGATAGTCCACATTCAGGTGAATCCAGAGAAGCGGGGCTTGTGCAAAAGGGTATAGCTCCTTGTAAAAATCTAAGTAATCTTTGTCTTTTAGTTCGCTGGGTGACTTAGTCCAAATAGGATGTGGGTTGTTAATGACTTTGCCCTCAAATTCGATCTCAACAGGAAGAAACTTGCAATATTTTTCTAGCAGTTGCTGGATATGGCTGGGCTTTAAAAATTCTTCTGAGTCTTGGGCTATATGCAGCACAATATCAGTGCCCACTTCTTTTTTTACAGCCTTGCTGATTTTAAAGCTGGTAGTACCATCACAGGTCCAGTGTATTGGCGCTGCATCTTCCTGATAGGAACGGGTGGTAATTTCTACTTTTTCAGCCACCATAAAGGCAGCATAAAATCCTAACCCGAAAAACCCAATCAACTGTTGTGGCTGGCCTTTATCTTTGTATTTTTCTACAAATTCAGTAGCTCCTGAAAAAGCCACTTGGTTGATGTATTTTTTGATCTCTTCGGCGGTCATACCAAGACCGTGGTCACTGATAGTGATGGTCTTGCGCTGTTGGTTAATGTTAATCTGGACTTGCAACTGATCAGTGGGACCTTCATACTGACCCAGGGAGGCAAGCTGTTTGAGTTTCTGGGTGGCATCCACTGCATTGGAGACAAGCTCTCTAAGGAATACCTCGTGGTCTGAATACAAGAATTTTTTGATGATAGGAAAGATGTTCTCGGTATGGACTGATATAGTGCCTTTTTCGTTCATGACTATAGGGGGCTGTTGATGATAGGCTTTTAGTGATCTTCTACTGCAAGTAACAAAAGCTGTTCCAATATAATATAAGCTGCTGCAATAAGGAGGATCCCTAACACTGCCATAATGACCGTATTAGGTTATATAAGGAGGAAAAGACCTGCCGCTGTATCAAGCCTTTGCGTGTACAAAGGGGCTAATCATTGGTACTACTATCAGCAAGTGTAGTATAACGACTGTTGATGCGCTCATAATGTATTCTAGGTACTTTGGATGAAAAGGAAGGTGGAACAACTGTAGGTCTTATATATGTAAAGCACCCTTTGCTCCATGTATAGACGAGTCCTACAGCAAGCAGGATGATAAAAAAAAAGGCAGACAGCGCTGTGTAATTGGCCCAGAGCCCTTCTGTGTATGCATTTAGTTCATGATGCCTCCATATGGTTGCCCAAGGAAAGAGGAGCACTGTTTCTAGTTCGAAAAGAACAAATACCATGGCAATGGTATAGAAGCGCGTGTTCAGTTTTCCCCAGGCACTTCCAACAGGCTCTTCGCCTGACTCATAGGTACTGCGTTTTTCTAGGTTAGGGTGATGAGGGCGGTACAGCGCACTTACCCATGATCCAACCCCAATAAAAAGCATGGCTCCTGCTACAAAGGTTAGTATTTCTATGAGGGCAATTTGTTCTATAGCGATCATCAAAAAATTTATGTAATACGTAGATCATTAATTCTAAAACCTACCAAATTTATTTGTTATATAATTAACATTATGTTGAGTTTAGTTGCTTCTTCTGAGCTACTGCCGACTAGAGTATTTAATTATTTTTCCTTACTCTTGCCTTACTGAAACTAAACAGAAGCGTAATGAATAATATTACTATTACTTTCAGGGTACTAATGCTTGTGCTCACGACGGTACAATGTAGTAGAACTAATCCATCTTTTCAGCCTGCTATAGAAACAAATGTGGTACTCAGCGATGATGTTGTTGATAACATCAAAAATGATTTTCTTAGAGAGAAGGTTAAGATGTTGAAAGCAGGTAACAAGGTAAATGTCTTAATAGATAGCATGGATCGTTCTTTACCCATGTTAGCAGTCATGGAACCTAGCCACAATTTGGCTATCCTTCAATACTTGCAACAGCATGGAATACCTTCCAATACTCCTAATAGCTACCACGCTACAGCTTTGCACTTCGCACTATACCCAAATAAAAGAGGTAATCCTACTGAGATGCTAGAAGTAATTAGGTATCTAGTTCAATACAGAGTGCTTGTGAATCAAACGGACCAGTACTCCCGCACAGCATTACATTGGGCACTGTATGATATTGACAAAAGCGATACGGACCTTGACTACACCCAAAAGGTAGTCAAGTTATTATGCGAGAAAGGTGCCCGGGTAGATGTGCCAGACGATAGAGGAGAGACAGCACTTTTTCTAGCAAGGAAGCAACCTGTTATTAAGAGATTATTAGAAGCACAGCAATAAGCCAAAGCCTTCCCTCAAAATTATTAAAGGTCAGCTGCTGTAATGTTAGGAATACCAAGGAATAAGCGCATTTTAACCCCAAGAAATTATTTTTAGGATTGTCGTTAGTGGTAGCTGGAATTATTATTGCCTTAATTGTCTCTTCTGTAAGCTTTGAGTTAGGAACCTCGCCTCCACTTCCTGTTGGGGACATCAGGAGTAAGTATGCACAAGTAGTTGCTCGACGGGAGGCATACAACCGTGAGACTGTCCTGCTGCGCTAGTTTTTCCTGCCCAGCTTTTTCCTTACTGGTGCCTGTGCAACCAGCGCTAGGCAAGCCTCTAGGGTCAGCGTGCCAGGATCTTCTATGGTTTTAGGAATTTTCACATTTTTTCCCTCTACTTTGATGTAAGGGCCCCACCTGCCTTGCAGAATCTGCATATCAGGATGCTCCTCAAAACGTTTGATGAGCCTTTCGGCATCTGCCTTGCGTTTGGCCTGGACTAACTTAATAGCTCGTTCTGCATCAATAGTAAGCGGGTCATCTTCTTTGCTTAGGCTGTAAAACTTTGCATTGTGCTTGATGTAAGGCCCATACCTGCCTGTGCTCACAACCAAAGGGCTTTCTTCAAAGTCGCCCACTGTTCGAGGTAATTCAAAGAGTACAAGGGCCTCCTCTAGAGTAATGTTTTCGATTCGTTGGTCTTGCTTAAGGCTGGTAAACTTGGGAGGTTGGTCTCCCTCATTTTCTCCTATTTGTACCAAAGGTCCGTACTTACCTATCCTTACAATAACTGGCTTGCCAGTATTTGGCTCTTGTCCTAGCAGTCGCGCGGTACCAACAGCTGAGCGGTCTATTTGGGCTGTTTGCGCTACTTTAGGGTAGAATTCACCATAAAACTCAGCCAGCATCTTATCCCATGTTTTTCCGCCTCCAGCAATGGCATCCAATTCTTGCTCTACCTTGGCGGTAAATCCATAATCTGTTACGTCAGAAAAATGTTTTACCAAAAAGTCATTCACGACCATGGCCATGTCTGTAGGAAATAGCTTTTGCTTTTCTGTACCTACTACCTCTACATGCTGCTCGCGTTGGATAGGCCCTTCTTGGAGGGTCAGTGTCCTGTAGCTACGCGCCTTGCCCTCCCGGTCTTCCTTAACAACGTAGCCTCTTTTCTGGATAGTAGCAATGATAGGGGCATAGGTAGAAGGCCGTCCGATACCTTTTTCTTCCAACTGCTTGACCAGGCTTGCCTCGGTATAGCGAGCAGGTGGCTTGCTAAAGCGCTCTCGGGCTTTCATATGTTCCAACATGAGTACTTGGCCAATGGTCAGCGGAGGCAACATACCTTGACTTTCAGCTAATTCGTCTTCTTCTTGGGCAGCTGCATATACCTTAAGGAAGCCTTCGAACTTAATGACTTCTCCCCTAGCCACAAGTGTTTGAGGGGTAGTAGAGATAGCAATGGTAGCCACTGTTTTTTCTAACTGTGCGTCAGTCATCTGCGAAGCAATAGAACGGCTCCAAATGAGTTCGTAAAGTCTTTGTTCACTATTATCCTGGCTAACCACCCTTTGGGAGAAATCAGTGGGCCTAATGGCTTCGTGCGCTTCCTGGGCAGTGGCCGACTTGGTTTTGTAAGCCCTACGTTGGAAGTATTCAGGGCCATAAGCAGCAATGACCTCCTGTTTGGCGCCTGCCACAGCTTCTTCGGACAAGTTCATAGAATCAGTCCTCATGTAGGAAATTTTTCCTGCCTCATACAGGTGCTGTGCTACCAACATCGTTCTTGTTACTGAATAGCCTAGCTTTCTGCTGGCTTCTTGCTGCAAACTAGAGGTGGTAAAAGGCGGTGCAGGCGATTTTTTGGCTGCCTTTTTTTCCAAGCTTTTGATAGAAAATGTAGCTCCCTTGCATTGTTCTAAAAATTGATAGGCCTCTTCCTCAGTTTTGAAGCGCTCTGGTAGCTCTGCTTGGAGATATTTGCCCTTTCCCAGATCAAAAAGTGCTGTGACGACAAAGCTGGCTGTGGGCTTAAAGTCGTAGATGCTACGCTCACGCTCTACTACAAGCCTTACAGCCACTGACTGCACCCGCCCTGCAGAGAGGCCACGCTTGATCTTTTTCCATAAAATAGGTGACAGGTCGTACCCCACTAGCCGATCGAGTACGCGCCGGGCTTGCTGTGAGTTGACCAGGTCCAAGTCAATCCCTCTGGGGGACTGAAGGGCATTGAGAACAGCGTTTTTGGTGATTTCTCTAAAGACGATTCTACGTATCTTAGCATCGTTGAGCTCTAAGGCCTCTTTCAGGTGCCAAGAAATAGATTCTCCCTCTCGGTCATCATCACTGGCTAGGTAGACGTAGTCGGCGCTGCTGGCTAATTTTTTTAATTCTTTGACAATGGCTTGTTTTTCTTGGCTGATTTCATAAGTGGGGAGAAAGCCCTGTGCTACTTCAATAGCTAGTTTTCCTTTAGGCAAATCTCTAATGTGGCCGTTACAAGAAGCAACTTTATAGTCTGTGCCTAGATATCCTTCGATAGTTTTGGCTTTGGCAGGTGATTCTACGATGACGAGATTCTTGGGCATGATGGCCGTATTTTCTGCGAATATCTATGCTATTGGCAAAAAAGCAAAGTTGTGGAATAGGTATCTTTATTTTGTTATTTTTTTGCACGTTTTGAAGCACGCAAAGGGTTATTATGCCTCACAGAAATTTATTTCTTTTAAGACACGCCCAGGCATTTGCTCCTGAATTGCAAAGCAAAGATACCTATAGACTGCTAACAGAAGCAGGGTGGAATGCTGCTGCTACACTAGGCGCATACTGGTGCAAACAAGGTATGCATTTTGACAAGATAAGGGCTAGTCCTGCAGTTCGTACTATTTCAACGGCCAAGCTGGTAGCAGGCCATATGGGCTATGCTCATGAGGCAATAGGTCTGGATGATGTGTTGTATGAAGGAACAGTAGGCGCTGTAATAGCTCAGATGCAGACATGGAACGCTGCTTGGCAACGAGTGCTGATAGTAAGTCACAAGCCGCTCATTAGTGCTTTAATAACTTATCTGACTGGTAAAGCTACCCTACAGCTACCTACTTGTGGCTACACACACGTTAGGCTCAACATTATATCTTGGCATGAGGTAGCCAAAGGCGTCGGCCAAATTGTTGCTTCAAATAACCCTGAAGAGTTATGAGTTAGGAATGACACGTTATACTTGAATTAGTCTCAAACTTCACAGCTTAACTATCCTAATACGCTTGAGAGATAAGTCCAAAAGTACTATGCTCCCCTTCAAGGAAGCCATCAAAGATGATTTTAAGGTTACTTTAAGCGAAAGGTCATAACATTTATTCCTATACGCTGCTACATTAGCTACACTGCTAACTTACAGCCAGCTAACTACGGTGCTACTCAGGATTCAGCTCCAAGGAGCTCTTTAATAGCTTAGGGAAACAAAAAGAGGTAGAAAAAATTAAATTGCCTTAGCTTATGCCCTCTGCTACAACGCCCATCTTATAGAACTTTTCCCTACGCTGTTTGATGCGTTGCGCAGGGGAGAGCTTGCAAAGGACTTTGAGTTGTGTTAAAATCTCATACTTCAGGGTCTCTGCCATACCCTGTGGGTCTCTATGCGCACCACCCAACGGTTCTGGGATAATACCATCGATCAGCTTATGTTCTAGCATGTCTTTTGCTGTTAGTTTTAGTACTTCGGCAGCTTGTTCTTTGTAATCCCAATTTTTCCAAAGGATAGAGGAGCACGACTCAGGAGATATCACTGAGTACCAAGTATTTTCTAGCATCAATACCCGATCGCCCACTGCAATGCCTAGCGCACCGCCGGATGCGCCTTCGCCAATAATGATACAAATGACAGGTACGTGTAGCCCAAACATTGCTTGGGTATTATGTGCAATGGCTTCTGCCTGGCCACGTTCTTCCGCTTCCAAACCAGGGTAAGCTCCTGGCGTATCGATCAAGGTGACAATGGGCTTGTTAAACTTTTCAGCCAGCTTCATGAGCCGCAGGGCCTTTCTGTAGCCTTCTGGGTTGGCCATCCCAAAGTTTCGTTCCTGACGTTCTTTGGTGTTTCTACCTTTTTGGTGTCCAATAAGCATGATAGTCTCCCCTCCTACTTTGCCCAATCCGCCTACAATGGCTTTATCGTCGCCCATGGCTCGATCTCCATGCAGTGCAATGAATACCTCAGTAATATGATTAATATAGTCAAGTGTGTAGGGACGGTCTGCATGGCGCGATAACTGTACTCGCTGCCAACGCGTTAGGCTTTGAAAGGTTCCTGTTTGTAGGATCCTAATCTGCTGCTCTAGCTTTTGGATAGCCTTGTTCAAGCTGCTTACTTTCTTCTGAGCAGCTTTTTCCTTCATAGAGGCCAACTTTTCCTCGAGTTGGGCAATAGGTTTTTCAAATTCCAAGAGCATAGGCCGATATTTGAACCTACAAAGCTAAAATCTATTTGTGCGCAAACCTAGCGCTCTGATTTGAAAATCAGTGGAGATAATTGTAGGACTCTCTTGCAAATCACAAACAAACCTCTAATTTTGTTGCCTGCGGCTAACTGAGCAATAAGCAGTAGGCCGAACAGCTCTTTTTAGTCAGCAAATCACTCAATTGGTCTGGTAGTTCAGCTTGGTTAGAATGCCTGCCTGTCACGCAGGAGGTCGCGGGTTCGAATCCCGTCCAGACCGCTTACTTAGCTTCTTGATTTTCAGGGAGTTATGACACAGGTTTTTTGTAATTTTACTGAGTCTGCAACTCGGGGTCCTACGCTTAGCTTCTCATGGATAAGGTGGAAGCACCCTGTTGGACTTCCGTGTATGATAAGCCAGGATCAACCCCTTTAGCAAAGGTATCCAAGTTTTCCACCTTACCAAGTAAGCCCTATTCATCGTTACTCTTCCAATTTCCATCTTCGTCTTTGTGGTACTTAGTTTTAACAACACTCCAGGCTACTTTGTGTGCTATTGCTTCTAAGGGAGTATCATCTCTCCTTTTTGATGGATCTTTATATTCTTCTAAGGCATTATTAAATGCTTTTCTGTATATCTCTTGACCATGCTCAGGTAAATGGTTACGTACAGAATCAGGCAATGCTTGGTTATTATCGTAGGGCATAGTTAGAAAATTTTTATTGACTTAGCCTATGTGCAAGGCACACGTTATATAAATTTTCCAGTCCTTGCAGCAGCAAGCCTTCAAGTGTAATAGTTTAAACTCGCAAAAATTTATAACAGGAGCAAGCACGTAGTGGGACTACAGCTGCTGCTATGTTTCCTTACTTCATGGAAGCTTCGTCGTCTGCTTGGCAAGCCTTGATGAATTAATGGGCTGACTGTTGCCCTGCTACTATAAAAGCTTGCTCTTCTACTCATTCATGCCCCAGCCCTTGCTGGAGGCTTTCTAAGAGGAAATAGGCAAGCTCATTCTGCTTCTCTTTGCCTGGCTGGCCTGCACTGGCCCTGATCCTTTCCCCATAGGACGCTAGATACGCGGCTCGAGATTGTCCTAAGCGAAATACCTGCTTGTGCAAATTCCTTGTAGTGAAAGATAAGCAGATAATAAGCATAATCTATAGCGCGCACCTGCACTTTCGCATCTCGATCAATGCGCTCTTGTAACAAAGGTGATACCGTTGCTTTGTCTATCAAGTCATAGCCCAGCTCGCTCTGAGTATCTCCACTATCGATGGCTTGTATGAGGCAGTCATGGGCTTGTGCTACCTGCCCTGTAGCTAACAGGAAATTGCCATACCCTGTCCATAAAACTGCTTTTGCTCCATCGCTACATAATACTGCGTGTTCAAAGACCTCCAAGAAGCATGATGAACAAAGCATCAATAACCCAGTGGAGCTGTGCTGCAATGACCTATGCTGGGCACTGTTTACATTACCTGGCACTTAACATCAGGGTAGGCTCGCTTCCCAGAGAGCACCTTATTCATCTGGAGAGCTTGCTCTTGGTAGTGAAGCCCCTTGCATATGTCTCCTAGCTCCTCGTAGGCTATACCCACGTTATTTAGGGAATCCGCTACATCAGGGTGGTTACCGGGGTAAAGAGCCTGTCTCATCTCGAGAGCTTGCTGAAAATACCCTAGCCCTTTCTTGGCTTCCCCTAGTGTATGGTAGGCACTACCCACGTTATTTAGGGAATTTGCTACATGAGGGTGGTTACCGGGATAAAGAGCCTGTCTCATCTCCAGGGCTTGCTCTTGATACGGGAGTCCTTTTTGCACTTCGCCTAGCGTCAGATAGGCACCTCCCACATTATTCAGGGAATTTGCTACATCAGGGTGGTTACCGGGGTAAAGAGCCTGTCTCATCTCCAGGGCTTGCTCTTGATACTCTAGCCCTTTGCTGGCTTCCCCTAGCGTCAGATAGGCACCTCCCACGTTATTTAGGGAATCCGCTACATCAGGGTGGTTACCGGGGTAAAGAGCCTGTCTCATCTCCAGGGCTTGCTCAGAATACCCTAACCCTTTGCTGGCTTCCTCTAGCGTCTCGTAGGCCATACCCACGTTATTTAGGGAATTTGCTACATCAGGGTGGTTACCGGGGTAAAGAGCCTGTCTCATCTCCAGGGCTTGCTCAGAATACCCTAACCCTTTCTTGGCTTCCCCTAGCCTCTGGTAGGCACTACCCACGTTATTCAAGGAACTGGCCAGCTTGGGGTGGACTTTGTCTCCATACACCGCCTTAAACATCTCAAAAGCTTGCTCTTGATACGTGAGCCCTTTGCGCGCGTCTCCTAGTTCCTCATAGGCTAGACCCACGTTATTCAAGGAACTCGCTATATCGGGGTGAGCTTTGTTCCCATAGAGCGCCTGTCTCATCGCAAGGGCTTGCTCTTTGTATTGAAGGCCCTTGCATGCATTTCCTAGCACCGCATAGGCTAGACCCACGTTATTCAAGGACATTGCTATATCGGGGTGGGCTTGCTCCCCATAGAGCTCCTTAAACATCTCAAGGGCTTGCTCTTGGTACTTCAGCCTCTTGCGCGCGTCTCCTAGCACCGCATAGGCTAGACCCACGTTATTCAAGGAACTCGCTATATCGGGGTGGGCTTTGTTCCCATAGAGCGCTTGTCTCATCGCAAGGGCTTGCTCTTTGTATTGAAGGCCCTTGCGCGCGTCTCCTAGTTCCTCATAGGCACTCCCCACGTTATTCAAGGACATTGCTATATCGGGGTGGGCTTGCTCCCTATAGAGCGCCTGTCTCATCGCAAGGGCTTGCTCTTTGTATTGAAGGCCCTTGCGCGCGTCTCCTAGCGCCACATAGGCACACCCCACGTTATTCAAGGACATTGCTATATCGGGGTGGGCTTGCTCCCCATAGAGCTCCTTAAACATTTCAAGGGCTTGCTCTTGGTATGTGAGCCCTTTGCGCGCGTCTCCTAACGCCTCATAGGCACACCCCACGTTATTCAAGGACATTGCTACATCAGGGTGGGCTTGCTCCCCATAGAGCTCCTTAAACATCTCAAGGGCTTGCTCTTTGTATTGAAGGCCCTTGCGCGCATCTCCTAGCGCCACATAGGCACACCCCACGTTATTCAAGGACATTGCTATATCGGGGTGGACTTTGTCTCTATACACCGCCTTAAACATTTCAAGGGCTTGCTCTTGGTATGTGAGCCCTTTGCGCGCGTCTCCTAACGCCTCATAGGCACGCCCCACGTTATTCAAGGAACTGGCCAGCTTAGGGTGGGCTTGCTCCCCATAGAGCTCCTTAAACATCTCAAGGGCTTGCTCTTGGTACTTCAGCCTCTTGCGCGCGTCTCCTAGCGCTTTATAGGCTATACCCACGTTATTCAAGGACATTGCTATATCGGGGTGGGCTTTGTTCTCATAGAGTGCTTGTCTCATCTCAAGGGCTTGCTCATAGTACATCAGCGCTTGTTTCTCGTCGCCTAGCGCCGCATAGGTACTTCCCACATTATTCAATGAACTCGCTATATTGGAATGGGCTCGCTCTCCATAAAACTCCTTATACGTTTCAAGGGCTTGCTCTTTGTAGGCGAGCCCTTGTTTCTCGTCGCCTAGCGCCGCATAGGCACACCCCACGTTATTCAAGGACATTGCTACATCAGGGTGGGCTTGCTCCCCATAGAGCTCCTTAAACATCTCAAGGGCTTGCTCTTTGTAGGCGAGCCCTTGTTTCTCGTCGCCCAGCGCCGCATAGGTACTTCCCACGTTATTCAAGGACCTCGCCAGCGTGGGGTGGGATTTTTCCCCATAGAGTTTCTTAAATATCTCAAGGGCTTGCTCTTTGTACTTCAGCCCCTTGCGCACCTCGCCTAGCTCCTCATAAGCAGTTCCCACGTTCATGAGGGGCACCCCCAGGGTGGAGTCGGCTTGCACCCCATAGAGCTCCTTAAACATCTCAAGGACTTGCTCTTGGTACTCCAGCCCCTTGCGCGCATTTCCTAGCTCCGCATAGGCACTCCCCACGTTATTCAAGGAACTGGCCAGGTCGGAGTGGACTTTGCCCCCATAGAGCTCCTTAAACATCTCAAGGGCTTGCTCTTGGTACTCAAGTGCTTTTTGCACGTCGCCCAGCGCCGCATAGGCTAGACCCACGTTACTCAAGGACCTTGCTAACCCGAGCTGGTCTTGCGCCCCATCCACCGCCTTAAGTATCTCAATAATTTTCTTGTAGCATCCTATAACTGCCTCATGCTGCATTAAGCGTATGCATATCTTCCCCTTGACCCTATCATTGTCATTGTAAAAAGCTTGTGATTCAAAGAAGCCCTCTCCCTTTTCATTGGTATTGAAAAACTTCTGCATGCTCTCGTGCAAGGGCAGTGCTGTATAGTAGTACTTGAATAAGCTGCCGCCTGCTTCTAAAGCTGCTGCAGGAAGAGCAAAGGATTGACTCACTATTTGCTGCATAGGCTCCTTCCTTACCCCACTGAGTACTCCCATCTCCTCTTTTTGCTGCCCATGATGCAGATATGTTTTTAAGCGCAATAGCGTAGCAAAGCTCACCGCATACCCTAGATGCCCTGCTGCTACTGCACTGATGATGCCCTTAGACCGCAACTGTTCTACAGCATCCCAGCCACTCTCTGGCAAAAGCCCATAGTACATCGCTAGCCGGCAGAGCAACCTATCAGGTAACCGATAGATCTCTTGCTTCACATCATACAATCGTCCTTCGTATTCATACCCAACTTTGGGGGCAAAGTCTGCTAAGTCTCCTGGCTGACCAGGCTTGGCTATGCCTGGACCTGCTTGGCTGTAATCCATCTCTACCACTCCCTCTAGTAACTTCTGCAATGCTCTTGCTTGGTACACAGGAACTCCTTGCTCCGTTTGGCCTTCCTGCAGAAACTTTTTACTGGCCTGCTCATAAGCTTCATGCAGCCCTTGGTCGCCATGTACATAACAGGTGCGCTCTAGAATAAAGGGCAGCAGCTTGTCCATGTGCTCCATTTTGTGCCCTTCATTTCTTAAGTAACGCATCATTCCTGCTACTGGCTGTATCAAGTCATACAACTTGTCACTTCTTCCTAAGGGCGTCTTGCCTCCCAAATCAAAGTTGATCCCTCTTTTGCCTAGATAATCTACACTCACTCCATACTTACTCCTAGGCACAACCGTTTCGCCCAAGTTGATCACCCGCAAGTGTACCAGGTGGCTTAGCTCCCTGAAGTAAGCCCGATGCTTATCAAGGATTGCTGGGTCTTCATTGTCCTCCATGAGGATAGCAAACTCTAGGTCTGAATAGGGTGTCATCTGCTGCAAGGCCATCGACCCTAGCCCCATTACCGTGTACCTGCAAGGTGCCAGCCCTAACGCATTCTCGCTCTCTTGGTAGAGTCTGCCTAGCAACGCACCCACTTGCTCAGCGATATGGCCAAACAGGGCTTTGCTTTCCTGGGTGTACAGCGCTTCATCATTCTGTTCAGCTATTGCTAGCGTAGCTAATCTTTCCCTAGCCTCTGCTCGTAAAACCGCTAATTCCTCCCTATCTCGTGCTATTTCCTCTTGAAGCGCCTCTGGAGTGATTTCGCTGCTAAGTAAAGCCTGCTCTTGTGCTTGCTTCACCTTGGCAAGCATCGCTGTCTTAATCTGCGCCAAGCCTTGGTAGGCCCCTGCTATTTGCGCTTCATAGCCTGACTCCTCTCCTGCACACAGCGTGCGCACATGTTGATAGAGAATGGCAGCATCCGTGTAATGTGAGAGGTCGCCTGTTTGCTCGCCCTGCTCTTGATGGAACCTTGCCAGCTGAGTAAGGGCTGCTGATAGCTGCGCTACCCTATCGGGAAGGCTATGAATGCGATCAGCTGCTACTACTTGTTGTAAGGCTTGCCCGTAAGCTTGGGCTAGCAAAGCACTAAGCTTGGCCCTGTGATCTCCCCAGGTTAAGCGAGGATCCTCCCTTAACCTAATGATGTATTCCTGAGCACCCTCATCGCCTGCTGCTGGCCTACACAGCTGCTCTTCTTGCAACCATTGCTCTAAATCAGAGAACAGCTTCTCTATTACTTGCGAATTGGCTGTACCCAAAGAAAGCAGCAAGCCATGCCCCTCTTCTATGGCTTCCTTGAGTCTTGCTATTTCTCTTTGCGCTTGTTCTACTGCAGTGGGTCCTTGGTGCTCCGATAGCCCCAACTTCAGCAAGGAGCCTCTAGGAGTGCTCTGTTCTTGGGGAAATGCTTCCTTGTGCTCTTCAGCGCCCTGAGGAGATCCGCTTTCCTTTTTCTCTTCAAATCCTTCCTCTCCTGGTATCATCCCGCCTAGCAATCCCTGCCTGCCTACATAGACAAATTCGGCTAACCCTTGCTTGGCTACATGCAACAGTTGTGCTACCCGGCCTGCTTCATAGCCCAGGAGCGCTGCTACTTCACAGTCAGGTGCACAGACAACTGGCAGCACCACTTGACGCTGCGCATGCCCTATACGCTCGGTTACTTGCGCTTGCCACTGCCCCTCTCTTTGGTATAGCGCTACTTCCTTCCCTCCTGAGGCAGTCAAGTGCTGCGCTGGCCCTGCGCCTACTGCCTCAGCCTTGGCTAAAGGAGCCCTTGGCATTTGTATTAGCTGAGCGCTGCGCATAGCCTGGGCCTTTGGACAGTCTTTTGGGGGCTGGGGGAGGGCTATACCTTGGGAAAGCCTCTGGTTTTGAAGAACAATCCTTGGGGAGGGTGGAACTGCTGTGTGATGAGGGGAGCTACTGGGGGACAGGTCTGTGAAAAGGGAGGCGGTAGGAGCAACCTGAGCAGCAGCAGGGGATGCTGGAGCCTTCTCACTAGGAGTACTGATGGACATGGGCTTGTCTGGTGGGTGCTGCTCCTCTCCTACGAGGTTCCTGAGGGGCTTTTTACTGGCCTGGGACTGGCTTGCTGCTGCACCAGTATCAAGCTTGAGATTCGAGGTGCAGCTCTGTAAGGTCATGCTCAAGAGCAAAATAGTAGCTATGAATTTTTGAAATTGATTACACATTGTTAGGAAAATAAATGAAGGTCGACGAGGTGTCAGTTAGGTTCTTAAACTAATTTATCCAGAAAAGCTTGAAGAATTTTTTTATTTTTTGCAATCAAAAAGGGGTAATTTTTTACAAAGTGTGGTATAGGCATGCTCAAAATAAGGGTAAAATTAGCATTTATACCACATTAAAGTTTTTTACAGGACATTTATGTGTATCATGGGACTAGACAGGAATATAAAAATGACTTTAATATGCTCCTGGTAACGCACCCTAAGACCCAGGCAGGTAAGTAGCATCCATCATAAGCTTAATGATGCCTATGCCTTGTCTACCCATAGCCAGCAACAATAGCAGCACTGCGCTCATGTCCAGGAGTAAAATGCTAGGCGATGAATCTTTGGAGTCGCGTATACATGATGCTTAGGAAAGCAATTTTGCTCGTTTGCTGCACTGCATACCCCTCCCCTGCTTACTCATTGCAGCTGAATTTCCAGCTCTTTTAAGGCTAACCAGGCCATCAACCCTGGACCTAACTCCAAGGCTGTTTCGTCTATATTAAAGGTGGATGTGTGCAGGCCAGAGTTGATCCCTTTTGCATTGTTCTGTATGCCTAGGTAGTAAAAACAGCCAGGTATTTGCTGAGCATAATAAGCAAAGTCTTCAGCAATCATGTATAATTCCAGGTCTACTACTTGTTCAGCTCCTACAAACGCTTGGGCAGCTTTTTTCATGCGCTGCACTAACGCTGGGTCGTTATACAGAGCAGGATAACCTTTGTTAATAGCAAACGTACAACTTCCTCCCATGGCTGCAGCCATCCCGCAAACCAGGGCCTCCATTTTCTGGTGCGCAGCGCTGCGCCACTGCTCATCTGTAGTACGGAAAGTACCGGCTATCTGGACATAAGTTGGAATAATATTGGTAGTTTCTCCGGCCTTGATATGGCAAAGTGAAAGGACAGTAGGAACAATAGGGTCACAGTTTCTAGTTACAATTTGCTGCAGGGCTACAATAATGTGCGCTGCAATAAGGATCGGATCAACAGCATAGTGAGGTGCAGCAGCATGGCCTCCTTGGCCTTTGACAGTAATATAAAGCTCATCTGCACTGCCCATCATCGTGCCTGGCATAAAGCCTACCTTACCTACTGGCATGCGCGGGTCTACATGTTGTCCTAGGATGCTTCTAGGCCTAGGATGATCCAACACGCCCTCTTGGATCATGGTGATAGCTCCTCCAGGATTTTTTTCTTCTCCTGGCTGGAAAATAAGTTTGATAGTGCCTTCAAACGCATCTTTGAGGGCATCTAGTATTTTAGCAACGCCTAACAAAGAAGAAGTGTGTACATCATGGCCACATGCGTGCATCACCCCTTTGTGTTGAGACTTGTAGGGTAGGTCGTTGACTTCTTCCATAGGCAATGCATCTATGTCTGCTCTCAGGGCAATTGTAGCTTTGTCTGGGTTTTTGCCTTTGATCAAGGCTACTAAACCTGTATTGGCTACGCCGTCTTGGAATTCAATACCCATCTCCTGGAGCGTTTTAGCAATGTACTTGGCAGTATTCAACTCTTGCAAGGAAAGCTCTGGATACATGTGGAGGTGCCTCCTAATGTTGACAACAGTGGCGTGCTGTGCTTTGGCCATTTGTTGGATAGTGCCTTTGAGATGATCGTACATAAGCTTTTGGAGGCTAGGTTAACTAATTTTTCTCTAAACTAAGGGGTTTTCTTCCCATAGGCAATGCACGTTGAGCGTGTTCAGCATGAAACCATGAAGATTAGCTTCATCCAATAGTTGTGTACCTTATAAAGGTACAAGGCCAGTTTTTTCTAGAAGCGCTAACTTTTCGAGCTTGCATGCCAGTAAAAGCCAGTTGAGATGGGTCATAAAAAATGCTTCTTTCCTTCCCTTGCTAGTGCGCTGCTAGGCATCCTGGTTGGGTTTAGCTTTTACTTGCTCAAGCTCACTGATGAGGGCTATGTGCTTCACAGCACTACAAAGTGGTTTGAACTTCAGGCAGGTGCGCATACCATAACATTTTCAGCAGGCATTTACCTAGACTTTATAGCAGCTGTTATGCTATGCTTGATTAGCTCGGTGGGTTTCTTGGTTTACCTCTACTCGATTGCATACATGCAGCAGGAAACTGCTGTACAGCGCTACTTTGCTTTGCTGAGCTTTTTTATGGTTGCCATGCTCGCGCTTATATTGGCTGACAATTTGATTTTGCTGTGGATGGCATGGGAGCTGGCGGGCTTTGCTGCTTACCTGCTTATTGGTTTTTGGTACCAACAAGTGTCTGTGGCAGAGGCCAGCACCAAGGCTTTGCTGATGAACCAGTTAGGAAGCACTAGCTTGCTTATAGGGATACTCATGGTGGGTAGTGAGTTAGGTAGCTTTGACTTGGCTACGCTTTCAGCCTTAGCAGCAGAGGCACGCAGTAGCCAGGGCTGGCTGTGGACAACAGGTTTGTTCCTTATAGGTGGGGTTGTCACGAAGTCAGCACAATTTCCTGTGTTTCACTGGCTCCCCAGTGCCATGACGGCACCTACCCCTGCTTCTGCCTTGATTCATGCAGCTACCCTGGTAAGTGCTGGGGCATATTTGTTAATTAGGACGGCTGGGCTATTGAGTCCAGAAGTGTGCACGCTCGTGGCCTTCCTAGGAAGCATTACTGCCCTCATGGGGAGCTATGCTGCGTTGGCTCAGTATGATATCAAAAAAATGTTGGCTTACTCTACCATTGCACAGCTAGGCTATGTGGTGATGGCTATAGGGATAGGAAAAAGTAGCGCCGGGCTGTTCCACCTGGTGACCCATGCTTTTTTCAAAGCTTGCTTGTTCCTTTGTGTGGGTGCTGTATCACATTTTTTACTGCGGCAAGGCAAAAAAGGATTGGATGTACAAGACATACGCGCAATGGGCGGCCTGCGCAAGGCCTTACCTGGGGTTTTCTATTCCTACCTTGTAGCAGCAGGTGCCCTGGTAGGGTTACCTGGTTGCTCTGGATTTTTGTCTAAAGAAGCCATCCTCACCCATAGCTTGAGCTGGGCAAAACAGCAAGCCCAAACTGGCAACTACCTAAGCTATATAGTGCCTGCCTTAGGTTTTCTCTCGTCCTGCCTGACAGCCATCTACCTCGGGAGGCAATGCCAGTTGGTATTTATGGGAGTGCCTAGATGGCAACCCAAACCAAGCTTAAAGGTTGTACCTACAAGGAATGCTATACCCTACTTGATGCAAGTCAGCATCATTATCCTGGCGCTGTGTTCGTTGGGTTTTCTTTACAGCCCACTGTCATGGGATTTTCAGCATAGCTGGTTGTTACAGCGGCTTAGCGCAGCACCCCTCTTGGGTACCATACCAACCCTACCGCAGACAGCTCCCTTCATCTCTGTCCTGATGATGGGGATAGGTTTGATCCTGGTGGCTGTGAGAAGACCACTCAGCCAGGCTATTGCTTTACCACTACTCCGACGCCTAACTAGGCTATCTTTTCATGGGTGGTATCTAGATGTGATCACCGATGCAATAACCCAACAGGTGCTTGGATTGAGCAGGCTAGTAGCTAGGATAGACCAAAGGTTCGTAGCTGGATGCCGTAGTGTAGCTGTTAGCTATCTAATGTTAGGAAGCATAGTGAGCTGGCTAGATCGCAACCTAGTGGAAGGAATAGTGTATTTTGTGGCTGCAGCGCCCCAGCAGCTTGGTAAGCTCCATCGCTTTACACAGCAAGGAAATTTACAGCATTACCTCTTATGGATGTTTATCAGTATTGCGCTGCTGCTTATAGGCTACCTCTTTTAATGAATGATAAATATTGGATTGGATGTAAAGTAAGGTTTTTGTAATACAGATGCTGGCAAATCATTTTATTTACTAGCTCCAAGGGCTTGCTAGGGCAATGAGCTGATGGCCCATACGATCTTTAGTCTTGTACTTCTAACCTGAGTTTTTCCTGTAACATGTGCACAGCAGGATACTTTTCTGCTAAGTACTTAAACTTTTCTTGGGCTGTGTAAGGCTTTTTGTTGCGCTGAATAGGGACTACAACTTCTTTGAGCTCAATGCCCGTGTGTTGTAATTTTTTCCGCAAGTCTGCTATCAACCCCTCTTTGATTCCTGCTAGGATGTCTTGCTGTACGGAATTAACTAGTGTCACGACAATAGTAGCGCCCTCTAGCCCAATGGCTTGATTCAGTACACTGTACTCTGTCATCTTTCCAGCTTCCTTGAGTTTTTGGACATACTGCTGCCAATGTTCGCGCACTGCTTCCTCAGTAAGGGCCTGCTGGATTGCCACCTCTTTGGGTTGCTGTACAGGAACTTCTTGGAAAGCCAACCCCTTTTTTAGCTGATCAATTTGTGGCAATTTGATAGTTGGCTGTAAGCCACCTGGCTTTGTATCAGGCTGCTGAAAGGGCTCTGCTGGGTTAGTGTGTGCTACTTTGTCTTTTTGAATAGCTTTAGGAAGATTTGATGGAGGTTCAGGCCTGGATACAGGAACAAGGGTTACTTGGTTTTTAGCAGTAGAGGGTATTTGTGTTTGTACTATTGTGCTTGCTGCATGAGGACTCACTTGAAGATGCACTAGCTCTATTAAAGCCAGCTCTACATGGAGGCGCTTATTATTGCTACTTTTGTAATGAATATCGTACTGGTTAATAATGTTAAGTGCCTTGAACAAAAAAGGCAATCCTGCTGCTGCTGCCTGGGTTTTATACTTTTCTTTCACACTTGTAACTGCCTCTAGGAGTTCCAGGGTAGCCGTATCCTGGCAGACCAGCAGGTTGCGCAGGTGCTCGCTCAAACCTGTAATAAAGTGATGTCCATCAAAACCAGCCTTGAGAATCTGGTCGTAAAGCAGCAAAGCTTGAGCGGTGTTGCCTTGCAGGCAAGCATCGATAAGCTTGAAATAATATTCGTAGTCTAGGATGTGTAGGTTTTCAAGGGTAGCCTGGTAGGTCAGGGATTTCCCTGATGCAAAGGTGACGATTAGATCAAAAATAGAGAGTGCATCGCGCAAGGCTCCATCTGCCTTTTGGCTGATCAGGTGCAGTGCTTCGTCTTCATAGGTAATCCCTTCTTGGTCAGCAATATGTTTCAGCTGCTGGACCATGTCTTGAGGCTGAATGCGGCGAAAGTCAAAGATCTGGCACCGAGACAGGATGGTGGGAATAATCTTGTGTTTTTCTGTAGTAGCCAAAATAAAGATAACATGGCTAGGGGGCTCTTCCAGGGTCTTTAGAAAAGCATTAAAGGCAGCATTAGAAAGCATGTGGACCTCGTCGATGATGTAGACTTTGTACTTACCTACTTGAGGTGGATAGCGAACTTGGTCTACCAGGGCCCGGATGTCTTCTACAGAGTTGTTGGATGCAGCATCCAGCTCATAAATATTAAAGGAGTTGTTATAATTAGCGCTAGTACATGAGGGGCAGGCATTGCAGGGCTCTATATCTGCTGTAACTTGCTGGCAATTGATTGTTTTTGCCAAAATGCGGGCACAAGTCGTTTTGCCAACCCCTCTAGGACCACAAAACAGGAAGGCTTGCGCTACATGTTTGTCTTTTATAGCATTTTTAAGTGTCGTGGTGATGTGTGGCTGTCCTAGCACATGTTCAAAAACAGCAGGGCGATATTTTCTAGCAGAAACAATAAAGTTTTTCATGGCAGCAAATTTACCTTATTACTTAGTTATTGAGCTGCTTAATTTTCGTTGATTTATACAGAGGCTGTCAAAATTTTACAGTCGCCATGAAAAGTACTCTTAAAACGTCTTTGACCCAATTAACGAGCTAGATTATGCGCCACAAAAAAATTGATCCTACTCTTTTCATCAACAACAGAAAAGAGCTAACCAAACACCTGCAGCCGAATGCCCTGGTAGTAGTTAATTCCAATGACATGATGCCTGAAAACGGCGATGGGACAATGTCCTTTCACCAAAATAGCGATCTGTTCTACCTTTCTGGTATTGATCAGGAAGAAACAATCCTGGTCTTGTACCCAGGTGCAAAAAAGGAAACATGGAAGGAAATGCTGTTTTTAAAACGTACTGATGAGCGCATCAGGACCTGGGAAGGACAGAAGTATACCCAAGAAGAAGCACAAGCTATAGCTGGAATTACCAACGTTCATTGGCTGGATACATTTGCATCCACTTTTCATAGCTTAATGAGCCAGACAGACTATGTTTATCTTAATAGCAATGAGCACAGCAGGGCCGAAGTAGAGGTACAAACACGTGATGCACGTTTTGTAGCCTGGTGTAAACAACAATATCCTTTGCACCACTATGAGCGCCTGGCACCTATCATGCACCACATAAGGGCAGTGAAGTCGGCCATAGAAATTGACTTAATGCGGGAAGCATGTAAGATTACAGAAAAGGGCTTTAGAAGAATTTTGCCACTGATCAAACCTGGGGTCATGGAGTATGAGCTAGAAGCAGAACTCTCCTGTGCCTTTATCCAGCACCGCTCCAGAGGCTTTGCCTACCATCCTATTATAGCTTCAGGAGCTAATGCATGCGTGCTTCATTATATAGCCAACAGCCAGGCTTGCAAAGCTGGAGATGCCATCTTACTAGATATAGGGGCAGAATATGCCCACTATAGCGCAGACCTTACCCGGGTAGTACCTGTTACTGGGCGCTTTACAAAACGCCAGCGAGCCGTATATGATGCTGTGCTGCGTATCATGCATCAGGCGCAAACACTGCTTGTGCCTGGTAATGATCTAACCACTTACCACCAACAAATAGGCGAGGCAGTGGAAGCTGAATTGGTTGGCCTAGGCCTACTGGACCGCACAGATATCAAGAACCAAGACCCCAAGCATCCTGCTTATAAAAAGTATTTCATGCATGGTACCTCCCACCATATAGGCCTAGACACCCACGACGTAGGAGACATATTCAGAAAGTTTGAACCAGGTATGGCCTTTACCATTGAGCCAGGCATCTACATTCAGGCGGAAGGACTTGGCGTACGGCTTGAGAATAACTTTGTGATCACAGAAAAAGGCTTGGAAAATTTAATGGCTACCATACCCGTAGAAGCTGAGGAGATAGAAACGCTAATGAACCATTAACGGATTATTTACTTCGTTGACTACCCCTCCCTTTGGCGTTTTCTCTAAGCCTAAGGCAAGACAAACACAGCGACATAAGGTTGAACTAAGGTAGTGAGTTTACTGCAGCTTGGATATTAGGATCTCTAGAAGATAGAGCTGGGTCGTTTATCGTCTCGCCCGAGAAATCGGTCAAGGTCTTGTTTATTTTGCCCTTAAACTCAGTATCCATTGCACTATTGGCGCATTACAAAGCTTTATAGCTATATGCAGTGGCATACGGCCGTAAATTCCTTGTTGGTTGATATTGATTTTATCAAGAGTTGCTTTGTCTTTGATGGTTTGCAAGCACTGCTTGATAAAGGCTTGGTCTTCCGGATTCCCCCTATACAAATAACATAACTGGTAAATCGCTGTTTCCTTATTAGAATTTTCCAAACTGAAATCCACTTGGCCAGCATACTGAAGCAACTCTTGGATTATTCCTTACACATAAGAAGGTCTTTCATATCCTACCCGTCTTATGAAGTTAAAGGCTGATGAGTAGCGTATTACCGCTAGCCTCTTTCTTGTTGAGCTTGCTCAGATCACTGCGTTGGATTTCTGGAAGTACGGCTGCTAAATGTTGTAGGAAAGTATGGTGAGGATGTACTCTATAGAGGGCCTGGATTTTGTCAACCATCTCCTGAGTAATGTATACTGGTGGTTTTTCGGCTACAGCTTCCCCTTTTTTCCTTTCTTTAATGGGACTTCCTTAAGATAAAAAGCCTTGCTGTGAGTTACCCAGAACCCTTCTACCCTATCCCTAGTCCAGCTGGGCTAGATTTTGTACTGGCCTTGAACTTTGTATTAGGGAACTCAATTAGACTTTTGTAACAGCGTTGTTAGGGTAAAACCAGGCTTTCTATCTATTGAATGTAGTTGACCTGCAAAGTCAGGCTGTAATAAGGTATTTGTAGGCTATAAAGGAGGTAGTAGGCCAGTCCGAAAGAGTGCTGCTTGTAAGCCTTTACAGATGACTCACAGTTAATTTTCTTCATCTTCCCATTCCCACTAAAAATTGGCGGTATAGTATTTTACCATACTCCCTTTGCCATAATTTCTTCTGGTACGCATTTGTAAATAGTAACTAAAGTTGTGTCCTGCCTTTCTCAAGTCAATTTTGTTCTTAAAGCTACCGTAGTGAACCTCTGTTTATTTATTTTGTTAATGGCGCTATTACCTGTATCTTACTTACTGCTTCTATAATTTCTTCATTTCCAGAGTTTATAGCTAGTCTTTCTAAATTTATTTTTGAGCTTTTCTTTATTGGACCCTCAAAATTCTTTGTTATACATTTAACGGCATAACCTCTTTTTCCTGTTATAGCTCGTTCTAGCAGTTTTTCAGGTGCACATTTTTCGTTAAATAATACCACAGCGAACTTAAACAAATTAACAGCATCATGCTTCATAAATTCCTGCAATAGATAGGTTATTTCATTATTATCTAAGTCGTTTTTAACATATGTGAGGAATGTTTTAGAAAAATTCAATTTTTCTTCTCTAAAAGAACAAGAATTTGAAGAAGTAATTAACATACGAACTGTTGTTTCGAAAAAAGGCGGAGAAATGCTATCTATGCCGTACTTTTTGATTAGTGTGTGGGATAAATTTATACTATCTGTTACACCCAAACTTGACTCATCTTCTAAATACATGGCTGACGTGAGTGGCGTGAATATGTTTTCTGAATCTATCTCTAGCCTATCCTTAATGATTAGATTTTCTTTTGTGTCAAAGACCTTTATTAAATATTGGGAATGCACATTTCTATCTTTCACTGATTGGATATGTTTTGTAGAAACAGCAGAATTGTCCAGTTTTTTATGGGATTCTAAGTTTTTTATACGGTCTCTACAGTCCGTAGAGAATTTTTTGATTTCACTCAAATAATCTTGTAAGCTTTTATTTTCCTCTTCTTTACCTATATTACCCACTTCGAAGCTTTTAAAAGCAAAGCTCCCAGGAGTAGAGTTAGTAGCGGAGTCTAGAGCAAAGGTCGCAGGGGAGGGGATCTCAAGGGGAGAAAATTCAGAAGTGCTACATTGAGCAGGATTGTAGTTTCTTTTTTCACGGCTAGCTTGTCCTACAATGTCCATAGACCTAGTTCGCCCAATGGGTTTACGCACACTTGTGGAGTCTTTAGCCAAGATCTCAAGAGGAGAAAATTTAGAAGTGCCACCTTTAGCAGGATTGTAGTTTCTTTTTTCACGGCTAGCTTGTCCTACAACGTCCATAGACTTAGCTCGCCCAATAGTTTTACGCACACTTGTGGAGTCTTTAGCCAAGATCTCAGGAGGAGGAAACTGATGGGTACCTTGTGCAGCGTTGTTTGCAGGAGAGGGCACAGGAGAAGGTGAAGTAGGGGACCCACTAGAGGGCGGAGTAGAGATCCCACTAGAGGAAAGGCTTCCACTAGAGGACCCAGGAGGGGGCGGAGTAGAGGTCCCACTAGAGGACGCAACCTTATAGGGTTTTGGTCCACAGCTAGCTTGCGTTATAGATAAACTTACCAGTAAGAGTAAAGAGAAATATAGGTGGATCAATGATCTCATAAGATTTTAAGTTAGGTCTAGAGCTATTTTACCACCCAAAGCTAAAAAATTAAACAACTATTGCAAATAATTTTAGGATCTTCTCAAAGTCTCTACTTGGAGACCAACGCGAAAACCTCCGAATTTTTCCATTCTGCTTCTCCTATCGCAGCGCTAAATCCCGCTAAGGAGCACCAGTCTTCAGTATCCACAAGACCGCATTGAAGAAATTGTGATTGCCTTGAGCTGTCACCCCTTCATGTCCTTTGCTGCTAGGAAGTATATATTCCACCTTAGCAAAATGCTCTAGCGTCAATTTATCTCTATGCATCTTCGTTATCTTTGAAGTGTAACAATAAACAAAATATAGAAAACTAATTGACCGCACTACCTAGTTATAGGTGCACAGGTATAGCAATCCAGCAACTAAGGTTACATATTTGTAGGCAATATAATCAGCTATGTGCGAAAGAATTAATATCACTTTGTCTGACAGATCTGTCAGACATTTTCCTAAGGGTATAACAAGCTTAGAGGTTGCACAGGATATGAGCACAGGGCTAGCCAGGCAAGTACTAGCTGCGCTGGTCAATGGCCAGGTGTGGGACGCTAGCAGGGCCATTTTAGAAGATGCTACACTACAACTGTTGACCTGGAACGACGAAGCAGGGAAAAAGGTATTTTGGCATTCTTCGGCCCACTTGATGGCAGAGGCATTAGAAGCATTATATCCAGACCTTAAGCTGGCTATTGGACCTCCCATAGAGAACGGATTCTACTATGACATAGACTTTGGAGCACAGCTCTTTGATGCTACCCAGCTCGAAAAGATAGAGGCAAAGATGCTTTCCTTAGCACAACAAAAGAACACCTATAAGCGAATTGAAATAAGTAAAGAAGAGGCTGTCAAGTATTTTCAGAAAAAGGAAGCTTCCTATAAGCTAGAACTTCTAGAAGAACTAGAGGATGGACAAATTACTTTTTATCAACAAGGCAACTTTGTAGACCTCTGTAAAGGCCCTCACCTTCCCCACACTGGGTTGATCAAGGCAGTGAAGTTACTCAACGTAGCAGGTGCTTACTGGCGGGGCAATGTAAAGAACAAACAGCTGACGCGCCTCTATGCCATTAGCTTTCCTCAGCACAGGGAGCTTCAGGCCTACCTAACATTGCTGGAAGAAGCCAACAAAAGGAACCACCAAAAACTAGGCAAAGAGCTAGGGCTCTTCAGCTTTTCAGAAAAAGTAGGCATCGGCCTACCACTCTGGTTGCCCAAGGGCGCTATGCTGCGTGAGCGGCTAGAACAGTTTTTGCGCAAAGCCCAACGCAAAGCAGGATACCAGCCTGTGATTACCCCCCACATTGGTCAAAAAGCGCTTTATATCATTTCTGGGCATTATGAGAAGTACGGGCAAGACTCTTTCCAGCCTATTCATACGCCTAACAAAGGCGAGGAGTTTTTTTTAAAACCGATGAATTGTCCGCACCACTGCGAAATTTATAAAAGTGAGCCTCGATCGTATAAAGACCTACCCCTACGCCTGGCAGAGTTTGGTACGGTGTACCGCTACGAGCAGCATGGAGAGCTACATGGTCTGGCACGCACCCGGTGCTTTACCCAAGATGATGCCCACATTTTCTGTACTCCTGATCAGGTAAAGTCAGAATTTGAAAAGGTAATAGACTTGGTGCTGTACATTTTTGAGACACTTGGCTTTCAAGACTACACAGTCCAGATATCGCTTAGAGATCCTGCGCATTCAGCAAAATACATGGGTAAGGAAGGGTATTGGGAAAAGGCTGAGCAGGCCATTCAGGAAGTAGTGGCTGCCAAGGGGCTACAAGCAACACAGGCATTGGGTGAAGCGGCTTTTTACGGTCCTAAGCTAGACTTTATGGTACGCGATGCATTGGGCAGAAGCTGGCAGTTAGGTACTGTGCAGCTAGACTATCAGTTGCCTGAGCGGTTTCAGTTAGAATACACAGGATCAGACAACAAAAAACACCAGCCTGTGATGATCCACAGAGCACCTTTTGGCTCTTTGGAGCGTTTTATTGCCATTCTCATTGAACACACTGCCGGAAAGTTCCCTCTCTGGTTAGCACCCGACCAGGTAGCCGTGTTACCGATCTCTGAGAAGTACGCTGCCTATGCCGATAAAATTTATCAGACACTAGCAGCTGAAGACATCTATGGATTTGTAGATCATCGAGATGAGAAAATAGGCAAAAAGATCAGAGATGCTGAACTACGCAAAATTCCTTATATGCTGGTCATAGGAGAAAAAGAAATGCTGGAAAATAAAGTGGCAGTGCGACAACAGAGTGTAGGCGATCAAGGAAGTCAGGACTTAGAAGCATTTGTAAAAATGCTGCACGCTGCGCTTGCTTAAATAATGGGCTGCTTCAGGCATAAAGATGATAAAAACAACACTTATTTTGTTTTTAAGAACTTATCCCGATATTTGTTCCTCTCTTTAAGCAAACTTTAAAGCTACACCGAGTATTCGTAACCAGAAAAAATCGACATTTACTAGAAGTAGGTTTGAAGAGCCTTACAAAGTTAATGAGAAAATTACTACTCCTGAAGTGCGGGTTGTAGGTGACAATGTAGTAGTAGGCGTTTATACACGCGAAGAGGCTCTGAAAATCGCAGAAGGCCAAAACTTAGATTTGGTGGAGATCTCCCCCAAGGCTGATCCTCCTGTGTGTAAGGTGGTTGACTATGCTAAATTCAAGTATGAGCAAAAAAAGAAGCAAAAAGAAATCAAAGCCAAGGCACAAAAATCAGTACTCAAAGAGATTCGTTTTGGCCCTAACACAGATGAACACGACTTTAGCTTTAAATTAAGGCATGCCATCAAATTTCTTACTGAAGGAGCTAAAGTCAAAGTCTATGTACATTTTGCAGGCAGAACAATAGCTTTTAAAGAAAGAGGAGAACTGCTCTTGTTACGGTTTGTCAAGGAATTAGCAGACTATGGCAAGCTAGATCAACTTCCTAAAATGGAAGGACGGAGGATGATCCTGAACATATCGCCTAAGATTATTAACAAGTAGTACAGCCATATAAGCCTGTATAATTAATGACTAAAAAGATGCCCAAAGTAAAAACACACTCAGGAGCTAAAAAAAGGTTTAGCCTGACAGGAACAGGAAAAATCAAGCGAAGGCACGCATTTAAAAACCATGAGCTAGACAAGAAGCAGACCAAACAAAAAAGGAAGCTGACTCATGCAACGCTTGTCCACAAAGCAGATGTACCCAGAGTAAATAAAATGCTGAATATTTAATTGTAAATTATGAGCTGCCAGTTATGGACAGCTCTACAAGCAAACAAAAATGCCAAGATCTGTTAACACAGTTGCTTCCAAAGCAAAAAGAAAGCGCATTCTCAAGCTAGCTAAAGGCTATTGGGGTAGCAGAAAGAATGTATGGACTGTTGCCAAAAATGCTGTAGAACGTGGGCTGCAATATGCCTACAGAGACCGTAGAGTCAAAAAAAGGGAGTTTAGGAAGCTTTGGATCCAGCGTATCAATGCAGGTACTAGAGCCTTAGGCATGTCTTACTCAGAATTTATAGACAAGTTGCAGGCCAGCGGTGTAGCATTGAACAGAAAAGTACTAGCTGACCTAGCCATGAACCATCCTGAGGCTTTTGAAGCAGTAGTAAAAAAAGTGTTGAACTAGCAAAGCAGTGAGTCCCTAACCTGGGGATGCTGAATTCCTTCTAATCAGCCCTTATGGTATCCTGCCGTACCTCTTCTGTCTTTTATCTGCAAATCATGTGCCCGCTCTACTATCAGAATAGATGCTGGAGGAATAATAAAATACTTGGTATTTCTGTAGTAGATTTTAAAAGCATTTTTTGTACAAACAATGCCTAGCTGTCCTGGTGTGTAAATAGCAGGGCTAGGATAGCTAGGACGTGCTTTGATAAGTCAACACTGCTGAAATCTCTCTCTTCTTGCGTGCTTGTAGCAGTAGCATCTACCGCTAGCTTCTTTAATTTTTTTACGGGTTTTAGTAAAGAGAGGCTACAAGTGTAGAAAATGAGGGAAGCAAACAGGATCGACTCTAAAAGTGGACCAATGCTATACATTCAGACTTTTGTATTCAACTCCTTCTCGGAAAATACTTACGTCATTTATGACCAGAGCCAGACATGTGCCATTATTGATCCAGGATGCTATGCACCTGAGGAGCAGAAAGCCCTTAGTGACTTTATACAGCAGCACAACCTCAAGGTCACCCATCTGATCAATACTCATGGCCACATTGACCATGTACTGGGTAACCAGTATGTAAAAGATACCTATGGGGTAGAGCTTGCATTGCATGAGCAAGAGATCCCTACGCTACAAGCAGCTACCACTTATGCTCCTGTCTATTCTATCATGGACTATGTACCTGTTGAAATAGACACTTGGCTTAGAGAAGGCGATATCATACAGGTAGGTGCCACTACGCTCCAGGTGCTTCACGTGCCTGGTCACTCACCAGGCCATATTGCCCTTTACAGTGCGCAAGATAGGCTTTGCCTTGCAGGCGATGTTTTATTCCAAGGCAGCATCGGTAGAACAGACCTCCCATGTGGCGATCACCCTACCCTTTTACAAAGCATTTATCAAAAGCTATTTCCACTAGGAGACGATGTAGTCATCTATCCAGGACATGGCCCTACTACCACTCTAGGAGAAGAGAAAAGAAACAATCCTTATCTTATAAAAAAGAAAGTATAAAGTCTTGAGCACTTTTTTGGCTCTGCAAAGCCTGTAGAGGCATAAGGCCGTTGGTCTTCAAGCATCAGCTTTAGCTGGTGCTGTAGCTTAGATGTCTATTGAGCAATATGCAAGAGAATGGTCATAGCAAAGCACCTGATAGCTATGGCAGCCTTGAGTCTAATGAAAAGCCAAAGCAAATGTCGGTCAGTTCTCCCCAAAGTGCTTGAGGAATAAGCACTTGCTGTAGGATACGGAGGATATTCCTCTTAATAGCGTCGTGTAAGGTACCTTACAAGCTTTGGCTGCCTAAGCTACTACCCCATTATGTCACAAGCGAGCTGGTAAAGCTGTATGCGTCACTTTATCAAGGACCACCACAGTAAGGCGGCTAATACAGATGAGTTGATCTTTTGCATTGGTAATATGTATCTGCCATACATGTGTTGACCTGCCTATGTGGAGCGGCTTGGCTACAGCATAGACATAACCCTTGGTGACGCTGCGAATATGGTTGGCATTGATATCCAGGCCTACACAGTAATACTTTTCTCTGTCTACAACAAGGTTAGCAGCAAGGCTACCCAAAGTCTCTGCCAACGCTACTGAGGCTCCTCCATTCAGCAGACCCTAAGGCTGCCGCGTTCTGTGATCTACAGGCATTTTGGCCTCTAGATAATCTGGTCCTAGGGTGGTATATTGGATACCTAAAAATCCAGCCATGTTGCCTTCGCTGCTGGCATTAAGCATGACTAAGGTAATGTCAGATGGAAAGATCATCTTTGATATTGTTTTGTTGCTTCACTCCCCAAATTTAGCAGCTTTTTGAAAGCTTAAGTAGCACCCCTAAGACCTTTTTGCTCCAGCGCGTAATACAGCTCTACACCGTCCCTCTACTTCACCCTACTGCAGGCGTAAGAAGCTAGATGCTTGAGACCGCGTATGTTGAGAAATCCTTTACTAGGTCCTCAAAAATTCTTGAATCATGCTTTTTGCATAGTCTTCTAGCAAAAAACCAGCATTTGCTAGCTTGGCTCATCTCGCCTTTTGTTAACGTTGTTTAACAGCATATTCTGATAAGAGTTATTGAGTCGCCTAGCAGCGTAAATCCAGCAGCTGTTGAGTAGCACCAGTAAAAATGATAAGTAGAAAGCTGCTACTTTATCAAAGTTACGCTCCCAATAAAAAGTGAAGAAAGTAATAGGAAAGATATTTCCTATTACTTTTCCCATGCTGTTTGCTAAGGTATCAGCTGACAATTTCCCATAAAACTTCAAGCCATCCTCAACTGGGATGTAAGCCATCTCCTTGGTAGAATCAAAAAATGCATACTTCATGCTTTTGGCAAGGACATACATGCCAGAACTAAGGTATAACGTAGTCAAAGGTAAATAGGGAGTGCAAGCACTAGTAAAATTCAACCAGGCTAAGGAGAACAACAACATAGTGCAAGGAAGTAATTGTAGTACAAAATGCCATCCAAACTTTTTCAATAAGGTTGTGGCTATTAAGGCAAAAAACAAGGTGCTTGCGCCAGTCACTAGCAAAGTTTGTGCTTGGTAATTTCCAATAAGGCTAGTGGTAGCATAGTGTACCGCCAGGGTATGAAACCACAAGGTTTCTATAATGCAGATGGTGGTATAGTAAAGCAGCGTGCAAAAAAATATATTAGCAATGTGTTTATTATTCCAGAGTAGCTTTACTGTTTCCTTGAACAAAAGCTTTTTTTTAGGAAGCAAAGAAGCCTGACAAGCCTCACGAGGTGTATCATATTTTGATACAATGTAATTGTAAAGTAAAACCACTACAATCATTATCAGTAAAGCTGTACTGCCTACACACTGCACGAAATCAAAGCCTAGAGCATGGATGTACTGCTTGATAGAGATAGAACTTAGATAGTATAGCAGGATGCCTGTAAATAAAATATTTGACTGGCCAACTATATTGTATAGAGGATAGATTTTAGTTGCATCTTGTGTGCTTACTAGCCTGTTAGAAAGCTCCCAAAAGCAGTTTACATATATCAGCAAAGGCCATAAATCTGAGAATAGGTATAAAAACGTGATGGGCCAAAGGTCAATTACCACAATTAACTTTGTAAGGATGGGAGCTACCTGCAAAAGGTTATATTTCAGCCATGCTGGTAAATGTAGTGCTTCTGTGTAGGGGTGTAAGATGTAGGTAAAAACTAGCATGAAAGCTATGTAAAACCACAGCACTAAGTTGAAGACACGCTGCTGCGTGTACCTCTTCTTAAGCTTTGTAAGCACATAGATGATCAACAAAGAGAGTGGTAATTCGAGCAGTACTCTTATATAGCTTAATGACTCAACACCTACGTGAGCTATCAGCAAACTTTCCTTAAGTACCCTGAGTAAGTTGACCAAAAAGAGGATAGCAAACATAAAGACCGACATGAGCAGTACAAAGCCTTTGGCTTTATTTTTACTCCTTTGAGATGTTACCTGCTCATTCACCATGTCCTTAACCTATAGGATTTAATTTTTACGATTAATCTATGCTACTCCAAGGGTTCCAAATACTTCTAAGGTGCGCTGCACATCATTTGATGAGATATCTAAATGAAGGATCATGCGTATTTTAGAGGGTCCAAAGGCAAGCACACGTATAGAATGGGCCAAAAGTTTCTCGGCAAAGGTATGTGCGTTAATAAAAGGATATTGTAAAGAAAAAATAATGATATTAGTAGTCACCTGTTCGGGATCGAGGTGGATAAAGGGAAGTGCGGCTAAGCCCTGTGCTAACTCCCTTGTAAGTGTATGGATAGCCTTTAGCCGCTTCATGTTATGGTTAAACCCATAGAGACAGCCTGCTGCTATGATGCCAGCTTGATGCATGCCTCCTCCTTGTTGAAATTTATAGTACCAGGCTTCTTCTATAAAGTCTTGCGATCCTGCTAAGACGGCACCCATAGGAGCCCCTAATCCCTTTGAAAAATCAACCCAAACGGCATCAAATTTCTGAGCATACCTGGCTGCAGAGATACCGGTTGCTATTACAGCATGCCACAGCCTGGCACCATCCATATGTGTTGAAAGTTTGTGTTGATGTGCTAAATGGCAAAGCTGCATTAAATGATCTAGGTCCCAGATAGCACCTCCCCCATAGTTGGTAGTTTGCTCTATAGCAACAACTCTATAGGAAGGTAAGTTTCTCCCTTTGGGTTTTTCCAGGATTTCTTGCAGCTGCGCCATAGAAAATATACCCCTTTCTCCCTCCAATAAATGCAAAGCTCCATTGACCAAGCTATGTACCATTCCTGCTGAAAGCTGTGCTATATGTGTGCTCTTGTCTGTGATAATAACATCTCCTGCCCGCTTACAAAGCACACGCAGAGCAATGCTATTGCACATGGCTCCTGAGGGTAAGAACAGGGCAGCCTCCTTGCCCAGTGTGTCTCTAGTTAGTGCTACCAGCTCATTTACTGTAGGGTCTTCGCCTGCTACTTCGTTGCCTACTTTAGCCTGAGCCATAAATTGCCGCATCTCTTGAGAGGGATTAGTATTGGTATCACTGAAATAATCTATGCTAGGAATACCCATGTTTCAAGGCGCTGATTACTTTTTTAATGATAGCCACTGCTTGGCCTATATACTCCTCAGACACCTGCTTACTAACGACCATGCGCACTACATCAGGCAACCACGGGAAGAGCAGTAAACCCTGTTGAGCACATGCATCACAAAACTGCTTCGATTTTATGCCTAGTGGACTTAAATGCATCTGTACCATGTTGGTTTCAACGCTGGCAAGCTCAATCTTTACCTCAGGCAGTGTGTGCAACCCCTGTGCTAGCAGACGCGCATGCTCATGGTCCTCTTGCAAACGACTGACTTCATGCGTGATAGCATAATAAGCAGCTTGGGCATTGAAGCCTATCTGGTGGTAGCCACTTCCTAGCCATACCCTGTAGCGCCTTGCATGATCAATAAACGCTTGAGAGCCCATTAGCATAGAGCCAAAAGGAGCACCCAGACCTTTTGAAAAGCAAACAGACAGGCTATCTACTGCTTGGGCATAAGTTGAGAGTGCTATTCCTGTTTTTACGTGCGCATTAAACAAGCGTGCCCCGTCCAAATGTAGCCTGATATTATGCTGACGTGTAAAAGATCGCAGTCTAGTTATCTCCTCATAGGGGTAGACCTTCCCAGCATAGCCATTGATAGTATTTTCGATGGAGAGCAATTTTACTTGGGCAAAGTGGTAGTACCTAGGCTTGGAGTATATGGCGGCTTCAACATCAGCTACTCTAATCACCCCATCTGCTGTGTGTACTGGGTTAAGTACTACTTGGCAGATTGCCGCATTTGCTGCACTATCAAAAAAGTGGACATGATAGTTATACTCTGTGATGACCTCATCTCCAGGAGTAGTTTGGACTAAAAAGGCAATCCTGTTGGCAAGCATGCCACTGGTAACAAATAGAGCTGCTTCTGTGCCAAACAACTCTTTGCAATAACTTTCTAACCTAACTACTGCCTTGTCTTCATGATACGCATCATCACCTATCTCTGCTTGCATCATAAAACGACGCATATTTTGACATGGCTGCGTTACAGTATCGCTTCTTAAGTCTATTATATGCTTCAAGAGATACTTATTTTTGGGTATTCAGGCACTTGTTTTCGTCATACGTTGCACTAAAGGGGCTAATAGGCAACTCCATAGGTTTTTATAGACGCGACCATAAGAATCTCCACCATGGTGTTGCTTACTTGCAAAATGCAGTATCCTTACATGAGCAAGGGCCTGGAGGGCAGCTTCTGCATTGTTTACCAATTGTGAGGCTTCTCCTTTCTCTAATTTCTTCTGCCAAATAGCAAGCAGTTGTAAAAAGTTATTGCTCTCTTCCTGGTAAAAGGTGCCTAAGGCTTGAGAGAGTATAGTGACTGTTTGCTCTGCACAGGTCCACAGGCCAAAAAAATGTACATCTGGGTTTGGGATAAAGGGAGGCGGTTCATAAGCCTTCCCTGTCCATCTTGTCACAACAGCAACGCGATGTTGGCCACTTATATTCTTATGGCTACCGTGCCATAGCCGACTATCAAAAAGTAATACGTCTCCCCTATCCAGTGTTATAGTTATAGCCTCTTTAAGAAAAGGTTCTAGTATTTTTGGAAGTCTATCTTGATGGTCTGGAGACCAAAAATCAACGGCTCTTTGTATGGGCCAAAGGTGACTCTGGGGATATAAGTACATGCCTCCGTCTTTTAAGCGAACCTTGGTAACTGCTAGCCAGCAAGACATTTGGTAGGGGTTTGTT
Organism: uncultured Cytophagales bacterium; assembly: GCA_963705385.1. GTDB lineage: Bacteria > Bacteroidota > Bacteroidia > Cytophagales > Amoebophilaceae > MFD02979-c5. The sequence goes on from OY970075.1 coordinate 778,896, forward strand.
TTATTGTATGCAATGTCTTGATGACAAGGAATAGCATCATTAGCATATTGGTTTTTGAAAACAACATTGGTCTTCCCACATAGGGCTTCGGGACCTACAATAGGTGCTACAGCAACGCTTAGCTGATCCATGAGCGGTTGGTCAATAGCTTGTGTTACAGGTGAGGGAGCATGCCATCGGTTGACAGCACTTAGGTAAGCACTCTCATCAGTATTGAGCTCTTTTAGGCATTGCTGAATGCCCTCAAAAATAGTGGCTTGCAGTTCCTGCATCTCTTCTTCACCAAAAAAATGGTGTAAGATACAATAGCCGTTAGCGTTGTAATCTTCCATAGAGTGCTATTAATTTAATTTCATGACAGAGAAAATAGGCGAGAGCGTAGCAACCTCTCTGAGTTCTAGCCCTACCTCCTGATACAAATGCTTCCATGCAGCAAGAGTTCTCTCTTTTCCGTTAGTCTCTACCATCATATTCATATCAAGTAGGTAACCATTAGGTATGTTTTCATCTAGTATCATTTCAACTACGTAGATAGCTCCCTGCGTACACATCAAATTTTTAATATGACTTAGAATGATGCTGGCATCTGCATCAGGAAAATAATGTAAAAAGCGGGGAAGTAGGCATATATCAAAGGCAGGTAGCCGGTCTTTGGGTGTATCGTATTTTACGAGCTTGATATACGTACTGCTTGGCTGGATTACACGTTGGATAGAATGCTCATGATCAGCAAATAAGTATTTATGTTGAGGTTGCTTCGTAGCTAAAACCTTTAACATAGTAAGTGCACTCCGTCCTATACCTAGGATATTTTGGAAGCCTTTGAAATGTAACTTGTTTGCAAAAGCGCTCAAATCTTTTGCTGCATATCCATCAATAGCACGATAGTAAGCTGCTAACTTTAAAGGATTTTTTTCTTCTTGTTTGAAAGAGGGGCGATAGGCGTGAGTTTCCTCTTTCAATAGTAAGTCTATCTCCTGCCAAGACCGGCATACGTCTGTCCACATGAGTGCAGCGTCTAGATAAAACGAGGTTTGTACCAAAAGCTGTCCTTTATCTGTTGCATGCCACATGCCTTGGCTACGCGTAACAAAACCCAACTCCCACAATGCCTTTAAGAGCCTTGACAATTTTTCCTGAGGGAGCCCTATAGCATTAAAAGGCCTTTCTATACTTATAGGTAGGTGATCAAATAATTGGTACTTGGCAGCTGCATACAAGGTGTAAGTCTTCCAAAAGCCTACCATGTCTCCAGAGACCTCTCCGGAAAGATCTCTAGAGGCTTGAAATATCTCTTTTACAGGCTCTCCTGCTTCATTAATCAGTAGACGCTTTCCTTGACCTGTCTCTACATATGCCACCCCATTATAGAAAGGCTCTATAGCGCGGTACCTCTGTGGGTAGACAGGGTTTCCTGATGGTGTTATGTGAAACCAACCCTGCGCGTCTTTGGCACGTGCAAAACCTTTGTGAAATAGGTCAAGTTGATCATACCAGTAGTTGTGTACATAATTTCCAGCTTTATCAATATGGGTAGACCGGCCATTGGCTTGTTGCACTACAGCAAAATGGTCTTTAAAATCTCCTGCGTAGGTATATTTTTCTGGATAGGCAGGCTTCCCGTACGCATCAATGTGAAAGTACTGGCCCTGATAGTCTTGAACTGCACATAATTCTTCTTGATAATTACCGCACCAGGCGTATCGTGCTGCATAAACTGCCTCTCCTTGGGGGGTAATGTGGAAGCTATCTTTTTCTAGCTCGACCGCCGCCTTGTTGTGATAGAAGCCAAAAATCCTGTCAAAGGTTTTGTCATAGGCAGGCTCTCCTTGTTCATTGATGTGAAACCATCTTCCTTGTTGATAAGCTGGTGCTAACCCTGGCGCATGAAATTTTAGCACTTTTTCAAATCTATTTTTGTAAAGCGGCTGGCCGTGATAGCGGTGATGTGTGCCTTCTAAAGCTACTTCAATGATGCTGTAGTCTCTCATGCTATATCTTTTTTTAAAGGCTTTTTCATGTTGCACGATACACACAAAGGATGGTGGATGTAATTCTTTTGCAGATCCTTATAGGTCTTACTCTGCCAAATGTTGGCCAAAGAAGTTTCGTATAAGTTGCCAAAGTCACCCAGTTTATCCCGCTCTTCATCTGGGGCACAGCAGGGGCTGAATTTTCCTTCTGTGTTTACCCATGCTTCTTTATTTAAGAAAGGACAAGTACCCCCAGGAGCTAGGTCTTGCACTGCACGCTCATGTAAAAAATTGATGTTTTCTAAACTGATCTGCTTTCCATTTGGAAGTAGGCTGTTTTGTGCTAGCTCCAATGCCCTGGCTACTGCTACATTCCACCTTGCTATGGCCTCTTTGCTGCGACGCATAGAGAGGTGCTTGATTTCTTCAAAGTGTGCCCACAGATGGTGCCCTTTGATACGGTCTATGCCAAGGTCAATGCCTAGCTTTACCACGTCGGCTAGTTCATGGACATTGTCCTCTAAAAAAGTCATTTGTAGCGTTACGCTACATCTATTACCACCATCTTGGTGATGTTCATCCCGTATCCTCAGAAAAGTTTTCAGATTGGCAAGTACCTTTTCCCAATTGGTCCTTAACATGATTTTTTCTTGGGTTTCTTTGGTGGCGCCGTTCCAAGAAATCTTTACATCAGAGGCTACAGGAACGATAAGCTTAGCCCAGGCTTCTGCGCCTTTGATGGGAAAAGTCCCGTTGGTAGTAAGGTTTAACTTGAGGTTATAAGTATGGCACATTTCAATGATTTGGTCGAAGTGCTTGTAGATCAGTGGTTCTCCCATAGTAGAGGGTATGATCTCTCTGAGCGGTGTGCCTTTTGCTTCTTCCAACACTTTGCGTATCAATTTGATATCCATGCGGCGGGGTGGGGCGCATCTGCTCTTTTTCTCTTTTTTCGCCTTGCTATGAGGGGAAAAACCTTCACACATTACGCAGCTGAGGTTGCAATCCTCTGGGTTTGTATCAAAGGTAATGCGCCAAGGTCCAGGCTTAGTAGGTAGTTTAGTGCCATTTTTACGTGCAATCAGCGTAGTATAAATGGTTTGTAGTTCTTTGGCCTGTTCCTCTATGCAGGGTATATTTCCAGTGTTTGAATAGAGGTATCGGCTTGCGCCAAGCTGACGTGCTAGGGCTGGGTTATTCACTAATCTTTGCATTTGCTGTAAAAGGGATTTGGTATTTCTATGCTTGTAAAGCAGACCATTTACCTCATGCTTGACATATTCTTGCATACCCCCTGCATCGGCTGTAATAACAGGCAAGCCCACCTGCTGGGCTTCATGAATGACCAGCGGAGAGTTTTCATACCAAATAGATGGTACTACAATGGCATCTACATGGTTAAAGACATCTTGTACAATCCTCTCATTATTATACTCAGCTAGCCACTCTATACGCTCTTGTACCTGTAAAGGCAGGCTTTTTGCTATTTCCTGTAGGTAGGGAGTGTTTTCACCGCGCATCCGCCCCCATACTTTAAGCTGACAGTTGCCTTCTAGTTGTCCAAAAGCACCCAGCAAGTCTTGGATGCCCTTGGCAGGGATGTGGGTGCCTATGTAACCAAACGTAAAGGCTGTTTCAAGTTTTCTTTGACGTTGCTCAAAGCGGTTTAAATCAAAACCGTAGTCCATGTAAAGACACTTATCAGGTTCAAGACCGAACTCATCTATATACTTGTGCATTAAAAACTTAGCAGGAGCAATAAAAAGGTCTATCTGCTTAGCCATTTTTCTGACTGCTTCCATACGGCCAGTTACCCATTTTTTCCACATAGCGACATCTTGCTTATAATTTGAGCTGTCTCCTGAAAAGTAGCCAGAATAACAATTTGTAGCACACTTTTTATCTTCTTGCCCATCACATAACGCCCACACTTCTGAAGGCGAGTTACGCTGAATAAATTGCCCGCGTGGGCACATAAGCCAATAGTCATGTAAAGTGTATACAGTGGGTATATTCCTGGTAGTTATTTCATTGATAATAGTTAATGATAAATGATTCATGTGCCCTATATGAATAATATCTGGTTTGAATCGGTCTAGTACTTTTGCAGCCTGCCTGTCTAAGTATTCATGTATATAACGGTACCGATGCCGTTCACGAGGTAGATTAATCACGTTGAGCATAACTCTCGGATCCTTTGGGTCGATCTCTTGATGCATCAGGTAGTCTGCCTCAAAAGGATCTTCTATTCTTGTTAGCACTTGCACTTCGTGGTTGTCTGCCAGTGCATGGCACAGGGTACGGCTATATACCTCTGAGCCGGCATTATAGCGCATGGGATATCCGTGAATGATTTTAAGGACTTTCATATGTACCTCCTTGCTTTTAGAGTTAAAACGGTTTCCATCTATACTTGCAATTCTGTAAGAGCTTTTGAAGCCCTTCCTGTAAGGTCACTTGAGGCTGCCACCCTAGGATACGCTGAGTTAACGTAGCGTCGCCACAAAAGGAATGAATATCACACGAACGAGCAGGCGCTTCGATGAGAGGGGAAGCACTGTGGGCGAGCTTGCAAATCATCTCTGCTAAGGCTCTAATTTCAATCCCTACTCCTGTAGTAAGATGTAGGGGCAGGGACGGTGCTCCTTGTCTGCGCAGGTATTCTATAGTTTTATGGATGCCTCGGACAATATCATTGATGTGGATAAAGTCAAAAATATTTGCTGCACCTTGCAGGTGCAGCGGCTCTCCTTGCAAGGCTGCCTGACAAAATGCAGGGATAACTCTATTTGCATAATCATCTGCTCGACCAAACACGTTAGCAAAACGGACGATAGCAACATTCAAGCCTTGCTCTTTAGCTTGGATACAGGATTCTTCGGCTTTGGCTTTAGATTTGGCGTATGTATTGAGGGGTTGAGGGAGGGCAGTTTCTTTTACAGGTAAAACATCTTGCTGGCCATATACCTCACGGCTACTTGCAAAGATGACCCACGGTCTCTTTTTAAGGTTTAGTGCTGCTTTTAGTACGTTGAAGGTTCCATTAAAATTTGTATCCCAGCATAGGTCTGGTTTGGCCTCTCCCTCCCCTACGCGGGATACTGCGGCTAGGTGTATCACTCCCTCACAGCCCTGCATCCTTTTTACTAGAAGCCGGTAGTCTCTGACGTCCCCGTAAGCCTCTAAACTTTTAGGACAATGAATATCTAGCTCGACAGCTTCGAAGCTGCTTTCTGGATTTTCTAGGAGGGATTTTCCTATCACTCCAGCTGAACCGGTGATAAGAATTTTTTTCATCTTTGTAGGCTTAGATACAAAGTCCCAATCAAATTGTTTTCTATGCTCTACTCGACCCCTGCTACACCTATTCTACTTGCAAAAGCTTTTGGAATGTTTTGAGGCTAATTAAAGAGTACTTCTTTTATAGCCTTCAGGCTCTATATGAGCTATATACATTCCCTGGCTTTTGTAATTAAAAAAATGTTTTTCTGAAAAACTAGAATTAAGAAGGGAATATATTAATCATAAGTCAGGTTCTAGTAAGCCAATCGTTGTTTTATTCAAGGTGGGCTTTGTTAGACGTTAATCAATGATAGTTATGGTCGCTAAGTGAGCAGAGCCCTACTTTGCCATGAGCTGGCCTGTATGGATTTGCCGATGTAAGCCCTTTACCAAAAGGCCTTGTTTCATAGACAGAAAAAAGATAAAAAATTAGCTGTAAATTATTTGTGATGGTTGTTTAATTTATCAGCTTTGTAGGATTCTAAGATCTAAGACAAAATCTTTATGAGACCATTAATCCATCCGTATTTCTCCTTACTCTTACTGGTAAGTTTATCCATAATGCAAGCTAGCTGTGAACCAAAACCCCATAAGGCTGCGCAGGAAGCGCAGGCTGCTGCGCAGGAAGCACAGGCTGCTGCTACTACGCAGGCTACTGCTGCTACGCAGGCTGCCGCTGCTGCGCAGGCTGCTGCTGCGCAGGCTGCTGCTGCGCAGGCTACTGCTACGCAGGCTACTGCTGCTGCGCAGGCTGCTGCTACGCAGGCTACTGCTGCTGCGCAGGCTGCCGCTACGCAGGCTACTGCTGCTACGCAGGCTGCTGCTGCTGCTACGCGGCTGCCTGCTACGCCTTAAGCTGCGTAGTGGTCCCAGAGGGGGTACAGGCTTACAAAATGAAAGCGATGATGCATACAGTCTTGAGAATTCTTACGAACATTTCTAGACGTACCAAGCAACCTAGCCCCAAGCCAGCCAGCCGTGGAAACAAGAAGAAGACGTAATCCTGTGACCATTCCTAGCTCTGCGAACGTTGGCTCTAGATCCCACCACTAATTCTACTCCTGAGAGCTTTCAAACTGAATGAGAGGCTTGTTTAGTGGAAGGCGCTTTGACTAGAGGCGGGTTAGAGCTGAATTTAGATTGCCTTAACTAGGTAGTGCCGTCAATGAGTAAAACTGATGAGAGGTGCAGCAAATTTGACTGCCGAAAGCAAAGTAAGCCTCCCGCTTAAAACAACCTATTGCTATACCTCTGTAGTGCTTTAACCTATTCAAAAATAGCGCTATCACCTTTCTTTTTTTGTAAATTGTTTTGTCCTAGTAACCCTTTGTCCATGAACGCTGATGATTGGGAAGGACAGCCTGGCTACCTAATAGTTCTATTGGTGCTAGGATCGATTTACTTGCTTAGGCCCTATCAGCCAATACATCCTGCGCACTTTGACCCCTAAGCAATCAAGGCCCATCCTTGCTATCGTGAGCCTGACCGCCGCTTAAGTAGATATTGAAGGAAATACCATCCTGGTTGACTGCACTATGTATTTTACTGGTGAATCCTCCCCTTGAGCGACCTAAGCCCTCATCCTGTAGGCCTTTTTAGCTCCAGCTGTGTGTTGGTGTGCGCTGAGAGCAGTACTATCTATCAAAACCATGGCTAGCTCTTTTTCATCGCAGAGCACTGCTGGGATCTTCTCAAAGACTCCACTTGGAGACCAACGGGCAAACCTGCGATGTACATTTTTTTATTTCCCCTATCGCAGCGCTAAATCCCGCCAAGGAGCACCGCTCTTCAGTATCCACAAGATCGCATTGAAGAAATTGTGATTATCTTTAGCACTTACACCTACATGTCCTTTGCTGCCAGGAAGTATATGTTCAACCTTAGCAAACTGCTCTAGCGTCAATTCATGTCTATGCATCATCATTACCTTTAATAAGGTGAAACAATAAATAAAATACAGAAAACTAATTGACGGCACTACCTAGGTGTTTAGTCCCGGAAAGAAGTGGTTTGGATTAATATTAAAATATTCCGGATGCGTCCTCCATTCATTAATAATAAATTGCCACGGGGTTTTGCCCTTTAGGCTCTTCAGCCGCTTGGCAAAGTTATAAGCCATCAGATAAGCATGAAGGTGTTCTTTGAGTTGTAGATGACTTGCATAGGTAAACGTATTTACCGTAGCTTCTTTTAACCCTCTGTTCATGCGTTCTACTTGTCCATTAGTCCATGGATGCTTCACTTTAGTCTTTCTGTGCTCTATAACATGTTCTTTGCACGTGCGTTCAAATATGTGTGTAAAAGCATTTTTATGATGCTCATGGTTTGTGAATTGAATCCCATTATCGGTGAGCACCTTGTGAATTTTGTATGGCACTACCTGAATTAACTCACGCAAAAATGCTGCTGCAATCAACTTGGTTTGACGCTCGTTGAGCTCTGCATAAGCAAACTTAGAGACTCTATCTATACCAACCTAGAGATAAAGTTTACCTTGTGCAGTGCTAACTTCCGTAATATCAACATGGAGATAGCCGATAGGATATTGTTTAAATTTCTTTTTCTGAGCAGCTATAGCTTGTTTTTTAGGAAGAACAGAACAACCATGTCTCTTAAGGCACCTGTGTAAAGAGGATCTAGTCAAATGAGGTATTATCTCCTGGAGACTGTATAGCACATCATCAAGGGGTAATTGTGTCATCTTCCTAAATGCCACTATTGCTTGTTCTTGAGCCTCTGATAGTACTGTAGACTTTATCTTCTTAGGCCCCATAGGAAGATCTTGGGGATCTTCCCTTTTTTTCCATTTAGCTATGGTTTTAGGATTAACATTAAATCGTTTAGCAGCTTTAACTAAGCTCTCTTTACAATTACGTATCTCTCTACGGATTGCCTGCGTTGTTCTGGCATTAGCATGTAATACTTGTCCCATAAGCTTTTTCTCCATGTATTATTATCTTTACTCAATATACCATAATTCTCTGGGACTAAACATCTAAGGTATTTTTGGAAATACACGAACTGGCAAGTTTGCTTTAATGTTTTTAGCCAATAAAGGCTAGAGCAAAAATACCTCATATTTACAATTGCCCATTTTGGTTGCGTTGCTTTAGGAAAAGGAGAGGAGCGCGTTTTAGTGAGTAAAGTACTACTAAGAGTAAGTTTGGGAGATTAGCTAGATGTTTGCCAGTTTAGTTTTAATTTAAAAACAAAAGCTTTATGAAATCCTTAGCCCATCCTATAGACATCACTATTGTGACTGTCTTCCTAGCTGCCAACCTCATAGTAGGTCTTAGATATGGTCGTCAAGTAAAAAGTATGTTCGATTATGCTTTAGGGGGGAAAAATTTTTCTACAGGTACTTTAACAGCTACTATTATAGCTACTTGGATAGGAGGGGGAATGACATTTTATACACTCTCCAGGACTTACAGTACTGGGCTGCTTTATATTATACCCGACTTAGGAGGATCTATCTGTTTGCTTTTTACAGGGCAAATTCTAGTAGTGCGTATGAGAGAATTTTTGAACTATACTTCTGTAGCTGAAGCCATGGGAGATTTGTATGGAAAAAAGGTACGCTTAGCGACTGCTCTTGGTGGTCTGTTGAAGGCAGCAGGAGCTTTAGCCATTCAATTTAAAGTTACATCCAAGATCATCACCCTTATTTTTGGCTTTCAAGGCCACCATATTATTGTCATAGCAGCAGCCATTGTTATTGTATACTCTGCTTTTGGAGGCATCAGGGCAGTGACTTTCACTGATGTAATGCAATTCTGCACCTTTGGTACGCTTATCCCCATCCTGGCACTAGTCATCTGGAACAACATCCAAGATCCTAGTCGAGTTGTCCATACACTTACCCATAACCCTATTTTCTCTCTTAAAGGAGTAGTAGGCTGGAATCCTCAATTTCTAGATGCTGTAGGTTTGCTGCTTTATTTTATGATTCCTGGACTATCCCCAGCTATATTCCAGCGGATAGCTATGGCTAGAGATGTACAACAAGCCAAGCAAGCTTTTACTTATGCAGCTGGACTACTTACCTTAATCCATATGTTTATGTCTTGGGTAGCTATTTTACTTTTGGCTGACCAAAGCGGGTTAGATCCTAATAACCTTGTAAACCATATCATTGATACATATGCTTATGTGGGGCTCAAAGGGCTCGTCAGTGCAGGAATTATGGCGATGGCTATGTCTACAGCTGACTCTTACCTTAACTCCTCAGCTGTGCTGTTGGTTAATGATATTGTTCAACCCTTAGGGTTCGATGTAAAAAGACCAATTATTCTTGCCAGAGTATGTTCACTTGTACTAGGTGCCTTGGCATTATTACTGGCACTGAAGACCCATGATCTCTTAGAGCTAGTTTTATTTTCAGGGAGTTTGTACATGCCTGTAGCTACAGTTCCGCTGCTCTTGACCATTCTTGGTTTTCGCAGCAGCGCAAGAGCAGTACTCATAGGCATGGTCTCTGGCATTACTACTGTGATACTTTGGCCCATCTTCTTATCTCATGTAAGCACCAACAACGTTATCCCAGGCATGCTTGCTAACCTGATTGGCTTGATGGGTAGCCATTACCTACTCAAAGAAAAAGGAGGCTGGCAAGAAGATAGGATTAGGCCTTTGAAAGCCCTCAAACAAGCATGTTACAACCTCATCAAAGCTGTTAGGTCTTTTAAACTTTACCCCTACCTGCAAAACAACCTTCCTTCCCAAGAGCATTTTTACTTCTTCTTAGGCCTCTATATCATTGCTGCTACTTATACTGGCTTTTACACTATCAGAGAGTCAGAAATCAACGTTTACAAGCCTCTTTATGAAGGGATCTACCATAGCGTGCTGGTAGGGAGCACAGCCTTTTTGACCTATCCTATCTGGCCTCCTACGGTCAAGAGTGAGCGGTTTATTACCTTTTTTTGGCCCATAGGTATATGCGCTATTTTGTTCTTTTCAGGCATTCTACTGGTGATCATGAGCCAATTCCATACCATGCAGGTCATGATTCTAATGCTTAACCTGATGATCACTGCTTTGTTGCTTCACTGGCCTTTGGCTTTGCTAGTCGCTGTGGGTGGGGTTGTGCTGGGCATCCTATTTTTCAAGCAATACACAGGTATGGATACACTGCCTGGTGAGCTAGGATCATTGCAGTTTAGAGTCCTATATGGTCTCTTGCTATTGAGTAGCTTTTTGATCGCCCTGTTCAAGCACAAACAAACGTATAAGCAGCTGGAAAGACGCAGCGAACGGCTGCATGCAGAACAGGAAGCAACTAAAGAAGAGTTGGTAGAAGCGCTGCAATACCGAGAAAAATTTGCTGAAACCTTCAGTACAGAAGTGGTAGAGGCGCTCGATACGGTCCAAACGTACAGTGAGCAGATTGAGCAAGCACTAGCGCAAGTGAAGAGCAATCATCAGCTAGTAAGGGGTAACAATATAAGTAACCTATATAAAGAGGCAGTCCAGAAGCTACAAGCTGTATCTCACTACCTGCGTGAGCATATTTACTATATCAAAGATTATCTCCGCCTAGAAGTTGCCACCATCACCTTGGAGCAGCTCATAGCAACTGTGAGAAAGGAGACGCAAGACAAATACTTAGAGCCTCAACCAAAAGTAGTTTACAAGAATAACAGCCAGCACAAGGAGCTTCAGTGTGATGTGACCAAGGTAAAGCAGCTGCTTGTCAACGCTATTGTTTATGCGCACCAACATAACCCAACTAACAAGCCTTTTGTGGTAGCTATAGAAGACACTAGGTTGGGCTATGTGCTCAGCGTTGTCAAAGGCCATATTAAAAAAGTACCAGCGGTACGAATAGTGATTACTACATCGAACAGTTTGCCTGCTACACAAGATACCTACATGATCCTAGCAGAAGATTTTTCTCTCCACATTCCTGAATCACCCCAAAACCTTCCTATAAAGCAAAACCAGCGCATTGTTGATGCGCATTATGGAGTTACAGAGTTCCGCGATGAAACTGGAAACTTGGCGCAGGTGTATGTAATCCCTGTGCAGGTAAGAGAAGTGAGATCCAAAACAGAAGACATGGCAGCAAGCGTTACCGTGGCAGCTGCCGATACAGAGGTATATGAAGAAGAGCTCACCTTTGTAAGAGCAGTAAAAAGTAGGACCAAGGTGAATATAGCCTTGGTCGAAAAAGCCCTTACAATGATCAAAAAGTACCATGGGACAGATAAACGCAAGTCTGGAGAGCCGTTTTACTTACATCCTATTGCTGTAGCCCATATATTATTGGACTATACACAAGATCAAGATGCGATTATAGCAGCTTTGCTACATGACACCGTAGAAGACACGCGCCTCTCGTTAGGGCAATTAGAGATGGCCTTTAATGCGCATGTAGGGAAGCTAGTAGGTGGGGTAAGCAAGCTAGACATGCATATAAAAACCCATAAAAAGTTGAAGCTATCGGCGCATGAAAACATACAGCAGTTGTTAGAAATAGAGGATAAGCTGGCGTTGTATGTGAAGCTGGCAGACCGGCTACACAACATGCGTACTATAGGAGGTCATAGCTCACTGGAAAAGCAAAAGAAAATAGCTGAGGAAACACTATGGTTCTACCTCCCGCTTGCTAAGCATTTAGGCCTGCAACCAATGGCAGCGGAGCTACAAAAATTGGCCTCAGCAGTGATGGATAAGCAATAAGCTTCGTAACCTGCATGGGAGGCTGTCACTTAGGGCTTATACAATTTCGCTTATCCTGGTCGTTGGTGCTAAAAGCGATCAAGGATAACTCCCTCACCCTCTTCAAGTCCTGCTTCTTTATTGCTAGTGAATGGTTCAAGCTCCTCATCAAGCCCACTTCCCTTACCATTTTTTCTATTAAGTTTGGGAGAAAATAGCCTTTTGAATTGCTTCTTTCTCTGCATGAATCAAGTCTTTGGTCATTTCTTTGCTTACCATAGCTTTAAGTTCTTTAGTTAGCAATTTGCGGATGTGGCCTAATAGTTTAGGCTCAGTAGAGAAAATGACCTCTTTGTATGACAAATCTGCGTGTATTGTAGATGTCACTTGTTTGAGTATTAGGTGGCTAGCTTCTCGATTCATGATATCTGTAGCAGAGGAGTGGGGATCGAAAAAATGAGCCTGGCCAAATCCCTTTTTGAACTTCCCTTCGTGCAGCTCCCTAACATGTGACTTGTTGACTAAGGACATTTGAAAGATTGTTTTCACAATTTCTTCACCCACCACTTCAAAAAGTTTTAAGTAAGAGCAATTAGCTATCACCAATAGTTTTTTATGCGAGTTTTCCATAAGTATAAGCGTTATCCATAACTAACATACCTGATTTTAAGTCAATTTGAAAAACAAACTTCTAAAGGACACATGGAATTTTGCTTAATTTTAGGAGGCTCAAAAAGCAGGGGTCTAGAGAGCTCTAGATAGTGTCGTCTCTATATGTTTAGTCCCAGAGAATTATGGTATATTGAGTAAAGATAATAATACATGGAGAAAAAGCTTATGGGACAAGTATTACATGCTAATGCCAGAACAACGCAGGCAATCCGTAGAGAGATACGTAATTGTAAAGAGAGCTTAGTTAAAGCTGCTAAACGATTTAATGTTAATCCTAAAACCATAGCTAAATGGAAAAAAAGGGAAGATCCCCAAGATCTTCCTATGGGGCCTAAGAAGATAAAGTCTACAGTACTATCAGAGGCTCAAGAACAAGCAATAGTGGCATTTAGGAAGATGACACTATTACCCCTTGATGATGTGCTATACAGTCTCCAGGAGATAATACCTCATTTGACTAGATCCTCTTTACACAGATGCCTTAAGAGACATGGTTGTTCTGTTCTTCCTAAAAAACAAGCTATAGCTACTCAGAAAAAGAAATTCAAACAATATCCTATCGGCTATTTCCATGTTGATATTACGGAACTTAGCACTGCACAAGGTAAGCTTTATCTCTACGTTGGTATAGATAGAACCTCTAAGTTTGCTTATGCAGAGCTCCACGAGCGTCAAACCAAGTTGATTGCAGCAGCATTTTTGGGTGAGTTAATCCAGGTAGTGCCATACAAAATTCACAAGGTGCTCACCGATAATGGGATTCAATTCACAAACCATGAGCATCATAAAAATGCTTTTGCACACATATTTGAACGCACGTGCAAAGAACATATTATAGAGCACAGAAAGACTAAAGTAAAGCATCCATGGACTAATGGACAAGTAGAACGCATGAACAGAGGGTTAAAAGAAGCTACGGTAAATACGTTTACCTATGCAAGTCATCTACAACTCAAAGAACACCTTCATGCTTATCTGATGGCTTATAACTTTGCCAAGCGGCTGAAGAGCCTAAAGGGCAAAACCCCGTGGCAATTTATTATTAATGAATGGAGGACGCATCCGGAATATTTTAATATTAATCCAAACCACTTCTTTCCGGGACTAAACATCTAGAGTAGATATAGCCTTTAAGAAGATATTTGGTGTTGAGGAGAACAAGGATTTACTGATCTCTTTAATCAACGCTATTGTCGCCAAAGAAGACCAAGTCGCTGACCTCACTTTACTTAATCCATACAATCCAAAGAACTTTCAACAAAACAAATTATCCATACTGGACATCAAGGCCAAAGGTATTGATGGTAAACGGTTTAACATAGAGATTCAGATTAGTGATGAGGCTGACTACGATAAAAGGGCCTTGTACTACTGGGCTAAGCTATATACCGATCAACTCAAAGCAGCAGAGGGTTACGGGCAGCTATCCAAAGCCATAGGGATTCATATACTTAACTTTATCTCTATCCCTGAAGCTCAGAAATACCATAATGTATTTCACATTACAGAAAAAGAAAACGGGTTATTGTATTTCAAGGATTTAGAACTGCACACGATAGAGCTTAAAAAGTTTACAGATGAGTCAGCGGGAGAACTGGCAGAGATGGTAGCTAAGGTTAGCAACTCTTTAGATATGTGGTTAGCATTTTTAACGCACAATGACTTACTGGTGGTAGATAACTTACCACCAAGGCTGAATGACCCGAGCTTGAAGAAGGCCATAAACGTGCTTCAAGTAATGAACTTTACAGAAGAAGAAAGGGGAGCATATGAGGATCACCTAAAATGGCTGATGATAGAAGCAAATAGTCTGAAAAAAGCAGAGGCCAAGGGTATAGAAATCGGTGAAGCTAGAGGTATAGAAATTGGTAAAGCTAGAGGTATAGAAATCGGTGAAGCTAGAGGCATGGAAATAGGCAAAGCTGAGAGAAATGTAGCAATAGCAAAAAAATTACTGTCACAAAATATAGATATTGATACTATATCATCTGCTACTGGTTTATCCGTTGATGAGCTTAAGAAGCTTAAAACGTGATTGTAATTCTTTCAAAAATTTTGCTGCTCACCTATAGTAGATTCCTGAATCCTCATAGCAAAGTAGAGATAGAAGCTCTGATTTTTCCAAAGTTTGGTGCGAAATGTCGGGTTATGCATTGACCGACTTCAATGAGGCTGGAGGAGTGCAGGTACTTGTGATCAATAAACTACGCTTGGAAGGTGCTAGGGAAGTTTACAACACTATCCCCATAGATATGGTTATTCTTCAACAATGATGTACAAATCTTCTGTTTTCTTTTTCATGAAGTACTTTTCTCTGGCAAACTTCTCTAGCAATTCTTCATTGCTGGTCAGGCCTTCGCGGTCTTTGCTCACTTTTTTTATCTGCTCTAAATAATAACGCTTTTCTTCCTGCAGCTCTCTGAGTCTACTCCGCAGTCTGTATTGCGTAATAAAATCTTCAGCATCAAAAAATAGCATCCATACTATAAAGCTCAACCCTATCAGGAAGTAGGGATTCCTAACAAACCGAGGGAGCTTTTCCCATAAGTGCTGCATGGTGTGTAGGTAGTTTTGTAAAAAAATTCAAAAAGGTTTGCCAGCAAATTGGGCATGTGGCCCCAGAGCTTCTTCAATGCGCAATAGTTGGTTATACTTTGCAGTTCTCTCAGCACGTGAGACAGCCCCTGTTTTGATCTGGCCCGTGTTCAGTGCCACTGCCAAGTCTGCAATAGTGCTATCTTCGGTTTCTCCAGATCGATGGGAGATAATGCTATTGTAAGCGTTCCTAGTGGCTAGTTTCACTGTCTCCATGGTTTCGCTAAGGGTACCTATCTGGTTCATCTTGATAAGGATAGCATTGGCTGCCTGGATATCAATACCTTTTTGGAGCCTTGCTGTGTTGGTCACAAACAGGTCATCGCCCACAAGCTGTACTTTGTTGCCCACTGCAGCGGTTAGCTGACACCAGCCTTCCCAGTCATCCTCTGCCATGCCATCTTCGATAGATAGAATGGGGTATTGATGTACCCACCCTTGCCAGAAAGCAACTAGTTCTTCAGAAGAAAGTTTTTTTCCAGAAGACTTTTTAAAATGATAACACTTTGCTTGTAAGTCATAGAACGTAGAAGCAGCTGGGTCGAGTGCCACAAAAATATCTTCTCCAGGCCGATATCCTGCTTTTTCAATGGCTTTTAGTATAAATTCTATAGCTTTTTCATGATTGTCAAAGTTGGGTGCAAAGCCCCCTTCATCACCCACATTGGTAGAAAACCCCTTGGCTTTTAGCAACTTACCTAAGTGGTGAAATACTTCTACACCCATGCGTAAGGCTTCTGAGAAACTGTCTGCCTTTACAGGCATGATCATAAACTCCTGAAAGTCAATAGCATTGTCGGCATGCATCCCTCCATTCAGAATATTGATCATAGGCGTAGGCAAAATATTGGCATTTACACCTCCTAAGTAACGATAGAGGGGCATCTTGACTTCATGAGCAGCTGCTTTGGCAATAGCTAAGGAAGTACCTAAGATTGTATTAGCCCCTAGTTTAGACTTATTAGGAGTGCCATCCAGCTCAATCATCAGATGGTCCAAAATGCCTTGGTCAAAAACAGAGAGCCCTATTAGGGCATTTCTAAGCACTTCTTTGACATGGTTGATAGACTTCTGTACCCCTCTACCGAGATACTTGCTATCATCACCGTCCCGCAACTCTAAGGCCTCATGCCGGCCGTTAGATGCACCTGAGGGTACCGCAGCCCTTCCTACAGCCCCATCTTTGGTCCATACTTCCACCTCAATGGTAGGATTACCTCTAGAGTCGAGAATTTGCCTTGCATGGATGTCTTTAAGCTTGCTCATAGGCTATAGGGTAGCGGGCTTAGGTAGCCTGACCTGATTAATATGTTTGCAAGGAAAAAGATAATCATCAGTATGTCTAGCACATGCTTTGTGTTACAAGCTGTATACTCTTTGATCTCTTGGGTACCTCTTCCTAGGCACAAGTAGGGGATAAATAAAAATCATATACAACGATACGGTCTAGACCCAAATGCTCTATGATTGTACGACTTTTCAAAAAATATAGACCATTGCCTATAGCTTCCCCAGGCTGGAAAAGCCGACCTCCTCGGCCTTTGCCCCTATTGTGCTCTGTTCTAAAATAGCTAAAAAATAAAGAGGGACAGGACATGTGTATGCCTCATCCCTCTTTCTACCTGGTCCTTGTGTGCTAAGGACACCCTAATTTATTTTTTTAAGGCCAGAAGTGCCAACATCTTCCTTACTGGCAGTATTTTCCGTTGCTTAGGTTGCTGTCTGTTGGTCTGGTTTATGCATTGCTTCTTCTTGGCTATCACTGGCTACAGTTGCTGTATGCGTAGTCATCTCTTCGCTGACTTTGGTGCTTTCTAGCGTTTCTTTTTCTTCAATAAGGACCGCTTGCGGCGATTTTGTAGTTTCTGCGTTCGCCTTACTTCCTCCTCGCCTTGTCTTTGCTCTACCAGGCTTAGCCTCTTTTTGGAGTAGCTCGTTGTAGTCTACCAGCTCAATCATGCACATCTCA
Source organism: uncultured Cytophagales bacterium (assembly GCA_963705385.1). Taxonomy (GTDB): domain Bacteria; phylum Bacteroidota; class Bacteroidia; order Cytophagales; family Amoebophilaceae; genus MFD02979-c5. The sequence continues at coordinate 796,050 of OY970075.1, forward strand.
GCATTGTCTCCTAAACGATTCCCAAGCCTAATGATACGCGTATAACCTCCAGGCCGCTCGAGAATCTTGGGTGCAATGTTATTGAACAACTCCTTGACAGGCACTTTATCTTGGAAGTAAGAGAAGACTACTCTTCTAGAATGTGTACTATCGTCTTTGGACTTGGTGAGAATAGGCTCTATGAATTTTCTCAGTGCTTTTGCCTTAGCTACAGTAGTATTGATCCGCTTGTGCAGGATCAGTGACTTGGCTAGGCTAGCAAGCAAGGCTTTTCGTTGCGCGGCTGGTCTACTCAGGTGGTTATATTTCTTTTTGTGTCTCATCCTTTTTATCAGTCAAGCTTACTTCAAGTTAGTTATTACAGCTAAGGTTACTCTTCTTCCTGCTGGTATTTAGCTAGATCCATACCAAAGCTTAGGCCTTTACTGACCATCAGCTCTTCAAGCTCTTTGAGTGACTTCTTCCCGAAGTTTCTGAATTTCATCATGTCGGCAACCTCGCAGCTCGCTAATTTACCTAAGTCTTTTATTCCAGCAACTTTGAGGCAGTTGTAAGCCCTCACAGAGAGGCCGAGGTCACTAAGAGGGGTCTTAAGTAGTTTGCGTATGCGAAGTGTCTCTTCATCTACTGTTCCTAGCTCTTCTTCGTTAGAAGTTTCTTGCACTATGTTGTTATCACTAAACAGCATAAAGTGCTTAATAAGGAGGTTTGCAGCGCTAGTAAGGGCTTCTTTAGGATGTATAGAACCATCTGTTTGTATATCAAGAATTAACTTTTCATAGTCTATTTTTTGCTCTACCCTGATGTTTTCTACTTTATATTTGACACGCTTGATAGGTGTAAAGATAGCATCAATAGGGATGAGTCCTATTGGCTGGTTGATTAGTTGGTGTTCGTCTGCAGGCACATACCCCCTCCCCTTCTCTATGGTAATTTCAAGGGAAAAGCTAGCAGAAGGGTCAAGGTTACAAATGACTAAATCAGGGTTGAGGACTTCAAAAGATGAAGTGAACTTTCCAATGTCGCCTGCTTTGAAGGTTGTTTGATCCTTAACCGATATAGATATTTTATCTTCTGTATGGTCAGCGATCTTTTTGAATCGAACTTGCTTTAAGTTAAGTACCAACTCTACGAGGTCTTCTACTACGCCTTTAAGGGTAGAAAACTCATGTTGTACACCAGGAATCCTAATCGATGTAATAGCATATCCTTCCAATGAAGACAGCAATACTCTGCGTAAGGTATTGCCAATGTTAACCCCGTATCCTTTTTCAAGGGGCTTAAAAGTAAATGTGCTATGAAAATCGTTCGCCTTTTCTAGGGACAATTTTCCAGGCATTTGAAATGCTATCTTTGACATTGTGTCGTTTCTTTTAAGTTTGAAAGTCAAAAAAATTTCAGGTTATTTGGAGTACAGTTCGACAATACTCTGCTCGTTGATTTTCTCAGGAATTTCTTCTCTAGAGGGCCAAGCTATCATCTTGCCTGTCATTTGTATTCCATCCCACTCCAACCAAGCATATTTTTTGCGTGGCACAGCTGCATTTTCTTTGATTACTTCTAACGATCTGGACTTCTCTCGTACACCAATTAGGTTGCCGGGCTTTAAGGTATAGGAGGGAATGTTAATGATTGAGCCATTAACGATGACATGTTTGTGCAACACTAACTGCCTGGCAGCCCTTCTGGTAGGAGCTATTCCGAGTCTATAGATAGTATTGTCCAAACGTGCTTCCAAAAGCTGGAACAGGGTTTCACCGGTTACTCCTTTTTTTCTAATTGCTTTGCGGAACAGGTTAGCAAATTGCCTTTCCAGTAACCCATAGGTATATTTGGCTTTTTGCTTTTCCATAAATTGTAGCGCATACTCTGACTTTTTCCTGCGTATCCTTCCATGTTGGCCAGGTGGATAGGCCTTTTTCTTTAGGGCTTTTCCTTGACCAAAAATAGGATCATTAAAGCGTCTTTCGACTTTTGCCTTGGGTCCTCTGTATACTGCCATGCTTTTTTACTGTTATAATAATGAATTATGGACGCCTACGTTTGGGGGGCCTGCAACCATTGTGAGGCAGCGGGGTGATGTCTTTAATGGTAGCCACCTCAATGCCTACATCCTGAATGGTTCTGACAGCAGTTTCTCTTCCTACTCCAGCTCCTTTAATATACACATCGACTTTTCTAAGGCCCAACTCGTAAGCTGCTTTGGTACAGTCTTCTGTAGCTTTTTGAGCTGCATAAGGGGTATTCTTTTTAGAACCTTTAAAACCCATCTTACCAGCAGAAGACCACGAAATCACCTGACCTGTATCATTAGTCATAGAGATGATAATGTTGTTAAAGGTGGCCTTGATGTGTGCCTGGCCTAGCTTGTCGACTTTTACGACTCGCTTTTTGGCTTTGTCTTTTCTTATCTTAGACACGGTCTCTGGTTATTTTCTACTTGATTATTTAAAAATAAATTTATTCAGTTATCTGGAGAACAGGATTATTGAATTATTTAGCCATGAAGCCGTGAGAAAGTTCGCAGCTTTAACTAACCAATCCAACCTAGAGCTTCTAGTTCTGACCGGTAGTCAAAGGCCCGTGCTGATAGTTCATCAAACACAGTTGATTATTTCGTCGCTTTTTTCTTGTTAGCTACTGTCTTGCGCTTTCCTTTGCGGGTTCTGGCATTGTTTTTAGTCTTTTGTCCTCTTACAGGTAGTCCAATCCTGTGCCTTTTACCCCTGTAAGATCCAATGTCTATCAGACGCTTGATGTTTAAGCGTACTTCAGAGCGCAACTCTCCCTCTACTTTGTACTGCCCACTAATGATAGTCCGAATTCTTTTGGACTCCTCATCAGTCCAGTCTATGGGATGTTTGTCTTTGTTGACTTGAGCCTCTTGGAGGGCCTTGCTTGCCAGGCTACGTCCAATACCATAAATGTAGGTAAGGGCAACCTCTCCACGCTTTTTGTCAGGAATGTCTACACCTAATATTCTGGCCATGCTTATCCTTGTCTTTGTTTAAATCTTGGATTCTTTTTATTGATTACGTACAGTTTTCCTTTTCTACGCACAATTTGACAGCCATTGCTACGTTTTTTAACTGATGCTCTTACTTTCATGACTGATGCTAACGTTATGTTATTTTTGTCTGTAAACGATGCGTCCTTTGGTCAAATCATAGGGAGACATCTCTAACTTTACTTTGTCGCCAGGCAATATTTTGATGTAATGTTTACGCATCCTTCCGGAGATATGCGACATTACTAAAAGGCCGTTTTCTAATCTAACTTTGAACATAGCGTTAGGCAGTGCTACCTCCACAATACCGTCTTGTTCGATTGCTACTTGTTTAGCCATATTAAAGGAGCCCTTCTATGTATTGATAGGTCGTTAATATTTCTGCTTTGTCCTCTAACACTGCTACTGTGTGCTCAAAGTGAGCAGAAGGTTTTCTATCCAATGTTCTTAATTCTCCTTTTTTTTCTTGTACAATTTGTCGCTTACCTAAGTTGACCATAGGCTCTATGGCTAATACCATGCCTTTTTTAAGCTTTACGCCACTCCCTTTTTTACCATAGTTGGGGATGTTAGGGTCTTCATGTAACCTTTTTCCAACACCGTGTCCTACCATTTCCCTTACTACTGAGTAGCCGTGTTGCTCCACATGGCTTTGAATTGCGTATCCTATATCTCCTGTCCTAGTTCCTTTTTGTTGTATGGCATCGATGCCGCGATAAAGCGCTTCTTTGGTTACCTGAAGCAGCTGTCTTATCTCATCACTCACTGCTCCTACAGGATGCGTAAAGGCAGCATCACTATGGAACCCTTTGTAGTAGACGCCACAGTCTATAGAAACAATGTCTCCTTCTTGTAGCACAACATCGCTTGGAATACCATGTACCACACATTCATTCACAGAGATACATAGCACAGCGGGGAATTTATTGTACCCTTTGAAAGAGGATATACCACCATTGTCTCTAATGAATACTTCTGCGAGTACATCTAATTTTTTGGTCGTTACACCTGGCTTAATTTCCTGGGCAATAAGCCCATGGACTTTGCTCAAAATTTGGGCACCTTCTTTAATAAGGACTATCTCTTCTTCACTCTTTAAAAAGACCATGCCCAGTTACGCAGTATTTTGAGAGCGACCTTTAGTTCTGGTAGCCTTCATCATGCCTTCATAGCGACGCAGCAGCAAAAAACTTTCTATTTGTTGTATCGTTTCTAGCACTACACCTACCATGATAAGCAATGAGGTGCCTCCGTAAAACCTACTGAATGATCTACTCATACCCACTAAGTGTGCGAAGGCTGGCAAGATAGCAATCAATGCGAGAAATATGGAACCTGGCAGCGTAATTTTACTTAAAATAGTATCTATAAACTCTGAAGTAGGTCTGCCTGGCTTAATACCAGGGATGAAGCCGTTGTTGCGCTTCATATCATCTGCTATCTGGGTAGGATTAATGGTGATGGATGTGTAAAAGAAAGTGAAAAAGATGATAAGCAGACTAAAAGTCAGGTTGTATTGCCAAGTGGTAAAGTCAGAAAAAGCCCTGCCTACAAAACTAGCCGTTTCACTTTTATGTGCCCATATGCTGGCGACAAGTGCGGGTAAGAACATAAAGGTTTGGGAAAAGATGATGGGCATTACACCAGCGGTATTCAACTTGAGGGGTATATATTGCCTTTGGCCGCTGTACACGTTGTTGCTAATCATTTGCTTAGCGTACTGTATAGGCACTTTCCTAGTAGCCTGGGTGAACATTACTATGCCTACTACAATAAAAAATAGGGTGATAAGTTCAATAAGCAGCACCAGTGTGCCACGAGTACCTTTGGAAATAATTTCTGAGAAAAGTGCACCTGGTAAAGAAGAAATAATGCCGATCATGATGAGCATGGAAATCCCGTTACCAATTCCTTTGTCAGTAATTCTGTCTCCTAGCCACATACAAAACATAGTTCCTGCCGTGAGAATAATCATAGAGGATCCCGTGAAAAAGGATTTATTGATTAAGATGACCTCACTAGGAATTGCTGCTGCCAGGTAGCCCGCTGATTGGAGCATAGCTACAAAAATAGTAAGTACTTTAGTGATCTGGCTAAGCTTTTTTCTACCTGAATCTCCTTCTTTTTGCAACCTTTGAAAATAGGGCAAGGCAATGGTGAGGAGCTGCACAGCAATAGAGGCAGAGATGTAAGGCATCACGCCTAACCCAAATATAGATGCATTGCTAAAGGCACCTCCTAGAAACGTATCCAATAGCCCGAATATTCCTTTTGCCTCTCCAGTGAGCTTAGCAGGGTTGATCCCAGGCAAAACAATGTAGGATCCTATTCTAAATATAAGCAGGAATCCAATCGTATTGAGGATACGGGTTCGCAGTTCTTCAATAGAAAAAATATTGCTTACGGTAGTAAAAAATTTACGCATGGACGTTAATAAGGGCTGCTTGTCCACCTAACTTTTCTATGGCTCCACGTGCTGAAGCAGAGAAGGCATGTGCAGAGACATTGAGCTTTGTTGTTAGCACTCCATTGCCTAAAATTTTGTAACGATCGCGCTTATTAATGAGACCATACTGAGCCAAAATTTTTGCGTCAATAGCTTCTACTTGGACTCTTTCAGCTAGCTGCTGAAGCAGCTCTAGATTAATAGGCTTGTAAACAACTCTGTTGATATTTTTGAACCCATGGGTTGGTATACGCTTTTGTAGAGGCAATTGTCCTCCTTCAAAGCCTCTTTTTCTTTTGTAACCTGACCTTGACTGGGCACCATTATTGCCTCTTGTAGAAGTGCCTCCTTTGCCAGAACCGGGACCTCTGCCAATGCGCTTCCTATCTTTTGTCGATCCAGGAGCTGGTTTTAGTGTGTGTAGTTGCATAATTATGCTATTTCTATGGTAACCAAATGAGCTATCCTATTAATCATGCCTTGGATTGCTGGAGTGAGTTGTTTCTCAACAGTCTTGTTGATGTTTCCTCGACCAAATCCAAGTGCTTTCATGGTTTGTCGTTGCTTTTTAGCAGGGTAGCCGATCAAGCTTCTCTTTTGGGTGATTCTAACTCTAGTCATAACTATCCGTTAAATACTCTAGCAAGCGAAATATTTCTTTGAGCAGCGACAGCTACAGGATCACGTAATTGCAATAGTGCATCAAAGGTTGCTTTGATGACATTGTGAGGATTGGACGATCTTTTTGATTTAGATAATACATTTTGTACACCTGCGCTCTCCAAAACGATGCGTGCCCCTCCGCCTGCAATGATACCTGTACCTGGGCAAGCTGGCTTCAACAGTACTGAGCCACCACCAAATCTTCCTAAAACTTCATGAGGAAGGGTATCTCGTAAGATAGGTACCTTAATTAGGTTCTTTTTAGCCTCTTCTACTCCCTTTGTAATAGCGTCTGTGACTTCTTGCGCTTTTCCCAGTCCATATCCTACTACGCCTTTTCTATCACCAACAACCACTACAGCTGCAAAGCTAAAGTTTCTTCCTCCCTTGACAACCTTGGTTACTCTATTGACAGTAACTACTTTTTCTTCTAGGTTATATTCACTAGCCTTAAGTCTTTTGGATATCATATTTACTAAAATTTAAGTCCTTTTGATCTTGCACCTTCTGCTAGGGCTTTTAGCCTACCATGATAGATGTATCCTGACCGGTCAAATACGATTGTCTCAATTCCTTTTTCAAGTGCTTTTTCAGCAAGTATCTCACCTGTCTTTCTTGCTTTTTCTACATCGATACCTGGAGTTTCTAGGACGTTGGAAGAAGTAGCCAGGAGGGTGTGGCCTTGCTCGTCATCAATCAGCTGCGCGTAGATGCGTTTGTTGCTTTTGTAGATAGAGAGCCTCGGTATTGCTGCGGTACCTCGAAGCTGCTTTCTAATCCTTCTTCTAATTTTTAGCCTTCGCTCCAGTTTTTTGTTCTTTATCATCATCACTGTATAAAGTTATGTGTTAGATTAAGCTTTGAAATTGGTATATCTAAACACTTACTTACTGGTAGATTTTCCTGCTTTACGCCTAATTTGTTCACCCAAGAACCGGATTCCTTTGCCGTTGTAAGGTTCTGCTTTTCTCAATGATTTGATCTTAGCTACTACTTGGCCCAAGAGTTGTTTTTCAATACCTTCTAGATGGATAATAGCGTTCTTACCTTTTTCCATTTCAGTGCGCACAGCTATCTCTGATGGAACGGCAAAGAAGATATCGTGAGAGTAACCTAGGCTGAGCTCCAATACATTGTTCTGTACGCTGACTTTATAGCCTACGCCAATTAGCTCTAGGGTTCTTTTATAGCCTTGGCTGACACCAATGACCATGTTGTTGAGTAGGGCTCTGTAGAGGCCATGAAGGGCTTTATGTTTTTTTTGGTCAGACTTTCTTTCCAATATCACTGTGCCTGCTTCTAGTTTGGCAGTAATGGCTGGATCGACATACTGAGAGAGCTCTCCTTTGGGACCTTTAACCTGGATTATACCTTCTTTGGAAACGGTTACTGCAACTTTTTCAGGCAGCTCAATGGGATTTTTTCCTACTCTTGACATACTGTATGACTTAATAGATGTAGCACAATACTTCGCCGCCTAGTTTCATTTTTCTTGCCTCTTTATCACTCATGATGCCTTTAGAGGTGGATAAAATAGAAATACCTAGACCATTGATTACTTCTGGAAGGTTTTCATGGCCTGCATATTTTCTCAATCCAGGCTTGCTTATCCTTTGTAGTTTTACGATGGCTGGCTGTTTGGTATCAGCGTTATACTTAAGAGCAATCTTGATGGTGCCTTGTACTTTAGCCTGATCATCAAATTTGTACTGCCTGATATAACCTTTCTCGTGGAGTACCTTAGTAATCTCCTTTTTAATATTTGATGCAGGTATTTCTACAATGCTGTGTCGGGCCTTGATGGCATTCCTGATCCTGGTCAGATAGTCAGCTATAGGGTCTGTATTCATATTTTTACACTTTCTGCTCGCTTCACATTTTTTATCTCAGCGCTTTTCCTAAAAGAGAGATAAATTTTTGAGAATTAGGAGGTTTTATCTGTGGTTCCTTTTATTGGCTAATTCAACTAACTGCAAACTTAGGTTTTTTTGTGGGTATATACTACCAACTGGCTTTGGTAATACCCGGAATTTTTCCTTCTAATGCCCACTTCCTAAACATAATCCTTGAAATGCCAAATTTGCGCATGTATCCTTTGGGCCTTCCTGTAACTTGGCACCTGTTATGTAAACGCACAGGGGAAGCGTTTTTAGGTAGTTTGTCTAGCGCTGTATAATCACCTTTTGCTTTTAGCGCAGCACGCTTGACTGCATACCTGGCTACTGTCTTTCTTCGCTTTAGTTCTCGTACTTTAAGTGATTTTCTTGCCACGACTTATTTATCTGCTTAGTTTTTGTTTAACGATTCAATCGTTGATCTACTTGATTGTCGTGCTATTTACTCATGCCTACTTTACGCTCACCCTTGTAGGCGCTGATTGATAACAAATTATTCCTGAAAAGGCATTCCTAGAATTTTTAGCAACTGATAAGCCTCCTGGTTATTTTTTGCATTGGTTATTAAGGTAATGTTCATGCCAGTCATTTTATTGACCTTGTCGATACTGATTTCAGGAAAGATAATTTGTTCTTTAACACCTAGTGTATAATTGCCTCGACCATCAAACCCTTTAGGACTGATACCTCTGAAGTCTCTTACACGAGGCAAGGCCAGAGTAATAAGTCGATCCAGAAATTCATACATTTTTCTGCCACGCAGTGTCACTCTGACCCCAATAGGTATTCCTTCCCTGAGTTTAAAGTTAGAGATAGCTTTCTTAGCTTTAGTGGGAACTGCTTTTTGCCCTGTAATCGCACTGAGCTCCTCAATAGCTATTTCAATAAGTTTTTTATCGCTTACAGCAGCACCTATACCTTGGTTAATGCATATCTTTTCCAGCCTAGGAACTTGCATTACGGATTTGTATTGCATTTGCTCCTTGAGCTTAGGAACTATTTCTTCCTCGTATTTCTCTTTGAGTCTTGGTCTAGCCATTTTTGATAAATTTCCCAGTCTTTTTGGAATAACGTTCTAAATTACCTGCCTCATTCAGCTTTCTACCCACACGCGTAGCTTCTCCTGTGGCAGGATCAATCACCATAAGTTTACTAATATGAAGAGGCGCTTCTCTCCTTTCTATACCCCCTTGTGGGTTCTTGGTAGAGGGTTTTATATGGCGAGATACCATATTAATGTCTGCTACAATCGCTTTGTATGCTTCTGGAAATACCTGGAGGACCTTGCCTTGCTTGTACTTGTAGTTACCTGAAAGCACCTTGACGAGATCTCCTTTTCTTATGTGTACCTTGGCTGTGATATGGCTATTTCTTCGCATGGTTATAGTACTTCAGGTGCTAGGGATACAATTTTCATAAACGCTCTCTCACGCAATTCTCTGGCTACAGGGCCAAAGATACGTGTTCCTCTGGGTTCTTCATTAGTGCCCAATAGCACAGCTGCATTGTCCTCAAAACGAATGTAAGAACCGTCTTTGCGACGTACTTCTTTCTTGGTCCTCACTACCACGGCTTTGGCAACAGTACCTTTTTTGATGTTGCCAGATGGACTGGCTGACTTGACAGTCACGACGATCTTGTCTCCTAAGCTTGCATAGCGTTTACGCGTGCCCCCAAGTACGCGAATGCAAAGTACTTCTTTGGCTCCGCTGTTGTCTGCTACGTTTAGTCTTGTTTCTTGCTGTATCATGATTTACTTAGCTCTTTCGAGGATTTGAACTAGCATCCACCTTTTTCTTTTACTCAGCGGACGTACTTCCATGATCTTTACAATATCTCCTGTGTTGCATTCGTTCTTTTCATCGTGCGCCATGAACTTAGTAGACTTGTTGATAAATTTTCCATAGATAGGATGTTTTACCTTGCGTTCTGCTAGGACGACAATAGTCTTATCACCTTTATTACTTACTATTGTGCCAACCCTTTCTTTTCTACGATTTCTAAGCATTGCGGTTCTTTAGTTGTTTTGAAGTGCTTGAGCGTTCTGAGCTGTCTTTAGCCTGGCAATAAGCTTTCTGCTTTGCCTGATGCGCATGGGGTTCTCAATAGGGGAAATAGCATGCGCGAAATGTAATCTTCGCAGGGTTTCTTTTTCTTCCAACAATTTTTTGTTGTTTTCTTCGAGCGATAAAGACTTGATATCTTGGTATTTCATTTTGCTACTTGTTGAGGTGATCTTTACGCATCGTGAACTTTACTTTGATGGGTAGCTTCTGCGCTGCCAAACCAAGGGCTTTTTGTGCTAGTTCCAAATTTACTCCTTCTATCTCAAAAAGAATTTTCCCTGGCTTGACTACAGCTGCCCAATACTCTGGGGCACCTTTTCCTTTTCCCATACGCACTTCAGCCGGTTTTTTGGTGATAGGTTTGTCAGGGAAAATCCTTATCCAGACCTGTCCTTGCCTTTTCATGGCCCTGGTCACCGCAATACGTGCTGCCTCTATCTGCCTGGCAGTCATCCAAACAGGTTCTAGGGCTTTGAGGCCGAAGGTACCAAAGGCAAGGGAGTTACCCCGTTGTGCTAGGCCTTTGATACGCCCTTTCTGCATTTTTCTGTATTTGGTTCTTTTGGGCTGTAACATAATCCCTAATTGTTAATTAGTGTTTTTATCGTTCTGAGTGCTGAATTTGTGCAAATGAGTTCTGGCGGTTTATAGGGCTTTACGTACAGCTTACCTATCCTTTTTCATCAAGGAGCTTATGTCTTTTAATGTTTTTATCCAGCTCTCTGTGCTTCATTACATTTATTTGCGCTATGCTGAGTAGCGCGTGAAGTGCGCTATTGGTTTAACCTTTTGGGCTGTTATTGCTAGTGTCCTTACAACTACATCTTTTGGGAAGTTGTTTACTTAGTACATGGGCTTTCAGGTTTTTGAACTTTTAGCGTTTAGTTTGTTCTCGCTTTTCTAACCACTCCTTTTGGAGCTCTATTAGTTTCTTTGGCTACCAAGGCTGCGTTGGGTGCCAAGTCAGGCTTTTCATAGATTTCACCCTTAAATATCCAGACCTTGACGCCAATCGTTCCGTAGATGGTGTTGGCTCCTGCAGATGCATAGCTGATGTCAGCCCGCAAGGTATGTAAAGGAACTCTCCCCTCCTTATACTCTTTACTACTGGCTATTTCTGCACCCCCTAACCTACCAGATATTTTGACCTTAACTCCTTGGGCACCTGCACGCATGGTGGATTCAATAGCTTGTTTTATGGCTCTCCGGTAAGAAATTCTTGCCTTAAGCTGCTGAACAATGGAATCTGCTACAAGCTTGGCGTCAAGTTCAGGTCTTTTAATCTCAAGGATATTCAGTTGAACTTCTTTGCCAGTCAATTTTTTGAGTTCTTCCCTTACTTTGTCTACTTCTGCCCCTCCCTTTCCGATGATCATACCAGGTCTGGCAGTATGTATAGTCAGGGTGATCTTCTTGAGCGTACGTTCAATGACGATGCTGGAGACACCCCCTTTGGCCATTCTTGCTTCAAGGTAGTTTCTTATTTTATTATCCTCCATCAACTTGTCAGAGAAGTCTTTCTTAGACGCAAACCAGTTGGACTCCCATCCTCTGATGTACCCAAGCCTTAGGCCAATAGGATTAACTTTTTGCCCCATCAGTGTTTTTTTCTGTTTTATCGGTTTGATTTTCTTGCATCTCAGCGATGTTGGGCTGCGCAAGCTTATTAGTTGCTTCTACTACTACTGTAATGTGGCTAGACCGCTTCCTGATCCTATGTGCTCTGCCTTGCGGTGCTGGTCTCATGCGTTTTAACATCCCTGCACCATCTACCCACACTGCTTTGACGGCTAGGCTTGCTTCTTCTAAAGGAACTCCTTCATTTTTTTGCTCCCAGTTGGATACTGCTGAAAGAAGCAGTTTTTCTAGCTGTATAGAACACTTCTTGGAAGTGTATTTCAAGATAGCTAGGGCTTTTGTGGCGCTAGTTCCTCTAATAAGGTCTGCTACAAGCCGCACCTTGCGTGGAGAGATAGGTAGATTTTTTAGTTTTGCTACTGCCTCCATGACTATTTTTTGCCTTTATTCTTTTTGGAGGTATGTCCTCTAAAGCTTCTAGTGGGAGCAAATTCACCAAGTTTGTGCCCTACCATATTTTCAGTAATGTACACAGGGATAAATTTATTGCCGTTGTGCACGCTAAAAGTGTGCCCTACAAAGTCAGGTGAAATAGTAGACCTTCTGGACCACGTTTTGACAGTTGCTTTCTCTCCTAATTCATTAGCTGTACTGACCTTTTTTTCTAGGTGATGGGCTATGTAAGCACCTTTTTTGATAGATCTTCCCATTATTTTTTCCTTCTGCTAATGATTAACGCTTGAGAACGTTTTTTCTTATTTCTTGTTCGCTTTCCTTTGGCATAAAGGCCTTGTCTTGATCTAGGATGTCCTCCTGAGGCCTTTCCTTCACCGCCACCCATGGGGTGGTCTACAGGGTTCATAGCAACACTTCTTACACGTGGCCTTATTCCAAACCACCTGTTCCTACCTGCTTTTCCTACCCTAGCATTCATGTGATCACCGTTGGACACAGCTCCCACGGTTGCCATACATTTACCTAGTACCATGCGGCGTTCCCCTGAAGGCAGCACCAAGGTAACATATTTGTCTGCTTTGGCAAGCAGCTGTGCATAGGCACCTGCTCCTCTAGCCATTGCTCCTCCCCTACCAGGTTGCATCTCTATGTTGTGCACAATAGTGCCAGTAGGCATGGCCTTTAAAGGTAGTGCGTTACCCACTTCAGGAGCAATTTCTTCTCCTGCTAATACTTGGTCACCCACCTTCAGGCCTTCTGGCGCAAGAATGTATGCTTTTTCTCCATCAACGTAATATAGTAACGCGATGTAAGCTGTCCGCATGGGATCGTATTCTATGGCTTTAACAACACCTGGCACATGGTACTTTTTCCTTTTAAAGTCAATGATGCGCATGCGCTTTTTGTGACCACCGCCCCTGTAGCGCATGGTCATTTTACCTGTGTTGTTTCTTCCGCCTGTGCTTTTTATCGATAGCAACAGTGACCTTTCAGGTTGCTTTTTAGTAACCTCTGCAAAGTCAGGTGCTGTTCTGAAACGCTGCCCTGGTGTGATCGGTCTTAATTTTTTTAAGCCCATGGACTTGTTGGATAGTTTGGCAATTTAATTTATTCAGTAATTTTTTTAATTACTGATTAGATGATTTGTAGGTCTTCATAACACATCACCAATAGCTCAGTTAATGTCGCTGTAAAAGTCAATCACTTCTCCTGCTTTCAGCATTACTAATGCTTTTTTGTAAGCAGGCCGTTTACCTTTGCTTACCCCTGATTTTGTATGTCTGCTCTTTTGCTTTCCAGCATAACACATAGTATTCACCTGCTCTACTGTTACGCCATACTTCTGTTCTACTTCTTTTTTTATTTCAATCTTGTTTGCTTTTTTATCAACAATGAGCCCGTAGACGCCTTTTTCATTTAAAGCTGATATTTTCTCGGTTATCAGAGGTTTTCTTAGAATACTCATTGTTAACTTAAATTTTTGGTGATGCTGGCCAAGGCACTTTCGCTGATTAATAAGCGTTTTGCATTGAGCAGGTCATAAGTGTTAATCCAATCAGCAATGGTTACTTTTGCTCGTTTAAGGTTCCTAGCTGCTAGGGTGATGTGATGGTTAGAAGAAGGAAGGATGAGCAAAGTTTTTTGGTCTTCCAAGGCCAATCTATGAAGCATGTGAAGGTAATGCTTGGTTTTAGGAGCTTCTAAGCTAAAGTCTTCTAGTATGGTGATGTTCTTTTCTCTGACTTTATAACTCAAAGTAGATTTCCTTGCTAACTCCTTTACTTTTTTGTTGAGCTTGAAGCCATAGTCTCTAGGCCTAGGCCCAAATGCACGTCCTCCACCTCTAAATAAAGGAGATTTAATGCTGCCTGCCCGTGCCGTTCCAGTGCCTTTTTGTTTTTTTATTTTTCTCGTTGACCCTGCAATATCTCCTCTTTCTTTAGCTTTATGGGTACCCTGTCTTTTGTTGGCAAGTATGTGCTTGACATCCAAGTAGATAGCGTGGTCATTGGGCTCAATGCCAAATACCTCTTCTGAGAGTTCTATTTCTCTGCCGGTATCTTCTCCTGTGTATCGCAATATGGGGAACTTCATGGTCTATTTCTCTAAAATGATATAGGAATTGGAAGCGCCAGGGATGGCTCCGCTGACCACAATGAGATTTTTTTCAGGAAATATTTGCAGCACTTTAAGATTACCTACTTTAACGCGCTGTCCTCCTGTTCTACCAGCCATCCTCATCCCTTTGAAGACACGTGAAGGGAAAGAGGAAGCTCCTATAGAACCGGGTGCACGTTCTCTATCGTGCTGGCCATGGGTACGCCCTCCTACCCCACTAAATCCATATCTTTTGACAACCCCCTGAAATCCTTTTCCTTTGGCTGTGCCAATCACATCAATGTACTCCCCTTCTATAAAAATATCTTTGATGCAGATAGTCTGGCCTAAGGTGATTTCCTGCTCTAGCCCTTCATCAAAGTTTCTAAATTCTACAAGCTTCCTTTTAGGAGATGTATTTGCTTTTTTGAAATGACCTAACAGCGGCTTTGTAGTATTTTTTTCCTTTTTTTCATCATAGCTCAGCTGCACAGCTTTGTAACCGTCTTTTGCTAAGGTTTTGATTTGTGTAACAATACAAGGGCCCCCTTCTATCACAGTACAAGGCATACTACGGCCCTCACTATCATAAAGGGTTGTCATGCCAATTTTTTTTCCAATAATTCCGAGCATTTCCTTACAAAGTGATCACTGCTATCTAAATTGTTTTTCTAACTTTTGTATTCCTGTGGGTAGTAGAAGAATGCAAAACTAAAAAAATGTTGTCAGTATACAAAGGCAGTTGGAAAAAAATTGGAAAGCAATACTACCTTGAACTTCCTTTTTAGCTTTAGCAAACAGGGTAAGGTATATTTACCTTACTTTTTTTGTGTCGATTGCAAACAGCTCATATGGACCCTTGTCATCGGTCAAGCAGGTTGCTCTCTAAGCCACCCAGCCTAGGAAATACCTACCAGTTGCCAGAGCAGATGCTCTGAATGTTGCTCAGCCTGAGTGACTTGTGCCAACTCTGCATCCCCTAAGCCGCTAACGAAAGGCTTGTGCTGCTGCTAGCTCATTCCCTAGCGCTTTGATACAGGTTGCCTAAGAGGTAATAGTCCATCTTATCCTGTTGCTCTTTTCCTTGCTTGCCTGCTCTTTGCTTGATCCCTTATTCATACGCCTCCCTGTACGCTACTGGTAAGATTTTGAGCACTTCTTCATAGTTTTGCATATAGCTCCTTCTGCATCGTGCTGCGCATAGACTTCTTCAGCTGCTTGATAGCACTACTCTATCTTAGCGGCTCCTTGAAGAAGCGCCCATTGTTCGATAAGCCGGAAAACCTCTCCTGGATAGCAGCCGCGGCTAAGGGATACCGATCCATCAGCTGCCCTAACAGACCCTTTGGAGTTTGCTGAGCCTGAATGGCTCGCACTAGCTCCACATCACCTAGCTGAAGGCCTACGTCCAAAGCTGCCAAGAGTTCTTCAGTGTTGAGCTGACGTTGGGAAAATCCCTGCTTGTAGGCTTGATAAGATCCTTCAAAGGAGGCTGCATCTGTGTAAGAAAGCTCTCCCAGAGAGGGTAATAGCAAACTTAACGTATCTACCTTGCCTTTACTTCTAGCCGCCTGAGCAGGCGTATTTCCTTTAGCTGTTTGGACATAGGGATGGGCTCCTGCTTGGAGCAAAAGCCTGGTAAGGGGCAAGTTCTTCACAGCTCCATAGTGAAGGGGATAGAGATGACTTGTATTAGCGAGGTTAGGGTTCCAACTCAGGCCCAAGGCTCGCTCTATGGTACTGATCATCTCATGCTGGGCCATCCAGCAGATCAGAGGATTGCCTTGGGTATCTTGCAAGTCTTTTTTAAGCGAGCCTATAGACATACTTGCTGCCAAGCTATCATTTCCTGCCCTACATGCCTGGAAGAACAAATCCCTCTCCCCTGCTTGCTGAGCTGAAATTTTCCTTAAGTTTTGCTCTATTTGCTGAATGGAGGGGTGATTAGCAGGGTAGACCGCCCGCATCATCTCGAGGGCTTGCTGGAAATACCCTAGCCCTTTGTTGGATTCCCCTAGTGTATCGTAGGCAGTACCCACGTTATTCAGGGAAGCTGCTACAGAGGGGTGGTTACCGGGATAAAGAGCCTGTCTCATCTCCAGGGCTTGCTCCAAATACCCTAGCCCTTTGCTGGCTTCCCCTAGTATATCGTAGGCACCTCCCAGGCTATTCAGGGAATTGGCTACATCAGGGTGGTTACCAGGATAAAGGGCTCTATACATCTGGAGGGCTTGCTCTTGATACCCTAGCCCTTTCTTGGCTTCCCCTAGCCTCTCGTAGGCTATACCCACGTTATTCAGGGACGTAGCTACAGAGTGGTGGTTACCGGGATAAAGAGCCTGTCTCATCTCCAGGGCTTGCTCATAATATCCTAGCCCTTTCTTGGATTTCCCTAGCGTCTCGTAGGCACCTCCCACGTTATTCAGGGAAGCTGCTACATCAGGGTGGTTACCAGGATAAAGAGCCTGTCTCATCTTCAGGGCTTGCTCTTGATACCCTACCCCTTTGCTGACTTCCCCTAGCGTGTGGTAGGCACTACCCACGTTATTCAGGGAAGTTGCTACCTCAGGGTGGTTACCAAGATAAAGAGCCTGCCTCATCTTCAGGGCTTGCAGAAAATACCCTAGCCCTTTGCTGGCTTTCCCTAGCGTATAGTAGGCTAGACCCACGTTATTCAGGGACGTAGCTACCTCAGGGTGGTTACCGGGATAAAGAGCCCTATACATCTCCAGGGCTTGCTCATAATACCCTAGCCCTTTGCTGGTTTCCCCTAGCGTATCGTAGGCTATACCCACGTTATTCAGGGAAGTTGCTACCTCAGGGTGGTTACCAGGATAAAGGGCCCTATACATCTCCAGGGCTTGCTGAAAATATCTTAGCCCTTTCTTGGCTTCCCCTAGCCTCTGGTAGGCTATACCCACCTTATTCAGGGAATCCGCTACATCAGGGTGGTTGCTAGGATAAAAGGCCTGTCTCATCTCCAGGGCTTGCTGAAAATACCCTAACCCTTTGCTGGCTTCCCCTAGGGCATAGTAGGCCATGCCCACCTTATTCAGGGAAGCTGCTACATCAGGGTGGTTACCAGGATAAAGAGCCTGTCTCATCTTCAGGGCTTGCTCTTGATACCCTACCCCTTTGCTGACTTCCCCTAGCGTGTGGTAGGCAAACCCCACGTTATTCAGGGAAGTTGCTACCTCAGGGTGGTTACCGGGATAAAGGGCCCTATACATATCCAGGGCTTGCTCTTGATACCCTAGCCCTTTGCTGGTTTCCCCTAGCCTCTCGTAGGCAAACCCCACGTTATTCAGGGAAGCTGCTACATGAGGGTGGTTACCGGGATAAAGAGCCTGTATCATCTCCAGGGCTTGCTCCAAATACCCTAGCCCTTTGCTGGCTTCCCCTAGCTTCTCGTAGGCTAGACCCACGTTATTCAGGGAACGTGCTACAGAGGGGTGGTTACCAGGATAAAGAGCCCTATACATCTCCAGGGCTTGCTGAAAATACCCTAACCCTTTCTTGGCTTCTCCTAGCGCCTGGTAGGCACCTCCCACGTTATTCAGGGAATTCGCTACAGAGGGGTGGTTACCGGGATAAAGGGCCTGTATCATCTCCAGGGCTTGCTCCAAATACCCTAGCCCTTTCTTGGCTTCCCCTAGCGTATGGTAGGCCATACCCACGTTATTCAGGGACATAGCTACCTCAGGGTGGTTACCGGGATAAAGAGCCCTATACATCTCCAGAACTTGCTTATAATATCTCAGTCCTTTGCTGACTTCTCCTAGCGTCTGGTAGGCACCTCCCACGTTATTCAGGGACGTAGCTACATCAGGGTGGTTACCGGGATAAAGAGCCTTTCTCATCACAAGGGCTTGCTCGTAATACCCTAGCCCTTTGCTGGATTCCCCTAGCGTCTGGTAAGCACTACCCACACTATTCAGGGATGTAGCTACAGAGGGGTGGTTACCGGGATAAAGGGCCTGTATCATCTCCAGGGCTTGCTCTTGATACCCTAGCCCTTTCTTGGATTCCCCTAACGTCTGATAGGCACTACCCACGTTATTCAGGGAAGTTGCTACATCAGGGTGGTTACCGGGATAAAGAGCCTGTATCATCTCTAGGGCTTGCTCTTGATACCCTAATCCTTTCTTGACTTCCCCTAGCGTCTGGTAGGCTATACCCACGTTATTCAGGGAATCCGCTACATTAGGATGGTTACCAGGATAAAGGGCCCTATACATCTGGAGGGCTTGCTCTTGATACCCTAGCCCTTTCTTGGCTTCCCCTAGCCTCTCGTAGGCATTACTCACGTTATTCAGGAACGTAGCTACAACAGGGTGATTACCAGGATAAAGAGCCTGTATCATCTCCAGGGCTTGCTCCAAATACCCTAGTCCTTTCTTGGCTTCCCCTAGCCTCTCGTAGGCAGTACCCACGTTATTCAGGGAAGCTGCTACATTAGGGTGGTTACCGGGATAAAGAGCCTGTCTTATCTCCAGGGCTTGCTCATAATACCCTAGCCCTTTGCTGGATTCCCCTAACGTCTGGTAGGCAAACCCCACGTTATTCAGGGACATAGCTACAGAGGGGTGGTTACCGGGATAAAGGGCCCTATACATATCCAGGGCTTGCTCTTGATACCTTAGCCCTTTGCTGGATTCCCCTAGCGTCTGGTAGGCTAGACCCACGTTATTCAGGGACGTAGCTACCTCAGGGTGGTTACCGGGATAAAGAGCCCTATACATCTCCAGGGCTTGCTCATAATACCCTAGCCCTTTGCTGGTTTCCCCTAGCGTATCGTAGGCTAGACCCACGCTATTCAGGGAATTCGCTACACAAGGGTGGTTACCGGGATAAAGGGCCCTATCCATCTCCAGGGCTTGCTGAAAATACCCTAGCCCTTTGTTGGATTCCCCTAGCGTCTCATAGACAGTACCCACGGCATGCAGGGAATCTGCTACATCAGAGTGGTTACCAGGATAAAGGGCCTGTCTCATCTCCAGTGCTTTCTTATAGCACGTTTTTGCTGCTGCATGCTGCATTACGCGCCGGTGTATATACCCCCTGACACCATCACTGTCATTGTAAAAGGACTCTTCTTGAAAGAAATTCTCTTCTTGAATGGGGGATACATCTCCTTCCCTCTCCTTGAAAAACTCTTCCATTTTTTTGTGCAAGGGCAGGGCTGTGTAGTAGTATTTAAACAAGCTCCCCCCTTCTTCTAAGGCTTCTTTGGAGAGCACAAAAAACTGCTGCGCCGCCTCTTGGCTCATGCCACCTAGCATTGTCATACCCTCTTTTTGCTGGCCATGGTGTAAATACGTCTCTAAGCGCAGCATCGTAGCAAAGCTTACCGCATACCCTAGATGCCTTGCGGCTACTTCGCTGATGATTTCCTTAGTGCGCAACTGCGCTACTGCGTCCCAACCACTTTCGGGGAGTAACCCGTAGTACATCGCTAGTCTATAGAGTAGCCTATCTGGCAACCGGTATATTTCTTGCTTCACATCATACAACCGTCCTGCGGCTTCATAA
This sequence comes from uncultured Cytophagales bacterium, assembly GCA_963705385.1. GTDB lineage: Bacteria > Bacteroidota > Bacteroidia > Cytophagales > Amoebophilaceae > MFD02979-c5. The sequence goes on from OY970075.1 coordinate 815,790, forward strand.
TCAAATAATTTGGGGGCAAAGTCTGCTAAGTCTCCTTGCTGAACAGATTTAGCTCGCCCTGCACCTGCATGGCTATAATCCAGCTCTACTACTCCCTCTAGTAACTTCTGCAATGCTCTTGCTTGGTACACAGGAACCCCTTGCTCCGTTTGGCCTTCCTGCAGAAACTGCTTACTTGCCTGCTCATAAGCTGCATACAGTCCTTGGTCGCCATGTACATAACACGTGCGCTCTAGAATAAAGGGCAGCAGCTTATCCATATGCTCCATTTTGTGTCCTTCATTCTTCAAGTAACCCATCATTCCTGCTACTGGCTGTATTAATTTATAGGGCTTTTTTAAGTATGGCTTATCTTTTCTACCTAAGGGGGTCTTGCCGCCTAAATCAAAATTGATCCCTCTTTTGCCTAGATGATCCAAACTGATTTGGAGATTATGTTGAGCCTTGTATTGATCCTGGGGTAAGACTGTCTCGCCTAAGTTGATCACTCTGAAGTGTACTAGGTGGCTCAGCTCCCTGAAGTACGCTCGATGCGCTTCTAACACCTCTTGGCTCTTGTTATCCTCCATCAGGATGGAAAATTCTAGGTCTGAGTAAGGAGTCATCTGCTGCAAGGCCATCGAGCCTAGCCCCATTACCGTGTATTTGCACGGCGCTGGCCCTAGTGCTTGCTCACTCTCTTGGTAGAGCTTGCCTAAAAATGCCCCAACCCTCTGTGCTATCTCAGCAAACAGGGCCTTGCTCTTCTCAATGTACAACGCTTCATCCCTCATCTCTGCTGCTTCTAGTTCAGCTACTCTCCTCTTGGTGTCAACTCTCAAATCTTGTAATATTTGCTTATCTCTTGCTATTTCCTCTTGAAGCTCATCTGAGGTTACGCTGCTGCTCAGTGTAGCCTTTCCTTGCCTACATCTGGCTATCATTGCCGCTTTAATCTCGGCTAAGCCCCTGTATGCCTCCTTGATCTGTTCTTGATAGCCTGGGGATTCTGCTTCCTCTCCTTCACATACCTGCAGCATATGTTGGTAGAGTATGGCTGCATCCGTGTAAAGAGATAAATCTCCTGTTTGGCTTCCCTGCGCTTGATGGAATGCTGCCAGCTGGCCTAACGCCATTGCTAGCCTCTCTTGCTCCTCATGGGATAGCTTGGATGGCCCCTTCAGCAGGGTAGTAGATACCGCTCCTTTGAGCGCTTGCCCATAGGCGCGCTCTAGCAGAGCTGTGAGCTTTTTGCTTACATCGGCTCCGTATAGAGGCAGCCTATCATCGTTCCTGAGCCTCACGAGGTACTCCTGAGCGCTATCCTTGCTTTCTTCTAGCGTCCATAGCGCCTCTAAACCCAATAATTGCTCCAAATCAGCAAGCAAGCCACTCACTAGCTGCAAATCAGCTGCCTTGCTATCTTGAGAGATCAGTAAACCATACTGCTTTTTTATTGCCTTCTTCAGGGCTGTTGCTTCTTTTTGGGCAACCTCCAATGCAGTGGGTCCTTGGTGCTCCAATGGCCTCAACTTCAGCAAGGAAGCTCGAGGAGCGTGCTGTTCTTGGGGGAATGCCTCCTTGTGTTCTTTATCTTCCTGAGGAGGTCCACTTTCCTTTTCCTCTTCAAATCCTTGCATCATGCCGCTCAGTAAGCTCTGCCTACCTACACGGTTTTTTGGAGACTGAGTAATGGCTGTGTCTTGGGAAAGCCTTGAGTTGTAAAGAACAGTCCTGGGGAAGGGTAGAGCTGCTGTGTGAGGAGGAAAGCTACTGGGGGATGTGGCTGTGAAAAGTGGGACGGAAAGAGCAGCCTGAGCAGCAAGGACTCCTTGAGGCTTCTCTTGAGGAGCAGGGATGGACATAGGCTGATCTGGTGGGCGCTGTTCCTTTCCTCCGAGGCGTCTGAGAGATTTTTTACTGACCTGTGGCTGGCTTGCTGCTGGACCGGTATCGAGTTTAAGGTTTGAGGTACAGCTCTGCAAGGCCATGCTCCAGAGTAACATAATAGCTATGCATCTTTGAAATGGATTGTACATCGTTATGGGGTTAAGAAAATAAAATAGAGGTTAGCTTGACGCAATGTCAGTTAAGTTAGTGGATTATTAGAACAAGTTAAACATCAATACCTATTTTTATTTTTTGCAAGCAACCAGGGATAAGTTTTTATAAAGTCGTATTCAACCCTCCTGTAATATCCAATAGCGCTTTTTGTACATCATCAACCATATCCCTTCTTGTGAGTGAAGCATCCATGGACTAATGGACAAGTAGAGCGCATGAATAGCGGGTTAAAAGAAGCTACAGTAAATACGTTTACATATGCAAGTCATCTACAACTAAAAGAACACCTTCATGCTTATCTGATGGCTTATAACTTTGCCAAGCGGCTGAAGAGTCTAAAGGGCAAGATCCCGTGGCAATTTATTATTAATGAATGGAGGGCCCATCCGGAATATTTTAATATTAATCCAAACCACTTCTCCATGGGACTAAACACTCAGCGTCAATCCATCTCTATGCATCTTCGTTATCTCTGAAGTCAAACAATACAGAAAACTAATTGACGGCACTACCTAGAAATGAACCTCTGTGGAGACAACAGTTCATAAGCTTTTCCTTAGGATTTTAGAGGTAGATGCAAAGCGTCCAGCCCAACGCAGATGAGCTACCAGGCAATTGTCAATGCTCCTTGTTGGAGCAGCGAATGACTGTGAAGCCCACCTTGCTCTGCTTCTGCTTGAAGCTGCTCGGCTAGAGACCTTTTATTAGAGGCGCCAATGACCAATGTGTCAAATTCAAACCGATCTAATAACGGTTGAAGGGTGGTCACAGCATTTTCTTCTACCACCAGAAAGTCAGTGTACACCTTTTCTTTCAGACTAGGTAGCTTTTTGGTGTTTTTGTCAATAAAGAAGAAGCGCTTGCCTTGCCAAATTGCTAGTTTCAGCCCTTGCCATGCCTGTAAAGGAAAACCCTGCTGTTGTACTGCCTCGTCTAAGGTATAGCTGATTAGAGACATAATGCCCATTGCCCCTTGGCTTGGCTGAACATGGTAGTTATACTTCTTAGGGTTTTCTTTGAAGCTGCTATCAACGCACAGTGTACTTTGGTGCCCTTTAACAAAAGCAGTAACCTTGTGATGGTCAATACTGTAGAAGATTACCTTACACTGCGCTTGCTGTCTGAGATATACCTGAATGGAACGTAGAGAGAGTAGGATTACCAATGCGTTGGTAACCACCCAATATTTCAACCTCCTTGTGTGTAGAAAGGTTAGCAATGTGATTAGTAACCCGTATAGCAACAGCACTGTAGAGGCACTTAAGTTAATGTTAGCAAAGAGGCTGAAAGGAAGGCTTTGGATAGCAAAAACGAATTGATTGATACCTAAGACAACCTGCTCAAGTACCCAGGCTATCAGTGTACTTAAGCCAGGCCAAAAGCTAGTCATGAGTATTCCAAACCCTAAACATAGGATAAGCAACGCTGCTGGCACAACCAACCAATTGGCAATTAGAAAGTAAGTGGGAAATTGATGAAAGTAATACAAGCTCACAGGTGTAGTAGTTACCTGGGCTGCCAAAGAAACAGAGGCAAGGAGCCAAAGTTTGTCCAAGAAAGGATTATGCTCTAAAACCAAACTGCGATAAACCTTAGGCTGCAAATACACAATCCCTAGCACTGCCAGATAAGAAAGTTGGAAGCTTACTGAAAAGACTAATAGCGGATCCCAAAACAGTAGCAAAAAGGCAGAAGCAGCCAGGGTGTTATAGCTATTACTTTGCCTATCTAGTATTTTAGCAAGGGTAAAAAAAGTAAACATTAGCGTTGCCCGCAACGCAGAAGGAGACAAGCCTGTTACAAACGCATAGAACCAAAGTGTTACTAAGGATAGAGCTGGAGACAACCACTTCGAGTACCTACTTTTCTTTAACAGGCCCAGGAGAACACTCAAAAGCCAGTATAGGATACCTACATGTAAGCCAGAAACGGCCAATACGTGCATTGTACCAGCACCTAGGTAAGCATCCCTGACCCTTGGGTCTAGTTCGTCTTTGTGCCCTAGAACCAGTGCTAACACTACAGAGCACACTTCTCTGTGGCTGATATGCTGTTCTAACAAAAATTTACAACGCCTCAGGACTTTAAAAGAAAGCGCTTTGATAGGGTTAGGGGGCTGCTCAGCTATCACCATAATTTTCTCCTCCTCTACAAAGTGCTGATGGTAAATCTGAGAAAGGCCTAAAAAAGCTGCATAGTCAAACTCGTAGGGGTTCCTAGGGGCTGGAACAGGCTGGGGGTTTCCTTGAATGAGCAATACATTTCCGTAGAAAAGTTTGACACCAGGCAGTTTAGGAAAAATTATCTGCACTTTACCATAGACCTGCCTCCATTTTCCTTGTACGCGCGCTCGGCGGACAGCTACAATAACGCGGCTACTGGTTCCTTTGCTATGAGGATCTTCTAAAGCCGTTGCTTCATAGGCCTCTATGACTGCTGCCCACTGTCTAAGGTGATTGGCATCATGGCATGCCTTACTGGTCAACAAGCGCAAGTAGCCTGTTAAGAAAATACAGCCTAGCCCTAGTAGGCCTACCCAAGGACTACGGCGATGAAACGCTGTTTGAGGAGTAATAACAACACAAAAGATGTAAACGAACAAAAATAACCCTAACAAAGCACCTGCTACACAGCTCATTTCTTCCCCATAGTGAGCAGCTGATATGCCACTTACAAAGGCCAGTACAATTCTTAAAAAAGGAAAAGTAGACCAGATAGATGCCACACAAGCGTAGTTTTCTATTTGAACATTGGATGTTTGAGCATATTTAGTGCTTTTACTCTATAAATTAGCCTGGATTGGGGGTAAGAGAGAAAGTCTTTCGGTGATAAGGAGTAACACCCAACTGTTGAATCGCCTGCCGATGGGCTGGTGTAGGATAGCCTACATTGCTTTCCCAACCATAGCCCGGAAAAGCTTGGGCCAGCTGGTGCATCAGTGCATCCCGATAGACCTTAGCCAAGATAGAGGCAGCAGCAATAGGCGCCAACTTTGCATCACCTTTGACGATGCACTGATGAGGGATGGATAGGTAAGCCTGAAACCGGTTACCATCAATGAGCAGCAATTCAGGCGCTAGCCGAAGTTGAGCAATAGCTCGGTGCATGGCCAGGTAAGACGCATTGAGGAGGTTAATTTGATCAACTTCTTCATGACTTGCCTCCCCTATAGCCCAATCAAGTGCTTCTTGTTTGATAAAATCGCTCAGGACCTGCCTTTGTCTTGGTGTAAGCTGCTTAGAATCCTTAAGCCCAGAATGATGGCAATCTTTAGGGAGAATTACTGCCGCTGCTACGACAGGACCTGCTAGGCAACCCCTACCTACCTCATCACAGCCTGCTTCTAAAAATTTGTTAGAAAAGTAGGCCTGCAGCATGGTTCATGGAGGTTTTTAGGGTTGGGGCTAGTTGCTCCACAGCAGCATAGGTTGCATGGCTCATATGCGAAGACTTTTAGCTTACTAAAGTTAGTTTGTAAAATGAAATAACGCTAAATTCTCCCAGCAAGAAAGGTTTCAAACTTTATAGCAATGCCATCTCCAGGTTTCTTTGGTACTAAAAAGCTTTTAAACAACAACTTTCCAAAGCTACAACCGGGAAGCCACTTAAATTATGAGACCGTTGTAAAATTAGGTTTTAGCTCCCTTTATAGCTTTTAACGCGTATTTCCTTGAATTTTTCAACGGTCTTATTATGGTTGGCGCGCAGCAATATCCATGCCTTACTTTCAACCTTGCATAGAAGGAGGTTGTATTGTACAGTAGGCTCAAAGGATAAGCTACCCTATAGAAGGTACTTTTTGCTTGGCGAATAATGGGGTAGGTGTAGGCAATTTTCTATCGAAAGGTAGCGCGTAGGGGTGTGTGGTAACATCATGCTAGCAGACTCCGCGAAAACAGGATTCACCTGGAAAATAGCTGTAAGCAAGGGTGGGCTATGAGGGGTATATAGAAGGTAGTAATAATAAAAAATAGCGACTACCTACTCTCCCACCTTTTACGGCAGTACCATCGGCGCTGCTGGCCTTAACTTCTCTGTTCGGAATGGGAAGAGGTGTACACCAGTGCTTTAGTCGCTTTAATTATTTAATAGGTTTATTAATTATCCTAAAGTATGCCTTTTATAGGAATACTTTAGGATATGGTTAATAAAAAAACAAATTGTAAAAGCAAGGCGGGGGCAAAAAACTTTAGGGCAATTAGTACTGCTCAGCTTTGCCATTTCTGACTTTACACCTGCAGCCTATCAAGGTCATGGTCTATAACCACCCTTATAATGAAGCCTCATCTTGAGGCGAGTTTCGTGCTTAGATGCTTTCAGCACTTATCTCTTGTAAACGTAGCTACTCAGCAGTGCAACTGACGTCACAACTGATACACCAGCGGTTTACCCAACCCGGTCCTCTCGTACTAGGGTCAGCTCCTCTCAAGCTTCCAACGCCCACAACAGATAGGGACCGAACTGTCTCACGACGTTCTGAACCCAGCTCGCGTGCCACTTTAATGGGCGAACAGCCCAACCCTTGGAACCTTCTCCAGCTCCAGGTTGTGACGAGCCGACATCGAGGTGCCAAACCTCCCCGTCGATATGAGCTCTTGGGGGAGATCAGCCTGTTATCCCTAGAGTACCTTTTATCCTTTGAGCGATGGCCTTTCCATGCAGGACCACCGGATCACTATATCCGTCTTTCGACCCTGCTCGACTTGTAGGTCTCACAGTCAGGCACCCTTATGCTATTGCACTCTACGCACGATTACCATCCGTGCTGAGGGTACCTTTGAAAGCCTCCGTTACTTTTTTGGAGGCGACCACCCCAGTCAAACTACCCACCTAACACTGTCTCCTTGTATTCAAAGGTTAGGTAACACATACATGAAGGGTGGTATTTCAAGGTTGACTCCACCCCAGCTAGCGCCAAGGCTTCATAGTCTCCCACCTATCCTACACATCATCCACACATTACCAATGTTAAGCTATAGTAAAGGTTCATAGGGTCTTTCCGTCCCGTTGCGGGTAAGCGGCATCTTCACCGCTACTACAATTTCACCGAGCTCGTGGCCGAGACAGTACCCAGATCGTTATACCATTCGTGCGGGTCGGAACTTACCCGACAAGGAATTTCGCTACCTTAGGACCGTCATAGTTACGGCCGCCGTTTACTGGGGCTTCTATTCAGTGCTTCAACACCGAAATGTTTGACACCTCCTATTAACCTTCCAGCACCGGGCAGGTATCAGGCCTTATACTTCATCTTTCGATTTTGCAAAGCCTTGTGTTTTTGGTAAACAGTCGCCTGGGTCTTTTCACTGCGGCCTGCTTTCTATCTTACGATAGTCAGCGAGGCACCCTTTCTCCCGAAGTTACAGGGTCATTTTGCCGAGTTCCTTAGCCACGAATCACTCGTCCACCTGAGGATTCTCTCCTCGACTACCAGTGTCGGTTTGCGGTACGGATAGCTAACAACGTAACGATTAGAGGCTTTTCTTGGAAGTATGTTTACGGTCATTATCTGCGCTCCAAAAGGATTGCAGTACTATCACCCTCGGCAGGCGTGAGGGATTTGCCTCTCACACCTATACCTACCGGCTTCAACCTCGTATTTCGTCACGAGGCAGACCTGTCACTCCTCCGTCCCCCCTTCTCTATTGTTAGCTAGTATCGGAATATTAACCGATTATCCATCGTTTACGCCGTTTGGCTACAACTTAGGTCCCGACTTACCCACGGATGACTAGCATAGCCGTGGAAACCTTAGTCTTTCGGTGTAATGGTTTCTCGCCATTATTAACGTTACTTATGCCTACATTTTCTTTTCTAACTGATCCATAAAAGGTTATCCTTCTACTTCAGCTCTGTTAGAATGCTCTCCTACCCCCTGCCACTTGTGTGGCAGAGCCATAGCTTCGGTAATATGCTTGATGCCCGTTTATTATCGACGCCCTGTTGCTCGACTAGTGAGCTGTTACGCACTCTTTAAATGAATGGCTGCTTCCAAGCCAACATCCTAGCTGTCTTAGCAACTGAACTTTCTTAGCTCAACTTAGCATATATTTAGGGACCTTAGCTGATGGTCTGGGTTCTTTCCCTCTTGGGCTAGGACCTTAGCACCCTAGCCCTCACTCCTAAACAAAACTAGCAGCATTCGGAGTTCGTCTGGATAGGATAGGATTTTACTCCTCCCTATTCTATCGGTAGCTCTACCTCTGCTAGTATACATTTAAGGCTGCTCCTAAAAGCATTTCGGAGAGTACGAGCTATCTCCTAGTTTGATTGGCCTTTCACCCCTACCCACAGCTCATCCAAGAATGTTGCAACATTCACTAGTTCGGCCCTCCACGCTGTTTTACCAGCGCTTCAGCCTGGCCATGGGTAGATCACTAGGTTTCGCGTCTAGCTCCTCTGACTCAATCGCCTTATTCAGACTCGCTTTCGCTTCGGCTGCTCCTTTTAAAAGGATTAACCTTGCCAGAGAAGACTAACTCGTAGGCTCATTATGCAAAAGGCACGCCGTCACCCTTAAAAAGGGCTCCGACCGCTTGTAAGCGTATGGTTTCAGGGACTTTTCACTCCCTTATTCAGGGTACTTTTCACCTTTCCCTCACGGTACTAGTTCACTATCGGTCTCTCAGGAGTATTTAGCCTTACCGGATGGTGCCGGCAGTTTCAGTCGGTGTTTCACCAGCGCCGACCTACTCAGGATACTGACTAGTCTAATTTGATTACCTCGACAGGGCTTTCACCTTCTATGGCTTACCTTTCCAGGGTAATTTGAGTTTTCTTGTTAGACCGGTATGCCAGTCCTACAACCCCACAGTAGCCGTAACTATTGTGGTTTGGGCTATTCCGCTTTCGCTCGCCACTACTGACGGAATCACTATTGTTTTCTTTTCCTCTGGGTACTTAGATGTTTCAGTTCCCCAGGTTAGCTTCTCTACGAAAGAGATACTCCGACTTCATCGGAGTGGGTTGCCCCATTCGGAAATCTGCGGATCACGTCGTGTAACCAATCCCCGCAGCTTATCGCAGTTGACTACGTCCTTCATCGCCTCTGAGAGCCTAGGCATTCCCCATACGCTCTTATTTGTTTCTTGTACTTACTAACACCAGTCATAGTGCTTAGGCAGTGCCTGAACACTAGAACTAATGGCAGTTTTAACCCGCTTTTGCT